>JAZURX010000054.1:0-50197 GCA_045606385.1 Bacteroidales bacterium | reverse complement strand
GAAAGAGACCATCTATCAATATATCGAATTGTGGAATCTCGGCGAAGAGTTCAAAACATGGTTTGAAGAGGCATGCGGTGTATATGCAACCCTCGTAGACCGTATCGTACCGGGTTTCCCCCGCAAAGACATCGACAGCATCAAAGAAAAATTGCAATACGACGACAATCTCGTGGTACAAGCCGAAATATTCCACTTGTGGGTAATCGAAGCTCCCGAGAGCGTAGCCAAAGAATTCCCCGCCGACAAAGCAGGTCTCAACGTATTGTTTGTACCCTCTGAAGCTCCGTATCACGAACGTAAAGTAACCTTGCTCAACGGCCCGCACACCGTGCTCTCGCCCGTTGCATACCTATCGGGCATCAACATCGTGCGCGAAGCTTGTCAACACGAAGTTGTAGGCAAATATATCAACAAAGTAATGTTTGAAGAGTTGATGGAAACCCTCAACTTGCCGAAAGAAGAGTTGAAAAAATTTGCCGAAGATGTACTTGAACGTTTCAACAACCCGTTTGTAGACCACCAAGTAACCTCTATCATGCTCAACTCGTTCCCGAAATACGAGACCCGCGACCTTCCCGGATTGAAAGTATATCTCGAACGCAAAGGCGAACTCCCCAAAGGTCTTGTATTGGGTCTTGCCGCAATCATAACCTATTACAAAGGCGGTGTACGTGCCGACGGTGCTGAAATCGTTCCCAATGACGCTCCCGAAATCATGCAATTGCTCAAAGATTTGTGGGCAACCGGTTGCACCTGCAAAGTAGCCAAAGGTGTATTAGCCGCCGAATCGATTTGGGGCGAAGACCTCAACAATATACCGGGTCTTACCGATGCCGTAAAAGGTTATCTCGATATGATCCAAGAAAAAGGTATGCTCGAAACGGTTAAATCTATTCTCTAATCGCAATGATTAACAATTTTATAAAAATAAATCCTGCCGATAACGTAGCCGTAGCAATCGACCCTTTGAAAAAGGGCGATTGCATTACGGTCAACGGCATAGATGTAGTTGTGGCCGAAGATATTCCCGCCGGACATAAAGTGGCATTACAAGACTTTTCGACCGGTGAACATATCATCAAATATGGTTATCCCATAGGTCATGCACGTGACGTGATTACCAAAGGCGCATGGGTAAACGAGAAAAATATCAAGACCAACCTTGAAGGATTGCTCGAATATACCTATACCCCGAAACTCGAAAGCGTAGACCAACCCAATCAAGGTCTCACATTCAAAGGCTACCGCCGCAAAAACGGAGAGGTAGGAGTCCGCAACGAAATATGGATTATCCCCACAGTGGGTTGCGTAAACGGTGTGGCCAATCAACTTGCCGACGCTCTACGCAAGGAAACCCAAAGTGAAGGCGTAGATGCTATCGTATCTTTTCCTCACAACTACGGCTGCTCTCAATTGGGTAATGACCATGAAAATACACGTAAGGTTTTGCGCGACATGGTACACCACCCCAATGCAGGAGGTATATTGGTTGTAGGTCTCGGCTGTGAAAACAACCAGATGGACGCTTTCCGCGAATTGGTAGGCGAGGTAGATGAAAGCCGTGTAAAATTCATGGTATGCCAAAAAGTCGATGATGAATTTGAAACCGGTATGGCACTGCTCCGCGAAGTATATGCCGTTGCATCGAAAGACGTGCGCACCGATGAACCCTTGAGTGAATTGCGTGTAGGACTCAAATGCGGTGGTTCTGACGGGTTCTCGGGTATTACAGCCAATCCTCTGCTTGGCGTATTCTCTGATTTCCTTGTATCACAAGGCGGTACAACCGTACTTACGGAAGTTCCCGAAATGTTTGGTGCAGAAACCATTCTTATGAATCGTTGCGGCACACCCGAGCTCTTTGACAAAACAGTACACCTCATCAACGATTTCAAAGCCTATTTTATGGCCAACAACCAACCTGTGTATGAAAACCCGTCACCGGGCAACAAAGCCGGTGGAATATCTACACTCGAAGAAAAATCGCTTGGCTGTACACAAAAATGCGGTAAATCGATTGTACGCGACGTGCTCATGTATGGCGAACGTATCAAAACAAAAGGGCTCAATCTGCTCAGCGCACCCGGTAACGACTTGGTTGCGGCTACGGCACTTGCCTCGAGCGGCTGTCAAATGGTACTATTTACCACCGGACGCGGAACGCCATTCGGCACCTACGTACCGACGATGAAGATTTCGACAAACAGCACACTTGCCGCCAATAAACCGGGTTGGATAGACTTCAACGCCGGCACACTTGTGACAGGTGAGAGCATGGAAACCGTTGTAAAACGATTTATAGATTACATTATAGCGGTCGCCAGCGGTACACAGGTAAACAACGAGCGTAAAGATTATCGCGAAATCGCCATATTCAAAACAGGTGTAACATTGTAATTATACATCTATCACAAAACAAAAACGCAAGGAAATCAGATTCCTTGCGTTTGTTTTTATGTCATCAAATTCTATTTCAATCGTTTATAACGTACAAAAACGCCATCGGTATAGCGTATCTCTTGGATATACGCGCCCCTCTCGGGCAAATTTATTTGCTGACCAAGCATATTGTAATAACGCGTACCGACTATCTCGGCATCGAATGACGGCGTAACGATCGAAGAAACAGCCTGATTGGCAATATAATCGGGCAGATAATAGCTAAGATGGGGCGGTTGATTGTATGCCGAAGTCTGCCACACGGTCGCCATACGATAGTGATGGTCGTGCATCAGTGTCGGCACACGGTATTGTGTAGTGTAGGGGGTCGAGAATATCCAAAGGTGGCTCTTTGTCGCATCATCGTAATAGATTTGCTCCTCTCGCCAATCACCGAAAATATCGGCTTGCAAACAAGGGGTATATTTTATAAGGTTGGTGGCGATACCATATTTTGCCGGCATATCGACCAAAATTTCGGCATCAGAATCACGACCCGTCCACTTGGTTATGACCCCGGTTTCGGTAAGTTCTTCTTGAAGATCGCCGTCCCAAAAAGTACGGAAATTGACAGAGGGTTTGTGTGTAGAAATGAGGAGATCGTTGCAAGAATAGACATTATTACTCGACGCGCTCCAATATTCACAACCTCGTGCATCGGCATCGACATCGGCACACATACCGCGACCCACATCGATACCCATATAGCGACCTGCAATAATTTCACCTGTGAGACCGTCGTGCATCTCCACACCGTAAAGTGCCGATTCTTCTTCATGGACCATCATCACTTCGATACCGACACGGTCGGGATTCAAATCGCCTACATGAAGCGCGTCGCCATGACCGAGATTTGTACGATATATAATCGTTCCGTCGTCGTCGAGAGTACATGCGCCATAGATGATTTCATCGCGATTGTCGCCATCGACATCGGCGACAGAAATAGTATGCGCACCCTCGCCATATGCCCCTACTCCACCTTCGGTCGAACCATGAATCCAGCGTGTAGAGAGCGACGTTCCATCAAAATCGACCGCCCATAAAAAGGCTGCCGTATAATAACCTCGGCACATGACCAATGAGGGATGTTCCCCATCGAGATAGGCAACGCAAGCCAAATAGCGTTCACTACGATTACCATAACTGTCACCCCAGTTGGGTATCGTGTCATAATCGGGACGATATGCTGTGGTAGCCAACTCCTCACCGGTAAGTCCGCTGAATACCGTCAGATACTCAGGACCCTTAATAATGCTACCTGTTTTGCTTCCTTCGGTAGTACGATAATCGGCCGTAGGGTCATCATTTCCCATCAACACATAATTACCTTTACCATCGATAGTACCGGGAGCTGTCTTGCATGCCAATTCGGCTTTACCGTCGCCATCGAGGTCATACACCATGAGCTGTGTATAATGAGCACCCGCTCTTATATTTTTACCCAGGTCGATACGCCATAGTTTGGTCCCATCCATACGATAGGCATCAATAAGTACGTTGCCGGTATATCCTGAGTGTGAATTATCTTTCTGATTGGAAGGATCCCATTTCATGATAATTTCATACGATTTATCTCCATCGACATCGGCCACCATACAGTCACCGGGGATATATTCGAAATTACCACTTTCGGTCTTTCCCGATGCCGGGCGATCGATAGGAATATCGAGATAGCCTTTGGCCAACATGAGAGCATTGTCTGTAGTTTCGACCTGCCCCGAAACAAGTGTTTCGACAACATAATTGCTCGAAACAGAGCCTGCATCATCTAAGAAGTTGGTAACGTCGGTTATAGGCCTATCGTTGAGTTTTGTTCCATCGCGATACACATTAAAGGCTATATCGACAGGATCATCGATAAGCCAACGCCAATTGATAAGATATTTATTCTCGTTACCGGTATATGTAACAACCGCCCCTCGGTCGAGAGTTTCGGGATCGAGTATCCGTGGACGGCCGGCAAATGGCATAACAAGGGGCACAAACAGACTATCTACAGCCTCTATCGACGATTGCATGCCTTCTTTTATGGCAACGGCACGTATATAACATGTACGATTCATCTCGAACGGCTCATTGTAGAGACGAGCATAATCAAATATCGAACCTCTATTTACAACCGAATAATAGATTGTGGCTTCGGGTGTATCACAAGATATTGTAACCTGCCTACCCGACAAAGAAATACAAGGTGTTGCCACTCGCTCACGCATGTCGCCATGCTCTTGTAATACACCTACACTTTGTACCACAATACCACCGCTATTGGTCCAACTTACATCGCCGTCTTCGACAACCTCAAACAAATAAGTTTTGAAATAATTAGCTGGATAAGTATCATAGCCATACTCACCAATAAGATTTGTCACCGATTCGATACCTACAGCAGCCGATGAGGACGATTTTACGGTGACAGATACTTTTTGACCGGCTTTGAGGTTGGGAATTGTGATAGGCGCGATGCTTTGCATCTGCATACCATTCTGACTACTACCCATGTTGTAGCGCAACAACAAGGTACCTTTACCCATACCTTTACCTACGATAAGACCGGCAGTCTCGGCAATAACCATACCATTGGCTTTGAGCTCTTTACCATCGGTAGTCACATTGTTGGCATAGCGCTGAATAGCACCGTTTTTCGACATCGGATACCAATTATCGGTATCTGCTGCCAAATTGTTGAGCGTCTCGGCCTCATACTTGGCAAGATTCCACCATTGCAGGGTATCGTATGTGATTTGCGCATGCAATTCAGCAAATAAACAAAAAGAAATAAATAAAAAGAGTTGACGTTTCATGGTTCATATTTTACTGATACATATTTTATATACAACACCGAGGTGTGTAAACAATCTCAAGCTTGTATGACAAGATAATTCAATAAAACCCGGGCTTTATGATAAAACCCGGGTTTTTATTGTAGCGAAGCCGGGAATCGAACCCGGGTCTCATCCGTGAGAGGGATACGTGCTAGGCCACTACACTACATCGCCATATTTTGATGTTGCAAAATTAGTTATTTCATATATAACTTTTCTGTTTTTTACATTTTTTAATATTTTGTTTTTCCTACACAGGTCGATAAACTATTCACAAGCAAATAATCTACAAGCATTTTCGTATGTAATCTGCTCAATATCTGCTACGGAAATACCTTTACGCATAGCAATAAACTCGGCTGTATAACGCACAAAAGCCGGCTCGTTTCTTTTGCCTCGAAAAGGTACCGGCGCCAAATAAGGTGCATCGGTCTCGATAACCAGACGCTCCAACGGAATTGCATCGACCATAGGGGTAAGCGAACTCTTCTTAAACGTCGCAATACCATTGACACCGATAAAGAAATCGCCCAACAAGGCAATCGTATTGAGATTGGCCGGAGAGCCACCAAAACTATGAAACACCCCACGGGGAGCGAGGTGCGACACACGACGCAAAACTTCAACGATCAGCTCGAACGCCTCACGACAATGGATAATAATGGGGAGATTACGCTCGGCAGCCCAACGCACTTGCACCTCGAAAGCATCAACTTGCTCATGCAGGTATGTCTTATCCCAATAAAGATCGATACCTATCTCGCCTACCGCATGATAGTGGTCATTATCGAAAAGGGGCGCTATGCGATCGAGTGCCGATTTATATCCCGTATCGACCGAGGTAGGATGTAACCCCATGGCTCCTATGCATAACCGAGGATATTGTTGCAACAGAGCGGTCAACGAATTGACTGTGTCGGTATCAACGTTGGGCAACATCATACGTGTCACTCCTGCATCGACGGCACGTTGCACCGTATCGGCTCTATCTGCATCAAACTCGGGCAGATATATGTGTGTATGGGTATCAAAAAGCATTGTTACGAATTACGTTGCATCAGTTTCATTGCTAACTCTCGCAACAATATGGTCTGTTCTCGGTCGATAGAGAGAGCATCAAGACATTTCAAGGCCTCGGCATAATAGTATTCAATCTTGTCGAGACAGATACGATCGACACCTATCTTATTATAAACAGCCGTAACGGCCTCTATTTTCTCCGACGGGACATATTCATCGGCCGACAACCAATATGAGAGTGTCTTTCGGTCTTCACCTTGCGACAACCGGCATGCATTGATAAGCATATAGGTTTTTTTATTATTGAGTATATCTCCCCCGATATTTTTGCCGAAAACATCGGAATCGCCATATACATCGAGATAATCATCGCGCAATTGGAATGCTAAACCTATGTTTATACCAAAATTATAGAGTGTATCGGAATCGGAATCGGAAGCACCGGCAATGACAGCCCCGACTTGGAGAGCAGCCCCAAGTAAAACAGCGGTTTTGAGACGTATCATTTCGATATATTCATCATCGGTAACATCGGAACGCACCTCAAAATCCATATCGTATTGCTGTCCCTCACATATTTCGAGAGCGGTTTTTAAAAATATTCCGGCAACCCGGTTGCGCACCGGCTCCGGGGCCTTCATTACCTGCATAAAGGCCATTATCTGCATCGCATCACCCGATAAAATTGCGGCATTTTCGTTCCAATAATTATGCACAGTGGGCTTACCGCGACGCATATCAGCCTTGTCCATTACATCGTCGTGGAGCAATGTAAAATTATGAAACACCTCTATCCCCACCGCTGTATCGAGCGCGTACAGATAGTCGCAACCAAACATTTCGCATGCCATAAGAGTAAGGATAGGACGTATACGCTTACCTCCCAACGATAACTCATATCGTATAGGATTGTACAACTCGGCCGGAGCCTCTGGGTAGGCTATAGCATCTATTGCTTTCTGCACGACAGGCAATAACTCTTGTAACTTGTGCATAACAGATAGTTTTAAATATGGTGATAATACAGAAACTACATATTCTGAACGTCTTATCGATTATCATATAACTATGCAAGACAGTATCTGCATCTATATCTTACCGATATTTGTATGTTACAAAGATACTCAAAATAGATATACATGCAATATCGATAGAGATAAATATGAACTCTAAAAAGGAGAGGCAGACTTCGTCGCCTGCCTCTCACAAAAATTATAATCCAACTATTTCACTTAAAAATGCGATATAATGGCGTCGTTATTTTTTTACGACGCGGAACTTTTTAAGGTCATTGTCTACTCGTGCCACAACGATATAATTACCGACGTTGAGTTCGGCAACAGACTCACACGATGCGGGAGCTACGATACGTTTCACTGCGGCACCGCTCATATTGTAAAGAGTTACCTCATCGACATTACCGATAATATAGAGATTACCAGAAGCGATATAGATATGAACCTCATCTGTATCGGCCGCGTTAATACCGGAAACTTCATTGATGGTAAGTGTACCGGAAACGTACTCAAAGTCGTAATTTTCGTCTTCGGCACCCGACACTGTAATATCGTATTTACCGGCCACGGAAGTATCGGTTATGTCGCAGGATGCAACGGGCAATGTAGCTATTGATGCGACATTTTCACCCAAGATAAATCCCTTGTATGAGAGTGTAAATTGGGGGACAGCATCACCGGTATTGATGGTTACATCATCGGCAGTAACGGTTATCAAAGCTTTTTCTACAATTATTTCTACACGTTGTTCAGCGGCAGAATATGCCTCGGTAGCAGCTTGACTTACCACGAGAGTCGTTTTACCTGCTCGTTTAATATAAATACGTCCGTTTTTGATTTCAGCAACGTCTTCATCGGCAATAGCATAGGTAATTTCTCCGCGGTTGTTGTTTGAAGAGACAACAGGCAAAGCAAATGGCAAATCTCCGTAGGTTTTTGTCGGGATTTGATCGACAACAAGATTGGAGGCAACGGCACCGATAGTAAGCGTACCATTATGATAGGTAAATTCATAGTTGGCCGAAACGGCACTTGAAACAACAATGGGGAATGTTCCTACCGACGATTGCGTAGCAGCACAAGTAGCAACAGCTTTGGCTGTGAGATTGTCTGCAGTTTCGCCATTGACAAATCCGTCATACGATATTACAAATTCGGGATTTTCATCACCATAAGCACGAGAAACATCAGCAACCCTTACACTCAGAGGAGCTTTATTTACCACGACCGGAACAGTCACCGCAGCTGCTGCAATATAATTGTTTGACTCGGCTTGCGCCACAGTCACGGTGGTTTTACCCGGAGCGACAATCACCAATTTACCATCTTCAACTTTTACTACACGTGTATCTTCCACTACGTATGTAAGTTCGCTCTCGGTATTATTGGTCTTAATATCTATTGCCATAGGAGCATCACCATAAACCATTGTATCGGGCTCGTCAACGGTGAGCAGAGCTGTAGCAGGTGTAATTTCGAGCACCGCATCGGCGTAAGTAATATCGTAGTTGACAGCCTCGGCACCCGATACCGTAATAGTGTAGATACCTACGTTTGAAGTGGTATCAGCATCTGTTACCACAACAGGTTTTACGGTCAGCGCCTCTTCTGTATCGCCATTAACAAAACCATTGTAGATAATATCAAATTGCGGATTTTCTTCACCATACACACGGGTAGTATCTACCACCGATATTGATAGCGGAGCTTTCGAAACAGTATAGGTAAAGAAGTTGGTCATGGCCTGTGTATAGTTGCGCGACGCCAACTGCATGGCAACAACATAAGTTGTTCCTACGCGTTTGGGAATAAACTTGCCATCGACAACCTCTACCACAGAAGGATCTGTAACCGAATACATCACTTCACTCTCGGTATTGTTTGTTGTCATCTGCAAAGCAGCGGCCTCAGAACCATACACAACAGTATCGGGTGTTACCACCGAAAGTACAGTTGTTGCAGGATTGATCGTGAGTTTACCTGCATTGTATGCAAACTCATAATTACGAGCCTCTGCACCTTGCGGGGTGATGGCATATACGCCGGTAGATGTTGTATCGGCGGCCTCCCACACGATAACAGGTTTCACAGCCAGAGCCGCAGTATCTTCATTATAAACAAATCCATCGTAAATAAATTCCATTTCGGGATTGGCCACGCCATACACACGAGCAGTATCGGCCACAGAAATAGTAATCAGGGCTTTTTCCACTACAATCTCGACCGTATCACTCACGGCGGTATAATTATCACCGGCCTCTTGCGAAACAACAAGAGAGGTTGTTCCTACACCACAAACAGTCACCACACTATCACGAACAACAGCAACGGTTGAATCGAGAGTTGTGTATACCAAGTCTCGTTCTACGTTATTTTTCAAGGCTTCAGGTAAAGCAAATGGTTCGGCACCATAGATAAGTGTATCGACAGCAACTACATCGAGAATAGATATTGCTGGGATAATGTGTAAAGTACCGGCAACGAATGTAATATCGTAGTTGGCAGCAGTAGCAGAATCGACATTAATTACATAATTACCAACAGTCGTAGAATCGTCGGCTTCGATAATGGCAACGGGCAAGGCCGCAAGCGCGGCAGTATCTTCGCCATAAACAAATCCGTCGTAAGCAAATGTAATTTCAGGATTTGCATCGAGATAACGTCGTGTAGTATCAAGAGCCGTGATTATAAGCGGAGTTTTGGCAATGACCAAAGGTACTTCCACAAAAGTAGAATCGGTGTATTGCGATGTATAGTGTTTCGATGAATCCTGCCATACTTGCAATATGGTTTCACCTGCACCTACCACGGTGAGACGGCCATCGGCAAATCGGGCAATGGTTGTATCGACAACATTGCAATGTATTGCTCCTTCGTTATTATTGGTAGGTATAACGATAATCGAGTCGCCATACACAGCAGCTATCGTATCGGTAGGAATAATTGTAGCAGCTGTATTGATGGAAAGTAGAGCCCCTTCGGTATAGACGAAATCATAGTTGAGTGCTTTACCACCTGATATGGTGATGGGATAATCACCGAAATCGGAATCTGCCACAGCTTCGGAAACAGCAATAGGAGCCTCTATAATAACGCTATCGGTATCGCCGTTAACAAATCCCGAATATATGAGTTTGAAGTCGGGATTTGCTTCACCATAAGCTCGCGACGTATCGGCAACAGCCACGGTAAGATGTGCTTTTTTCACTACAAACGCCACCGAATCGGTAACTGCGGTGAAACTTCCACCCGATGTCTGTTCAATATTGATCCAAGTAGTACCTGCAGCCAATATAGCGATGGTGGTATCGGGTAATATACGGGCTATGGTAGTATCGGCAATCGTATAGAATATTTCACCAGCCGTATTGTTGGTTTTCACCACCGGCAATGACACGGGAGCATCACCATAAGTCACTGTATCGGGAGTCTGCACCGTCATGTTGGTTTGCAACGGATTGATGGTAAGTGTGCCCGGGACATATACAAATTCATAGTTTTGGGTAATACCACCTGTTACATTGATAGTGTATGTACCTACCAACGATTCGGTTGTAGCCTCAGTCGATGCAACAGGAGTCTCAGTAATCACCTCACTACCCTCACCATTTACAAAGCCCTCGTAAGTTAACCTGAATTCGGGGTTGGGTTCACCATAAAGGCGGGCCGTATCGAGAGCGGTTACGGTAAGGGGTGCTTTCTCTACGACAAGCGGAATATATGTAGAATCGAGCGGGAAAAAGTTGTCACTACCCTCTTGCGTAACAGTAATGGTCGTGTGGCCCAATTTTCTCACCACAATCTTTCCTTCAACTACCTCGGCTACCTCGGTGTCAGCTATCGCATATACCAAAGGTTTGTCGACATTGTTTGTTGCAAGAGCGAAGGGTTCATCACCATATTTTTTTATGATGGTATCGGTCGATATAGAGGTATATGCCTGCAATACGGTCATTGAGTCGGGTACTTCGGGGAAAACAAAATTATAACGATCGCTCTCTCCACCCGAGAGATTTATCGCCCATTTCGAGCCGATAGGCGACTCAAGGTCGGCCTCGGTCGATGCAATGGGTTCTTGTTGCAATATCGATGCATCGTCGTCGAGTAAGAAACCGTCGTATATGAGTTTAAATTCGGGATCTTCGGTATGATAAGCACGCAAGGTATCGGCAACAGATACATGGAGATCGCTCTTGGTAATGGTCAACTTACCCGATACAAAATTATATTCGTACCACGCATCATTACCTCCGTCAAGATTGAGCGCGTATTCACCGGCCGGAGAATCGATGGCCGACTCAGGCACTACCGTCGGTGCAACATCGACTGTGTCGTGATTTTCGATCCAACCCTCATAGGTAAGTGCGAACTCGGGATCGGCAGCAGCATACACGCGAGTGGTATCGAGTGCAGTAATAGTAAGCGGAGCTTTGGCAATACTGAAATCCATAGTATTATAAGCGAAAGTATATCCGCTCCATTGCGGAGCCACTTTAACCGTATAATCGGCAGGAACGAGTTCTTCGAGCATCAATTCAAGAGCTTCGGTTATGACAGAATCACGCAATACATTACCCTCCTTATCGAGAAGTTGCATACGATATGCATCGGCCTCCTCGACAGCCGCCCATGCAACCGGCTGAGCAAAATATTTGTCGGTTTCGGATAATGTAACATCAGAGGGCAATAGCTTCCATGTTTCTGCACTGAGGTCGATATAAGGAGTGGCTCCATCGTCGGTGGTACCACGTAATTTTATAGTATAGGTTGCACCCGAATGGAGGTCGGTCACCACATAAGGCGACTCGGTAAGCCCGGCAACAGAAGCTATCTCATTTCCTTCATCATCGAGTACGACAAATTCATAGCCATCGGCTGTGGTCGATGTCCACGAGATGGACAATTCGGTTTTACCGGTAATCTCGGCTGAGAGATTCGACGGAGTCAATACACAACGGGGAGAAAACTCTGTCTCGTCCGATACAAAACCTTTATAATCGGCACGTACACGGAAAGTATATGAGCCATTGGGGTCGAGAGCCGGCATCGTCGAAACAGTATCGGAGATACCTTCCTTTGTATCGACAAGAACGCCTTCGGCATTGTACACACGCACGCTGTATGTCACCACATCATCTACATTTGACCAACGCACAGGCACTTCGGTATTTTCGAATACGGTACCAACGGCAAAGTTCTTGGGAGTAGGAATAGAATCGGAGGTTTTGATAATAGCCGAAGCATATCCCGATTTATATCCACCGGGATAGTTGGCACATACACGTACGGTATAGTTTGTCGCGGGTGTAAGTCCGGTAACCATCAAATAATTATTTGTCAATGTTTGCTCTGTCACAACCTGATTTGCCGCATCACGCATTTGTATCGTATAACTTTCAACGCCATTTACAGGAGACCAATATACGGGTAACGCATGGAATGTGGCATATTGTGAATCGGCCCAAATATAATCGGTGGTACAAAGGCCATTAACGACTTTGGTATACGACACCACACCATCAGTAACTGTAATTGTCGACTGATGCATACCCAACTCTGAAGGGTTGTATGTAAGATCGACCGTACATGTTGTAGCAGCCTGACCAACTGATGTTGATGAAATAGAGGCACTAAAAGCAACATTACTTGAAGTAACAGTGAGCGGATTTGCGGCATTGGAATAACTAAGCGTAAACGACTGCTTCACTACATCATCGGCACCCGATCCGTAGGTAAAATTTTCAACGTTATACGAACCGGCATCTTCGATGTATCTTGCACGTGTCACCTGCATATCTTTAATCTGTCGAGAACCCTGTCCTGCTTTGGCCACAGTATAAACAGTCATCAAACGTACATATTTAGCTGTACGAGATACCGTATAAGTAAATGTCTGATAAGTATTCTCTGCATTATATGAAAGGGTCGCTATCGTACTCCAATTTGAGCCATCGACCGATTCCTGAAAATAGGTTTGCTTTCCATCTCCAAAAGACAAAAAACCGAGACCTTCTTTTTTCCATTTCGATTGAAACGTCACCGTCTGTCCTTCTCCCGATAAGGAGTATTGAGCAATGACATTTTCTCCGGTAGTACTACATGTCACAGAATGTTCTGTAGATTCCTGGCATACATAACTTTCGGCGTGAAGAGAGGTTACCATAGTGAGCAACATACACACCAACAAGAAGTAATTTTTTCTCATATAAAATGTTTTTGTATTGTTTCTTTTCCGTGTGCGTACATTAATATATATCATTGTTATGCCTCAAAGAAACCCTATGCGTACATCAAGGATGTGGCGACTTCTTCATCGGATACTTTTTGGCGTATGACATTGTACAAAAGAACGCATTTTTCACCTTTGCAAAGGTAACGCATTTCGTACTGAGTAGAAATAATTACACATTTATTAACAAATCAAAGAAAACTAAAACATTTTTTTACCTACAAAAACAGCCTTACACATATGTAAATATATCTAATGGTATCAACGTTTTACAAAATCATCGAAAGACACACAATAGAAAACTCCCCAATATTACCCCCTCAACACAGTGTGAATATTTGTTAACGCTACTAAAAATACAATACAAAAACTTTTGGAATAACCGCAAGTTTTCTTGGTTTTTAGTCCCAAATTTGAGGAGATAACTGTATCTTTGCCACCAAACACCCAAAATATGGATATAGCAGATATAGAAAAAACAGACCGGCATTATATGAGAGCGGCTCTTGACGAAGCAAGAAAAGCTTACAAGGAGGGCGAAATACCGGTAGGTGCAATAATCGTTTACAAGGATAGAATAATCGCACGCGGGCATAACCTCACCGAGACGCTCAACGATGTGACGGCTCATGCCGAAATGCAAGCCATCACCGCAGCATCGAATATGCTGGGTGGTAAATACCTTGCTGACTGCACTCTATACGTAACACTCGAACCCTGCATTATGTGCGCAGGTGCCATAGGTTGGGCGCAAATGGGGCGTATCGTATACGGGGCAGAAGACCCGAAACGTGGGTACCGTCGCTATGCTCCCGAAGCATTGCACCCCAAGACGCAAGTAAGTTACGGAATATACGCTGAGGAGTGCGCTGAATTGTTGAAAGAATTTTTCAAGTCACGCCGATAACAAAACCATATAATATGTAAAAGACAAGCTTTCTACAAACGAAAAGACCACGAGCAAATATACATTCGTGGTCTTTCGTTTGTAGGATATGTGTAAATCTCAGATATTAGAATTCGGCATTTTTGGGTGTACGCGGGAAAGGTATAACGTCACGGATATTGGTCATACCGGTAACGAAAAGCAAAAGGCGCTCGAATCCCAAACCAAAACCGGCATGCGGACATGTTCCGTATTTACGGGTATCGAGATACCACCACATATCTTTCATGGGGATATTGAGTTCTTCGATACGCGCCATAAGTTTATCATAGTTTTCTTCACGCACACTACCACCGATGATTTCGCCTATCTGCGGGAAAAGAACATCGGTACCCTGCACGGTTTTACCATCTTCATTCTGTTTCATGTAGAAGGCCTTGATTTCTTTGGGGTAATTGATCATAATGACCGGTTTTTGGAAATGTTCTTCAACCAAGTAGCGTTCATGCTCACTGGCCAAATCGCAGCCCCAATATACCGGGAATTCGAACTTGTGACCTTTGGCAATAGCCTCTTCGAGAATTTTAATACCTTCGGTGTATGGTAGACGCACAAACTCGGTAGCAACGACTTTTTGCAGGCGTTCTATAAGTCCTTTGTCAAACATATCGTTGAGGAATTGTAAGTCGTCCTTGCAATTTTCGAGAGCCCAATTCACACAGAATTTGATAAATTCCTCTTCGAGATCCATAAGGTCGGGCAACTCGGCAAAAGCAATTTCGGGCTCAACCATCCAGAACTCGGCCAAATGTCGAGGAGTATTCGAATTTTCGGCACGGAACGTGGGACCAAAAGTGTAAATAGCACCGAGAGCGGTCGCAGCGAGTTCACCTTCGAGTTGTCCCGAAACGGTAAGACTGGCTTGTTTTCCAAAGAAATCGTCATCGTATATGATTGCACCATTCTCATCTTTCTTCAAATTATAGAGATTCTTGGTGGTAACTTGGAACATCTGTCCGGCACCTTCACAATCCGAAGCCGTGATAATAGGAGTATGGAAATAGAAGAATCCCTTTTGATGGAAAAAAGTATGTATGGCCATAGCCATATTGTGACGAATGCGGAATACTGCACCAAAAGTATTGGTACGAGGACGCAGGTGAGCGATTTCACGAAGGAACTCCATGGAGTGACCTTTTTTCTGCAACGGGTATGTAAGAGGGTCGGCAGTACCATACACCTCAATAGAATCGGCTTGTATCTCGGCTTCTTGACCTTTACCTTGCGACTCAACAAGTGTACCTACAACGCAGAGACACGCTCCGGTGGTTACAGGTTTGAGGCTTTCTTCGTCAAACTTTGCCAAGTCAACAACGAGTTGCATATTTTTAATGGTGGAACCATCATTGAGCGCGATAAAACCCACTTGTTTGTTTCCACGTCGGGTGCGAACCCAGCCTTTCACTTTTACCGTCGTACCAAAGGGTTTCTCGGCAAACAAATCAACGATACGGGTGCGAATAAGCGTTTCCATATTGTGTTTCTCTATTCTTGTTTAAGTATTTATGATATATTTTTATTCAAAAGAGCCCATTTTCAAGAAATTCACCTCTTGCTGAGTCAGGTGACGCCAGCGACCACGAGGAAGATTCTTCTTGGTAAGACCGGCAAAATACACGCGGTCGAGTTTTACCACGCGATAGCCCAAATTTTCGAAAATACGGCGTACTACACGATTGCGTCCCGAGTGTATCTCTATACCGACTTGATTTTTATCGGTCTCGTTGGCATAACTTATGGCATCGGCATGTATAGGTCCGTCTTCGAGTTCTATACCGTCGGCAATACGCTGTAAATCCTCTTCGTTAATATCACGATCGAGCCAAACATGATAGATTTTTTTCTTCACATATTTTGGGTGGGTGAGTTTCGAGGCCAGATCGCCATCGTTGGTAAGCAACAATACACCGGTTGTATTACGGTCGAGACGTCCTACCGGGTATATGCGTTCGGAGCAAGCATTACGCACAATGTCCATAACCGTGAGACGGCCTTGGGGGTCATCAGATGTTGTAACGCAATCTTTGGGTTTGTTCAGGAGCACATATATTTTATGTTCGAGTGTCACCACTTTGTCGTTGTGCGTAATTACATCGTTACGGGTGATTTTTGTACCCAACTCGGTTACTACATCTCCATTTACTTTTATTTCGCCGTTTTGGATATACTCGTCGGCTTCACGACGCGAGCATAGTCCGGCATTTGCCAAAAACTTGTTAAGACGTATAGGTTCATTAGGATCGATATAGCTTTCGTCATATATCACACGTCGCGGAGTTGTCGGACGCTGTTGACGACGTTGCTGCATGCCATAAGGGCGATTATATCCACCACGATTGTAACCGCCCGACATACGATTTGCACCGGGGCGATAAGAGGTGGGACGACTCTCGCCGTAAGCATTGTTGTAATCGCGATCTTCGCGGTTGTATGAGCGATAGTTATTGAAACGATTGTAATTGTTTTGATTGTATCCACGATTATAACTACCGTAGTTGCTATAACGGTTATATGACTGCTCGTTTACATTGTAATTACGTTCGGAGTCGTCTTGAGGCGAATTGTAATTACGGTTATATGCATTTTCGGCGGGAGTATATGAGCTATTATTTCCTGAAGGTACATAGCGATTGTTATACTTACCGGGTTGGCGATTTCCATAATACGATTGTTGTCCATAAGAGTTGTCATAATTATCACGACGGGAATAATTCACTCTTTCATACTTTCCATTGCCATTGTCGAGTGTCGAATACCCTCTGTTTTCTCCTATGCGAGGGCGACGTGGTCTTTGTTCTTTTTCCATTATGTAAATTGTTTATTAAAAATAATACTGTCCTCTCGGACGGTTATTGGTTAACAATCTTTTCGAGTGCAAAGATGCAAATCATTTTTCAAATTTCCGCTATAAACAGTTAATTTTCTTTCACTACAAACGTTTTTACAGTCGATTTTGTTTGTGGGAATATATTATTTATGTGTGGTACGGTTAAAATCGGTGTTTGTGTAGGGTAAACAGAAAACTTTTGTACCTTTGTAGCGAAAAAAAGAAAAATAATTTAATTTCGAATATATGGAAAATATAAAACCGGGTCAGTATGTAGAAGTGACCTACGATCTATTTGTTGGAAAAGAAAATGAATTGATGGAACGCGCCACCGAAGAAGTACCTTTACGCTTTGTATTCGGTCTCGACCAAATGTTAGCCTCTTTTGAGGCGCAACTCAACGGTCTCGAAGTGGGAGACAAATTTGATTTTGTGATTCCCTGCGCCGACGCCTACGGAGAGCGAGATGAAGATCATGTACTTGAACTCGAAAAAAAAATGTTTGAAGTAGATGGAAAATTTGATGAAGAAATAATATTCCCGGGTAATACAGTTCCTATGATGGACGCCAATGGCAACCGTCTCAACGGTTCTGTACTCGAAGTAAAAGAGGATATTGTAGTGATGGACTTCAACCACCCGCTGGCCGGCGAAGATCTCCACTTTGTGGGAGTAGTAAAAATGGTACGTCCTGCAACAGAAGAGGAGTTGCGTCCAACCCATTCATGCGGATGTGGTTGTGACAGTTGCGGAGGTTGCGGCGAAAGCCATGACCACGAATGTGGTGGTTGCGGTGATGGTTGCTGCCACTAATTATGACACATATAAACGAAACGCGCCGCCCTCTTTACCGAGGGTGGCGCGCTTTGTTTATAGAGATGATGCTACTCCGATATATACATTTTTACTCCATTACGTATGATAAATCCTCATGCAGTATATGGGACTTGCCTACCCATAATATCATACGCTTTACTATCTAATACAGGCAATGGAGAAACAATAGAAGTAAGGCTTGTGACAGGAGCCGAATTGTCAAGTGTAGCCCCTACTCCATGCGCCGCCTGCAATACCGATGGCACAATATCGACAGGAATGAAAGTGTATCGGTATGGTACTTCGAGTGATATATCGGTATTTGCTTTGTCATTGTAGATACCCAATCCATAATTGTCACAAGCCACGTAATAAAGGTTGCTATAATTGCCCGGTTTGAATGGATTCTTGACAGCAGATGCAGCATAATTTCCCTCGACGAGCGCATGAGAATTGGCATTTATCGACATGGCGTTGCTATTATTGGAACAGTAATGATAATTGTTGAGCAGATGTATATACACCCAGTCGGCTTGGGGTAATCGATTGCTGCAACCATCACCCCAAGCGCAATATGCGTATGTAATGTATTGCAAATACCCTTTGTTCCATCCCACTCCGCAGGGGTATGGGTGAGAATAACTACGCTCTGTATAGTGGAACAAGTTCCATGAATAGGTCACAAATTGCTCGCTACCCTCGCGTTTACCACTATCGAGACAGCCGTCCATACCATCGATAAATTCGCAATGATCGATCCACACATGTGTAGCTCCATTATTTGATATAAGGTCGGCTCCACCTACATCGACACTGCCGGGGCCTTTAAATATAAGATTACGAATAATTATATTTTCATTCGCTGTATTCATAATAAATATACCGGCCTTGCGATAAGCCTCTTTCTTATCGCCGGTGTAGTCAATAATGGTCTGTCGTGTATGTAACTCACGTGCTTCATCGACCTCTTTTCCATTACTCAATACACCTCCCGTTCCCGAGGAGCTTGAATATTGGTGAAGATTGGCATCATCGAGCACATTCTTCAATTCCGGAGTAATATACCATTGCGTGGCAAGTGTGGCTCTGTTTCGCCCGATTATGGTCTTATTGCAATGGCCACCGGTAATATCCATCGACGAAGATATTATAAATTCTCCTGCCGAGCCATCGAATATAATGATATCGTATGCAGCTATAGCATTGAGTATCGTATTACGGTCATCAACACCATTGGAATAGAGTACCACGGTCTGCGGATTTTCTTTACGGTTACCCCCATCTAAAATATAGGGCGTACCATTCACATCGCTACACGTTGCCCAACCGAAGGGACTACCGTCGAAATAATCGGCGGCATCATACTCTGTTTCTTGGGCATGTAACGGAAACACTACTGCCCAAGAAAGTATGAGATATAGAAAACTTTTCATCTTTATATATATCGAGAGGTTCTATAAATTCTATTTAATATCGGCAAATAGTAAGTATCACAATAAAGGCTACTGCATATGTCTCCTTTTTTCACAAAAATACAAATAATGTACCGATTATCGCTATCCTTCAGTCATAGGAATTACTTAACTTAATATACTATATTCTGGAATGGACAATCTTTGAGGATAACTCTTGATTTAGAACTTTCTCCCGAACCTTGCATATTTAACTGATAGCCAACCACCCAATCATCACTGCTGTAATTTTCAAATGTAGACAGAGAACTCATTTGAGATTCTGAAAATGATGATGAGCTCCAACTATGACCTTCATCATCGCCTGTCCCTGCAAGATGATATAGGTCGTTGTTATAAACAACGCCGGCCTTCACAACCGTTCCTACCATTGATTCTCCGTCGTCATGAGTATCTCCATAATTTATACAAAATTCCAACGCAATATAATAGTCACAATGACCAATTATGCCGCCATGAGTAGCATCTTTTGACGGACCAACACTGCCACAATTATAGCATAGTTCAACGTGAGAATCCTCGGCGAGAGCCCTTCCTTCTTCCATGTATCCTACAATTCCTCCCATGTGTGCATCGGCTGAACGATCGGAAATAATCGCACCTGTATTTGCACAGTTATATACATGTACATTGTCGTATTCTTCAAATCCGTCGGCATCTTGCCCAAGAGACCCTGCAATGCCACCAATTCCTTTGAAATAGCCATTTCCTGTAATAGTACCATGATTTGCACAATGGTTTACTCTGATTTTGTCGGAATCGCATTTGCCTACCACACCACCGACACAACCCCAATCGCTACTCGATGCTGTGATATTTCCGTAATTTCCAGAGCGAGCAATTTTAGTCCAATCTTTACCCTCTCCTCCATCTGCAGAGATATGTCCGACAACTCCGGCGACAAAATGATGTCCTGTAACATTACCGACATTGGCACATTCATTAATCCATGGTTCATCTTCCGAATTATCGATTTTCCCACATATACCACCGGTTTTAGAACCGCCTGTAATTGTCCCGTAATTTACACATTGTGTTATTTGGCTTAAGTAATTCATCTCTCCGGCAATACCTCCGGTATAATCACCACCGTTAATGATGCCAGAAAACGAGCAACTATTAACGCTTTTCCCTTTGTAATTAAAGCCGACTATACCACCGGTATGTGTACCGCTATTGGTTATTGTAGCTTGAACTGAAATTCCCAAGATAGTAGCTTCCAAAGCCGAGCCAACGGCTCCTCCAATATATTTATTAGAACCGTTTATCGTACAAATAATCGATGCCTTACTTTTGTCGAAATGATTTATGCCCGATGTGGGTCGTAATGATTGCTTTCCTCTAAGAGTAGAAGTTTTCAAGAATCCTACCACCCCCCCAACTTCTGAAATTCCGGTGAGTTTGATCCCGGCTATATCCGTGTTGTTTTTTCCATACAAAGGGATACCAATATCTAAAGTTGTACTATCGGCATGGCCTACAAAACCACCAACACAATCGTTACCCTTTATTTCGGTCATGATATAGTTAGTACCACTCAATGAGAGTAGTTTTGTGCAGGCATTTACATATCCAAAAAGCCCACCGATAAAATTACCTCCACTAATCAAGATGTCGCTATTATCACTCGCAACAATATTGTTGTCGCTGTATAAAAGCAAATTGTCAATTTCGGCAGTATATCGCAGATAACCTATAATTCCTCCTATATAGTTTCCCTGCTTCGCAATGATACACGATTGGTTATTTGTGATAGATAGTTGGTGAGCGATTTCGGCATATCCCACAAATCCGCCACCATAGTTGTTTACCTTTATAGGAGATATTACTCGACAATTATCTATCGAGCTTTTTGCATCTTCTAAAAAAGATATTTTACCTATCAATCCACCCACATTTTTATCCCCGGTAATAACCTCGGCATTGTCATCGATTGAAGAGGTGTGTAAAATTTCAGTATTGGTAATTTTAAACTTATGATTGTCGATATAACCAATAACGCCCCCTACGTTCTCGGCATTATTTGAAGTTGAAGCATTGCTGCTTCCCACTCTGAAACCGGCTGATGTTTTGAATTTATCTATAGAACAATAACAATTTTGGTAACCTACGGCTCCTCCTATGTTTTGAGTTCCCAAAACTGATGCATTCATATTTATATTATCGATATAAATATCGCCATCAGAGATATTTCCGATAAGTCCGCCAATATTCTTTGTACCGGATATATTTCCCGATACGTTAATACCACTTATGCTTACCGTACCTTGTGCACATCCGGCGATGGTTCCTAAATCTTCACCATTACCAATACTGATATTATTAATTATCAAATTCTTTACCACTGCACCATTTATCAAATTCTTAAATATTCCGGCTTGATTTTTACCATTGATTACAATTCCACTTAAGATACAATTATCACCATTGTAATTTCCCGCAAATTCTTGAGACGCCAATCCTTCTCCGGCATTCTGTTCGTCATTTGTCCATAGAATAACGGCAGTTTGCTTGAAATAAAAACCGGCACCGGAATATTCATCTTTGCTGAGAGCATAGATAAATTTATTGAATTTATCATTGGAGTTAATCAAGAATGGGTGAGTTATCGAACCGTCAGATTCGGGAGTTTCAAGTTCGGCATATTGGCCATTGTTTATTTCAGTGATATTTATTGTGTGGTCTTTAATTTGTGCAATAAACCGATTTGTGAGCAAATCAAATTTGATTACATAAGTACCATCGGGAATATTTGCTTCAATAGGTATTGTCAATCCTACTGCCGATTCGGTTTTATCAATTGTTTTAATATCAGCATGGAGTCGATTAACATAAGAACCACCGACTTGTATAACATCGACATCACTATTAATTGACATTGATGAAAATACATGAGGTATTCGGAATACACTCAAATGGTATTTTTCATATTTTTCCACTCTTGAATTACCATATATATTTTCAAACGCCTCTTCACAGGATTGAATACTAAAAACAAATATTATCAGCAATAATAGTTTTAACGTCTTATCCATATTAAATTTGGTTTTATTTGTTTATTTTGTCATTTCAGATGTATAAGGTATCGGGAATGTATTGCCCGAATTAAATGATGGAATACTCCACAATTCATTCGTTGTGCCTATGTTCCAATTATCATAACTTGCGGGGGTGGAAATTTCCGAGGTGGAGAGTTTTGTACCTTTATAATCAAATGCCATATCATCATTTGAGAAAAAATATAAATTATCGGCAGAACTATTTGCGCCTAAAGAGCTGATTAAGAAATAACTGTTATATTCTGGAACAGACGCCAATGATAAGCAATTTGAAATTTCCACTTTTTGTCCGGTTCTTCCGACAAAGTGTCCTTCGTCATTGGATACGTTGCTTGTATTTAAGCAGTCTTTAACTATGCCACGATCATATAAATGACCGACAATACCACCCACATCATTGTTGTCGATATTTGAACATGAAACGGAATTTGCATTTACACATTGAGAGATGATAATAACATTATCTGTATAATCCGATGCACCCTTGGATATAGAGCTCGCACCACCGGCAATACCTGCAACTGTACCAGCGATAATAAAGGGCGCCGCAACTCCACCTGATGCGACAACAGAAGCAACTGCAGCACCGATTGCACAAACCGTACTCGCTACAATACTGATTCCTTCTATTACAGCAAGAGCGATTTCTTTGTTTTCATTGTTTTTTTCTATTTTTTCAGCACGTTCGTGCATTGTCTCATTAATTCTATCATTAAAGTGCGTGTTATTATATTCGTCAGTGCCGTCTGATATTGTTGTGATATGATTGGATAGCGCAATAACATTGGTTGAATATTGGCCAAGTGCATCTGTCGAGAAAGAGGGAATACTTGCATAAGAATATTGCGAACGAATATTATTAATTTCGTCTAACAAAGAAGTGACATAACCGGTCAATTCCGCTTTAATTGATGCTTCAAGAGACTCAATGAGATGCGGGTTTACCAAATGATCTATACCATATCCCCATAATGTTGTAGAAGGAATTTTCATCACAAGGTCAATGGTGAGCTCACTTGCCAACATTATATATTTTGCAGTTTTACCAACTTCAAATGCTTCTTCAATAATGGCACATGTCGGTCCGAGAAATGATAAAACAATTTCTGCGCTACCAAAGACAATTTCACATATATTAAGTGCCGACCATTCTCGAGGGTCTCCAATTTCAGCAACAATGCCGCCCGCCGGAGAACTTCCACCTGAAATTTGATTGAAATTGCCACAATAATGAATCATCGTGTTATTACCCGATAGGCCGACAATACCGGCAGCATTAGTGCCTGATGCTGTAATTATGCCGTAATTTTGACAATTGGCATATACTCCCGAATTAGATATTGCAGAAATCCCGGATACATAATTGTTGCCTTTTACCGTTCCACTATTTATCGTATTGTGAATTACTGAAAGAGATGTATGTCCTGCAATTCCACCGACATGGTCTGTTCCTGAAATATCACCGATGTTTAATGACCCAAAACAGCCAAACTGACTTTCGCCACAAAGACCTCCTACATGTGAATTAGAAGCCGAAACCTTACCCGAATTTTTACAATAACGAAGATAGGTGTTGTTATACAATGCTCCACTATCATCGGAGTAAGCAAGGCGAGTAGAGCCGATAATACCCCCTACACCTTCATATCCCGAAATTTCACCGGTATTTTCGCAACCTGAGACCCAAGAAACACCTGAACCGCCACAAATTCCACCAACTCCACGACCAATAGAGGAACTACTGTCACCGGTGTATTTAATTGCTCCGGCAATTTTACCCATATTGTTACTTGTTGTGACCGATAACGTGTCGGCAATTCCTATAATCCCCCCGGCTCCGGCATAATTTGAAGTGACGCTGCTTGAGTTTTTACATAAATCTATTGAAGTGAAAGAGTATGCACTTCCACATCCCACAATACCTCCTGCATTATATTCGGCATGAATAGTATTGCCTATCGATGCACAACTGTCTATTAGCGCTACGGTGTTCACATCAATCAAGCCAACTAAGCCGCCAACAGCGATACCATCGCCACTTGCTTTTATAGTGCTGTTTATAACTTGACAATTGATAATTGAAGACGTTGTTCGTTCACCACTCAAGGTCATAAGACATCCGGCAACACCTCCAACTCCGGCCGGTCCTGATATGTCGGCATTAATGATTGTAAGATTTTGTATCGAGGAATTTGTGATGTGTCCAAATAATCCCACGCCACAAAGTTCGGCATGGTGACTATACATATTTATAATATTATGTCCATCACCATCGTATGTTCCAACAAATGGATATGCCACATCACCAATAGGTGTCCATCCATTTTCATGTTTGCAATAATAAGATGCGTCATGAAGAGATATGTCGGCTACCTGTTTGAAGTATGCCCCATTGAATTTATCATACTCATAGAAATCTTTTACCCCTAATGTGAGATTGTACAGGTGTGGTCCACAAGTTACGATGTATGGGTCTTCTTCAGTACCTGATCCCGTCATTTGCATAGTTTTATCAAAAGAGTCCAAAAGTTGAACATATTGCTTGTATATTTGTATACGACACCCAAGCCCGTATTGCATGGTGATTGTGGAACTGTCAGAGACTAATTCATATTCAAAGTAAAGCAGACGATAAATACCATCGGCAAGACCTTGTTCAAAATTCACAATAGTTTTTCCATTTGTTTTTGAAACATGACATTTGCGAGAAATCGGGCTATTATCCGGCGCTATCATATAACACAACACTGTGTCATTGATATGGAAATTTTCGGTTTCCTCGTCTAATTCAAGAGTTTTAAAGTTTCCCACAAAATCATCGGTTGGTTGAGTTGGCGTTACAAAATCAGAATCTTCCTTGCAGGCATGAAATATTACACTACAAACAAGAATCAACAATATTGCGCTATTTTTTTTCATAAATAGACATTTGTTAAGGGTTAGTTTAATTCAATTTAACATCCAAATTCCAAAACCTTATAAAGGCCAACGCAGATGTCTCTTTACTTGTATAAAGTTAGTAAAACTTTTCGATTTTTCCAAATTACAATTCAATTTTTTTAGGAGAACAAAATATATCCAATTGATTACCGACAATATACAAAAAAAAATCGGGCGCACCGCTACTCATTTGGAAATTTTTCAACAATCCCTATCACCTAAAGTTGTTTTGAAAAGCATCACTCACCTTCATTACGCTCAAATTGCTTTTTCAATGTAAAATCGAATCTCAACCCGCCATTTTTTCTATTAGAGACAGTAATTGTCCCCCCATGAAATTGTACGGCGTGCTTTACAATGGAAAGTCCGAGACCGGTCCCACCTTTTTGGCGGGAACGGCCTTTGTCTACACGATAAAATCGTTCGAAAAGATATGGGAGCTGTTTCTGGTCAACACCATTACCATCATCTTCGAATCGAATACGGCATATATTCTCATTATTTTCGAGAAGCGATATATATATATTTTTACCCTCGGAGTAAGCTATGGAATTTTCTGTAAGATTACGAAAAATAGAGGCTATCAGGGAGAGATTTCCGTCTATAGCGACCACACCTTGAAAATCGGTATGGAGTATCAAACGCTCCTCATCGGAGATAAACTTCAACTCGTTGGCAACCTCATTTATTATATCATTGATTATAACTCTGTCTACGCTGATAAACCTACTTCCATCTTCCATTCGGGTTATGAGAGATACATCATTTAATAAACGACGCAAACGTTCATTATGCGTATAACATCGTATTATCAATTCTTGTCGCTTCTCCTCATTAAGACTAATTCCAGAAAGTAATGTTTCAAGGCATACCTGAATAGATGCGACAGGAGTTTTCAACTCATGATTGATATTGTTTGTGAGCTGACGTTTGAGGCGATTTTTCTCTTGCTCGGCTTCGTAGCGATTGACACGTTCCATAACTTTGCCGAGCTTGCGAGTGGTAAAATAGGCTACGACACTCATTGCAAGTGCGATGGAAATCATTACAACAAGAAACGTACGATCGGCGGCAAGCAGGTCTCTCAACGTACTAGAATATGGTATAGCCGTACGCACGACAACTCTTTCACCACGTGTTGCAGAATAGAAATATTCACGACCATCACTTACCGATTGTCGTCCGATATGATAGCCCGAGCCATAGTTCATGGCATCGAGAATCTCGGGACGATTGCGATGATTATCAAGAGAATCCAACGGAATAGTATTGTCGTATATGACTGCACCCGTCAAGGTTATAAGTGTTATACGTAAGTCATCAAAAGGTTTTTCGTATGACGCAATATATTCCTCATACGGTTCACCTTCATCGACAGCCATAAGTAAGTGGCGATTGTATTGTTGCAGTTGCGCGCTTAGAAACTCCGATTTATACTCCTTTTCACGCATATATTGATAGCCAATGAAACAGAGGACCATCGTCCACGAAAAAGCGATGAGTTGTGAAAAGAGTTGCTTGTGAAAAGACAATTTAGTCGCGGAAACCATAGCCGAAACCAGAACGAGTTATTATATAAGAACCATACACTCCTATCTTTGAGCGCAAGCGGGTAATATTCACATCAATAGTACGATCGAGTACAACCACTTCATCGCTCCATATCCGACTCAAGATTTGTTCGCGTGAACATATTTTTCCTCGGTGCGACATCAGGTATGCCAGTAGTTCAAACTCTTTGCGAGCGAGTTTTACCTCCACGCCATCGACTATACACTGTTTAAACTCCAAATCGAGACATAGGCCATCTACTGTTAATACATTAGGTTTTTCGATAGAAGTATTTTCATTACTTTTACGAGCCGATGTACGCCGAAGCACGCTCTTCACCCGCGCCATAACATTTCTTATGGTATAGGGTTTCATTATGTAATCGTCGGCTCCAATATTCAACCCCATTATCATATCATCTTCGGTATCTCGCGCGGTACAAAAGATAATGGGTATTTCAGCCGTTGACACATCTGCTTTCAGCATCTTAGCCATTTTTATACCGCTAATCTCTCCCATCATAATATCGAGCAGAATGAGTGAATAATCTTGTAGATTGTATCCGAGAGCCTGCTCGGCACTGAAAGCAATATCTACATCGTAACCCTCATTTTCGAGATTGAGTTTCAACACCTCACATAGGGTTTCCTCATCGTCTACTATCAATATACGATTTGTCTCCATACGCCTATCATATAATTTCGGCACAAATTTATAGTGTTTTTTTTGATTTGTAACAGCCTCTTCAATATTTAATAAAAATGTAATATTTTACTCAAAATCAACATTTAATAAAAGCATATTTTTTTTGAAACATTTATGAAATGTATTCCCGATATTTTTGCAGTGTCAAATTTAAGAAAGCAAAAGAAAATGAAAACAAAAGTAATCTTGGCAGGTCTTTTATCCTGCATCGGCATTACTGCACAAGCGCAGGATGCAAAAACAGAGGAGCCGAAAGGCAAAGCGATTGTTCAGGTGTTTGGCAACTTCCACACAGGTTTTGGGGCTGAGAATGATGACCGAGGCTTCGAGTTGGACCGCAGCTATTTCGGTTACGAATACAACTTCGGCAATGGTCTTTCGGCGAAGGCGGTAATGGATATTGGCAAGTCAAGTGATGTTTCCGATTATCATCGTATTGCCTACATTAAGAATGCAATGGTATCGTGGAAGCGAGGCAGTTTGACATTGAATGGAGGTCTTATCTCGACCACACAATTCAACTTTCAAGAAAAGTTCTGGGGCTACCGCTACATCATGAAGTCATTCCAAGATGAATATAAATTCGGAAGCAGTGCAGATTTAGGTATTTCGGTAGCTTACAAGTTTGCCGACTGGATTTCTGCCGATGCGATTATCGTAAATGGCGAGGGATACAAAAAGATTCAGATAAGTGATGGGCTCAATTACGGTTTGGGCGTAACTCTAACTCCCGTTAAAGGTTTTCAAATTCGCCTATATGGAGGTCTGAATGAGAGTGTTGAAGAGGGTAAAAAGGATATTGCCAATCTTGCAGCATTTGCAGGTTATAAGCACGAGAAATTCACGATTGGCGCAGAGTACAATCAGATGTGGAATGCTTCATACAATGGTGGCTCAGACCAAAATGGCTACTCAATCTTTGCCTCTGCCAAGTTGTCTAAGGTGATAGATATATATGCACGATTCGACGACCTATATTCTAAAAATGATTGGAATATTGCAAAAGATGAGTCAGCAGCAATCCTTGGTGCACAGTTCAAGTTAGGTAAGTATGTGAAGATTGCCCCTAATTTCAGAATGAGTATGCCTAAGGCTGATGGTGCAAAGAATGGCTATTCAGCATACATCAACTGCTATTTCGGATTTTAATAGAATAACATTTAATATATAAATATTATGAGAAAGATTTTTTCGTCAGTAATGACATTGGCAGTAGCCCTTGCTCTTACCGCTTGTGGCGGTAACACAAACAATGGTAGCCGTAAGGCACAAGAGCTTTCAGGTGCAGGCGCGACATTTCCACTTCCATTCTACAATGTAGTCTTCGAGCAGTTTGGTCAGCTAAATGGCGACCAAGTAGCCTATGGTGGTATCGGCTCAGGCGGTGGCGTACGCAACTTGCGCGATAAGATTGTCGATTTTGCTGGTAGCGATGCCTTCCTTACCGATAAGGAGATGGCCGAGATGGCTCCCGTGGTGCATATACCGACCTGTATGGGGGCCGTGGTTGTTGCTTACAATCTTGATGGTGTAAAAGAATTGAAGCTTACAGGTGAGCTTGTAGCAGATATTTTTGCAGGAGAGGTAAAGATGTGGAACGATAGCCGTTTGGCGGAGTTAAATCCCGATGTAAAACTCCCCAATGAGCCTATTATCCCTGTTTATCGTTCGGATGGCTCTGGTACAACATTCGTATTTACCGACTACCTTACGAAGGTTAGTCCTATGTGGAAAGAGAAGTACGGTGCTGGCAAATCTGTAAATTTCCCCTCGGGACAGGCTGCAAAGGGTAATCCTGGTGTTGCAGGTGTTATCAAACAAACAAAGAACACCATAGGTTATGTAGGCTCGGAGTATGCCTTTGCTCAGGGGATACCTTACGCACGCATCAAAAATCAGCGAGGTGAATTTGTATTGCCCTCATCGGCTACAATCTCGGCAGCTGCTTCAGGTGTAATCCCCGCTGATACTCGTTGCTCAATCACCAATGCGGATGCCGCAGGCGCATATCCCATATCGACCTTCACTTGGATGGTTATCTACAAGGAGCAGAACTACTCTGACCGCACGAAAAAGCAGGCTGTGGCAACACTCGATTTGCTGAAGTATATCCTTTCTGACGAGGCGCAGCATATCACATCGGAGGTGCATTATGCTCCGCTACCATCCAGAGCCAAGGGATTGAGTATGACAAACTTGAAAACCGTAACATACGATGGTGTGGCAATATTGCAGTAATAATATATCTCTATGAACGACAAATTATACAAAGTCCTATTGTTCATAGCTGCATTAGTAATGCCGATAGTGTGCGGGGGCGTTGTGTACGCCCTCGTCACTGACGCATACGAGGCTTTCGAACATTTCGGATTCTTCAAGTTCCTTACCTCCAAAGAGTGGAGTTACACCGATGGGGCAGAGCAATATGGAGCATTGCCATTTATTACAGGAACGCTGATGACAACTCTTTTAGCTCTTATTTTCTGCATACCATTCTCTTTGCCCGTTGCACTATTTGTTGGAGAATATTTCAAAGGTACTAAGGTTGCATCGGTGTTAAGTACCGTAACGGACCTGCTGGCCGGTATACCCTCTATTATATATGGTCTGTGGGGCTTTTATACACTGCGCCCGCTCATTATGGCACTCAATATTTCGCCACAAGGCTCAGGCGTACTCACCGCCTCATTGGTACTGGCGATTATGATTGTACCATACGCCGCCTCGCTAAGTGCCGAGTTCATTAAGATGGCGCCTAACGATTTGAAGGAGGGAGCATACAGTCTTGGCGCAACGCGTGCTGAGGTGATTCGCAAAGTGGTATTCCCTGTGGCCGGTTCAGGTATATTCTCCTCGTATATCTTGGCTATTGGTCGTGCCTTGGGTGAAACAATGACCGTAACGATGCTTATTGGTAATACCAACAATATTCCTGATTCAATCACCTCAACAGGAAACTCCATGGCATCCATTATTGCAAACCAATTCGGCGAAGCCTCTGATTTGCGTTTCTCTTCCTTGATTGCCATAGGTCTTGTATTGTTCCTGATTACGGCAATAATCAATATGATAGGTAAAATGATGATTAAACGCGCAAGAATATCTTAAACTATGACTACTTCTAAAATAAAGGATCGTTTGGCAAAAGACAAAGCAATATTGTGGACAGTATGTCTGTTTGCAGCGCTTACGGCTGTGCCACTGTTTGCTATTTTGGGCGAGGTGTTGTTTCGTGGTTACGACCAACTTTCGTGGTCTTTCTTTACCGAGCCGACGCCTACGGCATATAAGGCAATGAAAGCAATAGAGGCAGGTGAGCCTATTCCAGGCGGTATTGCAAACGGTATTATCGGCACGATGATAATGCTCGGTATGGCTGCCGCTTTTGCTGTTCCTACGGGCATCTTGTGCGGTGCTTTTTTGGCAGAGAATCCCAAAAACAAGTTTGCTCAGGTTGTAAGTTATCTCACCGACCTGTTGCAAAGCACACCCTCGGTGATTATCGGTATTGTAACCTATATTTGGGTTGTTGTTCCGATGAAGGGCTATTCGGCCATCGCAGGTAGTGTTGCACTATTTATAATGATGCTTCCTCTCATTATCCGTTCAACGGAAGAGACTTTAAAGATTCTTCCTGCATCACTTAAAGAGGCGGGGCTGGCTCTTGGCGGTAATCGCGCCCGTGTGATGCTGAAAGTACAGCTGCCGGCTGCGTTTGGAGGTATATTTACAGGTGTACTGCTCGCTATATCGCGTGTGATTGGCGAAACTGCTCCGCTGATGTTTACGGCTCTCGGATGTTCGTTCATTCGATTTGCTGTTGATAAGCCCATATCGGCAGTACCTCTGCTTATCTGGGAGTTCTTCAACGACCCTAACCTTCAAGACTTGATTTGGGGAGCATCTCTCTTCTTGTTATTATTTGTTCTTACATTGAATCTTACAGCTAAATATCTTGCAAAGAAATGGAATCAGTAAAACCTATACTTGAGTTTAATAAGACTTGTGTATCCTATACCAAGCAGACGATGGCAGTTAAATATGTATCAGCAGTCATCGACCGAAATACCATTACCGCAATTATGGGACCTTCTGGGTGCGGTAAATCAACACTGCTGCGTGCTGTAAATCTTATGCACAACCTCTATCCCAACATTCGGGTCGATGGTGAAATCTTATTGAATGGAGAGAATATCCTATCGATGGAGCCTATCGATGTGCGTCGTCGTGTTGGTATGGTCTTTCAGCGTCCTGCACCATTCCCCACGATGAGCATCTACGACAATGTTCTTTCGGGATATGCACTCAATGGAATCCGCTTATCAAAAACCGAGAAAGATGAGACCGTAGAACGATGCTTGAAAAGTGTTGCGCTGTGGGATGAGGTTAAAGATGTTCTGAATAAAAAGGGTACATTCCTATCTGGCGGTCAACAACAGCGATTGTGTATTGCTCGTGCTTTGGCAATGAAACCTGATGTACTTCTGATGGACGAGCCGACCTCGGCACTTGACCCGATTGCAACCGCCCATATTGAAGAACTGATGCAGGAACTTCAAAAGGAGGTTACAATCCTTATCGTCACCCACAATATGGGACAGGCAATGCGTATATCCTCGAAATCGATGTTTATGTATCTGGGAGAATTGGTAGAATATGACGATACCTCAAAAATGTTCTCTACACCTTCTGACGAACGTACCAAAGCCTATTTAACAGGGAAAATGGGATAGAAATAAAAACAGTGTCGCTTAATACGCGACACTGTTATATGGAAAGAATATAAAAAATCAATGCAAAAGGTCGGAAAGTTGTCGCAACTCGGCTCGTATCGATTTACGTTTATAAAGGATATTATATACGGCCGATAATATAGGCATTTCCACATGTAAACGATCATTGATTTCTGTCATACATTTTGTACCGTAATACCCCTCAGCAATCATCTCCATTTCGGCCTGTGCCGCCTTTACCGAATAACCTTTTCCTATCATTGTACCAAACAAGAAATTGCGACTGAAACGAGAATATGCCGTAACCAATAAGTCGCCCAAATAGGCCGGTTCGCAAATATTACGCGCCAAGGGGTTTGCCACATTGACAAATCGTTGGAGCTCTTGTATGGCATTGGCCACCAATACGGCTTGAAGATTGTCTCCGTATTTTGCGCCGTTACATATACCGGCAGCGATTGCATAAACGTTTTTGAGTACCGCAGCATACTCTATACCATCGACATCGAAAGAAGTAGATGTACGCATATATGGAGTACTCAACAAATCGGCAATAAGCTGAGCTCGTCGTTGGCTGGGGCAACCGATGGTAAGGTAAGACAAACGTTCGAGTGCCACCTCCTCGGCATGACAGGGTCCGCCAATGACAGCAAGATTCTCTCCGGAAACTTTATAAGCCTTTTTTAAATAATCGGTAATAATCTGATTTTCATCAGGCACTATACCTTTGATGGCCGAAACGATAAATTTATCCTGCAAGGCCTTACTTTTCAACTTTTTGAGTTGTTGCTTGATATAGGGCGATGGTGTTACCAAAATAAGGGTATCGGAGTCTTTCACGATATCGTTTATATCATCGGAAAAACTGATACGACTTATCTCGAATTTTACGCTCGAAAGATAGTTTGGATTACGACCCGAGCGAATAAATTCATTGATGGTATCTTCGTTGCGAATATACCAATTGATGGTATCGGTATTGTGCAAAACAAGTTTTGCAAGAGCCGTAGCCCAAGTACCACCGCCAATAATGGCAACTTTACCGGGGAGATTCATGGTATTTCCTCCTCTCTTAGTGTATTATTGATGTGCTTTTTCGACCCACGATTTCACCTCATCGGGAGTAGGGTTTGCTAATTCGAGTTTATACTTTTTGTTGAGACCGCACAAATCTTGTTGCAACTTGTTGGGGTTTGCTCCGGCGAGTGATTCGATGGTGAGGTAACCCACTTTCTGAATGGCAGCAATCCACTCCTGAGGTACGCCCAATGCGAGATATGCACTATCGGCATCTTTTTTGCGAGTCTTTTCGGGACGCATTTGAGGGAAGAAAAGGACTTCTTGTATAGTAGTCTGTCCGGTCATAAGCATAACAAGACGATCCATACCGATACCCATACCCGATGTAGGTGGCATACCATACTCAAGGGCACGTATAAAATCGTTATCGATAAACATTGCTTCGTCATCGCCTTTTTCAGAGAGTCGCAATTGCTCTTCGAAACGATAGCGTTGGTCGATAGGGTCGTTAAGTTCAGAGTATGCGTTACACAACTCTTTACCATTGACCATCAACTCAAAACGTTCGGTAAGTTCGGGATTGTTGCGATGGCGTTTTGTAAGGGGCGACATCTCGATAGGATAATCGGTGATAAAGGTGGGCTGTATATAATTTCCTTCACATTTTTCGCCGAAAATTTCATCTATAAGTTTACCCTTACCCATAGAATCATCTATTTCGATACCCAATTGCTTGCATACGTCGCGTAACTGAGCCTCGTCCATTCCGGTAATATCTATTCCGGTAAACTCTTTGATGGCCTCGGTCATGGTGACACGTTTGTATGGAGCCTTAAAATCAATAATATTATCGCCGACCTGTACTTGCGTGGTACCGTTTACATCAAGGGCGATTTTCTCGAGCATCTGCTCAGTGAAATTCATCATCCAATTATAGTCTTTGTATGAAACATATATTTCCATACATGTAAACTCGGGGTTATGAGTGCGATCCATACCTTCGTTACGGAAATTCTTCGAGAACTCATAAACACCTTCGAAACCACCTACAATGAGGCGTTTGAGATACAACTCATCAGCGATACGCAAATATAGCGGAATATCGAGCGCATTGTGGTGGGTTATAAAAGGACGAGCAGCGGCACCACCGGGGATAGATTGCAAAATAGGAGTTTCGACCTCCATATACCCACGCGTATTGAAAAACTCACGCATGGAATTGTATACCTTGTTACGTTTGATGAATATTTCTTTGACGCCGTTGTTTACAACGAGGTCGACATAGCGTTGACGGTAACGCAACTCGGGGTCATCGAAAGCATCGTAAGTTACACCATCTTTTACCTTGACAATAGGTAACGGACGCAAAGACTTGGATAGTACGGTGAGTTCTGACGCATGCACCGAAATCTCTCCCATCTGAGTACGGAATACATAACCTTTAATTCCGACAAAGTCGCCTATGTCGAGCAGTTTTTTGAAGATAGTATTATAGAGTTCTTTGTCCTCTCCGGGGCATAAATCATCGCGGGAAATATATACTTGTATGCGACCTTCAGAGTCTTTGAGTTCCATAAACGACGCCTTACCCATGATACGACGGCTCATGATACGTCCGGCAATAGTTACATTTCGACGAGGAGCCTCATCGTCGAAATTGGCTTTTATCTCTTCGGTATAAGCATTTACTTCATATTCTGCTGCGGGATAAGGGTCAATACCCAATCGGCGCAACTCTTCGAGACTGTTACGGCGAATTATTTCTTGTTCGCTGAGATCGAATATACTCATATTTTTACTATTCTTTATTATACATCAATTAGAGAGTAATGAAACCTTTATAACGACTCACGACCGTGGCAGTTTTTGTATTTTTTGCCACTGCCACAAGGACAGGGATCGTTGCGGCCCACCTTCGGAGCGGCTTTCACCGGCTCGGGACGACGCGGCGGCATATTGGGTTGTGGAGCACCTTGTGAGCCTCCGCCCATTTGATCTTTTTGCGTACGATAACGACTATAATCCTGACGACGTTCGGGAGCCGCTTCTTTTACTTGTTCGGGATCACGCACAGGTATCTGTCCTCGCATCAATATCGATATGGTTTTACTGTTGATTGTATTAACCATCTGCTTGAACATACCGAATGACTCGAGTTTGTAAATCAAAAGCGGGTCTTTTTGTTCGTAACTTGCATTTTGTACCGACTGACGCAACTGGTCGAGGTCGCGAAGGTGTTCTTTCCAGGCATCATCGATAGTATATAGCAATATCGATTTTTGGAAAGCTTTATTCACAGCTTTTGATTCTGTTTCGTAAGCCTCTTTGAGGTTGCATACTATACTATACACTCGTTTACCGTCGGAAATGGGAATTACAATATTTTCATAGCGGTCTCCCTGCTCTTCGTACACTCGTTTTATTACAGGATTGGCAACAGCCGCAAGATTATCTATTTTGCGCTTAAAGGCAGCGATGACGGCATCATAAAGATTCTCAACAAGCGTTTCGGTTTTTCCAGAACGCATTGCAACCGCATCGAAAGGCACTTCGATGGCAAATGTTTTGAGTACGGCTTCTTGCAGACCTGCGTAATCGCCTGCCGATGCATACTCCTCGATAACCGTTTGTGCAGCATCGTACATCATATTTACAATATCGATACCGATACGTTCTCCCATGAGCGCATGACGACGTTTTTTGTAAATTACTTCGCGTTGAGCGTTCATCACATCATCGTATTCGAGCAAACGTTTACGAATACCGAAGTTGTTTTCTTCGACTTTGCGTTGGGCACGCTCTATCGATTTTGAAATCCACGGATGCTCTATCACATCACCCTCTTCGTGTCCGAGACGGTCCATCATTTTGGCAATACGTTCCGAGGCAAAGAGTCGCATAAGGTTGTCTTCGAGCGAAACAAAGAAAACCGAAGAACCGGGGTCGCCTTGACGACCTGAACGACCACGCAACTGACGGTCGACACGACGCGATTCGTGACGTTCCGTACCTATAATGGCAAGACCTCCGGCATCACGCACACTTTCCGAAAGTTTGATGTCGGTACCACGACCGGCCATATTGGTCGCAATGGTTACCGTACCACTCTGTCCGGCTTGCGCAACAATATCAGCCTCCTTTTGGTGCAACTTGGCATTGAGCACATTATGTTTTATTTTACGCAAGGTAAGCATACGGCTCAAAAGTTCCGAAATTTCAACCGATGTAGTACCTACCAATACGGGACGACCGGCCTCGACCAATTTAACAATCTCATCGATGACGGCATTGTATTTTTCGCGTTTGGTCATATACACGCGGTCTTCGAGATCTTTACGCACGATAGGTTTATTGGTGGGTATACTTACCACATCGAGTTTATAAATATCCCAAAACTCGCCTGCTTCGGTCTCGGCGGTACCGGTCATACCCGACAATTTATAGTACATACGGAAGTAGTTCTGCAAAGTAATGGTAGCAAATGTTTGCGTGGCGGCCTCTACTTTTACATGTTCCTTTGCCTCGATAGCCTGGTGCAATCCGTCGGAGTATCGGCGACCTTCCATGATACGACCGGTCTGTTCATCGACAATTTTTACCTTATTATCTATAACGACATACTCATCGTCTTTTTCGAAGAGCGCATAGGCTTTGAGTAACTGATGTACAGTATGTACACGTTCGGCCTTGACAGCATATTCCTGCGTAATCCGGTCTTTGCGTTCTTGTTTTTCTTCATCACTCAAGCCCAAATTGTCGAGTTCGGAAAGTTGAGCACCTATATCGGGCAACACAAAGAATTGAGGGTCATCGGTACCTCCTGTAATCATATCGAGACCTTTATCGGTAAGGTCTACGCTATTATTTTTTTCGTCGATAACAAAATAGAGAGGGTCGGTAACAATCGGCATATTGCGATTGTTTTCCTGCATATAAAACTCTTCAGTTTCGAGCATAAGGGCTTTCACTCCCGGCTCACTCAGGTATTTGATAAGGGCGGAATTTTTGGGCAATGCCTTGAACGTTCGGAACAAAAGTAATGCACCTTCTTTACGCACTTCTTTATCTTCAGATACGATTTTTGTCTTGGCTTCGGCCAGAAGTTTGGTCGCAAGAGTTTTTTGTGCCTTGTAAAGCGACTCTACTTTGGGTTGGAATTCTTCAAAAAGTTGCACCTCTCCTTTGGGTACGGGGCCCGAAATAATGAGTGGAGTACGAGCATCATCGATAAGCACAGAGTCGACCTCATCGACAATAGCGAAGTTGTGAGCACGCTGTACAAGTTCTTTGGGCGTACCCGACATATTATCGCGCAAATAGTCAAAACCGAATTCATTGTTGGTACCAAAGGTAATATCGGCATTATATGCCTTGCGACGGGCATCGGAGTTGGGTTGGTGTTTATCTATACAATCGACAGAAAGTCCATGGAACATATAAAGCGGTCCCATCCATTCCGAGTCACGTTTTGCCAAGTAATCGTTGACCGTAACCACATGCACGCCATTTCCTGTCAAAGCATTGAGGAAAACAGGGAGTGTTGCCACGAGAGTTTTACCTTCACCGGTTGCCATTTCGGCAATTTTACCTTTGTGCAGTACAACACCACCAAACAACTGTACATCATAGTGCACCATGTTCCATGTGATTTCATTACCACCGGCCACCCAGTGATTTTGATAGATGGCTTTATCGCCTTCGATATGGACAAAATCGTGTCCGGCAGCAGCCAATTCGCGATCGAATTGATTAGCGGATACTTCTACAAATTCGTTTTCGGCAAAGCGCTTTGCAGTAGCTTTTACCAATGCAAAGACACGAGGGAGCACCTCTTCGAGAGCCTCCTCATATTTTTCGAGTATCTGTTTTTCGAGTTTATCCACCTCTTCCCACATGGTTTCGCGCTCGTCATATTCTACGGCTTCTACAGCCTCCTTTATCTCGGCTATACGAGCTTTCTGTGGTGCGACGGCATCTTGTATTTGTTGCTTTATTTCGGTAACAGCTGTACGCAGATCGTCGTTACTCAACGACTCCACTTTGGCATACTCTGCCAAGATGCGATCTACATAAGGTTGTATCTCGCGTAAGTCGCGCTGAGACTTGTTACCGAAGAGTTTTTTAAGAAAATCATTAAATCCCATAACGGTATGTTTGTTTTATTTTTATTTCTGTTTTGTTTAGCTTTCTACTTTTCAACATCAAATAGTATGCCAATATGGACACATAACGGCATATTACGCTACAAAGGTAGATAAAATCCCCGAACTTTTGGGATTTTATGCCATAAAATAGCCATAAAACAGATAAAAAAGTATCTTCGGGAAAGAAATATTGCTTTTTCTTTCCATCGTAAACCAATATACACAAAAATAGCTTAAATAATCTTAACGCAGCAATCGGTCGTTTTCAATCTCCACCCATGTAAGGGCACGAACGCCGGGGATGGCTGCAAGCAGATAGAATGCATATTGTATGGTCTGAGGAACAAAAGCCATAGCCACAAGGGCAACAATCGTAGTCAACATCAATACCGACATCAATTGTGTCGTGAAACGTTTACGAGGGGAAAAGGCTACCGCCACCATTATTATCCACAGGAACGGGTGACACCACAATGCCAAATAATTGGGAGAAGTAGCCGGGTGCATCGATACAAAAATAAGGAAGAACAATATACTGCCGGCCAAGCCATACAACGCCAGCAGGAGTATATCCACGATACGAAAATGTCGCTTGCAACGGTATTCATACAGCGAAATCAGCACAATGATAATCAACAATATAGAAAACACGACTACCGGTGTAAAAAAAGTAGGCGTAACAATGGGGCGCATACCTCCCGAATAGGTTGTCGGCTCCCCCGATAATGCGCGCATCGAACCATCTTTTTCTTCTACGCGGGCATTGCCCACAGCTTGCTGCAACACTTCGGGCAGAAACATTTGTTCGCGATAAGTTATTGGGCAGTCGAGTGGAGCTCCAAGCGCCAACTCTATACCGAAAGTAAGCCAAGGATAGTTGCGTGTGTAATGGCGCAATAATGCACGAAATGTAACATCGGCCGTATCGACAGGCAAATACTCGATTACCCCCGAGACGGCATCTTCGATCTTGTCTCGCGGACGTGTGGCACAATTGTCATAAAAAAAATTGTAACGGTAAATTCTGTTTTGCGGGAGCATATTTACTCGCAATGCCTCATGCAATCGACGCGCTTCCGAAGATGAAAGATTGAGAGGTTGTTCACAAACTGAGCTCCCCCGCCATATATAACTGTTTATAAACACATTATAAGGAGCGACACCTATACTGTAATCTGTTTCTCCCTTTACAAAACGATAGAGGAAATGTGGTGCGCCGAAATCGAACACTCCATAATGATATACTACATCATAAGATGGCTTTCCCGATTCATCAGTCGACAACTTCACACGTATTCCGGTATGCCCAAACAATTCATAAGCCATTTCACCGGGCGCAGCGGTAAGCAACGACACACGTATAGAGTCATTGGCGCGGCATACAAACACGACACACAATATAGAGAACAATATATATATTCGTTTCATGAAGAAGTGTTTCATTTTTCAGCCGATAAAAGTAGATATTTCCTACGAAAAAAAGCGACATAAGCGACATATTTTTTTTAGAGAGGGAGAAAATAGTAAAAAGAATATTTGGCTTTTTTTGCAAAAAGGAGTACTTTTGAGAGCTTGAAAAAACTAATATATCACATATGAAAAAAATTACAGTATCCTACGAAAAAGCTCTTACCGAAGAGCAGGTACAATCTGTTGTATCCGAGGCCGTTGTCGCACAAAACACGCTACACGTCGGTGATGGAAAAGGAAATGATTTCTTGGGCTGGCTCGACCTGCCATCTTCGATAACACCGGCGTTCCTTGATGAAATCGAGGCTGTTGCCGCTTCTTTACGCGAGCGTTGCGAAATAGTCGTAGCCATAGGTATCGGTGGCAGTTATCTGGGGGCCAAAATGGTGATTGAAGCCTTATCCGACTCTTTTGCGCAATTGAAAAAAGGAGGCACACAAGTACTTTTTGCCGGACAAAACATCGGGGAAGATTACCTTTACGAACTCCAAGAATTGTTGCGCAATAAACAATTCGGACTCATCAATATATCCAAATCGGGAACGACGACAGAACCGGCTATTGCTTTCCGTCTTTTGAAAAAACAACTTGAAGATCAAGTAGGCAAGGAAGAGGCCAAACAACGCATCGTAGCCGTAACCGATGCTGCTCGTGGCGCATTGCGTAAACTTGCCGATATGGAAGGCTACAAAACATTTGTAATTCCCGATAACGTAGGTGGACGATTCTCGGTACTTACTCCGGTAGGTCTGCTTCCCTTCGCTGTTGCAGGATTTGACATCAAACAATTGGTGAGTGGCGCAGCCGATATGGAGGGACTTTGTGGCACAGATATACCCGCAGCCGAAAATCCTGCCATACGCTATGCAATTGCTCGTAATCTACTCTACCGCTCGGGTAAAAAAATAGAAATCCTTGTCAACTTCAACCCCAAATTGCACTTCCTCGCCGAATGGTGGAAACAACTTTACGGAGAAAGCGAAGGCAAAGACCAAAAAGGTATCTTCCCTGCATCGGTCGATTTCACTACCGACCTGCACTCTATGGGCCAATGGATACAAGATGGCGAACGCACCATCTTCGAAACAGTGGTATCGGTTGAAGATATGAAACACACATTAGAAATCCCCACTGACGAAGAGAACCTCGATGGTCTCAATTTCCTTGCCGGAAAACGCATCGACGATGTAAACAAGATGGCCGAATTGGGCACTCAAATAGCCCACATCGATGGTGGAGTTCCCAACCTCAAAATAACCCTGCCGGCTATTACCGAATACTACTTGGGACAACTCATCTACTTCTTTGAGAAAGCGTGCGGTATCAGTGGTTATATGCTGGGAGTGAATCCCTTTGACCAACCCGGTGTAGAGGCTTATAAGAAAAATATGTTTGCCCTACTCGACAAACCCGGATATGAAGCCGAAAGCCAAGCTATAAAAGCTCGCTTATAAAATATTTTCACATAAAATAAATGCCCGAAACCTTTTTTATTGCAGGTTTCGGGCATTTTTATCAAATATTGTCAATCCATTATACGATACCGGCCGAAGAAGCCAAGTCTCGCACAAGCTTGTCGGCTTGTTCTACCCCATACATCAAAAATCGATTAGACGAGGTTCGATAATCCGATGCCTGACGTGCATAGAGACTATATTGTCTGTTTGCATTGGCCATGGTGTGATCTACGTAATTATCGAGAATCCTCCTACGCCACCCGGTCGCACCTGCCGCAATATCACTATAAGCATTTCCCAAAGCACGAGCCGTACGCTCATATGTTGTCGCCACAGCCTCGGGAGTAGCGCCCGATACCGCCGCCATATTTCGCGTTTGATCATTGAGCCGATGTATATCCTCTCGTAAGCGGCGCAATGAAGCCTGCACATCACTGCGACTCATATAGTCGCCATAATATTCCTTACTAAAAAATCCATCGAGTCTCGACTGCTGTGCATCGAGCGTACTCTGCGCCTCTCGGGCAGCGGTCTCGGATTTTCGTTTGTCCCGGGCTCCCTTTATGATGCCCGTAAGTATTCCTACTATCATATTATTTCTGTTTTTAATTGGTTTTTACATTCGTTTGTATAATTATCACATCACACTACAAATATCACATCATAATTTTGCAATACGATGTGGAATTTATAAAAAACTTATTGATATGAAGAAAAAAACAACCCCTATACCACCGAGCGAAAATCATCGCATCGACAAACGTCGCGATGAGCTGCTTGATCTATGTTACAAACGCCTGCGTGAACTCATTCCCGAATGTGGAAACGAAGTAAATCTGCTCAAATGTATAGAGATACTCGAGCGACAGAACGGAGAAACCGACAATAATAATGTACATTTTTCGGTCATAACCGATACCCTCGACCGTCTGGCTGCCCTCAATCGATAACACGATTGCACTACATATCGGTTAGAAATTAAAGCAATCGATGGTCGGTTTCAAATTATTGCATTATCTTTGTCTCTCGTTACAACATAGATAATTATGCACATACGATACAGCCTCATCACTTTATTGTTTTGCCTGTTTGTGGCAACCGTCTCATCGCAAGAATTGGCGGTGGAAAATTTTCGCCTGCTCGAAAATGAAATATCCGCCAATATCCAAGGTCCGAAACGACGTATCGACCAAAACGGAGAGGTGGCGGCTCTCATCAAGGTGGTAACAACCGAGACCGGTTTTGTATTCGAGGGCGGTCTGCTGGGTATTGTCGATACCAAGCAAGATGTGGGGGAGATTTATGTGTGGGTACCCCGCGGTGCAAAAATGATTACCATCAAACACCCGAAATTGGGTGTATTGCGCAACTACCGATACACAGTGCCCATAGAGTCGGGACGCACCTATGAGATGAAACTCATTTCGGGTAGCGTACAACAGATTGTACATCACGATGCCGGCGGGCAGTTTGTGGTAATGACCGTCACCCCGGCCAACGCACAAGTGAGTATCGACGGCACGCCTCATGAGTTGCCCGAGGACGGAGTTTTGTCGATAAAACTACCATACGGCACGCATGAATTTATTGCCACAGCGCCACTGCATCGCACCGAGATGGGACGTTTCGAAATAACCCGAGAGGGAAAGACCAAGGTAAACGTACCTCTGCGTCCCGACTATGGATTGCTGCAAATAAGCAGTACCCCCACCGGTGCCGAAGTATATATCGACGACGATTACCAACCGGCCGGCATAACCCCCTTTACCACCCGTCGACTCGCCGAAGGCTCACATCGATTGCAATTCAGGCTTTCGACCTATAAAACGCTCACAACCGAAGTATCTGTTCCCGGTGACGGCTCTACCCAACCATTCATGGCGATCTTACAACCCAATTTCGCTCAAATATCCATTACCGTTCCCGATGGCGCAGATATATATATCAACGATCAGCATAAAGGAACAGGCTCGTGGCAGGGCAATCTCACCCCGGGATTATATACCATCGAAGCCCGCAAAGAGAGCCACTACCCCTCATCGCAGAACATCACTGTTGTTGCAGGCGAAGGTAAAACATATACACTCGCCACACCTACCCCCCGTTACGGCACATTGGAGATAAACAGTACTCCTACCGACGCCACCGTAAGCATCGACGGTCGAGAGATAGGCACCACTCCCGATATATTCTCGCAGGTACTTATCGGTACGCACACACTGCGCCTGATCAAAGAGGGCTACACTCCCCTCACACAACAAATCACCATCGAAGAAGGCAAAGCTCAAGTACTCTCTCTATCACTTGCAAAAGCCGCAGTGAAACAACCTACCGACAATGATACGAAGGTAAAAGATGCCTACATGCGTTACTTGGCAAAAGTAAATATAGATCACTCAACTGCCACATCTGCCGGCAAAACCGAGGCAAGCGGGGCAAAAACCTTTACGGTGAAAGGCGTCACTTTCACGATGATTTCTGTCGAGGGCGGTACATTTACTATGGGTGCGACGAGCGAGCAGGGAAATGATGTTGCGAGTGCTGAAAAACCTGCCCATAAAGTAACGCTCGGCGATTACTACATCGGTGAGACCGAGGTTACACAGGCATTGTGGCAGGCGGTGATGGGCAATAATCCGAGTAGATTCAAAGGAAATACCAATCGCCCGGTAGAGAATGTAAGTTGGAACGACTGCCAAAAGTTTATCAAGAAACTCAACAGGTTGACGGGAGAAACGTTCCGTCTGCCGACCGAGGCTGAGTGGGAATACGCTGCCCGAGGTGGAAATAAAAGCAAAGGCTACATACATGCTGGTAGCAATATCGTCAGCGATGTGGCGTGGTATAAGGTTAATGCATTAGATGTCGGTAGTAGCAGTCCCGATTATGGAAACCACCCGGTAAAAGGTAAGCAACCGAACGAACTCGGATTATACGACATGAGTGGTAATGTATCGGAATGGTGCAGTGATTGGTACGATAGCAGTTATTACGGTAGCAGCCCCGAGAATAATCCTACCGGACCGACAATCGGTTCCAGTCGCTTGTGTCGCGGGGGGAGTTGGAACAACATTGCGAGGATCTGTCGCGTATCGCATCGCTGCTACTACGATCCCGACTACAAGGGCAGCTACTACGGCTTGCGCTTGGCTCTTGAAAGCGGAAATTCCACTCCGCAATCGGATAACGGCACATTGACCATATCGGGTACGGCATATCACGAAAACAATGAACCGGTAATCGGTGCTACTGTCGGCATAAAAGGTCAATCGGCCGGCGCTATCACCGACATCGACGGTCGTTTCAGCATCCGATGCAAAAAAAATGACATTTTGCAAATATCATTCATCGGCTGCGAAATTTACGAAATGCAAGTTACACAATCTGATAGCAATGTAAAAATAACGCTGACAAACTGGAAAAGAGGTAAAAAATCGAGAAAGAAGAAATAATACTTTCCAACTACACCGATAGACCCTGCAATTCCGGTAAATATTGTTCCACATTTTCGATAAATTCCGCACAGAGAAGGCTGTTTTTCGCACCAATTTTGGAGCAAAAAAATGATACAAAGAACAGCCATTAACGATATTGTTTCCGAAAATCGGCAACGCAACAAAGAGCGTAACGCGCCCTATCACCCCGATACCGGCGAGGGCGCAGCGATAGGTGCGCGCGTATGTTTACACCTGCCCGACGCACCCATTCCCTTACAGTACATACCCCGACAGATGCTCGCCGAGGTAGAGATGGTGCAACGACTGCGCAACTGTGGTTCGATAGCCGCTTTTATAACCCAAGAACTGCACGAAAACGAAAGCGACGCCATACGCGAGGAGGTATGGCGTCGCTGGATAAAAGTGCGCATACGCTACGATTTTGAATTTTGGGCGGTGATGTTTGCCCGCATCAAAGACAAAATGGGCGACGGCGATATACCATTCAAACTCAATCGTCCGCAACGGCGCTTATTAATCGCACTCGAAACAATGCGCTGCAAACGGCTACCGATACGACTTATATTGCTCAAAGCACGACAATGGGGAGGGTCGACTCTTATACAATTATATATGGCATGGATACAACTTGTGCATCGGCGCAACTGGCACAGCGTGATATGCGCACACCTCAAAGACGCGGCCGCCAACATACGCGGTATGTACACCAAACTACTTGCCAACTACCCGGCATGGCTTATGGCAGACGGGGAACAACCCCGATTCAGACCGTACGAGCGCATGAGCAACACATCGGTCATAGAGGGATTGGATAGTCGCGTGACCATATCTTCGGCCGAAACACCCGAGTCGGTACGTGGCAGCGATGCAGTAATGGCTCACTTGTCGGAGGTTGCATTCTGGCCATCGACACGACAGAGGTCGCCCGAAGCATTGATACGGTCGGTATGCGGGTCGGTAGCTCTTCTCCCCGACTCGCTCATCGTACTCGAAAGCACCGCCAATGGTACAGGGAACTACTTCCACCAAGAGTGTGAACGAGCCAAACGAGGCGAAAGCGACAAACAATTCCTTTTTGTGCCGTGGTATGAGATAGAGATTTACACCACTCCGATAGAGAATGCCGAGGCTATGGCGGCATCGCTCGACGACTACGAGTAGTCACTGTGGCAACGAGGCGCGACTCTCGAAGCCATCGGTTGGTACAGACTCAAGCGCAAAGAGTATGCCGACCACGCCGACATGATGGCCGAATATCCGAGCGATGATGTAGAAGCATTCAACCACAGTGGTGAACGAGTATTTGATATACGCCGGGTGCAACAACTGCGCGAGGGATGTCGTGCTCCCGAATGTGTGGGCGATATTTGCGGACGAGCCACTACGGGCCGAGAGTCACTCATCGATGTACGATTTGTCGATGAAGTACAGGGTAAATTGCAGATATGGGCACACCCCGACAACGATAGCGACATCACCCGTCGCTATGTCGTGGTAGTCGACATCGGCGGACGCTCGGTAACAGCCGACTACTCGGTGATAGCCGTTTTTGACCGCTATTGGCAAATGTATGGAGGTGCCCCCGAGATAGTGGCACAGTGGCGCGGACACATCGACCACGACCTTCTGGCCTGGAAAGCCGCTCAAATAGCCACCTATTACCACAACGCACTTTTAGTGATAGAGAGCAACACCCTCGAAACAGAACATACCGATGGCGAACACACCGAGTATATCCTCGATACGATAGCCGATGCCTATACACATCTCTACGCCCGCACCTCGGCCGAAACCATACGCTCATCATCAACCACCAGATACAGATGCTTCGTGAGCAGGGATATATCGAGCGTGACCTGACAGCCTGCTACGAGCATGACGTGTTCGAACGCAAGGCAAACGGCAGTTTCGGGGCCATGGAAGGGCACCACGACGATATATTCATCACTCGCTGCATCGGCACATATATATGTTATACCGAACCTTTGCCCACTCCAAATAAAGAAAGGCTCACCCCTCTCCGAAACCGTTTCTTACGTGTAAGCGAGGCAAGCATATAAAACCAAGAATATCAGAAAAGAAACAAATAAATTCAAAAAGGAGAGGAAAAAAGTTTGCATATTCAAAATAAGTGCGTAACTTTGCGGCTCTTATTCCGTAATCGGGTACATAAGAACGGCTCACGACGAGCAGTCACCCGGCGGAGGTAACCTGTATAACAAAAAACAGATGTACGCAATTGTAGAAATTCAAGGACAACAATTCAAAGCCGAAGCCGGCAAAAGATTGTATGTTCATCGTTTGGCAGCCGAGCAAGGCGCAGCTGTCGAATTTGACAAAGTGTTGTTGGTTGACAACGACGGCACAGTAAAAGTAGGAGTACCTACCGTAGAAGGCGCAAAAGTAGTATGCGAAGTACTTTCACACTTGAAAGGCGAACGTATCATCGTCTTCAAGAAAAAACGTAGAAAAGGCTATCGCAAACGTAACGGTCACCGTCAATGCTTTACCGAAGTGTTAATTAAAGAAGTTGTTGCTTAAACCCTAATTAAACGAGAAGAATATGGCACATAAGAAAGGTGTCGGTAGTTCGAAGAACGGCCGCGAATCAGAAAGCAAACGATTAGGCGTAAAGGTATATGGCGGACAAACCGCTAAAGCCGGTAACATCATCGTGCGTCAAAGAGGCACAGTACATCACCCCGGATTGAACGTAGGTATTGGTAAAGACCACACCTTGTTTGCCCTTATTGACGGTGTAGTTGTGTTCCGCAAGAAAAAAGACAACCGTTCGTACGTATCGGTTGAACCTCTGAATTAAGCACATTCCTCACCTGCGACTACACGCAAAAGGGAACTTTGTAAAACAACAAGAGGGTGTCTATAAAATCTGTAGACACCCTCTTGTTATGAAAAGGCAGTATAATCTGCCACAGAAATTTTATCAGCAAAAAAGTAAACCATCTCGAAGATGAATATACCGACCGACACCACTCGCAAATACAAAATATTGTTTGTATGTCTCGGAAATATATGTCGTTCACCCGCGGCAGAGGGAGTGATGCGTCATATGCTGAAAAATCGCGGTCTCGAAGCACAAGTAGAAATAGACTCGGCAGGCACATACGCCGGTCACTCCGGGGAACTTCCCGACCCTCGTATGCGGTCACACGCCGCTCGCAGAGGCTACCTGCTTACCCACCGCTCGCGTCCGGTCTCCAATGATGATTTTTACTATTATGACCTCGTTATAGGCATGGACGATATGAATATAGAGAATCTGCAACGTATGGCTCCCGATACCGACTCGCTATCGAAAATACATCGTATGACCGACTACTGCCGACATTATATGCACGACCATATACCCGACCCCTATTACAGCGGTGCTGATGGATTTGAATTGGTTCTTACGCTACTCGAAGACGGGTGCGAGGGACTCATCGACACACTTACAGAGCAGGGTATCATACAAAGATAAATAAAGAAGCCATTTATACTTTCATCGATATACAATGACACGCATCATTATACTCTCACTTTTACTTATATATCCAGCATTTGCATCGGCAATCACACGCCCGCATACCGCCCCCGACACCCTATCTATACAAGGTCTCGACCTGAAAGCCATAGAAACAGCGATTACCGATACGGAATCGCCTTACTACTATCCGGTACTGATGGAAAGATACCTTGACAAAGACACATTTCTCACAACCGAAGACTATCGTCATTTATATTTCGGATATAGTTTACAGGAGGATTACAATCCTTACCGCACATCGATACATGAGCAGGCGCTCGACTCGTTATATAACCGTCGCAATCTCAGCGATGCACAGCGCGCTACCCTACGCAAGTACGCACTGCTGGTGCTCGAAGACAATCCTTTTGACTTGCGTCGTATGTCGGTACTGATACACGTTGCCACCTTGAACGAAAATAAAGAAGAAGCCGATTTCTGGCAATCGCGCATACACAATCTACTCGACGCCATACTATCGACCGGCGATGGCCACAGCCCCGAAACCGCATGGCACATCATAGAACCGGAACACGCTTACGACCTGCTCAATACACTCGGCGTCACACCCGAAGCATACGAGTTCAAAGCTCCATGCTACGATTATATTACCGTGAGCGATCTTATCGGAAACGACAGAGCTTTTTACTTCAATATAAGCCGCATACTCGAAGAATTTCATCGCAAATACAACAGCCACAATTAAGGCTTCGAAGTTTTTTATTTTTATTAAAGAGCCGCTCAACCGAAGTTCGAACTCAATCAAGGACTTTTCGACATCTCATTATCCGACTCACCATATAATACGCCCTGCAACAATTGTTACAGGGCGTATTTATAACACATCACTCAGCAGTTCATAAAAATTTTTTAAGAAATATTTTTTGCATATTGGATTATTATATATCTTTGCACAAACAATCAAAACAAATACTATGAACAAAACAAAAAATGTGCTTATTGTCATAAGCATAGCATTGATTCTATCATCATGTGCAACGATGTTTTACGGTAAAAAATCGAAAATAACCGTAGCCGACCCTCAAGTAACAACGCCCATAACCCTTACAATCGGAGGTAAACGACACGATAACATTATGTTACCGGCTCAAGTTAAAATCAAAAAGGGGCTTTCTTCGGAGACTATCGTCGCCGAGGCCGAAGGATATGAACCTTTTGCATTCAAAGTAGATAAGAAATTCAATGGAAAGACATTCTTAAATATTTTTTGGGGACTGCTTCCCGGTGTACTTATCGATGCCGCAACAGGTGGTATTATGGTACCCAAATCATCATACTACACAATGAACATGCAACCCATCGAACCCCAAGGATACAAAAAATATATGGCCGACTCCGATGCATACAAAAAAGACCCTACAATCATGGCCGGCGAAGCAGATAAAACGGTAAGCCGCGACGCACCCGGGCAAACAGCACTCGAACGCACCGTTATACGCTGGGCATTCGACAGCGATCCGCGCGGAGCACGCATTTTCTGGCGTGTCATATCGAGCATACCCAGCATCGTAAAAAATACC
>JAZURX010000053.1:0-7490 GCA_045606385.1 Bacteroidales bacterium | reverse complement strand
AAAAATTGTTATATATTTGCATTTGAGTAAAAATCATTTCTGATTCGTATCAATATCGAACATATACGAAATAAACTATGAAACTACTGCTGAACTTCCTATTTTTAGTCCTTTTATGCGCCACATCTTCGGCACAATACGTATCAAAGGTATGGGTTGCCGACCAAAACGACGGAACCTACAAAAATCCTATAATATATGCTGACTATTCCGACCCCGATGTATGCGCAGTGGGAGATGATTTCTACATGACCGCCTCGAGTTTCGGTTGCGCTCCCGGATTACCTGTTTTACACTCCAAAGACCTTGTCAATTGGGAAATTGTAAATTATGCGTTAAAAGAAATTGAACCCAAAGAATATTTTACAGCCCCACGCCACGGAAAAGGTGTATGGGCACCAACCATACGACACCATAACGGCGAATACTATATCTATTGGGGAGATCCCGACCATGGCATATTTATGGTAAAGACCTCTGATCCACGCGGAGAATGGGAAAAGCCTGTATTGGTAAAAGCAGGTCGTGGCATGATAGATCCCACACCTCTTTGGGACGACGACGGGAAAGTATACTTGGCTCATGCATGGGCCGGCAGCCGTGCAAAAATGAATAGCATTGTTGTCGTATGTGAGATGAACGACAAAGGTAATAAAGTAATAAGCGATCCGGTACTTGTATATGATGGTAATGATGGTGTAAATCACACTGTTGAAGGGCCTAAATTTTACAAGCGAAACGGATATTATTATCTATTTGCTCCGGCAGGTGGTGTCGAAACTGGGTGGCAACTCGTGATGCGGTCAAAAAATGTATATGGCCCTTATGAGGCGAGAATTGTCATGGCACAAGGCAATAGCGACATTAATGGGCCTCACCAAGGAGCATGGATCGACACCAATAGCGGAGAATCGTGGTTTATTCATTTTCAAGACCGTGCCATGTATGGTCGTATCATTCACCTCAATCCCATAACTTGGAAAAACGACTGGCCTGTAATAGGTATTGACAAAGACGGTGATGGCTGTGGAGAGCCGGTAAGACGATACAAAAAACCAAACGTAGGAAAAACCTACGCTATAAACACGCCGGTAGAAAGCGATGAATTCAATAGTCGGAAACTCGGCTTGCAATGGGAATGGCACGCCAACTACCAAGATGTATATGGCTTTACTTCCGATTTGGGTTATATGCGTCTTTACAGCCACATACTCTCCGAAAACTTTGTCAATTTTTGGGAAGTACCAAACTTACTATTACAGAAATTTCCGGCCGAGAAATTTACAGCCACCACCAAACTGAAAGTTTCGGCAAAAGCCGACGGACAACAATCGGGACTTATCGTCATGGGTTGGGATTATTGTTACATCGGTGTCGTAAAAGAAGGAGAAAAATTCGTACTCAACCAAGTTTCATGCCGTGATGCAGAACAAGGGAATCCCGAACAAATAAAACGTATTGCCGAATTGCCCATAGGACGAAAATATGAGGCCGGTCTGTTCCCCAATTATGAGATAGAGATCTACTTAAGAGTTTCGGTCGACAAAGGCGGAATATGTACATTCTCATATAGTACCGATGGAAAGAAATTTCACAAAACAACCGAACAATTTACGGCAAGACAAGGCAAATGGATCGGTGCTAAAGTAGGATTGTTCAGTACTGCTCCATACGGGAAAGAGCGTGGCTGGGTCGATGCCGATTGGTTTAGAATAACAAAATAAACAATTCCCCTTGAAAAAAGCCTTTTCTCTGGTTGTACTTGTTGTCCTATGTTTTCATTGGGCAAATTTCGACGCATATTCTTCACCCCGAAAAGGTAAAGATTCAAAAGCGAGAAAGGTTCTTTTTATAGGAGATTCCATAACCGACGGTAATTGGGGCAACAACAATAGCGGGCAACCCACAGAAAAGCGATGTCACTGGGATAAAAATCATATCTATGGCCATGGATATATGAATCTGTGTGCATCTCATTACGAAAGTAAATATCCCGAAAAAGGCTACAACTTTTATAACCGAGGTATTAGCGGAAACACGCTGACAAACCTCGAAAAACGATGGAGAAAAGATGTCATCGACTTGAAACCCGATGTCGTTTCCATACTAATAGGTATCAACGATGTCAACCACCACTTCAGAAACAATGAAAACAGAGAATTTGATTTTGTCGCATGGGAGCAAAAATACAAATCATTGTTAGAACTCTGTTTGAAAGAAAATCCCGATATAAAATTCATACTTTGTACACCTTTCGTTGCTGCAATCGGAAAAATGAAGGAAAATACGAACTATTCCAAACAAGAAGAGTGTGTAAGAAAATGTGCCGAAATCGTCTCGAAAATTGCTCATGAATATAACGGAATAGTCATAAGGTTTGACCACCTATTCGACGATTTGCTGAAAGATAGTAAGGTAGATGATACGTATTGGATTTGGGACGGAATACACCCTACTCCGGCCGGACACAGACGTATGGCAGACCTGTGGATAAGTCTTGTCGACAAATCGAAGTTGTTAAAATAAACTTGTTCGTAATGCGTCGCAGCAAAAACACGACAATGCGCTATAAATAAGTATGATACAGGCATTATTCACATTCATATCATAACTGCAAATTACATTGAGATTGATAAGAAACACATATCTGTATCGATATTGAATCATCAAAAACGCTGTATAAATATTTTCCAATAGTTAATATTTTGTAAGAGTTGTTTTGTGTTTACATAAATTGTAATTACCTTTGTACGAAATAAGCACATGTGTGCAAGATCAACCGACACGAAAAACATGAAAGTAAAAATACATAGAGAGGGACGTAATATACTGATTACACTACTGCTATTACTACTCATCATCAATGGGCTGCTCTATTATTTTTGTCCATCACAAGTCACAAATATTATTGTCCTATCACTCTCTACCATCTTATTTTTATTGATACTAAACTTTTTCCGTTCGCCACGTCGCCATTTTGTCGGTGAACAGAAAAATACGGTTGTAGCACCGGCCGACGGTGTTGTTGTTGTTTCGGAAGAAGTTTTGGAAAACGAATATTTTCATGATAAACGTATACAGGTCTCTATTTTCATGAATATATTTAATGTTCATGCCAATTGGACTCCCGTAAACGGAACCATCACGCACGTAAGCCATCAAGATGGTCGCTATATGGCAGCATGGTTGCCCAAGTCGAGCACCGAAAACGAACGTTCCACCATTGTCATAAAATCGGAGAATGGTCAAGAAATAATGATGCGCCAAATCGCCGGAGCCATGGCACGACGCATAGTGACATATGCCGAGGAGGGTGAAACATGCCAAATCGATGAGCATATAGGTTTTATCAAATTTGGGTCACGTATCGATGTTTATCTTCCTATCGGTACTGAGATATTGGTAAATCTCAACGAAAAAACTATCGGAAATATTACACCTATTGCCCGACTGAAATAGTTCATTTCCGGCGCAAATTATTTTACGGCCTTCGAGCTATTTCGAAACATTCACTCTGTTGTATGAAACGTATCTCTTCATATATCCCCAACACCATCACCTGTGGTAATCTTACAGCGGGTTGCCTTGCGGTAATTTCTGCATTTAATAACGAATTTGAATGGGCCGCCATTTTTATTCTTATAGCCGCCGTATGTGATTTTCTCGATGGATTGATGGCGCGTCTATTTCACGCATACTCACCTATGGGCAAAGAACTCGATTCTCTTGCCGATCTCATCAGTTTTGGTATGGCACCGGGTATGATGATATGGATGCTGCTTCACGATTTTGTTCTGATGCCCTATACATTTGCACAATTATCATATATAGCCCTATTGATACCCATATTCGGAGCTTTGCGCTTGGCCAAGTTTAATGTCGACGACAGACAGACCTCTTCATTTATCGGCCTTCCCATTCCTGCAAACGCATTATTCTGGATTGGAATATGCCTATCCGACACTACAACGTGGCACCCATTGATAATCCCTGCAATGGTAATCGTCTTGTCGTACCTCATGGTATCGAACGTCCCCATGTTCTCGCTGAAAGTGAAGAACCTATCATGGAGCGACAACAAAATGCAGTACATACTCTTAGCATCGGCAATAGCCTTGATTTTCTGGCAAGGTACGTTAGGACTTTCATTCACCATTGCAGTGTATGTGTTGCTGTCACTGCTTACATGGAAAAAATTATCATAACAAATAAAACCTAACCTGCATCGGTCTGTTTCTATATAGGTCGATATTATAAAGCATCTTATGATATTTATTCATTTCATACTATTTATACTCTTCATTATATTTGTGGTATTTCTCGGGTTCATATTCCGAGTGGCCAATTTCTTTGGGGGCGGACGCTCTCAAAATTCATCGTTTTACTCCACGCAAGGGAGCCGCGAAAAACAGCAAGAAACCACTACGACCGAAAACAACTCATCGCGTCGACGAAAAAAAGTGTTTACCCCTTCAGATGGCGAATACGTAGATTTCGTAGAGATAAAAGAAGATAATGAGAAATTTTAGATAAATGTAGGGACGCACGGTCTGTGCGTCCAGGGGTATTGGCGGTATGTACGCATGTTTGGCGTTTTTACATTTCATCATTCACATTTCACATCGTATGTTTGTATGGCGGACACTCGAGCCGAGTGTCCCTACAATATATGTCAACAATTTTCAGGAATAATGTAGGGACGCACGGTCGGTGCGTCCGAGGTATTGGAGGTGTGTACGCATGTTTTGCGTTTTCACCTTTCACATCAGATGATTGTATGGCGGACACTCGAGCCGAGTGTCCCTACAATAACGTCAACAATTTTCAGGAATAATGTAGGGACGCACGGTCGGTGCGTCCGGGGAAAATATATATTGAGAAAAGCAGGCTCTTCGAATACTCTCCGAGTATCTACCAAGACTGCTTTTCTGCCCATTCTCGATGGGGCATCTTCGTCGCTTATACATCATGCGACAGGACTTTAGTCGGTTCAAAATCGGGAATCCACCTCTATATTTTAAGCTGACAGCACTAAGCGCAAGCCGTTGTTGTTGTTCCTGTTGTCGGGTGTGTTGTTGTTACGATTCGATACGCGGCAGTTCCTCGCATTGTTGTTCCAACTACCTCCGCGGAGCACGCGGTTAGAGCCTGTTTTGACTAAATTCCTTCTTATTCTTCTATTTCTCTAATACATTTATGCCTGAACATTCGGCATTGGGCATACGACGTAAATGACAATAACGGCAACGAGTGATTTTGATATTCCTGCTCCGTAATCAACCTGTTTTCAAATTTTCGGGTATACCTTCTGAACTTTCGTGCAAATCGTCTTTTGCTTCTCCCACTCAATTTCATATAATGCGGCTTGACAATATAGCCTAAAAATGGCACTCCAACTTTCGTTTTGCGATATAGGGGACTTTTCAATGTCAATTTCAGGTCTATATTTGAATACTCTATCATATAATCGACTATCTTTTTCAATTGTTGCTTATCGTTTCCCATCAAAATCATATCATCCATATATCGAATGTAACATGGTACTTGAAGACGCTCTTTTATGCAATGATCCATTTTCGACAAATAATGATTGGCAAAATATTGACTTGTAAGATTGCCGATAGGCAATCCTTTGCCTTCACCGCTATGGTAACTATCAATAATTTTATTGAACAATTTCAATAAGGCCTCATCTTTGAATATTTCTGCCAATTGAGATTTTAATACTTTATGATCTATACTATCGAAATATTTGCGATAATCAAGTTTCACAACATATTCATATTCCGAGGCATTTTTTACGGCCTTTCCCAATGCTGCATATACACCTTTTCCCTTACGTGTGGCATAAGTGTCGTCAATCAGTGAACGGTCAAAATATTCATGGCACACACTCATTATGGCATGATGTATCACTCGTTCGCGAAACGTGGCGGCACATATCATTCTTTCTTTGGGATCATATATTTTGAAGTACTTATAATTCCCGATTTCAATCGTATCTTCAATCATATCGCGCATTATACCCGATATGTTTTTTTCGTATTCGAGCAAGAATTCTTTTACTTCTGTTTTGCCTTGTTTTCCCCGACAGGCTTTGACAAATGCTAATTGAATATTATCATAATCGGATATTTTCTCCATCAAATTTCCTACTCGTCTCATCTGTATTCTCACAAAAATATCGCCCGTATTTTTCCACTTTTTTTTGCCCTATTCCGGGTATGTTTTTTATCGATTGCAGGTTCGGAACATCGAGTTTGGCAATTTCGGCCAATTCGGCATCGGTAAAAACAGCATATGATGGTATCGCATCTCTATTCGATAACTCTTTACGAATATTCCGCATTTCCGAAAAACGTGCAAATGTTTGCTCGTCGAGCACATTTTTATAATCTATTTTTCCCTTTTTCTCCTCTGTTTCAACCGATTTTGGTAAATAGGTTACACAAAACGACCAACATAAAATCCCCGATTCTGCAACAAATGTCTTATTTACTTCTGAAATCCGTTGTGTACGTAGGAATTTATTCATTTCAGACAATTCTTCTTCTCCTCCATAAATCGGAATTATAAATATTTTTATCTGCATGTTTTATAATCAAATTATTATATCCGCGAAACTCGCGATAATATTCGGGGCTTTGCGAGAGCGGTTCCTCTTCGCTCTCTTCTTGCCCCTCTTTTATCGCTTATTATTTTTTTGCTTAAAATATAGAGGTGGTTACTTTTGAACTGACAGCACTAAGCGCAAGCCGTAGTCGTTGAACCTGCGGTCGGGTGTGAAGCTGTAACGATACGATACGCGGCAGCTCCTCGCAAAGTCGTACCAACTACCTCCGCGGAGCACGCGGTAAGAGCCTGTAGCAGGACCGGCAGGATTGGTTTGCGATGTACTGCTGTAACTACCATACCAATCATTGCACCATTCCATTACATTACCACTCATATCGTACAGTCCGAGTTCATTGGGTTGTTTACTTTTTACAGGGTGGGTTGTAGAATTACTATTGCTTGCATACCACGCCACATCGCCTATGGTATTGCCGCCTGCATATTTGTAACCTTTGCTCTTATTCCCACCCCGGGCGGCGTATTCCCACTCCGCCTCGGTAGGCAGACGGAACGTTTGTCCCGTCAACCGGTTGAGTTTCTCGATAAACCTTTGGCAGTCGTTCCAACTTACGCTCTCTACCGGAAGATTGGTATTCCCGGTAAAATAACTCGGATTATTGCCCATCACAGCCTGCCATAAGGCTTGCGTCACCTCGGTCTCTCCTATATAGTAATCGTTGAGCGTTACCTGATGGGCAGGTTTTTCATCACTATCGGCATCGCTTCCCTGCTCGCTCGTCGCCCCCATAGTAAATGTACCGCCCTCGACAGGAATCATCGTGAAAGTGACACCGGAGACTGTAATAGTCTTATTATCGCCAATTGCAGACGACCCGGAGCTGTCTTCATCAGAATCACCGCCAGTACCGCCGTCA
>JAZURX010000052.1:0-13036 GCA_045606385.1 Bacteroidales bacterium | reverse complement strand
ACACGTGCTGCCATATACAACGGTTTCGATGTAAAAGCAATCTACCGAGGCTACAAAGGGCTGTTGAGCGGGGAAATTATTCCTTTCAAAACTCAAAATGTAAGTAACATTATACAACAAGGTGGTACAATTCTGAAGACTGCTCGTTGCAAAGAGTTTCAGACCCCCGAGGGTCGCCAACAAGCTTACGAAACATTGCAACGTGAAGGCATCAATGCGTTGGTAGTAATTGGTGGTGACGGCACTCTTACCGGAGCCCGAATATTTGCTTCCGAATACAATTTTCCCATTGTAGGTTTGCCCGGCACCATCGACAACGATCTATATGGCACCGACACAACAATCGGATATGATACTGCACTCAATACCATAATGGAGGCGGTAGACAAAATACGCGATACCGCCACTTCTCACGAACGACTTTTCTTTATAGAAGTAATGGGTCGCGATGCCGGATTTTTGGCCCTGAACGGAGCTATAGCATCGGGAGCCGAAGCGGCTATAATTCCCGAAATTGCCACAGAGGTAGACCAACTCGAGGAACTTATTAAAAATGGATTCCGTAAATCAAAAAACAGCAGTATCGTACTCGTTGCAGAAAGCCCCATGACAGGAGGTGCCATGCACATGGCCGAACGTGTCAAAAATGAATACCCGCAATACGATGTACGCGTATCGATATTAGGACACTTACAACGTGGCGGCTCTCCCACGGCACATGATCGCATATTGGCCAGCCGTATGGGTGCAGCCGCTATCGATGCCCTGCTCGAAGGACAACGCAATGTTATGATTGGGGTACAAAACGAGCAAATCGTATATGTACCTTTCTCTAAGGCCATAAAGAACGATAAGCCCATAGACCGAGAATTGCTCAATACCCTCAGAGTATTGTCCATATAATACACATATTCCATTTTGACATATTTTCCCTACATGAGCAACACTCCGATATATAATGAACAACATGATGAAGCTTTGATAGAACAGGAATTTCAAGCTTTATTGCGCGAATATCTCAACTCAAACCACCGCAAAAAAGTGGATATTATAGAACGCGCATACCGATTTGCCAAAGAAGCGCATCATGGTATTCGTCGTCGCTCCGGCGAGCCATATATACTCCACCCCATAGCTGTGGCTCGGATCGTATGCGGAGAGATGGGGCTCGGATCTACCTCTATCTGCTCAGCTCTTCTCCACGATGTAGTAGAAGATACCGAATACACTGTCGAAGATATTGAAAATATGTTTGGGCGGAAAATCGCCATGATAGTATCGGGACTCACCAAAATATCGGGAGGCATATTTGGCGACCAGGCATCGGCACAAGCCGAGAATTTCCGCAAATTGTTGCTTACCATGTCTGAAGACATACGTGTCATCCTTGTAAAGATGGCCGATCGTCTGCACAATATGCGCACTCTTGGTTCTATGTTGCCAAGCAAACAGTACAAAATAGCAGGCGAAACTCTCTACATATATGCACCATTGGCACATAGACTCGGGCTTTTTGCTATAAAGACCGAGCTCGAAGACCTTAGTTTCAAATACGAGCATCCCGAAGCATATTCCGATATACAAAACAAAATCGTCTTGAGCGAGGAAAATCGGCAAAAGGTATTTCGAGACTTTGCTGCCCCCATTACCGAAAAATTGCACGAAATGGGGGTAAAATTCGAGATGAAAGCCCGCGTAAAATCGGTTTACTCCATCTGGAACAAAATGCATAGCAAAAATATACCTTTCGAAGAGGTTTATGACCTTTACGCAGTACGTATCATCTTTGACCCTCAACATGAAGAAAACGAAAAAACTGAGTGCTTCAGCATATATTCCGTAATTACAGACATTTATAAAGTTCACCCCGAACGTACCCGCGACTGGGTAAGCCACCCAAAAGCAAACGGATACCGCGCCTTACATGTCACAGTGATGGGACCCGACGGCAATTGGACCGAAGTACAGATTCGTAGCCGTAAAATGGACGAAATCGCCGAACTCGGTTTTGCCGCACATTGGAAATACAAAGTAGGCGGAGCCGATGAAGAATCGGAACTCGACATTTGGCTCAAAACTATTAAAGAAATACTCGAAAACCCCGAGCCCAATGCACTCGACTTTCTCGATACGATAAAACTCAATCTTTTTGCCTCCGAGATCTTCGTATTCACACCCAAAGGCGAGTTGAAAACCATACCAAAAGATGCTACGGCTCTCGACTTCGCATTCTTCTTACATTCTGACCTCGGCTACCACTGCATAGCAGCAAAGGTAAATCATAAATTGGTTTCTCTCAGCCAAAAACTGCAAAGTGGAGACCAAGTAGAGATACTCACAAGTAAATCGCAAAAGCCAAAACCCGAATGGGCAAATTTTGTAACGACCGCCAAAGCCAAGACTCAATTACAAGCCGCCCTTCGTAAGGAACGTAAACAAGTCGCATTAAAAGGTGAAGAACTCTACAACAATTTTATCGAAGACAACCACTTAGAAGTAAAAGATTTGAGTGTCCTTGACAAAATACTCAACTACTTCGACATCGATAAGAAAGAAGAACTTTTTTATCAATTAGGGCGTGGAGAAATCGTTCTCAACGATAGCGTAAAAAAACAATTCAAGGGGAAAAACAAAAATGTATTGATGCGCTTGCTCAATCCGTTTGGTGGCAACAAAAGCCAAGAAAAAGGTTCAGAGAAGAAAAAAGAGGAAGAAACAAAAACCATTGTCACACCCGAAAATATCGACAAAAAGAGCACCTATATATTACAAAGTAACGAAACTTCACGCAATTACATCATCGACTCATGTTGCAACCCTATACCCGGCGACGATGTATTGGGTTATATCAACGATAATGGCAACATCGTGGTACACCAACAGTCGTGCGAGACTGCAATGCGACTCAAAAGCAGTTTCGGACCGCGCGTCATATCGGTAAAATGGGATAAGCACCTCAATGAAACATTCCGCGCCGGAATAGAAATCAATGGTATCGACAATATCGGTGTACTCAATCGTATTACACATATCATCTCCGATAATATGGCTGTAAATATTCGCAAACTTACCATAAGTGCCGAAGAGGGAGTGTTTCATGGTGCACTTGAGGTGGTTGTCCGCGACTCTCGCGATATTGCCAAACTTTGTAACCAACTCCGAAAAATAGAAGAAGTGCAATCGGCCGCACGTACACTATAACCCTCCCTACATATATCGACCTTAATATTTCATATCATGAAAAAAATACTCCGACATCTGTTTACGACTGCCACAGGGCTATGTCAACTCGCCTACTTTGTAGGAGCAGTGGCCGCGATAGTATACTTTTTCCCTCGTGAAAAACAATCGACCTATAAATTCGAAGAAAATAAACCTTGGCAATACGGTACGATACACGCACCATACGATTTCCCTATATACAAAAGTGACGCACATCTGCAACACGAACAAGATAGTATATTGAAAACTGTACGCCCATACTTCAATATCGATGAAAACACCGGTATAGAGCAGATTGATAATTTCAAACGCGAACATCAAGAAATGCTGCAAGATGCCCACACGGCCGATGCATTTCATTATATTAAATACACTCTCGACTATATATACAATAAGGGTATTGTAGCCACCGACATTTACGATCAATTGCAAAGTAGCGAGATTCCCGGCATACGTATTGTAAACAATAATACAATAAAACGAGAGAGTAAGTTGTCCGATTTTTTCACTCCCCGTACAGCGTACGAATATATCGTGAATCATGCCAGCAACGAGCAGCATGAAATGCTATATCGCTGCAACCTCAATAATTACCTTGCCGAAAACCTCGCATACGATAGTCTGAAATCTAACAGCGCACGGCACGAGGCTCTACAGCGCGTACCTATTTCTCAAGGCATGGTACAAAAAGGGGAAAGAATTATCGCCAACGGAGAAATAGTCAACCACGATAGATTTTTGAAACTGCAATCACTCGAATCGGTAAAACAACGAAACAATAAGCGTACAGAACAACAAGAGATGTTTATCATCGTTGGTCAAGTACTTGTTGTATTTTGCCTTTTTATGTTCCTGTTTCGCCACTTGGCCATCTTCTACCCGCGCATTTTCAATGACCGTAAAACGCTAGGGTTTATCATCATAATGATTACCGCTATCACCATTATGTGTTATTTCTTATGCGGTATGTTCAAAACATCGGGCATGTATCTAGTACCCATAGCTATACTTCCTATCACGATTGTTGTATTCCTACCAAAATCCATCGCCCTCGTTGTGAGCATAATAGCCATACTTCTCTGCTCTTTCTCCGTACCCAACCCTTTGGAATTTATATTATTGCAAATGGCTGTTTCCATATCGGCAATCAATAACCTCAAAGAATTGGAACGTCGGTCACAATTACTCCGTTGCGTTATATTTGTATTTATCACCTATTGCCTTACTTATATAGGCTATACTCTCATTTTCGAAGGGTGGATAAAACTCGATCCGCAACTATTCTTATATTTAAGTATCAACTGCGCACTGCTTTTCTTCGCATACCTGCTGATATATCTCATAGAAAAGATCTTTGGATTCATCTCCACTGTTACTCTTGTAGAGTTATCAGACATCAATCTCAAAATATTCCGTAAAATGTCTGAAGACGCACCGGGTACATTTCAGCACTCGATACAAGTGTCGAATCTTGCTGCCGATGCAGCCAACCATATAGAAGCAAAAGCACAATTGATACGTACAGGAGCTCTTTATCATGATATAGGCAAGATAGAAAATCCTGCATACTTCACCGAAAATCAATCGGGCATAAATCCTCACAATAACCACTCATACGAAGAGAGTGCACAAATCATCATCAACCACGTAAAAGATGGTGTAAAACTTGCCGAAAAACTGGGATTGCCCTCAATGATTATCGACTTTATACGCACTCACCACGGTACAAGCAAAACCAAATATTTCTACAACTCATGGGTGAACGAACATCCGGATGAAAAGGTAAACGAAGAATTGTTTACATATCCCGGTCCCAACCCCACAACCAAAGAGCATGCCCTGCTCATGATGGCCGACGCCGTAGAAGCAGCTTCGCGCAGTATCAAAGAATACACCGAAGAAAACATCGCCACACTGGTAAATAAAATTATCGACAGCCAAATCACTGATGGATTACTTAATAACAGTCCCTTGAGTTTTCAAGATATAACAAAAGTGAAAGAGGCCTTTATCGAGAAGCTGAAAACAATGTACCACACCCGCATCAGCTATCCCGAGCTGAAAAAATAACAAGTTATGAAATGTCGCCGTATAGCGGCCATCATGTCGCTTACCTTGTCGTGCGTCGCGTGTAAACATTCCGCTAATTATACATTTGCCACTCGGGACAATGTAGAGCCGGGTGTATGGACCGAGTCATCTTCGGTGATTATCGAGCAAGACACCCTACACGCCACTATATAGAATGGTGAGTTGCGTATCGGCAGCAGTGAGTAGTTTCGAGGAAGTCATGTTTTGTTGCAGGGCGACACGCTCACACTGAGGGTAAAATCGAGCAATTACCCCGACGATATGGTCATGTGCTGCCTATTGATGAACAATGCGAAATATTATTTCTCGGCGCAAACCAAAAACTTCGATATACCCGATACGGTCGATGGCGCCCGATACAAACACTTGGGCATAAGCGGGCCTGACCACACGACACTCGGGGGGCCAAGTCCGATATGGCTCAAATACAACACCCATAACACAAAACTCACCGGTTCGGCTGTAAAGCAAAGGCTGATACCCGATATAAAACCTCTCATCGATATACAGATACGCGATGCTGTGATATGCGTGGGCGGTGACAGTTGTTACTACCTCACCGGTTCTACGGGTAACGATATATGGCACGCCAACGATGGAGTGGAGCTGTGGAAATCGCGCGACCTGAAACAATGGGTATATATGGGCCTTGTATGGAGTTTCGAGCAAGACGCGACGTGGCAACAATGGAGATTTCACAAGAAGGCCGTACGTGCGCTATGGGCACCCGAACTACATTATATCAAAGGAAATTACTTCATCACCCTGAGTATGCCCCCCCGGTGACCGAGGATTGCTGAAAAGTACGACCGGACGCCTAGAAGGTCCCTATATCAACGCGCTGGCCGACGACAATTATTGGACTACCGACATTGATGCCTCCTTGTTTGAGGACGAAGATGGCAGCGTGTACCTTGTATATGGTGGAGGCTTCATTGCCCGTATGAAAGAGGATATGAGCGCCCTTGCCGAGGAACCTATAAAGCCCATACTGCTCGACCCCGACACTATAGCCTCGCACCATGCCAGCACCTGTGCCACACGTCGTGACTGTAAAGACATTGGGCACGAGGGAGCTTTCCTGTTCAAGCGAAATGGTATATACTACCTCACTGCCGCCGACAGCTACGAAGGCCGATACAGTAGCATGGTGGCAATGTCGGAAACGATTTACGGGCCCTATCGTATGCGCCACGAGGCTGTGCCCTGTGGCGGAGGCACCTGCTATTTTCGCGACCACACCGGACAGTGGTGGTGCACCTTCTTTGGTAATGACAATCAGGCGCCATTCCGCGAAATGCCTGCCATTGTACCCATAGATTTCGCACCCGACGGCAAAATATTTGTTGTGAAGTAGCCATACATCAACGAAGCCACGCTATCTCTACATCATAGAATGCGAAAAATAATGCAATAAAAAGATTTTTATCGAGGTAAGAAAAATTATTTTTTGTACCCTTACGATCGTTTTAGCCACATGACGTTATGGGTAAGTCAAATAGCTCATATACAATTCCGTTGAAAAGTTTGAGCGATGGGCCTATGAATACACCTAACTCCTCGACGATATTTTTTGCGGAAATAGACTCTCTCGAAGTGCAAAAAAGTGAAGTCGGCACCGTAAAAGCAGCATCGCACCTGAAAACAACAGAACGTTTCCGCTATATAAAGACAAAAATAGAGCTACTAAAAATTCACCTCCTATTGTTTCACTCTCAGTGCCGAAAGTATTTTTTTAAATATTTCGGTATTATCGATAACACCACAGAAGTTCGATGATTGCGGGCCATATGCATATACCGGCACCAATATGGCCGAATGTCCGCCGGTAGTAAATCGACCTTGCACATTACCGGTGGCAATATCGCCATCGCCGAGAGCCATACCTCCGGTTTCGTGATCGGCAACAACAATAACCAAGGTTTCACCATTTTCATCGGCAAAGCGCAACGCCTCAGCCACAGCTTTATCAAAATCAAGTGTTTCGCGTATCACACCTTCTGTATTTCCTGCATGAGCAGCATGGTCTATCTCTGCACCTTCGACCATCATGAAGAATCCTTTCTCAGCTTTGCTATCGAGAAAATCGATAGCAAACTCGGTAACATAACGCAAATAATCGGTATCACGTCCATTTTGTACCCATTCGGCATCTCTCTTATTGGCAATCAACGCAATTTTATCTTCGGTAACCGAGGGTAAGGATTTGAAATCATGTATCACACCAAATCCGGCGGCTCGCAACGAATCGAGTTTGCCACCACCCACCTTAGGATTATCAAATAATTCTATACCGCTGCCGGCAATAAACAAAGCATGAGTCTTTATAAGATCGGAGAGTATCTCGGCATTCATACTGCGATGACGCTGATGCGCATAAAAAGCCGACGGAGTAGCTCCCACGATTTTATCTGTTGTAATTATACCCGTAGTATAACCACGCGCTGCGAGTATCTCGGTCATATTCGAAAGAGGGTTATTCTCACTATCGACACCTATTTTCCCATTGTCTGTCTTATATCCGGTCGCATAAGCGGTACCCGATGCTGCAGAATCGGTTATATATCGATTCTGAGACTGCGTTTTAACCAAACCTATGTGACGCATATTGGCAATAGTAAGTGCCCCCCTATTGGCATGAAGTGCCGATGTCATATGAGCAAGCCCCATACCATCGCCTACCATCAATATCACATTTTTCACCTTCTTATTGGCACCATCATTACGATATAGCGGCGCATATACCTCTTGTGTAGACGTATATGTATAACTACTTTCTTGTGCATATACTATAGTGGTAAACAATAGAGCAAACAACATCAACGATTTCTGCAATACTTTCATAATATTTACTTTTTAAAAACAATATTTCAATCCTTCGTTAGCCAATATCGTATCGGGAAATACCTCTTGCGCTTCACGCAACAATCTCGTTTCATCACCATAGCGCGAAGAAAAATGTCCCAACATCAATTTCTTCACTCCGGCACGAGCCGCTATCGTTGCGGCCTGACGAGCAGTCGAATGTCCTACTTTGCGAGCCATAGGTTCATTGGCATCGTCGTATGTAGCCTCATGATACAATAGATCTACACCCTCGATAAAGGGCACAAGCCTTTCATTGTACATAGTATCAGAGCAATAGGCATATCTGCAAGGAGGAGCTGCGGCACGGGTCAATCGCTCATTGGGCACTACCGTACCATCGGGCAACACGTAATCTTCTCCGGCTTTGATACCGGCACGACGAAAATGAGGTATTTGATAGAATTCGGCCATATCACCGAGCAGATGACGCGGAGACTCCTTCTCCTCGAAAAGGAAACCTGCCGTAGGCATACGATGTTTCATAGGCAGTGTTTTCACCACCAAAGATTTGTCCTCATATATAACTTCAGAACGTGTGGTTGGTATCACATTGATACGCACCGCAAAGGGTAAATCGTGACAAAATGTTTCAAAAATCGGTGGGAACACACGTAAAGCATCAGCAGGAGCATGTATAACTATCTCACCACCTCGCTCGTATAGACCGAGCGTAGAAAGCAAGCCAAAAAGACCGAGACAATGATCGCCATGCAAATGAGATATAAAGATGTGCTGTAAACGACCTAATTTGAGACCAGCACGCCGATATTGTAACTGGGTTCCCTCGCCACAATCGACAAGAAACATCTTCTCCCGATAGGCAAGAACTTGCGCTGTGGGGTGATGCCGATGTGTAGGAAATGCCGCACCGCAACCTAATATCGATAATTCAAATTGACTCATACTTTTTTCGCTTCTGGCTCAACAAAAATAGGGATTCATGATGACTAATACAAATTTTTCATCAAAAGATAATGCTAAATACACTATTCCAATCAAGTAGTACGGCAACATGGCGTACATATATTTGCGGGTGGCTCCTCGGTAACAGAACATCGTATCGTATGGGCATAGTTATACGTCTGCCGGATATACAAAGGAATATAACGTTAGAGATGCAATCATCATAAAAGAATTACCAAGTTGCGATAAAAGGCTCATAAAAAAAAGAGCGCAAGCCTTAAGGCTTGCGCTCACTATGAAGATTATAAACAGATTACTTTCCTGAAAGTTTTTCTTTCAAAGCAGCAAGTTCTTCGATGTCGCCGAGAGTAGTTTTTTCTACTGCGGGAGCGGCAACAGTTTCTTCAGCTTTGGCAGCTTTCTTGGCAGCTTTCTTGGCAGCAGCTTCTTTTTGAGCTTCAGCCTTAGCTACATCTTCGAATATACGGCTATGTGAAAGAATGATACGTTTTGCATCTTTGTTGAACTCAATAACTTTGAATTCGAGTTTTTCTTCTACTTGAGCTTGGGTACCATCTTCTTTTACAAGGTGCTTGGGTGTAGCAAAACCTTCAACACCATAGGGAAGAGCTACGACAGCGCCTTTTTCGAGCATCTCGATGATAGTTCCTTCATGTACCGAACCTACTGTAAATACAGTTTCGAATACATCCCAAGGATTCTCTTCGAGTTGCTTGTGACCGAGGCTGAGACGGCGATTTTCTTTGTCGATTTCAAGTACTTGAACTTCGATTTCGGCACCGATTTGAGTAAACTCAGAGGGGTGTTTGATTTTCTTGGTCCAAGAGAGGTCTGAGATATGGATAAGACCATCTACGCCCTCTTCGATTTCAACAAATACTCCAAAATTGGTAAAGTTACGAACCTTCGCTTGGTGACGTGAGCCAACAGCGTATTTTGTATCGATATTTTCCCAGGGATCGGCTTTGAGTTGTTTGATACCGAGCGACATTTTACGTTCTTCACGGTCGAGAGTCAAGATTACAGCCTCTACGTCATCGCCTACTTTCATGAAGTCTTGTGCGCTACGGAGATGTTGCGACCACGACATTTCAGATACGTGAATAAGACCTTCTACACCGGGAGCAATTTCAATAAATGCACCATAATCGGCCATAACAGCTACTTTTCCGGTTACTTTATCGCCCACTTTCAATTCGGCATCGAGTGCGTCCCAAGGATGCGGGGTAAGTTGTTTCAAGCCGAGAGCAATACGTTTTTTCTCATCATCAAAGTCGAGGATAACGACATTGAGTTTTTGGTCGAGAGCAACCACTTCTTCGGGGTGACTTACGCGGCCCCAAGAAAGGTCGGTGATGTGGATAAGACCATCAACGCCACCGAGGTCGATGAATACACCATAAGAGGTGATGTTTTTAACAGTACCCTCGAGTACTTGTCCTTTTTCAAGTTTGGCGATGATTTCTTTCTTCTGTTGTTCGAGTTCTGCTTCGATAAGAGCTTTGTGCGATACAACAACGTTTTTGAATTCTTGGTTGATTTTTACTACTTTGAATTCCATGGTTTTGCCAACGAACACATCATAGTCGCGAATAGGTTTCACGTCGATTTGCGAACCGGGTAAGAAGGCTTCGATGCCGAATACATCAACAATCATACCGCCTTTGGTACGACATTTGATGTAACCCTTGATGATTTCGTCGTTGTCGAGAGCTGCGTTTACACGATCCCATGAACGGGTAGCGCGAGCTTTCTTGTGAGAAAGTACCAATTGACCTTTTTTGTCTTCTTGGTTTTCGATGTAAACCTCTACCATATCACCCACTTTCAATTCGGGGTTGTAACGGAATTCGTTCATAGAGATTACACCATCTGATTTGTAACCGATGTTCACAACAACTTCACGTTTGTTGATAGAGATAACTGTACCTTCAATCACCTCTTTGTCGTTTACGGTGTTGAGCGAGCGATCATAAGTCGCAACCAACTCCTCATGGCTCTTTTCGCCGATTACTTCGCCTTTTTCATAGGCTTCCCAGTCGAAATTTTCAACCGGCATGATTTGTTTTTCGTCCATTGTTTTTTTTAGTTAATAATTTGTTTTACTACTAAGTTAGACATTATATGGTCTTAAAAATCGGCGCAAAGATAACAAATATTTTTCACTCCATAAAATTTCCACTCCAAATCCTCATTTTACCAACTTAAATATTGTATTTAAGGAATATAATTATCTCTCCCCAACTCTCGTAAAAAAGCCCCGAATGCATTAGCAACCGGGGCATGTGTTTAATTACGGTCTTTACACCTATGAAATTTCAAAAATGCCTTAGAATATATCACTCCATATTTTTTCGTATTGCAGAATTAACTTTACTCTCTGCTCGCTCATCCAACAATCGTAAAGCTCTATTAAAATTCCGTTTAGTCAGATATACTTCATCTACAATGATTGCGCCATTAGCATCTATTGCTTTTAATCTACAAGATTTCCTTGAATCTATAGTTATCTGAACCAATCTATTGTCTTCATCTTTTACTTCTATACTCGTATCCAATGGTTTTGTCGCCATGAACTCTAAAATAGTATTAATACTCTCTTTCGCTTTATCAATGCTTGTACCCAGTGCAAACTCAAAATTATCATCAAAACTATTTTTCGTTTCCATTAAAATTCCATAAGTCGTCTTATCTTTAAAGATACGACAATACAAACTATGATTAGGCAACTTTTCGGTATTACTCCCTGCAGCAAGCACATTCATTGCCATTGCTCCAGCAGATATTGTTCCTATAACAATTAGCTCATTAGTATAGGATTGTTGTATTCTTATCTGCGAATAGCCTGGATTCAATACTAATACAATAAGTACTAAAATAATCAATCTTTTCATCATTTCAATAATATTTTTATTACGATGCAAAGATATATATTACATACTGATTATACAAGAGAATTTCAAAAAAATTTATGAATCTCATTTATAAAGTAGTGAGGAAGATTGCTGTTAAGTAATCGTTTATCGAGTATTCCTCGAGATAATATCTCTTACGAAAATGGTGTAACATAATTGATCTTCAGCCTTTTCATCTCTCATGGCGGACAATCGGTCCGAGTGTCACTACATCTGTCGGGCGCAGGTCTCGCGTTACTCTTTGCCGTATTCGCCTTGCGGCCTCTTTTGTCACTTATCGCCCTTGCAACCTTTCTCCTGCGAGAGTGACGATGTGCCGCCGGGCGTAGATTGAATGCAGGCTTCTGCAAAAATAAAGATAGCCGACAACATTCGTTATCGGCTATCAGAGGAGGCGGCTACCTACTCTCCCGCTTGCGCAGTACCATCGGCGTGGTCAGGTTTAACTTCTCTGTTCGGAATGGGAAGAGGTGGAGCCCTGACGCTATAACCACCTGAATTTCTTTTCTCTCGTTTCGTCTCCGCCTTTTCGACGACACCGAATCGAGTCTTTGCTTGACATTGGTACGAGAAGTGCGGTATATATTCCGCTCTGGTGACTCTGTCTATATATTCTATAGCCATTGAAAGTGTTCGGGTAATTAGTATCGCTCGACTTTGACATTACTGCCTTTACATCTGCGACCTATCAACGTCGTAGTCTGCAACGTCCCTCTTGGAAATCTTATCTCGAGGTTGGCTTCGCGCTTAGATGCTTTCAGCGCTTATCTGAACCCGACTTAGCTACTCTGCAATGCCCCTGGCGAGACAACAGATAAACCAGCGGTCGGTCCAACACGGTCCTCTCGTACTAGTGTCAGATCCTCTCAAATTTCCTACGCCCACAACAGATAGAGACCGAACTGTCTCACGACGTTCTGAACCCAGCTCGCGTGCCACTTTAATGGGCGAACAGCCCAACCCTTGGGACCTTCTCCAGCCCCAGGATGTGACGAGCCGACATCGAGGTGCCAAAC
>JAZURX010000051.1:0-89868 GCA_045606385.1 Bacteroidales bacterium | reverse complement strand
ATAAGCCGCCTGCTACAAAAAGAACTGAGCGAAATATTTTTGGCCGAAACACGCAAAATGCAAGGCACACTCGTATCGGTCAGTGTGGTTCGCGTCAGTCCCGACTTGAGTGTAGCTAAAGTATATCTCAGCATTTTCCCTTCGGGAAAAGCCTCTGAAATATTGAATTCTATACAAGCCAATGCCAAAAGTATTCGTTTCGATTTGGCCTCGAGAGTACGATTCCAACTTCGCAAAACACCTGAATTGAACTTCTTCCTCGACGATTCACTCGACTACATAGAAAACATTGATGCCTTGCTTAATAAATAAGAAGAATGTACTTACCTCTGAAAATAGCAACACGCTACCTCTTTTCCAAGAAATCTCACAGCGCGATAGGGCTCATATCGCTTGTGTCGATACTTGGAGTTGCTATCACCACCATGGCTATAATATGCACGCTGTCGGTATATAACGGCTTTCAGGGGCTTGTCGCATCGCTTTGTTCCAAACTCGATGCACAAATAAAAATCATTCCCGAAAAAGGAAAAGTATTCGACACGGCCGACGAACATATCGCCACACTATATCGGTGGCCCGAAATAGAAGCTATCTCGCCCGTAATCGAAGAAAACGCTTTGGCTGTGTACGGAAACAACCAAATACCGGTATTACTAAAAGGAGTCGATACCTCTTATACCGATGTACATAATCATATCGACGAAACGTTATTTGACGGAGAATTCATATTCGACGACAACAATCCATATCTGACTCTTGGAGCAGGAGTAGCCTCACACCTCGGCACCGGAGCATTCTTTTCTCGTCCTGTAAGATTATATGCACCCAAACGAAAAAGCCGTATAAATATAGCAAATCCTTCCACTTCATTCCGCGAGGAACAAGTACGGGTGTCGGCCCTATTTGTGGTCAATCAGCAAGAATATGACGAGAGTTGGATATTAGCACCTCTATCTTTGGTACGCAAGATATACGACTACACCACCGAAGCCTCCGCATTAGAAATACGCCTTGCCGATAATGCCGATGAGCATGATGTCATAAAGCGATTACAAAAACACCTTGGCAATAACTATATCGTACAAGATCGATTGCAACAACAAGTCGCGGCATTCAGCATGATGCAAATCGAGAAATGGATTACATTTCTCATATTGCTTTTCATTCTTATGATAGCCACATTCAACGTCATAGGCTCGCTGTCGATGCTCATTATTGATAAAAGAGAAGACATACGCACCTTGCACAATCTGGGTGCCGACAACATACTTATATCTCGAATATTCTATATCGAAGGTTGGCTCATATCGATTATCGGAGCCGGAGGCGGATTGTGTACTGGAATCATTCTTTGCCGGCTGCAAGAGGCATTTGGTTTGCTACGCATGGGCGACACATCGGGTGCATTCATTGTCGACGCTTACCCCGTACATTTCATGTGGAGCGATGCAGCCATAGTACTTGCCGTTGTCGCACTCATCGGCATTATAGTTTCTCGTTATCCTGTCAAATACCTGCGTAACCGCTGGCTCACTGCCGACAAAGGCGAATAGTCTCTGCAGAATATAAAAAAGCGGAGCATCGCCACCGTAATGACCGATACCCCGCCCATCTAACATTAAATTTCTACTTCACCTGCGCAGCTATAGAATCGGCAATCGACTGCATCTCTTCGGGTGAGAGTTTCAATTTTGGATTGGAAATCACCATATCCCCCTCACTGCTGATAGGTACAAGATGTATATGGGTATGCGGTACTTCAAGGCCCATCACGGCTACACCTATACGGGTACAAGAAATAACCGACTCGATGGCTCGCGCCACCTTCTTGGCAAAAAGTTGCAATCCCACATAATCTTCATCATTCATGTCGAATAGGTAATCACCCTCGGCCTTAGGTATCACCAAAGTATGACCTTTCGTAAGAGGGTTAATGTCGAGAAATGCAAAATATTTCTCATCTTCGGCTACCTTATAACAAGGAATCTCACCGGCAACAATACGACTGAAAATTGTAGGCATACCTATAATCTCCTATTATTTCGAAATCTCTACGATTTCAAATTGCATCAGACCTGCAGGTGCCTTTATCTCTGCTATATCGCCTACTTTTTTACCAAGCAAGCCTTGTGCGATAGGTGTACTCGAAGCTATTTTACCGGTACGCAAATCGGCCTCACTCTCGGTAACGATGGTATAAGTCATCACCATATTGTTCTGCACATTGCGTATTTTTACACGGTTGAGTATCTGCACTTCACGAGTGTTAAGTTTCGAGTTGTCGATAATACGGGCATTGGCCACTTTGTCTTTGAGCTGCGCTATTTTCATTTCCAACAATCCTTGAGCCTCTTTTGCCGCATCATATTCAGCATTTTCCGAAAGATCGCCTTTATCACGGGCTTCGGCAATCTGGCGTGAAATTTCGGGCCGTTGCACTGTTTCGAGATAGACTATCTCGTCCATCATTCTTTTATAACCTTCTTCGGTCATATACACTACTGCCATAGTTTTATCCTCCTATATTTAATTATTATTTTTCAGACTATATAAGATAACAAAAAAGAATCCCGACCGTTTACCGGTCGGAACTCCTTTTTACCATTTATAATGATGCAAAGATAGAGTTTATTTTCGAGATAACCAAATTTTTTTGATAAAATCGACCTTTCTATTTCTGTTTGAGGAGTTTTTCGATTGCTCCGGGCAAATCGCTCATAGAAGCAACACGCTGTTGCAACACACCATTACGATCGATAAGAAACGCAGTAGGGAGATCGTGCACATTGTATGAACGCGCCACACGCGCATTTTCTGCATCTGTTCCCCGCACACATATCCATGGCAGATTATCGGCCGAAACCTGCCATTGATTTTCATCAGTATCGAGCGACACTTGGTATATTTCAAATCCTTCGGAATGATACCGATCATGTAGTTGCACCAATGCTCTATTATAATCCGATGCACCCTCGGCCGCGTAAGCGGCAAAATCCAACAACACCACCTGACCTTTCAAATCACAAAGGCTGTGTTTCTTTCTATATTGATCAGGTAATACGATATCTATAAGCGTGACCTCTTTAGCCACCGGTAAGTCATTTGGCACAGCTCGTTCGACACGCTCCTGTTGTATAATTGCCACGCCTACGTCGTAGAGATGTTTCGAACGAGGCGACTCGGGCATAAACGAATGATAGGCATTGGCCACCGCCAATACAGCCCTGCTGTCTTTACGATTATTTCTGTCAAAAACATCAAGGCCATCAACACGTTGAAATATTGCAAAATATGCGGCCGAAGAACTCGGAGATTCATAAATATAAGGGCTTACAAACTCTTTATACCTATCAATCTCTTTTTGAAGGTTTTCGGTACGTTCTCTCCGATCCTCGGATGTAAGATTTTTCTGCCGAGAGGCCTCTTCATAAGCCCCTTTCAAACGGTTCCCTGCTTTTGCAATAAGGCGTATTTTCTCACTATTCTCACTCCCTATAACCGTATAATCGGTCGCGATAGGTAACCCGGGAATCTCTACCGTTATCGTCTCGGTAGAGTCTACGGCAAGATGTATATATGAGCCATCGAGACGCAAACGATAGAATTCGGGATACTCTGTACTTGGTGCCGAAAAATCAAAGGCACCGTCGGCCGGCAATCGCAACGAGTCGATCACCACGGTACGACTCAACTGTGCCGCCTCGAAATATAGCACTTTACCTTCACCGCCTACCACATGTCCACGTATATGAAACTCGTTGCGGGTACAACTACATATTACCAGTAACAATAGTGCGACTATCGAAATCCTTTTCATAACTCTTGAATTATTTTTTACATGTAATCTAAAGAAATAAATCATCTGATATATTCTCAAGATCCTCTTTACTGTTACAAAGATAAGATAGATTTGGCAAAATGTCGAATTTTTTCAGAAAAAGGGAGGAAAAACCGCCGACAAAAAGCAAAAAGAAGAGAAATAAAGCAAGATTTTCTTTCATTTTCACTCGATTACCGACAAAGTTTGCTATCTTTGCACGATTTTAGACAGAAGAGAAAATATTATAAGATGAAAATTGTAAAGAAAACCATCGATTTAGGTGATGGAAGAACTATCACCATCGAAACCGGAAAATTGGCCAAACAAGCCGACGGTGCAGTAGAGGTTCGCATGGGCAATACCATGTTGCTTGCCACCGTATGTTCGGCAAAAGAGGCCGGCGAAGGCGTTGATTTCATGCCTTTGCAAGTAGAGTATAAAGAACGTTATTCAGCATTCGGACGCTTCCCCGGAGGTTTCACCCGTCGCGAAGGTCGTGCATCGGACTATGAAATTCTCACTTCACGTCTTGTCGACCGTGCTTTGCGTCCCTTATTCCCCGATAACTACCACGCCGACACATTCGTAAACGTAATGTTGTTCTCGACCGACGGCGTTGACATTCCCGATGCATTAGCAGGTCTTGCCGCTTCAGCGGCTCTCGCCGTATCAGACATTCCTTTCAACGGACCTATCTCCGAAGTGCGCGTAGCCCGCGTAGATGGAAATTTCCGTATAAATCCTACCTTCGAAGAGTTAGAACGTGCAGATATGGACATCATGGTAGGTGCCACATACGACAACATCATGATGGTCGAAGGCGAAATGAACGAAGTTTCAGAAGCCGATTTGCTCGCCGCCATGAAATTTGCCCACGATGCCATCAAAGTTCAATGTAAAGCCCAAATGGAACTCGCCGAAGAGGTAGGTTCTACCGTAAAACGCGAATACTGCCACGAAGTAAACGACGAAGAGTTGCGCAAAGATGTATGGGCAAAATGTTACGACGAAGCCTATGAAATTGCTCGCTCGGGAAACACCAACAAACATGCCCGCGGAGAGGCTTTCGAAGCCATTGTCGACAAATATCTTGCTGCTATGGATCCCGAAGAAGCCGAAGCAAAAAAATCTCTCGTCAAACGTTACTATCACGATGTAGAAAAAGAGGCTATGCGTCGTTGCATACTCGATGAAGGCAAACGTCTCGATGGTCGTACCACTACACAAATACGCCCCATTTGGTGCGAGGTAGACTACATTCCGGGACCTCACGGTTCATCGGTATTTACCCGCGGTGAGACACAATCTCTATCGACCGTTACTCTCGGAACCAAACTCGACGAGAAAATCATCGACGACGTTCTCAACCAAGGACACGACCGATTCCTACTTCACTACAATTTCCCTCCATTCTCTACCGGTGAAGCAAAAGCCAGTCGCGGTGTAGGACGTCGCGAAATCGGACACGGTAACTTGGCAAACCGCGCCTTGAAAAGCATGATTCCCGACAATTATCCCTACGCTATACGTATTGTATCAGATATTCTCGAGTCAAATGGTTCTTCTTCGATGGCAACCGTATGCGCAGGAACCCTTGCCCTTATGGACGCCGGTGTAAAGATAAAAAAACCTGTTTCGGGTATTGCTATGGGGCTTATCACCGACAAAGACAATGTAAAATTTGCTGTCCTCTCCGACATTCTCGGCGATGAAGACCACTTGGGTGATATGGACTTCAAAGTAACCGGTACAAAAGACGGTATCACTGCCACTCAAATGGACATAAAAGTTGATGGCCTTTCATACGAAGTATTGGAACAAGCCCTCAATCAAGCCAAAGAAGGTCGTATGCACATTCTCGGCAAAATTCTCGACACCATAGCCGAACCCCGAGAAGATTTCAAACCGCATGTTCCTCGCATCGAGGTTCTCGATATCCCCAAAGATATGATTGGCGCAGTAATAGGCCCGGGCGGCAAGATCATTCAAGGCATACAAGAAGAGACCAAAGCAATTGTTACCATCGAAGAAATCGACGGTGTAGGTCATGTAGAAATTGCTGCTCCCAACCGCGAATCTATCGATGCGGCTCTGGCTCGTATCAAAGGTATCGTAGCTATTCCCGAAGTAGGAGAGACTTATACCGGAAAAGTAAAATCGATTCTCGCATTCGGTGCATTTGTAGAGTTTATGCCCGGGAAAGACGGATTGCTCCACATCTCCGAAATCAGTTGGAATCGTCTCGAAACAATGGAAGAATCAGGATTGAAAGAGGGTGATGAAGTAACTGTAAAATTACTCGAAATAGATCCCAAAACCGGAAAATTCCGCCTTTCGATGAAAGAATTGACACCGCGTCCCGAAGGCATGCCCGAACGTAGTGAGCGTCGTCCCAATAACGGTGGTCATCACAACAACCGCCCTCGTCGCGAAAATCGTGAGAAAAAAGATTAATTGACAATATCTTTCCAATACATAAAAAATCCGCTCGATTAATTCGGGCGGATTTTTTGTTTATACCAATAATTGCTCACTTTTTGAACCTACTCGACAACACCCTGTGCCCTATTCGACAATAAAGACATTTATGCGGCTCGCAATAGGCATTATTGAGCTGTATGACAGCCTGACTATCAAGAGCCGAACGTATCTCTATGCTCCCTCGTGCTACTACACGCCGCACGATACGATTATCCTCGGCGGGCAACTCTTCGAGCAGTTGCATGGCACGATCCACATACGTTTCTCTTCCGGTACGCGAAGCATAAGTATATAACAACGGTGCCACACAATTGATTATAAGTATACGCACAGCTCCACGCCCCAAAGACTTACTGTGCATAGGCGATTCCACACCAAAAGTATAGTGTGACTCCCAATACCCTTCGAGTCGAATATCAAATAACATCTGTACCGATTTCTCATCAGTGCAATCGAGCATACGGGCAAAAAGGTTGAACCCACGATGTATAAGTTGCGCTAATAATGCTATACGTTGGTGCGGGAAATTGGCCGGTCTCAGCCTGAAAAATTTCCAACTTTCACTATTAATAGGTTGCAATGAAAACTTGTTTTGCAGGAACTTATATTCCCGCAACATTCGTTGATAATATACATCATCGGAATAACGGTCGGGAATCAAAAGACCGGCCTGTCCAAAAAGAAATGCTTCAATTTGGAAAAGCGAATCGGCATGTTTCTGTAAAAATATCAACGGAAGACTGCGTGCCAATCGTTCGAACGCATCATTGTTGATACCCAAACCCATACTTCTCGCCAATGTAATATAACACACTTCTTCCCAATTTCCTTGTCTCTCATCGAGCATGGCAACAATACGCCCACTTTTTTGTTGCAAACGCTCAAGAGCCAGCGAAGCAAGCCAATCGGTAAGAAATAAAGGAGGCAAATCTACTATACGTTCGGCACATGGCAATGCATCGCTTTGCTTTTGCAGAAATTCATAGTCGCTCTTAAGTTGCTCCGGTATCACCAATACCCATTGAGGAATAGGCTCGCCGCCACGCCTATATACCGGCACATCGGCATCAGTCACCACATGTAATATTACCGAATCGTATGCGGCATCGACATCATGCTTATGCTGATACCAATCACTCGCGCGCAAATGCATCTCCACATTTCCCGCCCACAAACGCTCTCCTATACGTATTTTTGCATTGAAAAAGTCGGGACCGGCATCGGCATTACGACGCCCCGGGTCGATAACCTCTATCAACTGCCCATCGGTCGTCGCAAGAGTGGCATGACTCCACAGTCGATGTTCCCACATGTAATAAAGCAACTTTTCCATAAAAAAACTATCTGTATGCAAAATAAAGAATTTTCTAACGGAAAAACACTATCTTTGCTCAGAAAATCACAATTATATGAAACTTGCACTTATAGGATACGGCAAAATGGGTCATGCCATTGAACAGATAGCCCGAAATCGCGGACACGAAATCGTTTCGATTATTGATGTAAACAATCCCGAAGAATTTGAATCGGAAGCATTTGCAAGTGCCGATGTCGCCATAGAATTTACCACACCGAGTGTAGCTCCGAACAATTACCGCAAAGCGTTTGCGGCAGGTGTCCCTGTCGTTTCAGGCACTACCGGCTGGCTCGAACACATGCCCGAAATACAAGAAGCTTGCAACAATGGGAATACTTTCTTTTACGCATCAAACTTCAGTCTAGGAGTAAACATATTTTTCGCTCTCAACAAATATTTGGCGCAAATAATGAACCAATTTCCTGCATACGATGTATCAATGGAAGAGACTCATCACATCCATAAACTCGATGCTCCCAGCGGCACCGCCATTACATTGGCCGATGGTATTGTCGAAAAACTCGACCGCAAAACATCTTGGGTCGAAGGGCTTGAGCCTCTGCCCGACCAAATAGGCATCAAGGCTATACGGCGTGATGAAGTACCCGGTATACACTCCGTAACATACGAATCGGAATTTGACACCATTACCATTACCCACGATGCAAAAAACCGCATGGGTTTTGCACTCGGATCCGTACTTGCAGCCGAATTTACATGCGGCAAAAAAGGATTTCTCACCATGCAAGATATGTTCCAATTTTGATAATACGTAACCATGAATATATATCCCTCCTTCAAAGAACGCCTAAAAGCAGTAAAAGCCACTCGATGGATACGATTCGGCATCGTTTCTCTGCTATACATATTATTTACCATATGGCTCGATAATTATTACATTCTACCGGGTCTCATCTTGCTGGTCGACATATATATTACCGGTTATGTGCCTTGGACATTCTGGAAAAAATCAAAAAACAAAACATTCCTACGCATAATGGAATGGATTGATGCCATTGTTTACGCGCTGGTTGCCGTATATTTTATCAACCTGTTTCTGTTTCAGAACTACAAAATACCCTCATCATCGCTCGAGAAATCGCTGTTGGTAGGCGACTACCTCTTTGTAAGCAAAGTGAGTTACGGTCCGCGTGTTCCCAACACCCCATTGTCGTTCCCACTGGTACAACACACATTCCCCATTATCAACACAAAGTCGTATATCGAATGGCCGTCATGGCCATACCGACGCTTGGCTGGGCTGGGAGAAATACAACGTAACGACATCGTCGTGTTTAATTTTCCTGCTGGAGATACAGTAACCACGTATGTCAGCAATCCCGACTACTATACACTGTCGCATTACATGGGACGCGATGCCATACGTCGTAACAAAGCGCAGTTTGGAGATATTGTATATCGCCCTGTAGATCGTCGCGAAAATTATGTAAAACGGTGTATCGGTATGCCGGGTGATACATTTGAGATACGCGACAACCATACCTTTATCGATGGTCGCGAAATGGAAAATCCCAAAAACATTCAGTTCAATTACTATGTGATGTTACAACCGGGATACCGTTTTGTCGAAAAACAATTTCGTGAACTCGGAGTGAGTGTCGACGATCGCTCCATCGTATCTAACGACATCAATTTCTACCCCCAATTAAAAGCTATGGGCTTCCCTCTAAACTCAGACGGCACCTTTGCACCCATATACCACATGCCGCTTACTCCCGAAGCCCTCGGTCGCATCAAAAAATATCCATACGTCACACAGATAGTGCAAGAACCCGGAATATTTGGAGGAGAAGCCTATCCGTTGGGATATGGAAAAGGTTGGACTCGTTCTGACTTCGGCCCACTATGGATTCCCAAAGGAGGAGAAAGTATTACACTTACAACAGACAATCTTCCCATATATATACGTGCCATTCGCGACCACGAAGGCAACAAAGTCGACGTAAAAAATGGTCGTATATATATCAATGGCAAAGAGTGCGACAAATATACATTCAAAATGGACTATTACATGATGGTGGGCGACAACCGTGACAATTCGGCCGACAGCCGCTACTGGGGGCTTGTTCCCGAAGACCACATAGTAGGTAAACCACTCTTTGTCTGGTTGTCGATGGACAAAGACCGCAATTGGTTCGACGGACGCATACGATGGAACCGTCTCTTCAAGTCGGTCGAAAGCCTTTCTCAATAGTGCTTTTACAACCGAAACATTTACAAAAATGTCGACTGCCTGCCTATCTACCGCATATCTGGCACCCGTAGCATACTTCCGCGCGCTATGCTTGTACGACCATGCAATAATCGAAGTACACAGTCACTATGTAAAACAAACCTATCGCAATCGTTGCAACATCATGAGTGCCGGTGGCATGCTGTCACTATCTATCCCTGTAGAGCGTACAAAACCCGGCAAACCTTTCACACGCGACATGCGTATCTCTTGTCACGACAATTGGCAACATATACATTGGAACGCGATAGCCTCGACTTATGGCTCATCGCCATTTTTCGAATATTACAAAGACGATTTATATCCCTTTTATACTCAAAAGCAGGAAGGAAAATTCTTGCTCGATTACAACTTGGCACTACAGAAAAAAATTTGTGATTTGCTCGGTATTTCCCCCGACATTTCCCTCAGTACGGCATATATCGAACCACACAATGAGATAATAGACCTACGAGACAGAATCAACCCCAAAAAAGAACCCGTTGCCGAGTTATTACCCCGCCAATACTACCAGGTTTTTGCGCCCAAATGGGGCTTTCAACCCGATGTTTCGATACTTGATCTGCTATTCAATATGGGAAATGAAGCGATACTTGTACTTCTCGACCGATAAACAGCCGATTACCCGATTGCACCTATAATACCTTACTCGCCTTTCGTTGCGTCCGACTCATTTTTATACCCCGACAACACCGATTGAGAAAAGTTTCTGTCATATCGCAACTGCCTTAGCATACATTGCGACGCTTTTTGCTGAGCTTCTTTTTTGGAATAGCCCATCGCCTGCTTACCCGCCACTCCTCCTACTACAGCATGTACCTTGAATATCGGATTATTGTCTTCGTCGGTAAGACTCTCATCGACCTCCCATGTCACATCGAGATGGTGGCTTTGTCCCCATTCTACCAATTTCGACTTATAATTGGCATCGTTGTGTGTCTCCTTTTCGAGGTCGATATAATTCTTGATAATACGTCTCTCTATAAAATCTTTACACCTTTCATACCCGCAATCGAGATATATAGCACCTATGAGAGCCTCAAAAGCATTTCCATATATATAGTTGTTGTGCGATATAGTACGCAGATTGACCTGTACAAGAGCATCGAGACCTATTTCTATGGCAATACGATTGAGCATTTCGCGACGAATGATACGCGAACGTAAATTCGATAAAAAACCTTCATGCTTATCAGGGAAAGAGCGATAAAGCACATCGGCTGTTACTGCTGTAAATACGGCGTCACCCAAAAATTCGAGCCGCTCATTATTTATTTTTGCGCCCCCCTCATCACGTACAGCCGCCGAACGATGTGTTAGCGCCTGGCGGTATAATTCTATGCGATGCGGCACAAATCCCAAAATCGCATAAAAAGACGAATAAGGCTCTTTACGACGTAGCGCAAAGAGCCTTATTTTATAAAATACGTTCTCCAACACTTTTATTTAGAGAATTTTCTTACTATAACACTTGCATTGTGTCCGCCAAAACCGAAAGTATTGGAAAGAGCCACGTTAATGGTTCTTTTTTGAGCCTTATTGAATGTAAAATTCAACTTATAGTCGATTTCGGGATCTTCATCACCTTCGGTAAAATTGATGGTGGGTGGTACAATGTCGTTTTCTACGGCTTTTACACATATCAAAGCCTCGGCGGCACCGGCAGCACCCAACAAGTGGCCGGTCATCGATTTGGTAGAGCTTATATTGAGTTTATAAGCATGCTCGCCAAATACTTGTTTGATCGCTTTAGCTTCCGATATATCACCTACAGGAGTAGAGGTTCCGTGCACATTGATGTAATCAACCTCTTCGGGTTTGATATGGGCATCGGCAAGCGCGTTATTCATCACCAATTTAGCACCTAACCCCTCGGGGTGTGTGGCTGTAAGGTGATAAGCATCGGCCGATAAACCTCCTCCGATAACCTCCGCGTATATTCTCGCACCGCGCGCCAACGCATGATCCAAGTCTTCGAGAACAAGACATGCAGAACCTTCAGCCATTACAAAGCCATCACGACTTGCACTGAACGGGCGGCTGGCATGCTCGGGGTCATCGTTACGATTGGAAAGAGCGTGCATAGCGGTAAATCCGCCTACACCACCCACCGAAATAGGAGCCTCAGCTCCTCCGGTAACAATCATATCGGCCATACCCAAACGCACATAATTGAATGCATCAATCAACGCGTTTGTAGAAGATGCACATGCCGATACAGTAGCAAAGTTGGGGCCATGGAATCCATACATCATCGAAATATGACCGGCGGCAATGTCGGCGATCATCTTAGGTATGAAGAACGGATTGAATTTAGGCCCTACCTCGGGATTGTAGGCACACATCTCATCTTCGAATGTACGAATACCTCCAATACCTGATGTAAATATTACACCTATACGATCTTTATTGGCTGTTTCGAGATCGATAGCGCAATCTTCGATAGCCTCCTTAGCGGCGGCCACGGCAAATTGCGCATAACGGTCAAATTTACGCGTCTCTTTACGATCGAGATATTTTGTGGGCTCAAACCCTTTTACTTCACAAGCAAATTGCGTCTTGAATTTCGACGCATCAAACAAAGTAATAGGCCCGGCTCCACTTACACCATTTATCAGGGCGTTCCAAGTTTCTTCAACTCCGATACCCAATGGAGTAACTGCCCCCAGGCCTGTTACTACGACTCTTTTTAATTCCATTTTTAAGAGAGGGTCGTTTTTCTTACTTTACGTTAGCTTCGATGTATGCTACAGCATCGCCAACAGTGCCGATTTTTTCAGCTTGATCGTCGGGAATGGTAACGTTGAATTCTTTTTCAAATTCCATGATAAGCTCAACAGTGTCGAGTGAATCGGCACCCAAATCATTGGTGAAGCTGGCTTCAGTGGTTACTTCAGATTCTTCGACACCTAATTTGTCGACAATGATAGCTTTAACTCTTGATGCAATTTCAGACATAACTTTCAGTTTTTAGTTTGAGAATTCGTTGGTCTAATATAGTTTTTGCGACGCAAAGAAACATCTTTTTCTCCAAAGAAAAAAATATTTTCGATATAAAGTGACATATATATGCACAAACACCTTTATTTTGTGCATAAAACTGCCGTTTTTTTAATTTTTGAATCCCCACATGGCAAACATATCATTCCCGACATTTTTTATATCTACATGATAGGCTCCATATTCTCTTCGCAGCGGATATTCCCCTCTATGTCGCTCGAAATCTTCTATATTCATCTTCAACTTTCTACTATCGATATATGGATTATATGTCGACAATATCGCTTGATACAATGGATATGATGAATCTTCGAGCGTAATAATCGGCTGCACAGGCAAGGGGGGGGCTATGATCGACAAATCAACATCTACACCGAGTCGAGAAGCAACACATGCCACCATGGTACGAGTAGCGTTAGCCTTTCCATCTGCCGAATACCCCGCTATATGAGGCGTGGCTATAAACGCTTTATCTACCAAAGAACGACGCGGAAATGGCTCATTCTCCCAACAATCTACTATCATATCGGCAATTTTCCCGGCATCGTATGCATTTTCGAGAGCTGCATTATCCACCACCTCGCCCCGCGCTGCATTGATGATTACAGGCCGACGTGACAGATTATCAAAAAATGCTGTATCGGCAAGATGATAAGTCGCATATTTCCCGTTGCGTATGAGCGGAGTATGGAAAGTGATATAATCACATTCACGCATTATCGTATTGAGTGACACAAAACCGTTGCCACCTTCTTTGTCGGCACGCGGAGGATCATTGAGCAACACCCGCATGCCCAACAGTCTGCACTGCCCGGCCACTTGCCGACCTACATGTCCTACCCCCACCACACCGATGCACATATCACGTAAATCGATGTTGCGCGCTTGTGCATGACATATAAGCGATGCTGTTACATACTGTGCCACCGAAGCGGCATTGCAACCCGGCGCATTTTGCCACTCAATTCCAGTCCTCGCACAATAAGCGGTATCGATATGGTCATATCCGATTGTAGCCGTCCCTATAAAACGGCATCGGCTACCTCGCAACAAAGCGGCATCACAACGCGTACGCGTGCGTACAATAAGCATATCGGCATCGCGTACATCTTCCTTCGCAATATCGCTCCCACGCAGGAATACAACGTCGGCATACGCATCCAACACCCCGCGAATATAAGGTATTTTATCATCTATGACTATTGTACTCTTCATCGATATTCCTGCTACTACTCGTTATTATTTCCAAACAGCTTTACTATGAATTCTACATATACTTCCATATAACGTACAAAAATAAAAAAATCTTTTCAATACCTTCCATATTTCGCCACATTCGTCGCCGAATGAAAATTATTTGCCCGAAAGATTGAATAATTCATAAAGTATATGTATGTTTGTCTTTTGAATATGAAATACACAATACACATGATTCCATTCAGCGAAAAATGCAACAAAATATTTTGGAGTGCGACAGAAGACTATCACAAGAATGATAATGTTGATACCCCTATACAAAATCCTTATCCCGAAAACACCATAGAAAACGATTTATATCGTAAAAATTGGATAGATGCGGTACAATGGCACCTCGAAGACATCATTCGCAATCCGGCCATTGATCCTATCGAAGGTATGGCTATAAAGCGCCGTATCGATAAATCGAACCAAGACCGCACCGACCTTGTCGAGCGTATCGACAGTTACTTTCTGCAACAATATCAGGCTATAAAACCTCTCCCCGATGCCGTCATCAATACCGAAAGCCCCGCATGGGCAATAGATCGTCTTTCCATTCTGGCTCTGAAGATATATCATATGCAACAAGAGGTGGTACGTACCGATGCCGACAGCAAGCATATTGCCCAGTGCAATGCCAAATTACAAGTACTACTCGAGCAACGCGTTGACTTGTCTTCGGCCATAGACCGACTGCTCGACGATATAGAGTGCGGCTATCGATATATGAAAGTATATCGACAAATGAAGATGTACAACGACCCCGCTCTCAATCCGGTACTATACAATAAAAAATAAATGGGAGGGTTACACTTTCTCCTCAACAGCGGGAAGAATAAAAAATTCCCCTACTATCTGCGCAACTATGTGCGATACCTATATCCACCGATGCTGTGTCGGAGAGCATTAAATTCTTTGCTCGACGAGATAAGCCGTCGCGATGATGCCGATTACATACTCCATCGTGTGGAGTATTACAATCATATGCCGCAACAGGCAAAACTATCCGACGCACCACGCACTATCGGAGATTTCACGTTGAAGGGCGATTCGCGACGAAAATGCAGTTCGGTGTATTTTTTCGATATGTATGAATATCTGCGTTTTTTCTCTCCATCGTACAAATGGGAGTATTGTCCCGGAGATGTAACCCACATTCCCCTCGTTCCTTCCATCGTAAAAAGCCGTCCCATTTCCGACTGCAACCACAATTCGGTTGTAATGAAACTCAATAAGTTGAGACACTTTATCTTCATCAACGATCGCATACCTTACGAGTATAAGTCGGACAAAGTGCTGTTTCGCGGTAAAGTCCCCGGCAAACCAACTCGTGAGGCCTTTTTACAACAATTCTTCGGTCACCGTCTTTGCGACCTCGGCGACATAAGCCGACACGGAAACCCTGCATGGAAATGCAAAAAAATCACTATTTGGCAACAATTAAAATACAAATTCATTTTGGCTCTCGAAGGCAACGATGTATCGAGTAACCTCAAATGGATTATGTCCTCAAATTCTGTTGCCGTAATGCCCCCCCCAAGTATGGAGACATGGTTTATGGAGGGCACTCTTATTCCCGACTATCACTACATTGCCATAAAACCCGATTTCTCCGACTTCGAGGAGCGTATACTGTACTACATCGACCACCCCGATGAAGTAAAACAAATCATAGAAAACGCGCACAATTATGTAGACCAATTCTATGACACGCACCGAGAAAATCTTATATCTCTACTCGTTTTACATAAATATTTCGTCAATACCAATCAGACATGACAGACATACAAAAAAAAGATAAAACATTGATTTTGCGATTTTCGGCATTAGGCGACGTAGCCATGACCATTCCTATCGTATATGAAGTGTGCCGGGCATATCCCAACCACCAATTTATTTTTGTCACAAAAAAAAGCGTAGCCGCCTTATTCATAAATACCCCCGAAAATCTCACTATATATCCGGCCGACACAAAGGGTCGACACAAAGGATTGAAAGGAATCTGGACTCTTTATAAAGAACTCCGCACTGAAAATTTCAAATACATTGCCGACCTCCACAACGTACTGCGCACTCGCGTACTCGACCTACTACTGCCGTCCTCAAAGTGTGTCATCATCAACAAAGGGAGAAAAGAGAAAAAACATCTTACAAAACGATACAAAAACAAATCTATCACACCGCTTAAAACATCGTTTGAACGATATGCCGATGTGTTTGAAAAGCTTGGATTCAGAGTCGGATTTTCTTTCAGGTCTGTTTTTACCGACAATCCCGATACTCTCACATTACCCGACATCATAGAACCTCCACTACCGGGAGAAATATGGATAGGCATCGCCCCCTTTGCCAAGCACCCCGGCAAAATATTACCCTCTACGGTAACCGAAAAAGTCATCGAAACCCTTTCTAAACGCGAAAATTGCCGTATATTCCTCATGGGAGGCGGGCAGGCCGAAACCTCTATCTTACAAAATTGGGCGGGAAAATACCCAAAAACCATCTCACTCGCAGGATTAAACCTCGGATTTGCCACAGAGCTATCTCTTATCAGACGCATGTCGGCAATGATGACTATGGACTCTGCTAATATGCATTTGGCCTCACTCGCAGGTATTCCCGTAGTTTCGATATGGGGACAGACCCATCACTATGCCGGATTTTTAGGCTGGCAACAAAACGAAGAAAATATCATTCAAATCGACCTATCGTGTCGTCCCTGTTCGATATTTGGCAATAAACCCTGCCATCGTGGCGATTATGCCTGTCTGCAAGGTTTCGATGCCAACAATATTATACAGCGCATCGACGCCATTCTGCAACAACAGCAAAATGACAACAAACTATAATTGTGTAAGTTCATCGATAAGAAATCATAAAAAATCGAATCATACCATCTGTCTTATCCATAAAAAACGTATCTTCGCATTATAAATACAATACCTTTCATTCATGAAAATCGTTGTCAACCCCCAATATTCATTCTTGAGAAAACATATCGAGCGTCTTCCCGAAACATTCGATATGGGGGAGGTCATTTATAATGCACGGAATATACTACGCCGTTTTTCATGGGAAGGGGTATCGGTAATCGTAAAAAAGTATAAAGTTCCTATTTTTATCAACAGAGCCATATATGGCCGACTCCGCAAGTCAAAAGCCCATCGTTCTTACGAATACGCATCACGATTACTCTCAATGAATATTCGCACGCCTCATCCTATTGCTTACATTGAGGAGTATAAATACGGATTGCTTACCGATAGCTATCTGGCAACAACCGAAGAAACTTTCACTCACATGATGCGTGAATTTCACCTCGACACATCTCTTACCGATGAAAACAAAGAGGTTTTACAAGCGTTTGCCGCCTTCACAGAAAAAATACACAAATGCGGAGTGTTGCACCACGACTATTCTCCCGGGAATATCGCTTTCGAACACACAGAGAATGGCATAGAATTCTCGTTATTCGACATCAATCGTATGGATTTCGGAACGATTTCAAAGCGTAAATGCCTCGCCAATTTCTGCCGTCTCACTCCATCGACAAAAATCCTAACCTATATCGGTGAAAAATATGCTACGCTCCGAGGTTGGGACACAAAACATTCCATAGAGTACATGTTGAAAAAACAATCGGCATTCTTCAATCGCGCCAATAAACGCAACGCGAAAAAAGCAAAACGCCGCAACAAATAGATAAAACAGCTATATCATGGACGACTTTGATATAAGACAACAACGATACGACAAAGAGCAGGATTTCGAAAAAGCACTGCGCCCCTTAGCCTTTAATGATTTCAGCGGACAAGATAAAATCATTGAGAACCTCCGTATTTTTGTAGAAGCTGCAAAAATGCGAGGAGAAGCACTCGACCATACTTTGTTATACGGCCCTCCGGGATTGGGGAAAACGACATTGTCGAATATCATTGCCAATGAGTTGGGCGTAGGTTTCAAAGTCACTTCGGGCCCTGTACTTGATAAGCCGGGCGACTTGGCCGGGATACTTACATCGCTCGAAACCAACGACGTGCTTTTTATCGATGAGATACATCGTCTCAGCCCCGTAGTCGAGGAGTATCTCTACTCGGCCATGGAAGATTTTCGCATCGATATTATGATAGACAAAGGGCCGAGCGCACGCTCTATACAGATAGATTTATCTCCGTTCACGCTGGTCGGTGCAACAACACGTAGCGGTCTGCTCACAAGCCCGTTGCGTGCTCGTTTCGGTATAAATTGCCACTTAGAATATTACGACCACAACGTACTGAGCACCATCGTGAAACGCTCTGCCTCGATACTGCAAGTACCATGCACGACCGAAGCCGCCGTAGAAATAGCCATGCGCAGTCGCGGAACACCTCGTATCGCCAATGCATTATTACGCCGTGTACGCGATTTTGCACAAGTAAAAGGCAGCGGACGTATCACCATCGAAATTGCTCGTATCGCCCTCGAAGCCCTCAATATAGACCAATACGGCCTCGATGAAATAGATAATAAAATATTAATGACCATCATCGATAAATTTGCCGGTGGTCCCGTAGGTGTTTCCACCATCGCAACCGCCTTGGGCGAAGACACAGGAACACTCGAAGAGGTGTACGAGCCATACCTCATCAAAGAAGGTTTTATAAAACGCACTCCGCGCGGACGTATGGTAACCGACCTTGCATACAAGCATCTGGGACGTAACAGGCTGGAACAAAACACCCTATTCTAAATCATCGAGTATGGCTGGAATAAAAAGTCTGATGAAAGATACCGTCATCTACGGATTGAGCAGTATCGTAGGACGTTTTCTCAATTGGTGTCTCGTACCTCTATACACCCATATGTTTACAGAGTCGGAGTATGGAGTGGTAACATATCTGTATTCTTTGGTAGCCCTCTTGCTTATAATCCTTACTTATGGTATGGAAACCGGCTTTTTCAGATTTGCAAATCATGAAAAATACTCCGATCCCGCCAAAGTATATACTACTGCACTTATATCATTAGCATCGACATCTACTCTGTTCATTCTGGCAATAGCCCTTTTTGTCGACCCTATTTCCTCTATTTTAGGGTCTTCGGGTGACCGGCGATATATTCTTATACTGGCTGCCACCATCGCTATCGATGCCTTTACGGCACTTCCTTTTGCATACCTGCGATACAAAAACCGTCCGATACGATTTGCCGGCATAAAACTTCTCTCGATATTCATCAATATCGGACTCAACCTGTTCTTTATCGTATTGTGCCCACGCATCTATGAGGCAGCTCCTCAGTACGTTTCGTGGTTCTACTATCCTCATTTCGGGGTAGGATACATTTTCTTATCCAACCTTATTGCCTCTTCTGTCACGCTATTGGTTCTCATTCCCGAAATATTCGGCACTCGGTTTCGTTTTGACAGTCGACTTTTAGGGAAGATGATTTCTTACTCGTTCCCCCTGCTTATAATGGGGTTGGCCGGTATTATGAATCAGACCATCGATAAACTCATATATCCTTGGTTGGTCTCCGATAGCAATCAAGCCATGACCGACCTAGGTATATATGGAGCAAACTACAAAATCGCCATTGTCATGGTCATGTTCATACAAGCGTTCCGTTTTGCTTACGAACCATACATTTTTGCCCGCAACCGCAACCAAGGAGAAGACAAGAAATCGGCCTATGTCGAGGCTATGCACTATTTTATCATTTTTGCACTGCTCATATTCCTCGGTGTCATGTTCTACCTGCCTATACTGAAATATTTTATAGCACCCTCTTATTTCGTAGGATTGACTGTAGTCCCTATCGTTATGGCGGGAGAACTCTTTTTCGGTATATTTTTCAACCTCTCGTTATGGTACAAACTCACCGATCGCACATATTGGGGCACATGGCTTTCGCTGATAGGATTGGCTGTCACTCTCATTATAAACATCGTTTTCGTACCTCGATACGGGTATATAGCATGCGCGTGGGCGGCATTCTGCTGCTACTTATCCATGATGGTGGTTTCGTACCTACTAGGGCGCAAATTCTACCCCGTTCCCTATAAATGGAAAGCGGCAACCAAATACACATTGTTGGCTGCCACATTATATATCACGGCGATGCTCGTACCCGATTGGAATACGACAGTAACGTTGCTTTTCAGAACCGTACTGCTGGCTGTATATGTAATATATGCCATTCGACACGATCTGCCTTTGGCTGAATTGCCTTATATCGGTAAATATTTCAAAAAAAGGTAATCCCTACATAGGATCGACATCGTAATATACAATCAACGACTTGAATCGGGCATCTGCCACCACCAGCTCTTGCACGGTACGCAATATCTGCCTTACTTTTCCTACCGATGCGGTTTGCTCTATTTTCAACATGATACGTCGTATATACAACGACTGCACCCGCGACACCAGAGGCGTATGCACACCCGAAACACGCGAGCCGAATTTTCCCACAAGTATCCTCACATACTCCTCGGCTGCGACTTGCAACAGCACCTCATCACGGTATTTCAAATATATATAGATAAGCCGGGTATATGGAGGATAGCCAAAAGCCCTACGCTCCGCAATCTGAGTAGCATACATCGAGGCATAGTCATGCGTTTGCAATTGATTTACAATCGCATGAGTGGGTTGTGCTGTCTGTAAAACAACAACCCCTCTACGACCTTTTCGTCCGGCACGTCCGGCCACCTGTTCCATCATGAGGAACGCCCGCTCATGCGACCTGAAATCGGGATAATTCAACAACGCGTCGGCACTGAGTATACCCACTACACTCACTTTATCAAAATCGAGCCCCTTGGTCACCATCTGTGTGCCAATAAGAATACGACTCTTCTGCTGTTCGAAATCAGAAATTATCTGCTCATAAGCCTTACGATTACGGGTTGTATCAAGATCCATACGCGCTACTGTATAATCGGGAAATGCTCGTTCGACTTCCTCCTCGATACGCTCTGTACCAAAACCCCTCACCTCTACGCCTCTTTCCTTACACGAAGGGCACTCCTGCGGCACAGAACGCGTATAACCGCAATAATGACACACCAATCGATTACTTTGCTTATGATAGGTAAGACTCACATCGCAATGCTCGCATCGCGGAGTCCATGCACAAAATCGACACTCGACCATAGGCGCGAAACCACGACGATTCTGAAACAATATGACCTGTTCCCCCCTCTGTAGTGCATCGGTACACAACGCCATAAGTTGAGGAGATATATTGCTGTTCCACGTCATACGACGTTTTCGACGCATATCGCCAACATCGACAGTAACTATCTCGGGCAGAGCAATATCGGCATACCTGCTTGCCAACTCTACATGCCCGTATTTACCTGTCTGCGCATTATAATATGTCTCTATTGAGGGGGTCGCCGTACCCAGCAATGTCTTTGCACCATACATCGATGCCAGAACTATTGCCGCATTGCGGGCATGATAGCGTGGGGCAGGCTCTTGTTGCTTATAACTTCCCTCATGCTCCTCATCGACTATTACCAACCCCAAATCACTGAACGGAAGAAATACTGCCGACCGTACACCCAGCACCACTCGCCCGCTCGTCTCTCTCAACAGACAATTCCATATTTCCACCCTCTCATTGTCGGTAAATTTGGAATGGTATATAGACAATTTATCTCCAAAAACTCGCTGCAGGCGCGAGGTAAGTTGTGTTGTAAGGGCTATTTCGGGCACTAAATATAAAACTTGACGCCCCTGCTTCAACATTTGGTCTATTAAATGAATATATACCTCGGTCTTTCCGCTCGATGTCACGCCATGCAATAAAGTCACCGATCTGTTTTTGAAACTTTCGATTATGCCTTCATATGCCTCTTGCTGAGCTGACGACAATCGATGCATCGGCTCCACATGGCACACACTCTCCGACAACCGACTTATCTCCACTGTATATACTTCAAACACTCCGCGTTGTACCATAGCGGCAAATACCGCCGGCGATACATCGGCTCGTTCGAGCAAATCACGACGAGAAACAGCAATGGGATTCGATTGACGCATAAATCCCGACATTTCGAGGTAACACATCAATAAGCGTATCTGCTTTTTTGCCGCCTTCAATTGCTCAAAAATCGATTGTAACGATTCTTGCTCCCCCGAGGTTACACCACACAACCGCACATAACACTCGGTATGGGGACGATAACGTTGCCGCATCTCTTCCGACACTATTACGGCCTCCCGCTCGAGCAAAGATCGCACCACCTGTAAGATATTACGCAATCCGCTCGCACGTTCCAATTCCTGCACGCTCATCTTCTCTCTTGTCTCTAAAGCAGAGAGTAGTACTATCTCTCTTTCGCGTAATGGAGTATCACTTTTTTCGATAAAATCGCGATTTATAGTTATTTGAGTCTCACTTTCGAGCTTCAATCCCGAAGGCACCGCCGCCTTGAACACATCACCCACAGCACATAAATAATAATCGGCAATCCACTCCCAAAAACGCAACTGATTGTCATGCAACAGCGGGGCAGTATCGAGTAATGTCGAAATCTCTTTTGTATCATATTCGATAGGCTCATCGTCGTGCACACGCACAACAATGGCCGTATAATACCGCGTACGACCAAAAGAGACTACTACACGCGAGCCCACGACAAGACTATCCTGCCACTCGGCAGGAATACGATAAGTATAATACTTATGCAGCGACAGTGGTAATATGACATCGGCAAATCGAGACATACAGGAGGTAATAATATGAGACAAATGTAGGAATTTTTTTTCTTTTTCATCGGCTTTTTCTCGCCGTGTGATAAATAGTTCGTACTTTTGTAAAGAATATCATATATATGCAAAAAGCTAGAAACAAATATCTCGCAAAGACAGGGTTTCGAAAGATAGACACGAAAGCCGTTCTTATCGATATGGACGGTGTCCTCTACGACTCCATGCCCTACCATGCCGAGGCATGGTACGAAGCCATCGCATCGCTTGGGTTACCTTGTACTCGCGAAGAATTTTATATGTACGAAGGTCGTACCGGAGCATCGACCATCGACCTCATTTTCAACAGAGAATACAAGCGCAATGCTACCGACGAAGAGAAAGAAACGATATATCGCCACAAAAGCGAACTCTTCACAGCCAAAGGTGTGACTCACCCTATAGAGGGCGCTCTCGAATTTCTGCAATACATAAAGAGTCAAGACCTGACACCCGTATTGGTTACAGGATCGGGGCAACATTCCTTACTCTCAAAACTCAATCACGACTTCCCCGGTATATTTACACCCGAAACCATGGTAACGGCTTTTGATGTAAAATATGGCAAACCTCACCCCGAGCCATACCTTATGGGGCTGAAAAAAGCAGGTGTGGAACCCCGGCAGGCCATCGTCGTGGAAAATGCGCCCCTCGGCGTAAAAGCCGGTGTGGCGGCTCAAATCTTCACCATTGCGGTCAATACCGGCCCGCTACCCGATAGCGTACTGCTTGATGCCGGAGCTGATATGCTGCTTCCCGACATGACTTCACTTGCCAACTCTTTCGACTCGATATATTCACAACTCAACAGATAATAGATGGCTCAACAGATAATTTTTACCCGCGATATCGCAGCCACCCTCGATGATGTACTGGCAGGATACAACTATGACCGCCTGTTTCTACTTACCGATGACAATACCGGCAATTATTGCGTACCTCTACTTGCACATAGTAAAACCATCGCCACTGCTCGTCGCATAAATATACTCCCCGACGACACACACAAAAATATAGAATCTCTATCATCGGTATGGCAAGAACTGAGCGACCGTCACGCTACGCGCCACTCCATGATGATAAACCTTGGTGGTGGTATGGTTACCGACTTGGGCGGATTTGCCGCCGCCACCTTCAAGCGCGGCATCAGATATATCAACATACCCACCACACTGCTGGGTGCCGTCGATGCAGCCGTCGGAGGAAAAACCGGCATCAATTTCAACGGATTGAAAAATGAAATCGGAGCCTTCGCCCCGGCCGAAGCCGTATTGGTATCAAACACGTTTTTCAAGTCGCTCTCTCACGAGCACCTCTTATCGGGATATGCCGAGATGCTGAAACACGGTCTTATAAGTTCGCCCGACATATACAACCCGCTATTCGCGATAGACCTCTCGCGCCCCGACAGCAACGAAATGCTCGCCTGCCTTGAACAATCGATTGAGGTGAAACGACACGTTGTGACTGAAGACCCTTATGAAGCAAACATTCGCAAATCGCTCAACCTCGGGCACACCATAGGTCATGCTTTCGAAAGTTTGTCGCACCGACGCAATCGCCCCGTGCAACATGGCTATGCAGTAGCTTGGGGACTTATATGCGAACTTGTTATATCACATAGACTTCAAAACTTCCCACTCGACACTTTACGCTCATTGGCTACATTTATAAAGCAAAATTATGGTGTCTTTGCCATTACTTGCGACGATTACGATTATCTCTATGAACGTATGACTCACGACAAGAAAAACAGTGCAGACACCATCAATTTTACGCTTTTATCGGGTATAGGAGAGGTAGTTATAAACCAAACCGCCTCTCGCGATGAAATAAATATCGCTCTCGATTTATACCGCGACCTCATGGGTATATAAATCAAAAAACAACAAAAATCATATCAATACGCAAAAAAAGCGCCAAGAATTTTGCAGGTATAAATAAAAGCGTTACCTTTGCACTCACAAATCGGGGCGTAGCTCAGTCCGGTTAGAGTACACGTCTGGGGGGCGTGTGGTCGCTGGTTCGAATCCAGTCACCCCGACTACAAAGCGGGTCGTTGTAATCACAACGACCCGCTTTGTATATTCTCCCTCGCTATTCTCCTGTTTTATGAGGCTATAGCAAGTCAAAGCAGACAAACTAATAAATTGGCAATTCTATAGAAAAAGAAATTTTTATTCTAAGCCGCATGTAAGACATTTAATATACTTTTCTATTTATTGATCGAAATTTATACCACAGCGGGACTTCTTCCCAAGCCAATACATTTGACATAAGCGATAGAATTCGGGATACACCGAACTATGTCTTCGCACTTAAATTTTCTTAATTTTCACAACAACATATTGCATATATCAATCAAATTTTATACTTTAATCAAAAAAATTAAAAAACAATTTACTGTTATGAAACGAAGTACCCTCATTATTACATCTGTAGCACTTTTTACAAACATCATCATAAGTGCTACACCTCTTCAGGAGATTACAACCACCGATTCCACAGCGATTGCCTATGAAGAGAATGACACTCCGGCTGCTGAGATAACGGAAGAAAACGAAATACAATTATTATTTTCATCACAATTTAATACCGAAGATGAATTTAATAGATGGACCGTTATCGACGCCAATGCAGACAACTCCACATGGAAATTTGACTTAGGGATCAGCACAACATTTTATGGTTATAACAGCATAAATGCAGCTGACGATTGGCTCATTTCCCCGGCCATAACATCACCTCAAAGCGGTACGGCTATAGTATCTTTCAAAGTAAAAGGAAGTTCTTACACCGAGAAACTAGAAGTTATGTATGGCAATGCTCCCAATGTAGAAGCTATGACTTCGCGAATATGCGACATAATGACTCTCAACGAGAACGAAACTTCACACTCCTTCATGATAAACGTATCGCCCGATATACCTTTCCATATAGGATTCAGAGCATGTAGCGATGCCGACAAGTGGCGAATATATCTATACGATATGACAGTAAAAAGCTCTTCCGATAATCTCGGCGATTTATCTATCAGCGAAATTACCTCACCCACAAGCAAATTCGAAATGGGACAAGAATCTGTATCCATAAAAATAAAAAACATCGGGAATACAGATATCGATTCCATCAATGTCGCATTTTCGATCGACGACCTCCTCATTGCTACCGAAACCATAAACACACCTCTACTGCAAAAATCCGAAACAGAATACACATTCACCACGAAAGTCAATTTGGATATTCCAGGTAAAAAATATACCATAAAAGCTTGGACCATATACCCCAACGACATCAATAACTATAACGATACATGCCATATCGATGTTATACATAAAACGCCCTCACCTACACCTTATTTTATGGGTTTCGAAAGCTATGAATACACCGATGATATCACATATCTCAATTCCAATAACGATGACTGGTATATTTACGCCGACCCATATAAATTCTTTCCACGAACCGGAGACTTTTGTCTAATGCACTACTCCGACAGACTTAACAATAGCGACGATTGGACCATACTCAATCCCATAAAAATAGAAGAGGCTGGCTACTATAAACTGACTTTTTGGTACTCCACAAAGGCTGAATTTTATGAAGAAAAATTACGTGTATGCTACGGCAGCAACAATACACCCGATGCCATGACTAATACTATTGTAGAATTTGATCCTCTCATATCTCCTTTATACAAAGAGTCGGTAAATATCATATATCTCGAGAAGCAAGAAAAACTATATATAGGATTCAACGCACTCAGTGAAAAGGACAACTATTACATTCTTATCGATGATATTTCGGTTGAGAAAATTTCGGAAGAGACTATCGATTTGGCGGTAGTAGACCTACAAAATCCGGGAGAATATATCCACAAAAACTCCAATAAATCTGTATCTTTCACAACGAAAAATCTAGGATTAACCGATGTAGATGCCACTGTACATGTAACAATCGACAACAATATCGCTTACGAAGAATCTATTACATTAAATATGCTCGAAGAGCGCAAAATATGCTTAGACGATTTACTTTCTATGCTCAATGCAGATTCACACCAATTGAGCATAGAAATCACCGCATCGGGCGATACCGATATCGATAACAACAATATTACACATACATTCCAAGTAATGGGCGAAGCCACAAAATTCTGGGATTTCGAAGATGGTAAAATACCCGACAACTTTACCTACTTTGTTGAGGACAATGGCACGGTAAGCCCTTCAAACGGCAGTTATATCAATCAGTATGGTTGGGGTATTTGTGATTCCCAACAACATCCACTGCATGGCAATTATATGTTAGCCGGCACTTCAAAGCTTGATGTTACCGAACAAGCCGACCGATGGATTGTACTACCCGAATGTATTCCCGCAGAAAACACATTCCTATCGTGGGATGCCGCATCATCAAACCTCGATTACCGCGAAACATATTCTTTAATGATTTATCATTGTGATGAAAACAATCCCTGGGATGAGAACATTCCCTATGACTATAACAGAATAGAACATTACATAAAGATCGATACCCTATCTAAGACACATGGTATATCTCTATCAGAATATGCAGGTGACACCATATACATTGCATTCCGTCTGAATTCGAAAAATTGCGAAACACTACTGCTCGACAATATCGGAATATATGGAGCTAACTACGTATCGAATATTGAGAACATAAAAAAAGAGACACACAACATTATAGTAGACAATGGCAGAATAAGAGTCGAAGGCATTATTCCCACTTCGATAACACTTGTCGACATCAATGGCCGCATAGTAGCACAAACAATCGGTCAAGAACTCTCGATAAGCAATATTACAGAAGGGATATATATTGTAACCATTGCAACTGACAACGGCACATATCGAGAAAAAATAATAATAAAGAAACAATAATAGACCTATAACTAAAGTAGGGGCTGCCCAAATTCTGTTGGGCAGCCCCTTTTGATTGCTATGAATTAATAATTCCAATTATATACTTGAAAAATTATGATTCAATACCCGCGAAATACGCAAGAGGAGATCGGTATTGATTGACTCTTGTCGGATGATATAATAGACATTTGGTCGCTTACAATTGATTTTCTTTGCAAGCCACGCAGATGTTCTTTCTTGTCTTTTCATTTCCTCCTCGAAGAGTTTGCCAATATGTACCATAACGAACTATATGATGGTTTGTTGTCTATCAAACAAAATGTCGACAAATAACACTATCACAAAGAATTAGCATTATAAAAAACAGAAGCATTAATATCTTTATAATGCGGGCGTTTTATGTTATGAAAATAGTTGGTTACAATTTAATATCACATACTTCGTTTTGTAGGGAAAAATCAATTTCATTGCCATTGTTTCCCTTTCGATTGCGATTTCATCTCCGATACATTTACCTTAATCTGATTAGAGAAAATTTCTTAATTATACACAAATATAGAAAAAAATAATTACATTTAATGACACATAAACACCTATATCATAACGCTGATAACCTATATTTCAATTAAAATAAGCCATATTACACATCATAAAAATAGGGCCGCTTTCGAAATGTTGATATATGCTTTTGAATATCCACACGTTTACGTATATTTGCAATAAATCGGCAATATCGCCTGCAAATATTTCGAATACCCAACAAAAATTTTATGAGGATAATACATACGGCCGATTGGCATCTGGGACAAACCTTTTTTGAACACGACCGCGCACACGAACACACCTGTTTCCTCTCGTGGTTGCAACAGCAGATTGTAGAGAGCAATGCCGATATTCTGCTCATTGCCGGTGATATATTCGACACCGCCAATCCATCGGCCGCATCACAGCGCCAATTCTACCGTTTCCTACGCGATGTAACGACAGAAAAACGAGATTTACAAATCGTTATCATCGCCGGCAATCACGACTCAGCCTCTCGCCTCGAAGCCCCAACCCCTCTTCTCGAGGAGATGGATATAACCGTGCGAGGCATAGTACGACGTACAGCCGATGGTGAAATCGATGAAAATCGCCTCATCGTCCCACTCAAACATAATGGACGCATAGAAGCTTATTGCCTTGCCGTGCCCTATTTACGACAAGGCGACTACCCTCCTGCCGACAGCTATGCGCATGGCGTGGCCTCTCTATATAAAACGCTGTACGAAAAAGCAAAGTCGAAAAATATGCCCATTGTCGCCATGGGACACCTGCAGGCCACCGGCTCGGAAATCGCCGAAAACGACCGATCGGAACGTACCATCATCGGAGGATTGGAATGTGTCAACCCCGACGCTTTCGATACCAAAATTCGATATACAGCACTGGGACATCTCCACAAAAGCCAACGCGTATCGGGTCGCGAGAACGTAAGATACGCAGGTGCGCCCCTACCTATGTCGTTTGCCGAGAAAAACAATCGTCACGGTGTGATTCTTGTAGATATTTTACCCGACAAAACCGAGATTGATTTTCTGCCCTTCACTCCTCCGGTACAACTTATATCACTGCATGGTACTACCGATGAGGTGTTCGATGCCATCACAAACCTACCCGTCGGAGAGGTCACAAACACATCGCCTTACCTCGAAATAAAGATACATATATCCCGACCAGAACCCGATTTAAGACAACAATTGGAATCGGCACTCACCGGTCACTCGGTACGCCTTACACGCCTTACCACCGATACAGCAGGCTGTGGCACAAATAAAGAGGCGCACCTCGTCGACAAAGAAATACAAGAGATAAGTCCCATAGATATAGCACAAAGCTACTACGAAGCTCACTACGGTGAAAAAATTCCTGAAGACATGTCGAAACTATTACACCAAATCATGCAGGAGATTACGCAATGAAAATTACAGCCATACGAGGTCGCAATATTGCCTCATTAGAGGGAGATTTCGAAATAGATTTCACAAAGGAACCTCTCGTATCATCGGGATTGTTTGCCATCACAGGGCCTACAGGTGCAGGAAAATCGACCATACTTGATACTCTCTGCCTTGCTCTATACAACAATACCCCACGACTCGCGGGCGCCAGAGAGAACGGTGTAAAAATACAAGATGTGGGCAACGAATCGTTCGCACAAAACGACACCAAAAATCTTCTGCGACGCGGTGCCGTAGACGGATATGCCGAAGCCGAATTCATCGCCGTCAACGGGTCGACGTACCGCTCACGATGGAGCGTAGAACGTGCATACAAAAAAAACTCCGGCAAAATCAAAGACAGCAAACTGCAACTATATAACTTATCTGAAAATTACGAAGAGCAAGGAACAAAATCGGAATTACAAAAAAAAATAATCGAACTCACCGGACTATCATTCGAACAATTTACCCGTGCCGTTCTACTCGCGCAAGGTGACTTTGCCACATTCCTCAAGTCGGCCGAAAAAGAAAAAGCCGACTTGCTCGAAAAAATCACCGGTACCGAAATATATTCGTTAATATCTCAATCGATATATAACAAAGCCAAAGAAAGTAGAGAAAATTACTCTTGCATAGAATCGGGCATCGCTCACATTGTACAACTATCCGACGAAGAACTCCAAAACCTTCGTGCAGAGCAGACAGAACTCGAACAAATTATAACACAAACTCGCGAATCGCTTACCATACTGCAAAAGCAAATTGATTGGCACGACGATTATAAACACACTGTTACTGCAAAAAATGAGGCAGAAATCAACCTGCAAAAGGCTAAAAAATATCGAGACGAAGCTTCGAATCGATATACCCGTATGCAACAATATGACCTCGTACAAAACATACGTGATACATATACAGAACTCACACAAAACACAACATCGCTCGACAACGAACAAAAAAGTATTGCAAAGAATCAAAATACCCTCATCGACATAGAAAAAAAACTTGCTGATGCGCAAGAAATCAGAAATAAAGCAATCAACGATTTCAAAAAGTTGAAAACCGATTGGGATTCGAAAGAAGAGGAGCGTAAAAAAGCCCGCTCACTCGACACTCTCATTGCCACATACGACACCGCATACAAAAGAGCCGATCAGACCCACACAAGAGATAAAAACGCACTCGAAGACGAACAAAAAAAACTTGCTTCAACCATCGCTAATACACAACAATGCACCAAAGAGTTGGAAGATCTGAATTTCTGGTTCGAAAAAAGAATTGCCTTTGAGTCACTTGTCGCTCACTCCGAAATAATTGTCGGTAATCTTGCAACACTCAATAGCGAAACAGAAAATCTGAAACTATATATAGAACAACAATCATCTCTGAAAGATGCCATACAAGCCGAGCAAAAAACACTCGACGCTCTCAAAACCAATCTCGAACGACTCAATCAATTAGCACCTAAAGAGATATATACACTCCGCGCTTCACTTGTCGAAGGAGAACCATGCCCCGTATGTGGCAACACTCATCACTTGTTCACAACCGAAATAATCGAAAGCGTGGAAATGCAAGAACTCGAAAAGCAAAAAGAGGAGATAAGGAAGACCCTCGAAGATACTTCGCAACTCCTCGAAAAGCAAAAAGCCGAGTACATAGAAATACAGACAAAAGTCGACATCACTCAACAAAATAGAGCCCGCTATCAGCAACAACTCGACAACGAATTACACGGCATCATTCCCAATTGGTCGAATGAAAAAAATCTGCAAGAGCGATTACACAAACTCGTCACCGATTGGAACGAAAAAAAATCATTACTCGAGCAAAAAAAGAATCATATCACCAACAACCAAGAGAAAATAAAAGACATCACTGAAAGTATCAAAAAATTCGAATTCATCGAAAAAACTTCGCTCGAAGAACTGCAAAATATCGAAAAAGGATTGCTCGGCACGCGCAAAGAACGTGCCGACATACTCGATGGGAAAAATATCGATATTCTGACACAAGAATACGAAACCGCTTCGCGTACAGCTCAAAACAAAATAGAAGAAACTACGACTATATACAGCGAAACAGACAAAGAGCGAGAAAAACTCAAAGGGACCATTACGCAACAACAACAAGCAATTGCCACTCTCGAAAACAAAATCACAGCCGGCACACAAGCCATAGAACAATGGCTTACCGCCACCCCCTCAATCGATTGGAATAGGCTCTCCGACCTATTATCGTACAGCACCGAGTACATTGCCCAAGAAAAGCAAGAGCTTGCCCTCATAAAAGAACAAGTGACAACAGGACAAACATTACTGTTAGAACGTAACGAGTCATTATCGCGACTCTTATCACAGTCCTATCGTCCCTCCGACTCTGATACACGTGAAACACTTACCCTCGCATATCACGAAAAAGAGACTTTATACAATCAGTCCAACGAACGAATCGCCATCATAAAAACCACTTTTGAAAACGATAACAAAAACAAAAAACATATAGCCCAAGTAAATAAAAAACTGGACTTGTTACGTCCCGAAAAAGAGGCATGGGCACGGCTCAACGATCTGTTTGGCTCGGCCGACGGCGCAAAATTCAGACGTATAGCACAAGGATACACACTCGACCGCCTACTCATATATGCCAACATACACCTGCAAGAATTATCTGAGCGCTACACTCTACAACGCATACCCGGCATGCTGGCACTACAAGTCATCGACAACAATATGTTGGGCGAGACACGTAGTGTACACACCCTATCGGGCGGAGAATCGTTCCTTATCTCGTTGGCACTCGCATTGGGATTGTCATCACTATCATCGTACCGCATGAGCATAGAATCGCTATTTATCGATGAAGGATTCGGCTCGCTCGATGCCGATACCCTACGCATATCCATGGACGCCCTCGAACGCCTACAAATTCATGGACGAAAAATCGGTGTCATCTCACATGTGGCCGAAATGACCGAACGCATTCCCGTGCAAATACAGGTTACACGCCGGGGAAACAATCATAGTCACATCGATATTGTTGGTTGACAAACATTGTATAGTAGCCGCTTCACACATAGATTATAAAAAAATCGTCTCGATATATTGAATTATTCAAAATCAATACTTACCTTTGCGCTCGCAAAGTCAATCGGGGTGTAGCACAGTTGGCAGCGCGCCACGTTCGGGACGTGGAGGTCGGAAGTTCGAGTCTTCTCACCCCGACATAAGCGATAGGGTTTGTTCCTATCGCTTATTTTTTAGTCAAAAGATTTTCAATAAATTACACACAAATCTCTATATCGATTCCATACACACCTATATCGCACATACAACGTAATGCACAATATTTTTTTGTGGTAAAAAGTATTTATTCCGATTTTTCATTACATTTGCATCACATTGATTGTCACATCATAATAACACAAATATATGAAACGACTACTTATCTTCTTGATTTCAGCCTCCATTACAAGCGGTCTTGCTTATGCACAAGTGCCTGATTTCGAAGAGTACAAAAAGCAACAACAACAAGGCATAGCCGATATAAAGGAAGAGCAAACAACCCAAATACAAAAAGCTCGCGAAGAATACGCTGCCTATGAAAAGGCACGAAAAGCCGAATACGACGCATTTTGCGCCCAAGTAAGGAAAATGTGGGGTCAAAATCAATACACCGAAAGCACCCAAAAAGATTGGGTTGAATATAGCAATGACCTCAGTTCACGCAGTGTTGTCGATTTTGCCAACGGCACAGTCAAAGTCGAAATCGTTGTCGATGATAAAGATATGCGCGACACAGCCAAAATAAATCGTCGTCTCGAATCGGCTGTATCGGATTTGTTGGTAAGCAAAGGAAAATCGGTTGACTACGTGTCAAAAATCGACTCTCAAAAACCATTGGCCGACCAATCTCTGCTCGGCAATCAAATAAATTTGAAAAAATATGGTTATGCCAACGATGCCATAGTAAAAGTCGAGAAAAAAACAAAAGCCGTAAAATCAAATAACGCTGGCAGCGCTAAGTCTACCGCCAAGGTATCAGAAGCAGTAAGCCGCGACCTCGCCATTGTAGCCGATAAAATAGGTCGCGCCGTCGTTGGCAGCCAAAAGCCTAAAGTCACAACAACCACCACCAACGGCAAAAGCGGACACATTGTATCGGTATCGATGCAACTCGTCGAAGACCATATACCACAACGTGCTCAAAAATATCGAAATCATATAGCACAATATGCCGACAAATTCTCTCTCGACGAACCTCTTATATATGCCGTGATGGAACAAGAATCATACTTCAATCCCGCAGCCCGCTCACACGTACCGGCTTATGGATTGATGCAATTAGTACCCAAATCGGGGGGTAGAGACTCATATAAATATGTATATAATGTCGACCGCATTCCCTCCCCTTCTTACCTGCTCGACCCGGAAAACAATATCGAACTCGGTAGTGGATATTTACGTCTGCTAATAAATCGTTACTTCAAAAATGTAAAAGACATTCGTAGCCGTATGCTTTGCGCCATAGCAGCATATAACACCGGTGCAGGGAATGTAAGTCGTGCATTCAACAAAAACACCAATATATCGGCAGCCATTCCCATCATCAACTCAATGACTTATGATGAGTTATACACCTATCTCAAAAAGAACCTTCCTCATGCCGAGACCCGAGACTATATCGAAAAAGTCACTTCGAAAATGCAAAAATATATCAAGTAACTTTATCTCTTTACATAATATACAGCGACGGCTGCCGGTATTTTCTTGGCAGCCGTCGCTGTATTTATATAAAATTTACATTCAACTACACATACACCAATGTAGAGAGTAATCGCTCATCAAAAATCTCATTGGCTACTTCTAATATATCGTCTGCCGTCACGGCATTGATACGCGAAAACGACTCTTCGAGTGTATCATAACGATTATAATGCAAGAAAGACTTACCCATACCCAGAGCCATACTTTCATTATTCTCGGTACCAATAGCCATTTGTCCGATAAATTGGCGCTTGGCATTGCTCAATTGCAACGTAGTAAGAGAAGAATGCTTAAGTTTCCGTAATTCACGATACAACACCGACAGACAGGTGTCGACCTTTGTCGGGTCTGTACCGAAATAAACAGAGAAAAAGCCCGTATCCGAATAGTTTGTAACCGATGACTCTACCCCATATACATATCCTTTTTTCTCTCTAAGAGCCACATTCAAACGGCTGTTCATTCCCGGGCCGCCCAACAAATTATTCAACAAAAAGAGTGCCGGACGTCGCTTATCAAACATATCATACGCCCTATTTCCCACCAAAACATGCGCTTGATGTGTTTCGAGTTCTATCTGCCGAGAAAACGGCACATAGTCGGTAGGAGGTACACGATTCAACGACACCCCCGAAGGATTACCGACATTACTCATATATCGGCTTATGACCGCCAATACACGTGCAAACGACACACTGCCTCTATAAAAAAATACCATTCGCTCGGGTAGATAGTGACTACGCAAAAAACGTAGTCCATCAAACGAGTCAAACGACAAAAGCGAATCCTTGTCACCCAAAATATTATGGCCTAATGCGTGATGCGAAAAAAGAAGATTTTCGAACTCATCATATATCAACTCCGACGGAGTATCTTTATATAGATTTATCTCATCGAGTATCACTTCTCGCTCCCGCTCTACCTCCGATGGTGGAAACTGCGAATTACATATAAGGTCGCTCATAAGCTCCACGGCCCGCGACAAATGTTCCGACAAAAACACCGAATAAATTACCGTCTCCTCCTTAGCTGTAAAAGCATTTAATTCTCCTCCCACATTTTCCATACGGTTGAGTATATGCCACGACTTACGACGGGTAGTACCTTTGAAAATAAGGTGCTCCACAAAGTGCGCCAAACCTTCTTCTCCCGGCATTTCATCGCGTGTACCGGCGTTGACCGTAAATCCAGCATACGACACCGTCGAACGAGTCTGACTATAAATTATTCGCAATCCATTGGGCAATATATGTGTTATATATTCGGACATACTACGATAATATGATTTTCTCCACAAAAATAACACATTCACGGCATAGAATAAAACAAAAAAACAAATAGCGCAAAAAAGAGTGTTCATGTATGATATAAATCGGAGAAATAACGTATCTTCGCAAATACAAAAGATAATCATTATATACTATACTATGAATATAGAAGAACATGTACGACATATTCTGCATCATGAATCACAAGCAATACTGAATATTCCTCTCGATAATCAATACCAAGAGGCTGTAAACCTCATTGTAGAGTATATACACAAACGCAAAGGCAAACTCGTGACCAGCGGTATGGGGAAAGCCGGGCAGATTGCCATGAACATTGCCACTACATTCTGCTCTACCGGTACTCCGGCCATATTTCTTCATCCCAGCGAAGCCCAACACGGAGATTTAGGCATATTACAAGAAAATGACCTAATGCTCGTCATTTCCAATTCGGGGAAAACACGTGAAATTCTTGAACTTATTTCATTGGCAAAAAGATTACAACCGGCTCTCCATTTCATCGTCATTACCGGTAATAAACAGAGCCTTCTGGCCCAAAGTGCAAATATATGCCTCCATACCGGAGGTCCGACCGAAGTATGTCCTCTCGGTCTCACCCCTACAACATCGACGACAGCCATGACAGTAATAGGCGATATATTGGTCACAAGCACCATGTTAGCAACCAACTTTGACACAACACAATACGCCTTACGACATCATGGGGGCTACCTCGGACAGATTTCACGCGAACAAAGCACTCTCGACCATAAACAAAAATAGTATAAAATGGCAAAAATCATCGGTATCGGCGAAACAATCCTCGACATCATATTCAAAGAGAACCAACCAACAAAATCGGTCCCGGGAGGCTCTACTTTCAACAGCATGATTACTCTCGGTCGATTAGGTGTCACGGCACTTTTTATCACCGAAATCGGGAACGACAGAGTAGGGAAAATCATTCTCGACTTCATGTGCGAAAACAACCTCACAACAAAACACGTCGACTTATTCGATACCACAAACGCCATGACTCCTGTTTCGCTCGCATTCCTCGACGAAAAAAATGATGCTCAATATGCCTTCTACCACAGATTTCCTGATAAACGACTCGATTTTCTCTGGCCTACCGTAGAGCCGGGCGACTTAGTCATTTTCGGCTCATATTTTGCCGTAGATCCCATATTGCATAGCCAAATCACCGAATTTCTCTCCTACGCCAAAGAGCAAAAAGCTATCATATATTACGATGTAAATTTCAGAGAGTCACACGCCCACGAAGCAATGCGCATAATGCCCATATTCCTCGAAAACCTCGAATTGGCCGACATCGTACGAGGCTCAAAAGACGATTTCTCGGTCCTTCTTAACGAAACCGACCCTCAGAAAATATACCGCAATCATATATCATTTTATACCCCTAATTTTATTTATACCGATGGCGGTAATGGTATAGACATATTCTGTAATGCCGGGCACAATCATATCGAAACTTATCCCATACAGACAGTAAGTACCATCGGAGCCGGCGATAATTTTAACGCGGGGATTCTATTCGGATTATTACAAAACAACATCTCTCTCAATATAATCGACAATCTGTCTCTCACTCAATGGGACCATATCATAAAATATGGTATCGACCTTGCTTCTGAAGTATGTACTTCGTACGACAACTACATATCTAAAGAATATGCCGATAAATATACATCACAGCGGTAAATCACATAAAATATTCTTGAAAATCACACAAAACCTCACAAAACCCGTTAAAAGAGTTCTATTTGATACTAATAAAACTTAAAGGATTCAAAGATATATCTGATAAGTAGAAGAAATTCATATATTTGTCGGGTAAGAACTCAAAAACGGTAAAGAATGCCTCACAAAACAAGTTGGCTACTATCTCTTATTCTCATACTCGCTGCATGCACATCGGTATGCCCCGACATAGAGGTCGTGTGCGAAGATGTGAGCGAAAATCAATACATTTTGAAATGGGAGATTCTTCCCGAAAACACCAGTGGTTCAGTAAAAATATACATGGCAGAAAGTCCCAATCACTTCGACCTGCAGTCCCCGCCTATAGCCCAATGTGAAATTGCCGATAAAATATGCGAAATAGATTTTTCGGATCAACCCTACATTCGCCGTTACTTTTTACTACGTTTCAAAAACAAATACGACTATTTCGTAGCCACACGGGCACCGCACATCAAAGACGGAAGCAATTTCAGAGATATAGGCGGTTATGAAACAGCATCGGGACAATTTATAAAATGGGGTAAATTATATCGTTCAGGTTCACTCGAAAACATCAATAAGCAAGGACAAGAAAAATTTCAAAGTCTCCAAATAAATACATGGATCGACTTCTGTGATACAACCCGTTATATCAATCACACCCATTTAGGCATAAATCAAATCTTTCATTTCCCTATCAATTTGATTACATCAAGCCACATTTATCCTCGTCTCAAATCAGAAAAATTACGCCGAGGCGATGCCAATCTCTTTATGCAAGACCTCTTTTTACAACTCATTGATGAGGGGAAATCTGCATTCTGCAAAATGTTCGATATTATGACCGACGACAAAAACTATCCGATCGTTATCAGTGACCGATATGGCAAGGACTACGTAGGATTTGCTATGGCCATGATATTGTCGACTCTCGATATACCCGAAGACCTCATATACAGAGATTTTCTACTCAGCAATCAATATATCAATCGATGTGCTATACTTGCCGACCACGACTCCTGCTCTACCGACACTCAGGAAGCTGCTACAGCCCTCATGACCATGCGCAAACGTCAATTATTCTGCGCCATTCACCGCATAAAACAGCAACACGGCACCATACAACAATATTTGCAGACAGAACTCAATCTTACCCCTGAAAAACAAGAAAAAATAAAATCTATATTACTAAAACAATAAATTAATAACGCCTCCTTTTCACGAGAGCAAAGCACTTACTATCAATACATTATTATTATCCTAAAGTGTATTTGTTGAAAAAGAGACAAAATAACAAATTAAAACTCGTACCTTTGCGACCGAAATCATTGCATATCGGCGGTCGATTTATTATGTATCACACAATTGAGACTACAATCACGCAGATGTCCTTGACATAATTCAATACTACACAATACGCATGAAGACTTTTGAAGAATTGGGTATAAATCCCAACATTCTCCGCGCCATCACCGAAATGGGCTACGAACAACCCATGCCCGTACAAGAAGCCGTAATACCCTTACTACTGAACGAAAATACCGATATTGTAGCTCTCGCCCAAACTGGAACAGGAAAAACTGCCGCATTCGGACTACCTATTATACAAAAGACCGATACACACATAAACGCCCCGCAAACCCTCATATTGAGTCCTACTCGCGAACTGTGCCTGCAAATCACCGGCGACATCAACGACTACTCAACGTATATCGAAGGGCTGAAAATAATACCCGTATACGGAGGGTCGAGCATACAAAGCCAGATACGATCTTTGCGCAACGGAGTACACATAATAGTAGCTACCCCGGGACGCCTTATAGACCTCATGCAACGCGGCGTCGTAACACTCGATAAGGTTCATACCGTCGTACTCGACGAAGCCGACGAAATGCTCAACATGGGATTTACCGAAAGTATTGATGAAATACTCTCGAACATACCCTCCGAACGCAATATGTTGTTATTCTCGGCTACAATGCCGCCGGAAATAGCACGCATCGCCAGAAATTACATGCGTTCCCCAAAAGAAATTGTCATCGGCAGCAAAAACGAAGGAGCAAAAAACGTTAAACACGTATATTACCTTGTACATGCCAAAGACAAATATCCTGCACTGAAACGCATCGCCGACTACTACCCCAATATATACGGTATAATTTTCTGCCGCACACGTCTCGAAACACAAGAAATCGCCGATGCCTTGATAAAAGATGGTTATAATGCCGACTCACTGCACGGCGACCTCTCTCAACAACAACGTGACGCAGTAATGCAAAAATTCCGCTTGCGTAATCTGCAACTGCTCGTTGCCACTGATGTTGCAGCACGCGGACTCGATGTCGATGACCTCACACACGTTATCAATTACGGATTGCCCGAAGACATCGAAACGTACACCCACCGAAGCGGTCGTACCGGCAGAGCCAGAAAAACCGGAACCTCTATTGCCATCGTGCATACCAAAGAAAAAACACGCATGCGCAATATCGAGCGTATTATCGGTAAACAATTTGAAAAAGGTACCGTACCTTCGGGTAAACAAATCTGCGAGAAACAACTTTTTAACCTTATCGATCGTGTAGAAAAGGTTGAAGTAAACGAAGAAGAAATAGCCACTTACCTCCCCCCTATTCTCAAACGACTCTCGTGGCTGTCGACCGAAGATCTTGTAAAACGTGTCGTCTCACTTGAATTTAACCGACTCCTCGAATACTACGCCGGTGCCAAAGATCTCGACATTCCCGAAGAAAGTAAAAAATTGACCGAAAAAAGCAGTAGCGATCGCCAACGCGGACGCACACACAAACCGGCTTCCGGATTTACCCGCCTGCGTATCAACCTCGGAAAAGCCGATGGATTCTACCCAAATACACTTATTGATATAATAAATCGTAATATTACCGAAAGACGTATTGCTATAGGGAAAATCGATATTATGCCACAATTCTCTTACTTCGAAATAGAAGATGGAGATACACATATTGTTACTGCATCGCTCAAAAACCTCAATTTCTTCGGAAAACGCATACAAATCGAAGATAAAGACCGTAATAAAAATTCCAAAGAAAAAGGAAACGAAAAAACACGATTTCATCGCAAAAACAAGGAGTTTCAGGAAGAAAAAAGAGGAAAAAAGTCTTTCAAATTTGATGACAGAAGAAAAACAAACAAAAATTTTTCCAAAAAGAACAATCATAAAATCAAAGAATAAGTCTGTTTGACCATAAATATTTTATACTTTTGTATTCTTAAAAAGTAAGAGTACTATGTATTTTGCGTCTATATTCAATCTATATTTCGCTCGACGACTTAAACAACTCGACCGCTATGTCGACTACGGAGATACTATACAGAAAGAGCAACTGAGAAATTTGCTTCATAGCGCGCGACATACCGAATTCGGTCAAAAATATCAATTCGCCAATTTAACAAACTATTCTGACTTCGCACAGCAACTGCCTATCATGGGTTACGACGACATAAAACCCTACATTGAGCGTATGTTGCGCGGAGAGAAAAACCTGATTTGGCCATCACACATAAAATGGTTTGCCAAGTCATCAGGAACAACCAATGACAAAAGCAAATTTATTCCTGTGAGCGATGAATGTCTGAAAAAATGCCATTACCAAGGTGGATTCGACACCGTGGCCACATATTTTCGCAACTATCCTCACAACAACCTTTTCTCGGGGAAAAGCCTCATTTTGGGAGGTAGCCACACCATAAATCCGTTATATCCGGGCATATCATGTGGCGACCTTTCGGCAGTTTTACTACAAAACAGCAGTGCATTTGTCAATTACATGAGAGCCCCCAAACTATCTATCGCTCTCATGAGTGAATGGGAGACAAAAATAAAAGCCATCGTCAAGGACACCATGCGTCGCAACATTGTAAGTCTCTCGGGTGTTCCATCATGGATGATGACTCTCATAAAACAGATTCTACATGAAACCGGCGCAAAAAATCTATGCGAAGTATGGCCCAATCTCGAAGTATTTTTCCACGGAGGAATCAGTTTCGAACCTTACCGACAATACTATAAAGAACTGATTCCATCGGATAAGATGCACTACGAGGAAACCTATAATGCATCTGAAGGATTCTTCGGTATACAAAATGACCCCACAAGCAGCGACATGATGCTGATGCTCGATTTAGGTGTATTTTATGAGTTTATACCACTCTCCGATATCGACTCCGATAACCCGAAAATATTCCCGATATGGGAAATACAAAAAGGAGAAAATTACGCACTTGTCATATCATCTACCAACGGATTGTGGAGATACATCATCGGTGACACCATAAAAATCACCTCGACGTCGCCTGTAAAATTCGTTATAGCAGGACGCACCAAACACTTCATAAACGCATTCGGAGAAGAACTCATGGTATCAAATGCCGAAAAAGGGCTGGCAAAAGCTTGTACCGAGACAGGGAACAAAGTTTTGAACTATAGTGCGGCTCCGGTATTTATGTCAGATAAAAGTCGTGGTCGACATCAATGGCTTATCGAATTTGAAAAAGTACCGACCGACCTCAACAAATTTGCAGATATTCTCGACACGGCACTACAAGAAGTCAATTCCGACTATGAAGCCAAACGATATAAAAGTATTTTTCTCGACCGCCTCGAAATCATTCCGGCTCGTCAACACCTATTCGACGATTGGCTGCGAGAGAAAGGAAAACTCGGAGGACAACACAAAATACCTCGCCTGAGTAACAATCGCGAGCTACTTGACGACATGCTGAAAATGAATTATTAACAACGGGATTTTCCCGACCTATATACAAATTAAAGACGAATGGAAAAAAAATTCAAACGACTTCTCGTAACTACGGCACTACCCTATGCCAACGGACCGGTACACATCGGACACCTCGCCGGTGTATATGTTCCTGCCGACATCTACACCCGTTACCAACGTCTTAAAGGACGCGATGTATTGCTCATCGGAGGTTCTGACGAGCATGGTGTACCCATCACATTGAAAGCCCGTAACGAGGGTGTTACTCCGCAAGATATAGTCAATCGTTACCACTCGATAATCAAAAAATCTTTCGAAGAATTTGGTATATCCTTTGACATATATTCTCGCACATCATCGGATATACACCACAAAATGGCCTCCGATTTCTTCCGTAAACTATATGATAAAGGCGAATTCATCGAAAAAACTTCGGAACAATACTACGATGAAGAAGCTTCCCAATTTCTCGCCGACCGATACATTACCGGTACCTGTCCCCACTGCAAAAACGAACGTGCCTACGGAGACCAATGCGAAGCTTGTGGCACATCGCTCAACGCAACCGACCTCATCAACCCAAAATCTACAATCAGTGGCAGTACACCCGTTTTGAGAGAAACAAAACATTGGTATCTTCCCCTCGATAAATACGAAGGCTTCCTACGCCAATGGATTCTCGAAAGCCACCCCGAATGGAAACCCAATGTTTACGGACAATGTAAATCTTGGCTCGACATGGGTCTGCAACCCCGCGCCGTAAGTCGCGACCTTGATTGGGGAGTTCCCGTGCCCGTCGAAGGAGCCGAAGGTAAGGTCTTGTACGTATGGTTCGACGCACCCATCGGGTACATTTCAAACACCAAAGAATTGCGTCCCGACGACTGGGAATTATATTGGAAAGATTCCGAGACCAAAATGGTACACTTTATCGGAAAGGACAATATCGTATTCCATTGCATCGTATTCCCCACTATGCTCAAAGCCGAAGGCAGCTATATTCTCCCCGAAAATGTCCCCGCCAACGAGTTCCTCAATCTCGAAGGTGATAAAATTTCGACATCGCGCAACTGGGCCGTATGGCTGCACGAATACCTCGAAGAGTTCCCCGGGAAACAAGACGTACTACGCTACGTACTTACCGCCAATGCTCCCGAGACAAAAGATAATGACTTCACTTGGAAAGATTTCCAATCGCGTAACAATAACGAACTTGTCGCTATTCTCGGCAATTTTATCAACCGCTCTATGGTACTCACCCACAAGTATTTCGAAGGGAAAGTACCCGCTTGCGGAAAACTTGCCGACTACGACAAAAACACTCTTCAAGAATTTGCCGACGTAAAAGCGCGTCTCGAAAACTGCATAGAAAACTATCGTTTCCGCGAAGCTTTAAAAGAAGCCATGAATCTGGCTCGTATAGGCAATAAATATCTTGCCGACACAGAGCCTTGGAAATTGGCAAAAACCGATATGGCACGCGTCGAAACCATACTCAACCTTGCCCTGCAAATTTCTGCCAATTTAGCCATCGCTTTCGAACCGTTTCTTCCCTTCTCGGCACAAAAGATACGTACCATGCTTGGCATGAATGCAACCGACTGGGATATGCTGGGACACGTAGATATACTCGAAGCCGGAGCACAACTCTCTGCCCCTATTCTCCTATTCGAAAAAATAGAAGATACCGTAGTAGAGGCTCAAATCAAGAAACTGGCCGACATCAAAGCAGCCAACGAGAAAGCCAATCGTAAAGCCGAACCTATCGCCCCCACCATCGAATTCGACGACTTCTTAAAACTCGATATTCGTGTCGGAAAAGTACTTGAATGTCAAAAAGTTCCCAAGGCCGACAAACTTTTACAATTCCGCATCGACGATGGTCTGGGTAGTCGCACCATTGTATCGGGTATCGCCAAACACTATGCCCCCGAAGACCTCGTAGGCAAACAAGTATGTTTCATTGCCAATTTGGCTCCTCGCAAGCTCAAAGGTATCGAATCGCAAGGCATGATACTTTCGACCGAAGATGCCGATGGTCGTCTCATTGTCATCACCCCTGCCGATGAAGTAATGCCCGGTTCTTGCGTAAAATAAGTCAACATAAGAGTGTCTGTAAAGAAATCTTTTTTCGATACAGATGCTCTTTTTCTATCTCATAGATACAAGAACAGATGTCGGATAATTTGAAAAAAAAGACACTTATCGCCCTCATTTGGAGTTTTATCGACAAATGCGGGCAACAAGTGTTATATTTTATTTCGGGCATCATATTAGCCAATCTGCTCACCCCCGAAGATTATGGTAAAATAGGAGTACTCGCTATTTTTATAACCCTTTCGAGTATCCTTATCGATAGCGGATTTGGCTCAGCACTCATACGTAAAAAAGAGGCTACAAACGCCGATTTCAGTACTATATTTTATTTCAATCTCGGCATAAGCCTTATTTTTTATATAATACTGTTTACAACAGCTCCACTCATAGCCCGATTCTTCGAGATACCCTCACTCACAATTATATGTCGCATATTGTTTCTCACCATAATCTTACATGGTTTGAGTCTCATTCAACAAGTGCAACTTACAAAAAAAATTGCCTTTACACATCTGGCTCGCATCAATATCACGGCTATATTCATAGGTTCGACCACCGCTATCATATACGCTGTCATATATCGTGATGTATGGGCACTTGTAATACAACAACTCATTACGGCATTGGTTAAGGCCATCTTACTATGGATATTCGGCAATTGGCGCCCAACGGCCATATTTCGCATAGAATCAATTAAAGAATCTCTCGCTTATAGCAGCAATCTCATCGGCACCGGTATACTCAATGCCATATATAACAACATATACACCATTCTTATAGGTAAGACTTACAATACCACATCGGTAGGATACTACTCCCAAGCATACAAATTTCAAGACATTCCATCGTCGCTCATCGCCCTTATATTCCGCAGTGTTGGCTTTCCTGTACTGTCGAGTGTCAATGATGACCACGAACGCATGGTACGTATTTTCCGTAAATACATTCGCACCATATCCTTCTTCATATTCCCCATAATGATTCTACTCATGGTTGTAGCCGACCCATTCATACATTTACTGCTTACCGATAAATGGGCTACATCTATACCTTTTCTTCAATACTTATGTATCGCCGGAGCTTTCTCTCCTTTTATCATTTTCTACTACGATTTATTCAACACCATAGGTCGCTCCGACATCAATTTCAAAACCGAACTCATCAAGAAACTCCTGCTTACCATCGGGATTGCATGCTGCTTCAATCAAGGCATTATCTCCCTTATATGGCTATGGGTGGCATACACCATACTCTCATTATCGGCATCGGTAATACTTGGCCAGCACTATACCGGATACCATACAAAACAATTCATTCGTGATATTATTCCATGCTCGGCCATCGCTGTAATAGCCGGATTGTCGGCATATTATGTTATGTCTTATTTCGATACTGCGTGGACACGGTTGGTGGTAGCATCTCTTACATTCGGCATCACATATCTGCTTATCGGTCGTATATTTCACCTCGAAATGTGGCACGAAATACGTATACTGCTCGGCAAAGAACAACCCGATTAAAATCTGATTCATACATGGAACGTCCCTTATTCTCGATTATTACCATCACTTTCAATGCACAGTCGACACTCGAACCGACATTACAATCGGTTATTGCACAAAACTATACGAACTACGAATACATTATCGTCGACGGTGCATCAAAAGACAATACCATAAACATCGCTCGAAAATACAAACAACACATCTCGAAAATCATAAGCGAACCCGATAAGGGACTCTATGATGCTATGAATAAAGGTATTTCCTCCGCAACAGGCAAATACCTCATCTTCCTCAATGCCGGTGATACGTTATATGACAATGAAACACTGACAAAACTATGCCGTTGTATTGACAAAAATGACCCTGACATTCTATATGGCGAAACTGCAATCGTCGACAGCAACCGACAATTTATAGCGATGAGACGATTGAAAACTCCCCAAAAATTGTCTTGGAAAAGTTTTCGCATGGGAATGTTGGTATGTCATCAGGCTTTTATTGCCCGTCGGGAACTTGTCCCATACTACGACTTACAATACCGATTCTCTGCCGATTTTGATTGGTGCATACGATGTATGAAAAAGACTCAAAACATCGTAAACACTCACGAAATATTGATAAACTATCTCAACGAAGGAGTAACCACACGCAACCACAAAGCCTCACTGCGCGAACGGTACCGCATCATGACCAAATATTACGGACACACCATTGTGGCGATACTTCACATATGGTTCGCCATACGATACTACATTACACGACTCTTGGGTCGTCAAGTATAGTTATTTCCTCATAAAATAGGCTCTTTCGCTTGGAGAAAATCGCTCTATTGCATATCGTAACATCGTACGTGGCATAGATTTATAACGAGGTTCGAGAAAATTGATCAACACCTTTTTATCGCGCTTGCCTACTTCTCTCAACATCCACCCCACCGATTTGTGTATCAAATCGTGTGTGTGATATAACAATAGCTCTGCAATCGATAGAATATCATCATATTGTCCTTGACGAATAAACGCAAAAGTCGAGACAACGGCTATGCGTTGATCCCACAAAAAAGATGAATGAGCCAGGCGATACAGAATCGAACGTTCTTTATCAAGCAAATGCGCACCCACGATTTTGTAAGCCGACAAATCGACCAAATCCCAATTATTGATATACGCTGTATGAGCAAGATATTGGGAATAGATATAGTCTCGTCCCGTTTGCGACTGCAAGTCATACATACGTACCCACATCAGTAGTGCAAGCATACGACACTCATGTATGGGGTCGGTAAGTAATGGAAGCACGTCAAAGGGCGACATACGGGTGGCATATTTACGGGCTAATTCATGCAATCGGGGCATACGCACACCAACGAATATATCGCCTTCGGCATAATCACCTTTTCCTGTTTTGAAAAATCCGGCCTGCACAGCAGCTTGTTGGGTTGATGCCCAAGACAACAGAGATTCGCGAGCTTCGAGGAGCACCTCGTTATAATCATATTTTGGCGATTTCATCGAAAAAAATTAAATAATATTTACTTTATCTATCGCTCCACCTTCAAAGAAATTTATTATATTACGAGACACATGTTCTGCCATCTGATGGCGTACCTCTACGGTCTGCGTACCGGTATGTGGAGTCATCACTACATTATCAAGTTCCAACAATTCGGGGATAGGGAAATTTCCATTCTCAAACACATCAAGACCTGCACCCCAAATCACACCATCGCGTAAAGCCCGTGCCAAAGCATATTCATCGACCAACGCCCCTCTCCCTGTATTCAACAATATCGCAGTAGGTTTCATCTTGCGCAACTGCTCCTCGCCTATCATGTGATGCGTCTCTGCATTATGTGGGGAGTTGAGTGAAACGACATCGGAGTTGCGCAACAACACTTCGAGCGAGACATATTCTGCTCCATATCGTTGCTCTATTTGCTCATCGAGACGATGACGATTATGATATAACACCTTCATACCTGCTGCTACAGCTCTACGCGCAAAAGCCTGCCCTATACGGCCCATACCTACAATACCGAGCGTTGCGCCATACAATGTATGTCCAAGATTAGTAAGCAATTCGACTTTTACAGCGCCGGGAATACGCAATCGTCGATCAAGCTCCGATACGCGTCGAGCCACAGCCAGCAACAGAGCCATTGCCTGCTCGGCGGTAGGTTCTGTCACAGGGTCGGGGGTATTTGTCTCCTGTATACCTTTGGCGGTTGCATAAGGCACATCTATATTGTCATATCCGACAGCATAATTTGATACAATTTGCAGCTTACAAGCCACATCCATCAACCGCCTATCGACCGGGAAATTATACATAGATTGCAATGCATCATACTCCCCAATAATAGGCAACACATCCTCATATGTAAACGATTCTACCCCTTCGGGCGGGAATGTGACATCGTATTTCTGCATCAACTCTTTGTATCCATCACGCCATATATTATAAGTAACCAACACCTTTTTCTTTTTCATACCTATATATTTTCCGCAAAAATACATAATTTATCACAAATGATAAAAAATCAACAAGACAACAGAACCTACTATATTTTGTTTTTTGAATTAACGGCTACTTCATATATAAAAAAAACGTATTTTTGCATTACAACATCAACCCACAACTTATGGTTCTCAACTACATCTGGATATTCTTTTTTGTTACAGCCTTTATAGTTGCTGTCATACAAACCCTATTTTATGGGAATCTCGACATTTGGAGTGAGATTATGAATTCTACGTTTTCATCGGCAAAAAACGCCTTTGAAATATCCTTGGGTCTCACCGGCGTACTATCACTGTGGTTGGGATTAATGAAAATAGGGGAACGCGGAGGAGTTGTAACACTTTTTTCCAAATGGATAAGCCCGCTTTTCTGTCGTCTATTCCCCGAATTACCAAAAAATCACCCCGTATTCGGGTCGATTTTCATGAATATATCGGCCAATATGCTTGGTCTCGACAATGCCGCCACCCCCATGGGGCTAAAAGCCATGAAAGAAATGCAAAAACTCAACAAAGATAAAGAGACCGCATCAAATCCCATGATCATGTTTCTCGTGCTCAATACCACCGGTCTCACACTTATACCCTTAAGCGTAATGGTATATCGGGCACAAATGGGTGCTGCAAATCCTTCTGATATATTTCTACCAATACTTATCGCCACCTATATATCTACCTTGGTAGGGCTTATTGCCGTATGCATAAAACAACGCATAAACCTTTGTAATAAAGTGATTATAGGCTCACTCGGGGCACTTACCCTGCTCATTGCGGGTACATTACTGTTCTTTATGCAAATACCACAAGAAAAAATCTCCGTCTACTCCGGATTTATGGCCAATTGCCTACTATTCTGCATCATTATAGGATTTTTGACTGCAGGCATACGTAAACGTATCAACGTATACGACGCTTTTGTGGAGGGTGCAAAAGAGGGTTTCAAAACAGCAGTTACCATCATACCATACTTGGTTGCTATATTGGTAGCAATAGCCGTATTTCGCGCATCGGGAGCCATGGATTACATTATCTCGGGCATAGCCTCCGGCATAGAAGCCATCGGTATAAATTCCGACTTCGTGGGGGCACTACCCACAGCTCTCATGAAGCCACTGAGCGGAAGCGGTGCCCGTGGGCTGATGGTCGATGCCATGTCTACATACGGAGCCGACTCCTTTGTAGGACGTGTTGCATCTACAATACAGGGAGCAACCGATACCACATTCTACATTATCGCTGTCTATTTTGGCAGTGTTGGTATTCGCAATACCCGATACGCAGCAGGATACGGACTTCTCGCCGACATCGCCGGTATCGTGGCGGCAATCGTTATAGCATACATATTTTTCCATTAAACACAGCCTGAACATGAAAAATTTAATGGTGCTTATCACACTGATATTCGCGTCACAATCGACCACTCTTGCCGAGAAATTCATCATCAATCATGGCCCATACCTGCAAAATATGAGTCCACATGGCGTATGCATATATTTCACAACTTCTGAAAAATCATTTTCCAGAATAGAAGTCACATGTGACAAGTGGACCGAAATAAAAACATTCTACGCCACAGAAGATGGTTTATATCATGCCTATACACACCGTCATGCCATATACATTGATGGCCTCGATGCCGATACAAAATACAAATATCGCATTATCTCAAAGGAAATGAAGACTTTCGAGCCATACAGCATTACCTATGGCGACAGCATCGCATCTCCATGGGAAAGTTTTAAAACATTTTCCAACACAACCGACTCATGCTCCTTCGTCATAATCAATGATGGTCATGACGACGTGGCAAAAATAGAAACACTGTTAAGAAAATCTCAATTATCAACAGCCGACATCGTATTTTATCTCGGAGATATGGTAAGTTACATCGAAGAAGAAGATACACCATACGACGGATTCATCGACATATCTACCGATATTTTTGCTAAAAATATCCCTTTTACAGCCATACGCGGAAATCACGAGACACGCGGAAATATGGCTCGCAATTATAGAGAATATGTAGGTTGTCCCAACAATAAATTTTATGGTATTTCATACATCGGAAATACCGCAATAATCATACTCGACAGTGGCGAAGACAAGCCCGACAATCATCGCGAATACGGAGGAATTACCGATTTCGACAAATACCGGCATCAACAAGCAACATGGCTTGCACAAGAAGTAAAGTCGAAACGCTTCCGTAAAACCGAAAACAGAATCGTACTCATGCACATACCACCCGTATTGACAGGGGAAACACCAGAAATCGAGAATCATGGAGTTTTACAACTGAATGCCTTGTTTATGCCCATATTCAGAAAAGCCGGTATCGATATGATATTTTCGGGACATACACATCAGCACTATGTTATAGAGAAAAACATCTCAAACAATCCCTGTCCTATAATCATCAACGACAACAAAAGTGTTGTTGATGTTTCGATTACAACAAAAGGAATATATGTAAAAATAACCCGAATGACAGGAGAGGTTGTCATAGAACGAACATTCTAATAATCAAATAATTTCATATTCAATGATAAGTTACCAAACCGATGGTGTAAAAATGCCCGACATAAAACGCAGAGCCACCACCAACTGGATAAAAAATGTAGTCGCCGGCCACGGAAAAAAAATAGGAGAAATAGCCTATATATTCTGCTCCGACGAGAAAATACTCGAGGTAAACAGAGAATATCTGCAACACGACTACTATACAGATATTATTACATTTGACTACTGCGAAGAGAATATCCTCAACGGAGATATTTTTATCAGTCTTGATACCATAAAAAGCAATGCCCAACAATTTGGCACAGATTACAACACCGAACTGCATCGCGTCATTATACACGGGATACTTCACTTGTGCGGTATAGACGACAAAGCCCCGGGAGCCCGCGCAGTCATGGAAAAAGCGGAGAACAGCGCTCTTGCACTACTCCCCGCTTTATAACACATAGAAATATCTATTTATTCGCTCAACGAGTCGGTGAGACGTTTGTTTACTTCACGTATACGTTTCTCATCGACTTTTATTTTTTTGCGATCGTATGTTATAAGACCATTTACCTCTATTTCCACATCGGTGGTCTGTGTATATACAGCTGCAGAGAATCCTTTTGATACCATATCATAGAGCATATTGGCATATTTCACATACTCATCGGTCACTTCGGCCGGTGAATTAAATTGAATATACCCCCAATTACGGTCGGGAACCCACAAATGTTCTTTGATCGCATATCCTATACCCCCATACTCTCCAAGCACATTTACACGCTGTGCATCAAACAAATACATTTCGGGGTGAGGATAATTATGCAAGTCCATAATATCTCCACAGGGATAAAAATTGCCTCCACTGGCAGGATTTACCAATCGTGTAGGGTCATACGCCTTTGTCCACTCGGCCACCTCTACCGTTTTGAATTGTCCCCACGCCTCATTGAAAGGAACCCATACACCGATACACGGACAAGAATAAAGGTAATCCATTATTTCTTTCCACTCTTTACGATAATTTGCCTCTGACTCGGCCGACCGTTTTGCCTCCACCCCATCGAAATACTGACGGTTTTGCCACTGAGGGCCATCATCACCACTCGGCATATCCTGCCATACAATAATACCTTCGCGGTCGCAATGGGTATACCAACGTGCAGGCTCTACCTTTATATGCTTTCTTATCATATTGAATCCAAGCTCTTTGGTTTTTACAACATCATAGAGCAACGCCTCATCGCTGGGAGCCGTATACAATCCATCGGGCCACCATCCTTGGTCGAGAGGTCCAAACTGAAACAACGGCTTATTATTGAGTTCGAGTCGAACAATTCCCGATTTATCACGTCGTGAAGAGAATTTGCGCATAGCAGCATAACTCTTTACGCAATCGACCACCTTGCCATCACATATCAATTCCACCTCCAAATCATAAAGAAAAGGCGAAGAAGGGCTCCATAGCTTGGCATCTGCAGGCATGGATACTTCTACCAACTCACCATTGATACTTTTACCCTCTGCTACCTTATTCTGACCATCATACACGCGCACAACCACCATGTCGGCAGACGAAGCGCCACTTAACGACGCATCAATTCGCAATTTATGAGAATCGATATCGGGCGTTATTTTGAGATTTTCGATATGTCTCGGAGCGACAGGTTCGAGCCATACGGTCTGCCATATTCCCGATACAGGAGTATACCATATACCGCCCGGCTCACTCACCTGCTTACCACGCGGTTGATAACTGCGATCTGTAGGATCCCACACCTTTACAACAAGCTTGTTATCTCCCTTTATCAGAGCGCTTGTGACATCAAAAGCAAACGGAACAAAACCTCCTGTGTGAGCACCAACCTTCACATCATTTACCCACACATCGGCTTTCCAATCGACTGCGCCAAAATGAAGCAACACTCGACGACCTTTCCACGACGAAGGTACAGTGAACTCCCTATAATAAACAATTTCTTGATGCTCATTCACTCGTTTACCTACGCCCGACAACGAAGACTCTATTGCAAAAGGCACCAATATATCACCCATGTATGACGTGGGAAGTGCATCGTTTCTATCTATAATTGCATATTTCCATAACCCGTTCAGGTTTTTCCAATCATTTCGTTCCATTATCGGTCGAGGGTATTCCGACAATACATTGGCAACATCAAGTTGCTCACCCCACGAAGTCTTTATACGATCACCCACGGGAGCCCACTGTGCAGTCACCGGCATAACAAGCGCCGCCAACAACACCGAAAAGACAAGAATTTTCTTCATAATCTATAATTTATACGTTTTTACAATTACAAAGATAGCGCATTTTCAAACAGCAAAGTTGCTTTTTCTGTGCAAAGATTTGTACTTTTCCATATAAAGCCATAACTTTTTTAATACCTTTGCAACAATTTTAATGGATTACACACATGAAATTTACATACGATGTAATAGTAGTAGGTGCCGGACACGCCGGATGTGAAGCAGCAGCAGCAGCAGCTCGATTAGGCTCTGAAACGCTTCTTATCACTATGGACATGAACAAGATAGCGCAGATGAGTTGCAATCCTGCCATCGGAGGTATCGCCAAGGGACAAATCGTACGTGAAATCGATGCTCTCGGCGGACAAATGGGTATTGTTACCGACCAGACCGCATTACAATTTCGTATGCTTAATCGCTCAAAAGGGCCCGCCATGTGGAGTCCGCGTGCTCAAAGTGACCGACAAAAATTCATTACCACATGGCGTGGAATATTAGAAAACACCAACAATCTTTCTATTTGGCAAGACAGCGTAAAACAGCTGATAATCAATAATAAAGGAGAGGCATCCGGCGTTATTACCAACATGGATGTGACATTCAAAGCACAAGCAGTGATACTCACCTGCGGCACGTTTATGAATGGTTTAATGCACATCGGACGCGTACAACTGCAAGGGGGGCGGGTAGCTGAACCTGCATCATACGGCATTACAGAACAACTTGTAGAACTCGGCTTCACTGCTGCTCGTATGAAGACCGGTACCCCGGTACGCATTGATGGTCGCAGTGTTCACTACGACCTGATGACCGAACAAAAAGGAGAAAATGATTTTCATAAGTTCTCATACCTCAACGATGTACAACGCACCCTACAACAACGCAGCTGCTGGATAACCTATACCAACGAGGCCGTACACGATATTCTACGACAAGGATTGCCCGACTCTCCCCTATACAATGGGCAGATAAAAAGCATAGGCCCGAGATACTGCCCCAGCATAGAAACCAAAATAGTCACATTTCCCGATAAAACCGAGCACCAATTATTTCTCGAACCCGAAGGAGAGACAAGCCAGGAGCTATACCTCAACGGATTTTCATCTTCTCTGCCTCTTGAGACACAATTAGACGCTTTACAAAAAATCCCGGCATTCCGCGACATTCGTATCTATCGCCCGGGATACGCCATAGAATATGACTATTTCGATCCGACCCAACTCACACATACACTCGAAACAAAATCCATAAAAGGCCTTTTCTTTGCAGGACAGATAAATGGCACCACAGGATACGAAGAAGCTGCCGGCCAGGGTCTTATTGCAGGTATCAACGCACACATACGATGCCACGGAGGTAACGAATTTGTATTAGGTCGCAATGAAGCGTACATAGGCGTACTTATCGACGATTTGGTAACAAAAGGAGTAGACGAGCCATACCGGATGTTTACATCGAGAGCCGAATATCGTATACTATTACGACAAGACGATGCCGATATGCGCCTTACACACAAAGGATATGAAATAGGACTGGCTACCGAGAATCGGCATCGCCTGCTCATTGAGAAAAAGGAGCACCGAAACCGCATCATCGAATTTGCACGCGAATACTCCGTAAAAATGAGCCAAGTAAATCCCGGACTAGAAAGCATGGGGTGTACCCCGTTGCGCCAAGGACTGAAATTGGTAGATCTCATTCTTCGCCCACAACTCACCATCGACACCATTGCCGAATGGGTTCCCACGCTCCGCGAACAACTCGACATGATACCATCACGTCGCGAGGAAATAACCGAAGCCGCCGAAATATGCATCAAATATGAAGGATATATCGAACGCGAAAAATTGATTGCCGATAAGATAGCCCGTCTCGAAAATATCCATATCAAAGGAAAATTTGATTACAATTCTATCCAACAAATTTCCATTGAAGCACGCCAAAAATTGAGCAAAATCGACCCCGAAACAATCGCACAAGCATCACGCATCCCGGGAATTTCACCCAGCGATATAAATATTTTATTAGTACTACTTGGAAGATAGTGTTCCACGTGGAACAGTTACAAAAAAAACACATTTATCATGACACACGAAGAAATATGTAAAAAAGTAAGAGACATTGCCGATTTCCCAAAGCCAGGAATACTCTTCAAAGACCTTACAACGGTATTTAAAGACGCAGAAGCTATAGAATCACTGGGTGAAGAATTATACCAACTATACAAAGATAAGGGTATAACCAAAGTCGCAGCCATAGAGTCACGAGGATTCATAATGGGTGCTATACTAGCAGCCAAACTCGGTGCCGGATTTATTCCCATAAGAAAGCCGGGCAAGCTCCCAGCAGAAACATACAAAGAATCATTCGCAAAAGAGTACGGTACTGATACAATAGAAATCCATTGCGACGCAATAGACAACAACGACACCGTACTTATACACGACGACGTACTTGCCACCGGCGGAACGATAATTGCGGCCGTGAATTTGGTAAAACAATTCAATCCTCAGAAAATACACATAAATTTTCTCTCTGAGATCACGGCAATCGATGGCCGTAAAAATCTCCCAAAAGATATAGAGATAAAAAGTATCATAAAATTCTGACAAATGTCAAGAGAAAAACACATAAAACAATTGCTATCACTCCTGCCCGACACGCCGGGAGTATACCAATACTACGACAAAGACGGCAATCTGCTTTATGTGGGAAAGGCAAAAAACCTAAAAAGGAGAGTAAGCAGCTATTTCAATAAAACGCACGAGTCTCCGCGCACAAATATTTTAGTCAAAAAAATTCACGACATAAAATATATCGTGGTAGTGACCGAAGAAGATGCCCTGCACCTCGAAAATTCACTCATCAAAGAGCATAAACCAAGATACAACGTAATGCTCAAAGATGACAAAACATATCCATGGATAACGATCAGGAACGAATATTTTCCTCGAGTATTTTTAACACGAAAAGTTATACACGATGGCTCGAAATACTACGGTCCATACGCCAATGTACAACTTGCTCGCACCGTACTCGAACTTATCAGAGACCTCTACCCCATACGCACATGTTCGCATTCGCTCACACCGGAAAATATAAAGAAAAATAAATTCAAAGTATGCTTACAATACCATATTAAAAATTGCAAAGGGGTGTGCGAAGGACTGCAGGAGGAACAAGAATATCAAAAATACATAGCGCAAATAAAAGAAATACTCAGTGGAAATATTCACCAATTAAGCGAACACCTGAAAGAAGAGATGATGGCTCTATCCGAAGAAATGAAATTCGAAGAGGCACAAGAGCTGAAAGAAAAGTACCTATTAATCGAAAAATATAAAGCAAAATCGGTAATTGTAAATACAGCAATACACAATGTCGATGTATTCTCATACGATGAAAACGACGACGAGGCATACATAAACTACCTACACGTAAGAAACGGATCAATCGTAAAAAGTTACACGATAGAATACAGGAAAAAACTCGATGAAACCAGAGAAGAAATACTCTCACTTGCCATTGCAGAACTACGTACGCGGTTCAAAAGCAATACACGTGAAATAATTGTACCATTCATTCCCGAATCAGAGTTTGGGAACGTACAATTCATAATACCGCAACGCGGTGAGAAAAGGCAATTGTTACTGGTTTCTGAAAAAAACGTAAAGCAATACAAAATAGACAAGCTGAAAGTATCGGAAAAACTCAATCCCGAACAAAGGATGACACGTATACTCTCTCGCGTACAAAAGGACTTCAAGTTACACACATTACCGATGCACATCGAGTGCTTCGACAACTCCAACATACAAGGCACGCTGCCCGTATCTGCTTGTGTAGTATTCAAAAGAGCGAAACCATCGAAAAAAGACTACCGAATTTTCAATGTAAAAACCGTAGTAGGACCCGATGACTACGCCACAATGTACGAGGTCATCACACGACGATATACACGACTTGTGAATGAGAATGCCCCCCTACCCGACCTCATTGTAGTCGATGGAGGAAAAGGACAACTCAGTGCTGCGTGCGAAGCTCTCAGAAACTTATCACTCGACATACCCATAATAGGTATTGCAGAAAGACTCGAAAACATTTTCTTCCCCGACGATCCAACACCTCTTTTCCTCGATAAAAACAGCGAAAGTCTACGGTTAATTCAGCACATGCGCGACGAAGCACACCGCTTCGGAATTACCCGCCACCGGCACCGCAGAAGCAAAAAGCAAACAGAATCGATACTCGATAAAATAGCCGGCATAGGAAACAAAACACGAGATACACTGCTCATCAGATACAAAAGTGTGAAACGCATAAAAGAGACATCTCTCGAGGAACTAATAGACGTAATCGGTCCTCAAAAGGCTAAAATTATTTACACAGCCCTAAAAGAAACCGAATAAACACTAAAAACAGACAGTCATGAGAACACTCATACAGCGAGTAGCGCACGCGTCAGTGACAATCGATGGCAATATAAAATCGAAAATAAGTAAAGGGCTACTGATATTTGTGGGCATAGAAGACGCAGATACCAAAGATGACATCGAATGGCTCAGTAAAAAGATTACCAATCTTAGAATTTTCGACGACGAAAATGGAGTTATGAACCTATCTGTCAAGGATATAAATGGTGAAACACTTATAGTAAGCCAATTTACACTACACGCTTCTACAAAAAAGGGGAACAGACCTTCATATATAAGGGCATCAAAACCCGACCATGCATTACCTATGTACGAAGCACTATGCAACGCCATAAAGGCAGAAACGGGCAAAGAACCCGGCACAGGCACATTCAGGGCAGATATGAAAGTGGAATTGCTCAATGACGGACCGGTAACAATATGGATTGACACACAAAATAAAGAATGAACATGACACTCGAAGAGGCACAAAAAATTGTCGATAATTGGATAAAAAAATACGGCGTCCGATACTTCAATGAGCTTACCAATATGGCTATACTCACAGAAGAAGTGGGAGAAGTTGCCCGCATTATGTCGCGCAAATACGGTGAACAATCATTCAAAAATAGCGATAACGAAAAAAATCTGGCAGACGAATTGGCTGATGTATTATGGGTAATAATATGCATTGCCAACCAAACAGGAATAAACCTTACGGAAGCATTTACTAAGAATATCAACAAAAAGACCGAACGTGATAACCATCGCCATTTAGAAAACGAGAAACTGAAATAAGAAATCGCATATTCATCGAAAAAAACAAGAAAAATGGATAAGTACAATAAAATGCTGCAAAGCTATAACACCGACCTCAACGATAACAATATAGAGCAAGAGGTAGAGAAAATATTACACGAAAATCTGCATCGTAATTGCACCGAAGAAACATACCGAAAAATCTTCGGTTGTATAGACCTTACATCGCTCAATCCTACCGACAACCAAACACAAATTGCTGCGTTCACACGACAAGTAAACGAATTTGATAACCAAAATCCCGAATTGAATCACGTCGCCGCAGTATGTGTATATCCCAATTTTGTCGAGACCGTACGCATGAACCTCGAAGTATCAGACGTAAACATAGCGGCTGTTTCAGGAGGTTTTCCCTCCTCTCAGACCTTTACAGAAGTAAAAATTGCAGAAGCAGGGTTGGCTGTTGCCGAGGGAGCCAATGAGATAGACATCGTCATGAACATAGGGCAATTTATCTGTAACGAATACGAAGAAATGTGCGATGAAATCGCTGAAATAAAACAGATCTGTCGCGAAGCAAAACTCAAAGTGATACTCGAAACAGGTGTCTTGAAAAACTGCTCACAGATAAAAAAGGCCGCGCTGCTGGCCATATACTCCGGAGCCGACTTTATAAAGACATCTACAGGTAAATTATCGCCGGGTGCTACACCGGTTGCCTTCTACACAATGTGTCAGGCCATCAAAGAATATTACGAAAAAACACATATTCGCATCGGTATCAAAGCAGCAGGAGGCATATCAGATACGATAGATGCCGTAAAATATTACACTATCGCCGAATCGATACTGGGAGAAGAATGGCTCAACAAAGAATATTTCCGCATAGGAGCAAGTCGCTTGGCAGAAAATCTGCTCGAATCAATAGTATCAGCCGGGAAAAAATAAAAATCAATCAGAAAATAAAACGGTCACTCCATATGAAGTGACCGTTTTTTATACCATTATATTACATACTATTTCAATCGATTAATCGTAAAATCAAGTACAGCCAGCAACGAATCAGCCGCTGCAGAAGGGATAAAAGTACTGAGATAGGCAACAGCTTCGTTACGTAAACGCTGCATTACGCTGTATGCATAATCAACCCCTCCTACCCTCTTGGCATACTCGGTAAGAGTAAGAATATCCTCTTGGGTCAAAACATCTTTGTGTACCAACGAGCACATTATTTCACGCTCTGACGACTCTCCACGGGTCAATGCATAAATGAGAGGAAGAGTTATTTTTCCCTCGGCTATATCACTCCCTGTTGTTGGCTTTCCTACTTCATTTGCCGCAAAATAATCGAAAATATCGTCTTTGATTTGGAAACAAAGTCCCAATCTCTCGCCAAAAGCCATCAAAGCCGCCTCTTGGTCGGGAGTAGCTCCAGCGGTTATAGCTCCTATCTGCATACAAGCGACAAAAAGGGAGGCAGTCTTCTGACGTATAACATTGAAATAAGCCTCTTCGTCGATAATGATATCTTGCGCAACAGCAATCTGGTCTATTTCACCTTGAGAAAGCGAAAGTCCCAAATCACCCAACACACCCATCACCCTCAATTCGCGCGTATATAAAGCAGCACGCGTAGCACTCGACACAAAATAATCACCGGCAAGCACTGCCACACGATTATCCCATAATGCATTGAGCGTAGGACTACTGCGACGCTGTTTCGATTCGTCTACCACATCATCGTGTATGAGCGTGGCACTGTGCAACAACTCCACAGCGGCAGCTCCATATATTGTTTCGCTACACACATTTCCCAACAATCGAGCCGCCAATAATACAAGTATCGGACGTATCTGCTTACCCTTGGTTGAAAGATAATGCTCAACAACCTTGCTAAGCAATGGACTCGACGATGATAACATTTCCGCTATCACCTCATTAAGTTTTTCCATTTCAGATACAATAGGTTGCTTTACTTTCGCCAATATGTCCATTATGTCTGTTTATTACGGAATATCAAACATTTATAATATAAAGACAGATACTCCGAGGTAAATATGGCACAAAAATAGCAATAAAACCCATAATTTCGTCAGAAAAATCGTAAATTTACCTCCCTAAATATTTTTCTTACAACCAAACAAGAAAACCTACCTCACACAAAATAGACAAACCATGGACAAAAGATTGTTTCTATTAGACGCATACGCACTTATATATAGAGCCTACTATGGGTTTATCAAAAATCCTCGAATCAATTCCAAAGGTGTAAATACCTCTGCCATATTAGGCTTTGTAAATACGCTCGAAGATCTGTTACGCAAAGAAAATCCATCGCACATTGCTGTTGGATTCGATCCCAAAGGGCCGACTTTCAGACACAAAGCATTCGAAGCATACAAGGCACAGCGCGAAGAAACACCCGAAGTAATACGCCAATCGGTTCCTATCATAAAAGATATTATTTCTGCTTATAACATTCCTATAATAGAAGTGCCCGGCTACGAAGCCGACGACGTAATAGGCACACTTGCCAAACAGGCCGAGAAAGCCGGATTCGAGACATATATGATGACACCCGACAAAGATTACGGGCAACTTGTCTCTCCCCATATTTTCATATATCGTCCCAAATTTGGTAGTAGCGATTTCGAAGTAAGGGGCGAAGAAGAAATAAAAATTAAATACGGCATTGACCGTCCGGAACAAGTAATCGATATATTAGGATTGATGGGCGACTCAGCCGATAACATTCCCGGCTGCCCCGGAGTCGGAGAAAAAACTGCCGTAAAACTGGTACAACAATTTGGTTGCATCGAAAACCTTCTGCAAAATACCGACCAACTCAAGGGGGCTCTGAAAACAAAAATTGAAGAGAACAGAGAGCAAATTGAATTTTCAAAATTCCTCGCCACTATCAAAATAGATGTGCCCGTTTCACTCGACGAGGAAGCACTACGTCGCTCTCCCATCGACGAACCACGATTGAGAGAAATTTTCAATGAACTCGAATTTCGTACACTCACCGAACGGATTTTTGGGAAAAGCACACCGACACAACTCCCGACCGAAAATAAACCCCAAAATCAACCCTCACTCTTTGATTTATTTGAGACCGAGAGTACAAACGAAAAAAAATATTCAAATCTCAGCGAGTTAAATCAGGATATACAGAAATATAAACTTATTGATAAAGAATGTGATATAATCGATTTAGCACGCAAATTGGAATGTCAGGATTTTTTCGCATTTGACACCGAAACCACCGGAACCGAACCGATGACAGCCGAATTGGTGGGAATGTCGTTTGCCATGCATGAAAATGAAGCCTATTATATACCAATACCCGCAGAAAAAGAGAAGGCCGTTTCAATTGTTAATATTTTTAAAAAAGCGTTAGAAAATCCTTCATCTCTAAAAATCGGGCAAAACATAAAATACGATTATATAATGATGCGCAGGTATGGCATCACCCCGGCCGGAAAATTTTTCGACACAATGATAGCCCACTACCTGTTACAACCCGATAGTCGTCACAACATGGATTACCTTGCCGAAATATACCTCGGATACAAAACCATCGCCATAGAAGAACTCATAGGAGCAAAAGGAAAAAATCAACGCTCAATGCGCCAAGTACCGCACGATGAGATATGTCTCTATGCGGCAGAAGACGCCGACATTACACTAAAACTCAAAAACAGGTTAGAAAAAGAACTGCGCACCAAAAAACTCGAGGAATTATTCTACACCATAGAAATGCCTCTTGTCCGCGTACTGGCCGAAATGGAAATAACCGGTGTACGCATCGATACTGCGGCACTGAAACAGTCATCTGAAATTCTCACCAACAAAATTGAGACCTTAGAACAAGAAATCTATACCTATGCCGGCAAATCTTTCAATATAAGTTCAGCCCGACAAGTAGGCGAAATACTCTTTGAGCATTTAAAAATCGATACAAAAGCACGTAAAACAAAAACAGGACAATATTCAACAACCGAAGAGGTTCTCGAAAAACTCCGATTCAAACATCCTATTGTAGATAAAATACTCGATTACAGGGGTTTGAAAAAACTATTAAGTACATATATCAACGCCCTACCCGATCTTATAAATCCGGAAACAGGAAAAATACACACCTCATTCAATCAGGCAGTAACCGCTACCGGACGTTTGAGTTCGAGCAACCCCAATTTGCAAAATATACCCATACGCGATGACGAGGGCAAAGAGATACGTCGAGCTTTCATTCCCGAGCCGGGAGAATTGTTTTTCTCAGCCGATTATTCACAAATCGAGTTGCGCATAATGGCTCACCTCAGCGGCGACAAAGCCATGACCGAAGCCTTTTGTTCGGGAAACGACATTCATGCCGCGACTGCCTCAAAAATATATAAAATACCTATTGATGAAGTAACTAAAGAGATGCGCCGCAAAGCCAAAACTGCCAATTTCGGTATCATTTACGGTATCTCCACATTTGGTCTTGCCGAACGTCTGAATATACCACGCAGCGAAGCCAAACAACTCATCGACAACTATTTCGAAACATTTCCCCAAGTAAAAACATACATGGACAAAAGTATAGAAATAGCTCGCGAAAAAGGATACGTCGAAACCATCAATGGACGCAAACGTATGCTACCCGACATAAATTCCCACAACAGCGTCGTACGTGGCTATGCCGAACGAAATGCCATAAACGCACCCATTCAAGGAAGTGCAGCCGATATTATAAAAATAGCCATGGTACATATTTTCGAACGTTTCGAACGGGAAAATATATCGGCAAAAATGATATTGCAAGTACACGACGAACTCAATTTTTCGACACCCTCGAATGAAATAGAAACTATAAAGCAAATCGTAAACGAAGAGATGGAGCGGGCCACTCAGTTGCACGTACCCCTTATTGCCGACTCGGGTATCGGAAACAATTGGCTCGAAGCACACTGATATGTATAGTTTGTTAGAAAACTATACATATCATACCTTTTTTCACTCTCGATGCAATAAGAAATAAACAAAAACATCTACCCACTTTTTTCTTCTCTCGTTTTATACTATCTTTGCCCACTCAAAATATACAGAATTATAACATAAAATATACTACCTCTATGAATTTCGTAGAAGAACTCGAATGGCGCGGCATGGTACACACCATCATGCCGGGCACCAAAGAACTCCTCGAAAAGGAGATGGTCACCGCCTACCTTGGCATTGACCCCACAGCCGACTCACTCCATATCGGGCACTTGTGTGGCATCATGATGCTTCGCCATTTCCAACGTTGCGGACACAAACCCATAGCCCTTGTAGGTGGTGCTACCGGTATGATTGGCGACCCCTCGGGCAAATCACAAGAACGCAACCTGCTCGATGAAGAGACTCTGCGTCACAACCAAGACTGCATCAAAAAGCAACTGAGCAAATTTCTCGATTTCGAATCGGACGCACCCAACCGTGCCGAGCTGGTAAACAACTACGATTGGATGAAAAATTTCTCATTCCTCGATTTCGCACGTACAGTCGGTAAACACATCACCGTAAACTATATGATGGCCAAAGATTCGGTACAAAAACGTCTCAACGGAGAAGCCCGTGACGGACTTTCTTTCACCGAATTTACCTATCAATTGTTACAAGGATACGATTTCCTGCACCTCTATGAAACAATGAATTGCAAACTGCAGTTGGGAGGTTCAGACCAATGGGGAAATATTACTACCGGATCGGAACTCGTACGTCGCACCAACGGAGGTGAAGTATTTGCCCTTACCTGCCCGCTTATTACCAAAGCCGACGGGGGTAAATTCGGGAAAACCGAGTCGGGTAACGTATGGCTCGATGCCCGATACACATCACCCTACAAATTCTACCAATTCTGGCTCAATGTAAGCGACAGCGACGCTGCCAAATACATCAAAATATTCACTTCACTCCCACAAGAAGAAATCAACGCCCTCATTGCCGAGCAAGAAGCAGCACCTCATTTACGTCCGCTACAAAAACGTCTCGCCAAAGAAGTAACCATCATGGTACACTCCGAGGCCGATTACAATGCTGCTGTAGAAGCATCGAGCATCTTATTCGGGAACTCTACCTCGGAACAACTCCATCGCCTCGACGAAGATACACTTCTCGCCGTATTCGAAGGTGTACCCCAATTTGAGGTTTCACGCGAAGAACTCAATGCCGGCATACGCGCTGTCGACCTACTTACCGATAAAGCCGCCGTATTCCCTTCCAAAGGCGAAATGCGAAAAACCGTGCAGGGTGGGGGAGTATCCGTTAATAAAGAGAAACTTACCTCATTCGATGCCATACTCTCTTCTGAGTTGTTACTCAACGACAAATACCTCCTTGTACAGAAAGGAAAGAAAAATTATTTCCTCATTATTGCAAAATAATTTGGAAAAACGTTTGTTATTTCAAAAACTTAACGTATCTTTGTCGCGCTTTTGAGAGCATTCATGTGCCGACAAAAGAAAAGGATAGTCTTATGGTGTAATGGTAGCACAACAGGTTTTGGTTCTGTTTGTCTAGGTTCGAATCCTGGTAAGACTACACAAGAGGTTGCTGTTGCAACCTCTTTTTTTGTATATACACAGACACGGCTTCTATCAATTTTTTAGAGTAAAATCATCCTACTTTTTGTCCAGGCAACCCAGGACCCAAAATCAGGTTACTAATATTTATGCATTTTGTGCCGATAAACATGACTTATAATTTGCGGATATAAAAGGGTTTGCTTACCTTTACCCCTGCCATAGCAACTATACGACAAATGAAATTTTTGTCTCACAAACAGCCCACATCGGGTGGTTGCAGTTCGATATGACGTAACGTCGATAAAAAAAGACTTTGGTAAAATAAAAACCTAAAACTATGATATTCACACTTCCCGACACACTTCCCGAATATCCTTCTTTTATCGAAGGCATACGCCGGGCTCCCGATCGCGGGTACAAACTCTCTCCCTCGCAAACAGAAATTGCTCTACGCAACGCACTGCGATACATTCCCGAAAATCTACATAAGCAACTTGCTCCCGAATTTATGGACGAGTTACTGACAAGGGGTAAGATATACGGTTACAGATTCCGACCGCAAGGCGATTTGAAAGCAAAGCCCATCGACCAATACAAAGGACGTTGCATCGAAGGTAAAGCATTCCAAGTCATGATTGACAACAACCTCTGTTTCGATATAGCACTCTATCCTTACGAGCTTGTCACTTATGGCGAGACAGGACAGGTTTGTCAAAACTGGATGCAATATCGACTCATAAAAATGTATCTCGAAGAGCTCACCCAAGAACAAACCCTCGTTATAGAATCGGGACACCCGCTGGGACTCTTCAAGTCGCACCCCGAAGCTCCACGTGTAATCATTACCAACTCCATGATGGTGGGACTCTTTGACAATCAAAAAGATTGGGAAATTGCGGCACAAATGGGTGTTGCCAACTACGGACAGATGACAGCAGGTGGTTGGATGTATATCGGACCCCAAGGTATTGTTCACGGCACATTCAATACCCTGCTCAACGCCGGACGTATGAAATTGGGTATCCCGCAAGACAAGGACCTTCGCGGACACCTTTTCGTGTCATCAGGATTAGGCGGTATGAGCGGTGCACAACCCAAAGCAGCCGAAATAGCCGGCGCCACAGCCATCATCGCCGAAGTCGATGCCTCACGTATCGCTACGCGACACACGCAAGGATGGGTACAACATGTAACCGACAACCTTGCCGACGCATTCCGACTTGCCAATGAATCCTTACTGAAAAAAGAGCCCTGCTCCATAGCCTATCACGGCAATGTAGTAGACCTGCTCGACTATGCCATCGAAAACAATATACATATCGAACTACTCAGCGACCAAACATCGTGTCACGCCGTATATGAAGGAGGATACTGTCCTGCAGGTATATCATTCGAAGAGCGGACAAAACTGCTGAAAAACGATCGCGAAAAGTTTCACACTCTCGTCGACGCATCGTTGCGCAAACACTTTACACTTATCAAACAATTGGTCGAAAAAGGAACCTATTTCTTCGATTACGGAAACTCCTTTATGAAAGCTATTTACGATGCCGGAGTAAAAGAAATTTCGCGTAACGGTATCGACGAAAAAGAAGGCTTTATATGGCCCTCGTATGTCGAAGACATCATGGGTCCAGAATTGTTTGACTATGGCTATGGCCCTTTCCGTTGGGTATGTCTCAGCGGTAAACATGAAGACCTCATTAAGACCGACAAAGCCGCCATGGATTGCATCGACCCGTATCGCCGCGGACAAGACATGGATAATTGGATATGGATACGCGATGCCGAGAAAAACAACCTTGTAGTAGGTACACAAGCACGCATACTATATCAAGATGCTTTAGGTCGCATGAATATCGCTCTCAAATTTAACGAAATGGTACGTAAAGGCGAGGTCGGCCCTATCATGCTGGGACGCGACCACCACGACGTAAGCGGTACCGACTCACCTTTCCGCGAAACATCAAACATAAAAGATGGCAGTAATGTAATGGCCGACATGGCTGTGCAATGCTTTGCCGGTAACTGCGCCCGCGGCATGAGTCTGGTAGCACTGCACAACGGTGGAGGCGTAGGCATAGGTAAGGCCATAAACGGCGGTTTCGGTATGGTATGCGACGGTAGCGAACGAGTAGACAAAATTCTGCGTTCGGCAATGTTGTGGGATGTTATGGGTGGCGTGGCTCGCCGCTCGTGGGCTCGCAACCAACACGCCATGGAGACCACTGCAGAATTTAACAATACACATGCCGATGGCTATCATATCACCATGCCTCACATAGCTGACAACACTCTCATTGCAGAAACTCTGAAAAAAATCAACCTATAAATCTTAAACCATGAGCTGGACAAAAATTATGGAGTGCGTACCCAACTTCAGCGAAGGACGCGACTTACAAAAAATAGACAAAATTGTGTCACCTTTTCGCGCCAAGGAAGGCGTAAAACTTCTCGACTATAGCAATGATGAAGACCACAACAGACTGGTAGTAACTGTTGTTGGAGAGCCCGAAGCTCTAAAAAATGCCGTTATAGAGGCCATAGGTATAGCCGTCGAACTCATTGACCTCAATCACCATCAAGGTCAACACCCGCGTATGGGTGCTGCCGACGTAGTACCCTTTATCCCCATCAAGGGTTGCACGATGGACGAGGCAATAACCCTCTCGAAAGAGGTAGCCGAGGCAGTCGCAGAAAAATATCAACTTCCCGTATTCCTATATGAGAAATCGGCATCAGCTCCACACAGGGAAAATTTAGCTGCCGTACGCAAAGGAGAGTTCGAAGGTATGGCCGAGAAAATACACCTCCCCGAATGGCGTCCCGATTTCGGTCCTGCAGAGCGTCACTCCACAGCCGGAACCGTTGCAATAGGCGCCCGTATGCCCCTTGTGGCCTACAATATCAACCTCAATACTCCCAGTCTCGAAATTGCACACGATATAGCCAAGAAAATACGTTACATCGGCGGTGGTCTGCGCTATTGCAAAGCAATGGGCGTAGAACTTACCGAACGCGGCATCACGCAAGTATCCATCAACATGACCGACTACAGCAAAACAGCCCTGTATCGAGCCATGGAAATGGTTCGATTCGAAGCCCGTCGCTACGGTGTAAGCGTTGTAGGCAGTGAAATCATCGGACTTGTACCGATGGAGGCTCTCATCGACACCGCTTCATATTATTTAGGACTCGAAAATTTCTCCATGGAACAAGTACTCGAAGCCCGTATCATGGAATAACCTCCTCATATATGAAAAATAATCTGCTCATTATCAACGCACACATTGTGACACCTACGGGTAATTGCGCTCGCAAGGGTCACGAAATGAGCGACATACTCCACATACAACAAGGGACTGTCGAAGTTACCGAAGGAATCATTACTTATGTAGGCAACAATCGCGCATCTCAGCCCGAAGGCTATCAAGTACTCGACGCACAAGGAAAAGTATTATTGCCGGGATTTGTCGACTCACATACTCACTTGGTATTTGGCGGCTACCGACCCAAAGAATTTATTTGGCGCATTAATGGTGACAGCTACATGAGCATCATGGAACGAGGCGGGGGTATTGCATGCACCATGAAAGCCACTCGTGAAACTTCTGCCGAAGTATTACGTCAAAAAGCAGAGCGATACATCGATATAATGAGTCGCATGGGAGTCACCACCGTAGAAGGGAAAAGCGGCTACGGACTCGACAAAGAGACAGAAATAAAACAACTCGAGGTAATGGCCGCTATCAATAGCGATGCCAATCGAAAGGTCGATATAGCCACCACATACCTCGGCGCACATGCTTTACCACCCGAATATAAAGGTCGCGATGATGAGTATATCGATTTTATCATACAAGAAATGCTCCCGCTCATCAAAGAGCGTAATTTGGCCGAAAATTGCGATATTTTCTGCGAAAAAGGAGTTTTCGACATTCCTCGCTCGCGTCGACTGCTCACTGCCGCCCGTGAAATGGGGTATGGTATAAAAATCCATGCCGATGAAATTGTCCAATTCGGTGGAGCCGAACTGGCAGCCGAATTACAAGCTTTATCGGCCGACCACCTTTTGCATGCCTCTGACGAGGGTATCAAACGTATGGCTCGTAATGGGGTAGTAGCCACCCTGTTGCCTCTCACCGCATTTACCCTGCGCGAACCTTACGCACGCGGACGAGAAATGATAGATGCAGGCTGCGCCGTAGCCTTGGCAACCGACCTCAATCCCGGTAGTTGCTGCTCGGGTTCTATACCTCTCACATTCGCACTTGCTTGCATACACATGCACCTGAGTGTCGAAGAGGCCATCACCGCCATGACCCTCAATGGTGCTGCCGCTATAAACAAAGCCCACATAATAGGAAGCATCGAAGTCGGAAAACAAGGCGACTTTGCCTTACTCGACTACGACACACACCTCATACTCCCATATTATACAGGTATGAACGCCGTACATACCACCATCAAAAGAGGTAGAATAGTATAAACTATCATAAAAAACACACAAAATCATGCTCACCAATCTCTCTGTAAAAGAATTTCTCGCCGAAACGGCCGGCAACACCCCTGTTCCCGGAGGAGGAAGTATATCGGCTCTCAACGGAGCCACCGCTACAGCATTGGCACAAATGGTGGCCAACCTCACTATCGGAAAAAAGAAATATGCCGAGTGTGAAGAAGAAATGAAAATATTAGCCACACACTTCGAGGAAATACGTGCTGAACTAATAGAAGACATTGATCGTGACTCCGATGCGTACAACCGCGTATTTGCAGCCTTCAAACTCCCCAAAGAAACCGATGAAGAAAAAGCCATACGGCATGCCGCTATTCAACGAGAAACCATTTATGCCGCAGAAGTGCCCATGAATGTTGCCCGTAAAATATGTGCGGTACTCCCTTTTTTGGTACAAGTAGTACATAAAGGCAATCAAAACGCTATTACCGACGCATGTGTTGCCGTCATGTGCGCACGTACCGCCATCTTAGGCGCGCTTATGAACGTTCGTATCAATCTTACATCTATCGACGACAAAGAGCTTGTCGCCAAAATGGAAACCGAAGCCAAACTTTTGGAACTTAAAGCCGTCGATACCGAAAACAAAATACTGAATCACCTCAACCAAATTCTTAATATATGAGTAAAAATATCTTCCAAATAGGAAACGGAAACCTCTCGTTTGATGATATAGAACGTATCATCAACGAAAACCTTAAACTCGAATTATCGTCCACTGCAAAGGAAAGAATACAAAAGTGTCGCGACTATCTCGACAAAAAAATAGAAACCTCTACCGAACCATTATACGGTATCACAACAGGATTTGGCTCATTATGTAACCATAATATATCACCCGACGAGCTGAGCACCCTGCAAGAAAATCTCGTAAAAAGCCACGCTTGCAGTGTAGGAGAGGAGATGCCTCACGTCATTGTGAAACTCATGTTTCTACTCAAGGCACACGCTCTATCATTGGGACACAGCGGTGTACAACTCATTACTGTACAACGCATCATCGATTTCTTCAACAACGACGTAATGCCCATCGTTTACGACCGTGGCTCTCTCGGAGCATCGGGCGACCTGGCTCCTTTGGCCAATCTCTTTCTTCCCCTCATAGGCGTAGGCGATGTGTACTACAAAGGCAAACGCTGCGAAGCAATCAGCGTACTCGATGAGTTTGGATGGGAACCCGTACGCCTCAAAAGTAAAGAGGGGCTCGCGTTGCTCAACGGCACACAATTCATGAGTGCAAATGGCGTATATGCCATACTCAAAGCCTTCCGACTCTCTAAAAAAGCCGACCTCATTGCCGCTGTATCGCTCGAAGCATTCGATGGTCGCATCGACCCATTTATGGATTGCATTCAGAAGATGCGTCCACACCAAGGACAAATCGAAACCGGCGAAGCATTCCGCCGTCTACTCAAAGATAGCGAGCTGATAACCCAACCCAAAAAGCACGTACAAGATCCGTACTCTTTCCGTTGTATACCACAGGTACATGGTGCCACCAAAGATGCTATACGACATGCGGCATCGGTATTGTACACCGAAATAAATTCCGTAACCGACAATCCCACCATATTCCCCGATGAAGACCTTATCATATCGGGAGGTAACTTCCACGGTCAGCCGTTGGCTTTGGTGTACGACTACTTGGCCATAGCCATGGCCGAACTCGGAAATATCTCAGAGCGTCGTGTGGCACAACTCATTATGGGACTACGCAACTTACCCGAATTCCTCGTTGCCGAACCGGGTTTGAACTCCGGATTTATGATACCGCAATATGCTGCCGCATCGATGGTAAGCCAAAATAAGATGTATTGCTATGCGGCAAGCAGTGACTCTATCGTATCGAGCAACGGACAAGAAGACCACGTAAGCATGGGTGCCAATGCCGCAACAAAGCTTTACAAAGTGATGGATAATCTTGAACTGATTCTCGCCATCGAATTGATGAATGCTGCCCAAGGCGTCGATTTCCGCCGTCCGCTCAAATCATCTCCTTACATCGAACAATTCCTCAAAGCATACCGCAACGAGGTACCATTCATCAAAGAAGACATCGTTATGTACAAGGAGATACACAAAACTGTAGCCTTCCTAAAACGCCATAAATGCGACTATTAATCATCATAGCAAAGGCAAATAGATAAGCAAGGTGGCAGCGGTAATTATTCCGGTCTGCCACCTTTTCTATCAGGTATAAAAAAGACTGCGACACATGATTGTATCGCAGTCTTGCTCTTCAGGTTGGACTTGAACCAACGACCCTCTGATTAACAGTCAGATGCTCTAACCGACTGAGCTACTGAAGAAGGTGGCATTTCTAAAAATGCAGGGCAAAAATAATGCGATATTTCCAATTATGCAATATATTTGTAAAAAATTTTGTTTTCATATAGTAAACTATCCCATTTCATGCGTTATATAAACTCTCTCTCATCGGGTATTATCGTTGCCATTCTCATGGTTGCACTCCCCTCTATTGCTCAAAATAAGAAAAACAATACATTCGAAACAACTCAGAGTATGGCCATATTCAATAGCGTACTCAAAGAGATAAATACATACTACGTCGATACCCCCGATGTAAAAAAGATGGTAGAAGATGGCATCAATGCCATGCTTTATACCCTCGACCCATACACCACATATATACCCGAAACAGAGAATGATGATTTCAAATTTATGACTACCGGTGAGTATGGTGGCATAGGTGCACTTATAGGCAAACTCGACAGCTTTACCTACATTACCGAGCCTTATGAAGGCCTTCCGGCTCAAATATATGGGTTGAAAGCCGGAGACAAAATACTGCGTATCGACTCCATCGATACTAAAAATTTGGAGACAGACAAGGTTAGCAACAGCCTCAGAGGTACCGCAAATACCATCGTAAAAGTAACCATCGAACGCGCCATAACTCTCGATACCATCACATTTGACATCGTTCGCCGCAAAATAACACTTCCTGCTGTTCCATATTACGGCGTACGCGAAAGCAATGTTGGATATATATACCTGCAAAGCTTTACCGACAAAGCTGCCGCCGAGGTGAAAGATGCCTTTCTCGATCTCAAAAAAAATTATCGCATCACCTCTCTTATTCTCGACCTGAGAGGTAATCCCGGCGGTATTCTCGATGAGGCACTCAAAATCATCAACTATTTCGTACCAAAGGGTATAAATATCTTATCTACCCGCAGCCGCACCGGCCAATGGGATCAGACCTACAAAACCACGGTAAAACCCCTTGATACCAAAATACCCCTCACTATTCTCATCAATCGTGAATCGGCTTCGGCATCGGAAATCATATCGGGTACACTGCAAGACCTCGACCGCGCTGTCATCATCGGTGAACGCTCTTATGGTAAAGGTCTCGTACAATCTACGCGTCCGCTTCCTTACAACGGTATGCTCAAGGTTACCACGTCAAAATACTACATACCCAGCGGACGCTCCATACAAGCTATAGATTACTCGCATCGTAACGCCGACGGACACGCCGAACGTATTCCCGACAGCCTTACAACCGAATATACTACTGCCGGCGGACGCATCGTACGCGATGGTGGCGGTATTACTCCCGATATAAAAATAGAACTCCCGCAAATTGCCAATATCGTATATTACCTTACTCGTGATATGCACATATTCCACTACGCCAATCGATTCTGTAACCGACACGACACAATACCGGCCATCGACCGATTTATCATTTCCGATGAAATATACAACGACTTCAAAGAGTACATCAAAAGCAAAGATTTCAAATACGACCGTCGCAGCGAGAAGATACTCGAAGAGTTGGAAAAATCGATGAAATTCGAAGGCTACTACGCCGATGCCGAAAAAGAGATAAAATCACTTGCCACAAAATTGTCACACAATCTCGACCGCGATCTCGATACTTTTCGTAAAGAAATCAGCGAACAACTGGCTATAGAGATTGTTCGCCGATACTACTACCAAAAAGGCGAAATCATCGAAAGTCTCAAAAACGATACTATCGTACAATGCGCCAAAAAACTGCTGCAAAACCACACAAAATACAACTCGATATTACACCCCTCTCATAAATAATGACCGTGACCACACCATATCTTGCACCTTTTCGATACTGCCCGCGCTGCGGTTCTTCGCACTTTGTCGACAATAATACATTGTCGCGTCGCTGCAAAGAGTGTGGTCTCATATATTACCTCAACCCCAAAGCAGCCGTTGTTGCCGTCATTACCAATGAACAAGGCGACATATTGGTATGCCGTCGCGCCAAAGAACCAGCTAAAGACACTCTCGACCTTCCGGGTGGATTTTGCGACCTCAATGAGACCGCCGAAGAAGCCGTCGCTCGCGAAGTGGGAGAGGAGACATCACTCACCATTACCTCCTGCAGATACCTTTTCTCATTGCCCAATCTTTACCACTACTCGGGTCTCGAAATACCTACGATGGACCTTTTTTTCGAGTGCCGAGTAGCCGACATATCACCCCTATCGGCACACGACGACGTAGCCGAAGCACATTTCATACCTCGCTCCAAGATTGACCCCACACTATTTGGCCTCACCTCTATACGCCAAGGCATCACTCGCATTCTCGACAACCAAGAATAAGGGGTGTCGCCACATAATATGCACACAACACCCCTATGATACCAAAATCGCCAAATTTTACGTGATAGAAAGACTATAATCAATCCTGCGAAAAATTTATTATTGGAAAAGATCTTTATTGTTTTCAACTGTCCTTAATTCTTTCAGAATTTTATCCGAATTAAGGACTGAAACCAAACCATCAAAATCAGCAACATTTCCAAAAGCAAAATAAATTGTATCATCTATGTATTGATTCGACGAAGAAACTACATCTTTCATACTGACAGCAATCATACTGCCATCATCCATTATCATGAATTTCATATCCAATTTAACGCCAAAATCAAATTTCCACCCAGAACCATGATACCATGCTATAGTAACAAGAGGCATTTGTATATCAAAATTCTTCGTCAAATCTGTAACATTGTTTTCTTTTGCTACTTGACACCATTCCGCATATTTATCTTTTATAGACATCAATGCGGTTTTAAAACTTTCTATATCTTTTACATCAATACTTATAAATGCTTTATCTGCTTTCGCAGCCTCAATACCCACATATACATTATCCAATTCATTATTTTTCAAAGCTGCCTCTATTGGAAAACTTTTTGAAAAATAAGTACAATAATACGAACCGACCTTTTTTTCGGCATTAACAGATTTTACCACAAATAAAATCAACAATAAAACAATAATTTTTTTCATAACTTTATTTTTAGATTTGCTTGCAAAGATATAAAATAAAAACAAGAAAGGATATATTTTTCTGAAAAATTTATACAATTTTATTATTCAGAATTATCAAGGAAGTCATAATATGGGCAAATTTTCATGGTTTTACAGTATTTTTGAAAAAGAGAGAGCAGATGGGTTTCGTAATTCGAGGGGAATAACTACCTTTGCATGGTTGAAATAGGCCTCGTTTCCAAGGCAAAAAAATCAGGAAATCAACAAAACTATAAACTTTTAATTTCTATCCCCGTGGCAAAAGAGATGGTAGAAACCCCGCTTATGAAACAATACCTCGAGATGAAAGCAGTTCACCCCGATGCTATATTACTATTTCGAGTGGGAGACTTTTACGAGACATTCTCCGACGACGCCATCACCACCTCTGAAATACTCGGAATCACACTCACACGACGTGCCAACGGAGCAGCTCAATATGTAGAACTTGCCGGCTTTCCTCACCACGCGCTCGACACCTATCTACCCAAGCTCGTAAGAGCAGGCAAACGAGTAGCCATATGCGAACAACTCGAAGATCCCAAGCTCACAAAAAAACTCGTCAAACGCGGCATCACCGAGTTAGTAACACCCGGAGTATCTATCAACGATAATATTCTCAACCACAAAGAAAACAATTTCCTCGCCGGAGTTCATTTCGGTCGCACAACTTGTGGTGTGGCTTTTCTCGACATATCCACCGGAGAATTTCTCACCGCCGAAGGAAATTACGATTACATCGACAAATTATTAGGTAATTTTCAGCCCAAAGAGATACTCTTCGAGCGAAGCAAACGCAAAATTTTTGAAGAACATTTCGGTAATCGTCATTGCACCTTCGAACTCGAAGATTGGATTTTCACCAACGAAGCAGCCAATGAACGCCTGTTGCGACACTTTGGCACAAAAAACCTGAAAGGATTCGGCGTACAACACCTCCCTCTCGGAATTATTGCCTCGGGTGCACTGCTACATTATCTCGACATTACCAAACATACACAAATATCGCATATACTCTCTCTCTCTCGCATCGAGGCCGACCGGTATATGCGACTTGACAAATTTACGGTACGCAGTCTCGAATTGCTAAGCACAATGAATGAAGGCGGAAAAAGCCTGCTTGACATCATCGACCGTACAATAAGTCCTATGGGTGCACGACTGCTACGGCGCTGGATTACCTTCCCGCTGAAAGAAAAACAACCCATACAAGATCGCCAAGAGGTGGTAGAATACTTCTTTCGCAACCCCGATGCCAAAGAACTTATCGACCGACAACTATCGCTTGTCGGAGATCTCGAACGTCTTATATCAAAAGTAGCAGTAGGTCGTATCACACCCCGCGAAACCGTGCAATTGCGCGTAGCTCTCGCCGCCATAGAACCTATACGCGACTGCTGCATACATGCCGACAATGAAGTATTGCAACGTATCGCGGCACAACTCAATCCCTGCGCTATAATTCGAGACCGTATTGAACGAGAAATATCGCCCGATGCCCCTACACTCGTAAACCGTGGAGGTATTATTGCCCCGGGTGTAAATAAAGAACTTGACGAACTGCGCGAAATCGCATACTCGGGCAAGGATTACCTCTTACAATTGCAACAACGCGAGAGCGAACGCACCGATATTCCCAGTCTCAAAATAGGGTATAACAATGTATTCGGATACTACATCGAGGTACGCAACACTCATAAAGAAAAAGTACCTGAGGAGTGGGTACGTAAACAGACATTGGTCGGAGCCGAGCGATATATCACACAAGAACTCAAAGAGTATGAAGAAAAAATACTCGGAGCCGAAGAAAAAATAGTCGTACTCGAAACCAAATTGTTCAACGATTTAGTTTCGGCAATAGCCGACTTCATTCCCGCCATACAACTCAATGCCAACCTTGTAGCACGTATCGACTGTCTGCTCTCGTTTGCCAAGACCGCAAAAGAACATCACTACATACGCCCCGAAGTAAACGAAAGCTACGTCATCGATATAAAGGAGGGGCGTCACCCTGTTATCGAACGCCAGATGCCCCCGGGCGAGAGTTATATTTCAAATAGCGTTGCTCTCGACAACGACCACCAGCAAATCATCATGATTACCGGGCCCAATATGGCCGGTAAATCGGCTCTTCTGCGACAAACCGCCCTCATCGTCATCATGGCTCAAATAGGCAGTTTCGTTCCTGCCGAAGCGGCACATATAGGCATTGTCGACAAAGTCTTCACCCGCGTAGGTGCTTCAGACAACATTTCGCTTGGCGAGTCGACTTTCATGGTCGAAATGAACGAGGCCGCCGACATACTCAATAATCTCTCCGATCGCAGTCTCGTACTCTTCGATGAGCTGGGACGCGGTACAAGTACATACGACGGTATATCTATAGCATGGGCCATTGTCGAATACATACACGAACATCGTCGCGCCAAAGCAAAAACACTATTTGCCACACACTACCATGAGTTGAACGAAATGGAAAAAACCTTCCGACGTATAGCGAATTACAACGTGTCGGTAAAAGAGGTCGACAATAAAATCATATTCCTGCGTAAATTGGTACGTGGCGGTAGCGAACACAGTTTCGGTATACATGTGGCAAAACTTGCCGGTATGCCACAAACCATTGTTCAAAGAGCCGGAGACATTCTCACACAACTCGAAAGCGAGAATCGGCAAAATTGTATAACAAGTCCCAAAATTTCGCCCAAAGAGGCCCATCAAAAAGGTGGAGTGCAACTCAGTTTCTTCCAATTAGACGACCCCGTACTGAGCCAGATACGCGACGAAATATTACATACCGATATCAACAATCTTACACCGGTAGAAGCACTAAATAAACTTAACGACATACGCAAAATCATCACCGGCAAATAACTATGACAGCAAAAGATTTTGAAATAATGGCTCCCGTCGGCTCATATGAGTCGCTTACCGCTGCTATACAAGCCGGAGCAAATTCGATATATTTCGGCATCGAAGGTCTCAACATGCGTGCACGCAGTGCCAATAACTTCACCATCGACGACCTTCATGAGATAGCCCGCATATGCCGCGAAAACGGATTGAAAAGTTATCTCACAGTCAATACCATCATATACGACAACGACCTCGAGCTTATGCGTCGCATCATCGATGCCGCCCGCGATGCAAAATTATCGGCAATCATCGCCAGCGATGTCGCTGCCATGACATACGCCCGCAGTATCGGAGTAGAAGTACATCTCTCCACCCAACTCAATATAACCAACGTAGAGGCATTGAAATTTTACGCACAATTTGCCGATGTCGTCGTACTTGCACGAGAACTCAATCTCGACCAGGTGGCTTACATATACAACGAAATAGAACGCCAACACATTACCGGACCTCATGGGGAACTTATCCGCATAGAAATGTTTACGCATGGAGCACTATGCATGGCTGTTTCGGGTAAATGCTATTTGAGTCTGCACGAACTTGGCGCATCGGCCAATCGAGGAGCCTGCATGCAAGTGTGTCGCCGCGGATACACCGTACACGACAAAGAGAGCGATATAGAACTTGACATCGAAAATCAATACATACTATCGCCCAAAGACCTCAAAACCATACATTTCATAAATCGTATGATGGAAGCCGGCGTGCGTGTTTTCAAAATCGAAGGTCGCGCCCGCAGTGCCGAGTATGTACGTACGGTAGCCGAATGCTATCGCGAAGCTATAGAATGTGTCATAAACAACACTTACAATTCCGAAAAAATAACCGAGTGGGATATTCGTCTCAGCAAAGTATTCAACCGCGGTTTTTGGAACGGATATTACTTGGGACAACGATTGGGCGAATGGAGTCACACATACGGCTCGGAAGCTACACGTGTGAAAGTTTATATCGGCAAAGGCGTAAAATACTATTCAAATCTCGGTGTCGCTGAGTTTGTCATGGAAAGTGGCAATCTGCGAGTAGGCGATGAAATCGTTATTACCGGACCCACTACCGGAGCTATCATCACCACTGTCGATGAAATAAGGGTAGAAATGCAATCGGTAGACGAAACCACAAAAGGAGAACACTTCTCTATAAAAATAGGACAAAAAATACGTCCGTCGGACAAACTTTACAAATGGGTTACGCCCGAAAGTCTGCGTAAATGATTCCCGAAAAACCTCTTTTCACTTCTACCTCCGACGGCTCAGCTACCTTATATCTGCCACATCTCGATGAGCATTATCACTCGATAAAAGGAGCTCTTACAGAGTCTTTGCACGTCTATATCGAAACAGCATTACATGCTGTCGACCTCCCGACGATAAATCTTTTTGAATGTGGATTCGGCACCGGACTCAACGCCTTTCTCACGTTGCTCGACTGTGAAAAAAGAAATCGTAAAGTACACTACCATGTAATCGAAGCATTCCCGCTCGGCAACGACATTGTCGCCCCTCTGCAATATCCCCATATTATCGCTCCCGATATGGAACAAGCACATTCGTTGTTCAAGCAATTACACGACTCTCCTTGGAATATCGATGTGGAAATCACACCCCGCTTCACCCTGCACAAAATACATGGTGACATCACCACATATCCCCTGATACCGGAAAGCTACGATGTAATATACTACGATGCCTTTGCCCCCGAAAAACAACCCGAGTTATGGAGCGAAGAACTACTTACATCTATTGCTCGATCGCTGCGTAGAGGTGGCGTATTGAGTACATATTGTGCCAAAGGAGAGGTACGTCGTCGTCTTGTTTATGCCGGCCTCATCGTACACCGTACTCCGGGACCAATCGGTGGAAAACGCGAAATCATACAAGCCATACGACCACACAATGGCAACACATAAAAACACCTATTTTCATTCCCTTAACTTAAAAATAAGTAAATATATAACAGAATAATAACCATAAACGAAGTTTTTCCTATTTTTGTACTATATTACATATAGTGCCATATTTTATATATCACATACAATTCAAAAGAGTATTACAAAACACGGATTCTTATGAAAGCAAGAACCTTACAATATCTTATATGTACATTACTATGCGGGTGCTCCATATCGGCAACAATGGCACAAAAAGTTGCCAATACCGATACACCTCGACAGAACCGCAATCTTGCCATACAGATGTATAACGAAGGTAATTATGCCGGTTGCATCGACCTCATGACACACTACCGTAAACACACTTCCGATGTTGCCGACCTATCAACTGTCGACTACTATATAGCGGCCGCTGCATACGCCGCAGGTAATCCTACGGCCTGCACACTACTCGATGGGTATGCAAAAAATTATCCCCAATCGCCCTATACCGAACAAGTGCGTCTACTTTCGGCACACACCTGTTTCAACAATAAAGAATACAACAACGCTATATCGCAATACAAAGAAATAAATATCGACAAACTTACCCCCGACAATCAAGCCGACCTATTCTTACATTTAGGTATGGCCTATGTGGCAATAGGTAAGAACGAAGCGGCAAAACCCTGTTTCGAAGCCATCACCATAGTCGGCGGTTCCAAAAAGAAAGCTGCTCAATATCACAATGCACACCTTCATTATGTAGAAGGCGATTACAAAACGGCAGGAGAGGGATTTGCATTACTTACCGACGACAAAATATATGCCCGGGAGGCATCGGCTATGCTCACACAATCGCTCTTTGCTCAAGAAGAGTATAAAAAAACCATCGAAGAGGGAAATAGCTACATACAAAAATACACCACCGACAGCACTTATTACGAAATAGTACGCATCCTCGGCGAAAGCTACTATCACAACAAAGAGTACGACAACACCATAAAACATCTTAACAATTACATAGCCAATACCTCCTCTCCATGCAACAACAGCTTGTATATATTGGGTATGGCATTGTATAACAAAGGTGACTACACCGAAGCCGTCACTGCACTAAGTAAAGTTACCGATAGTAAAGATGATTTGGGACAAAGCGCATACCTCTACATCGGTCATTGCTACTTGCGACTCAACGATCGTACCAATGCTGCCATGGCTTTTGAAATGGCTTCGCATGATAAATTCGACCTCAAAGTACAAGAAAATGCACTCTACAACTACGCTATGGTTTTGCACGATGCAACCTTTTCTCCATTTGCAGAGTCCGTCACCATATTCGAGAAATTTCTCAATTTATTCCCCGATTCACCACATGCCGATACAGTAAACGACTACCTTGTAGACGTGTATATGACTACACGAAACTACGAAACCGCGTTACAATCTATAAACAAAATAAAACAACCCGATGCAAAGATACTCAACGCCAAACAACGCATACTTTATCGACTTGGTACCGAAGCCTTTGCCAATAATGATTTGACTGCCGCAGCAAACTTCTTTTCGCAATCGATACAAATCGGTAAATACGACATAGAAGCACGAGCCAATTCATATCTATGGCTCGGCGAGTGTATGTATCGCAAAGGTGATTACCAAAAAGCCGTAGCCAGCGGGCAAAAATATGTACAAAATACCACAGAGATCAACCCGCAAGTCTATTATAACAACGGATACGCATATTTCAAACAACATAACTTCGCTGAAGCAATTTCTCAATTTGAACAATTTGTAAAAGCGGCACTGCGCAACGAAACAGAGTTGCCACGCATAGCCGACGCATATACACGACGTGCCGATTGCTTATATGCACAACGCAACTATACCGACGCACAAACATTCTACAACGAAGCATACCAACTCTACCCGACAACCGGTGATTACGCCCTATATCAGAAAGGTTATATGGCAGGATTATTGCGTCGACATCTCGAAAAAGTCACAATCATGCAACAACTCGTAAAAGAGTATCCCCAGTCAGACTATACCGATGATGCTCTGCTCGAAGAGGGGTTGAGTCTTGTCATTCTGAAAAATAATCAAGCCATAGAATGTTTCAATACTCTGCTCAACAACTTCTCCGACAAAGAGACTGCTCGCAAAGCCGGATTGCAACTCGCCATGGTATATTACAACGACAAACAACCCGCAAAAGCCATAGACACATATAAACGTGTCATTGCCGACTATCCGGGCAGCGATGAGGCACGACTGGCATTACAAGATCTCAAAGCCGTGTACATAGCACAAAACGATGTCGATAGCTATGCCGTATATCTCAATACCCTCGATAGAGATGTTAAAACAGAGGTTTCGGAACTCGATTCTCTCTCATTCCTTGTTGCCGAGAGAGAATTTCTGAAAAGACCAGATACTAAATCGGCATCACAACTCGAACAATACCTCAAAAAATACCCCAATGGGGCATATACACTTCAAGCTCACAACTATCTTGCTTTGTACCATTACGACCGTAAAGACTACAACAAAGCTCGTCGCGAACTCAATATAGTATTGCAACAACCCGAAAGTCCTTATGCCGAAGAAGCCCTTATACGCATTGCAGACATACACGAACGTCATAAAGAATATCCCGACGCATTGTTGCGTTACCAACAACTCGAACGTCAAGCATCAACCAAAGAATCACGCACTAACGCACGCCTCGGTATCATGCGTATGGCTCAAAAAGTAGGCGACAACACACAAGTCATAACCATTACCGAGAAACTCCTCGGTGATGCCACTCTGTCGCCCGAACACATACGAAACGCTCGTGCTGTACGTGCCGAATGTTTTATAGCTCTCAATGACTCGGTACATGCCGCCGACGAATGGAAAATTCTCGCACAAGATCCCCGTACCGAAGTTGGTGCCAAGTCGGCTTACCTATTGGCACAATATTTCCTCGACAAAGGTAATGACACACAAGCCGAAGAGACCGTCAACAAACTGATAGAAAATGGTACTTCTCACCAATATTGGTTGGCTCGTTGTTTCATTGTACTATCCGATGTATATGCCGGTCGCAACGATATGTTCAAAGCCAAACAATATTTGCTGAGTCTGCAAAACAACTACAAAGCCGACGACGATATAAAAGAACGCGTTGCTGTGAGACTCGAAAAAATTCAATCTGTCACAACTGTTAATACTGCACAATAATGAAACGATATATTTCCGCAATACTATTGTTTGCCGCCATATCGGTATCGGCTCAAGAAAATAAAAAAGACCCTCTGCAAAGAGAGGTTGTTATCGAAAAAGAGTTTACTCCTATAGTAAAAGACGCATCCAAAATCAATTCCATTCCCGATATAGAAGTATCTTCATCGGCCGATCACGATATACGATATGCCGACTGGAATACCCCTCAGGATACTCCTCCCGTTGTAAACACACTTCCCGCAGGCAACAACGGTGCCGAAGCCCCCAATAAACAACGTGGATATGCCCGCATCGCCATTGGTAATTACCTCAATCTTGATGCCAATGCCGGTATAAGTATTATCAATACATCGAAAGATAAACTCGATGTATGGTATGACCATAGTTCTTCAAACGCCAAACTTTCATACCTGCAAAACAACAAAAAAAACACACAACGTCGCAACGACAACTTGCTACATGCTCACTATAAACACAACTTCACAAAACTCTCATGGAGCATTAATGCCGATTACCGATACAACACGTTCAATTACTACGGCTTACCCCTTTCTTATAACAAAACAGACTTGAAAGGACTGACAGGAAACCTCAGCGACCAACAGACAGTACAACAATACGGCATAAACACGACAATCTTATCTCACGAAAATGAGATTTTCAATTACGCTGTCACTCTTGCGTATAAGGGATATAACAGTGATTTGGGAACATACTATAACAGCAGGGGAGCTATCGAGAATCACTTTACGGCACATGTCGACGCCAACGCTCCACTCAACGATTACAAAGTAGGTATAGAATTGAGTTTCGACAATGTTTCATATAACAGAATCGACATTCAAAACTATTCCATAATAGGATTAGAGCCCTACTTTGTAGCTCATAAAAACAACGTAACATTCCGTGCCGGCGCTCACATCGACTTATCAATCAACGATAACACCATATTCCGCATCGCACCCGATATACGTTTTGAATGGGAATTTGCCAAAAGCTGTTTCTTATACGCCAATGTAGACGGAGGAAAAAATATAAACAGCCTTGCCAATATGAGTAACATCACAAGTTACATAGCTCCCGATATGTCATTAACCAACACATATACCCCTGCCAATTTCACTGCCGGATTCCGCTCTACCATACTCAAAAAATTTCATTTTACAATCTTCGGAGGCATCAAATACAGCAGCGACGCACTATTTGACTATCGTACCCAACTACTCGATATCAACTCTATTTCGGGAATGCTTACCCGCAATGTGATAAATTTCAAAGCTTTGAATGCATATGCTTGGAAGGCCGGTTTCGATATTTCTTACAAACCTGCCGACTTCATATCGGCAAATTTGAGCTGGGAACACAACGAGTGGCACAGAAGTTGTTCGCACGAACTTATAAAATTCTATCAACCCCGTAACTTATGGAAAGCAGCTATCACTGCCACACCTATAAAACAACTTGACATAGAGGCCGATTTCTGCTTTGCCGACGGACGAGGATACGAAAACGAAATATCGGGTATACTCAACTACACCCAAAAAGGTAATCTCCCCAATGTGGTAAACCTCAACCTTGGAGCCATATACCGACTCAACAAACAAGTACACTTCTCGGCACAACTCAACAACATATTATCAAAAAAATATGAACTATTCTATGGTATGCCGGCACAAAGATGCCACTTCTTAGTCGGTGCAGGAATTTCTTTCTGAAACTAAAAAACAACCATAAAAATCTACGAAAACACACCATAAAAGAAAATTAACATCAAAATATCTGACTGCCAATTGCTTTTTTTTCTACTTTTGCACCCGAAATAAAATTCACGACACACGATGCCGAAAAATTTAGTAATAGTAGAGTCCCCTGCGAAAGCAAAAACAATCGAAAAATTCTTAGGGAAAGAATATAAAGTACTGTCGAGCTATGGTCACATTCGTGATTTGAAAAAGAAAGATTTCAGTATCGACTTTGACGATAATTTCAATCCTATTTACGAAATCCCCGACGACAAAACAAAACTTGTCGAAACATTAAAAAAAGAGGCCAAAAATGCTGAAATGGTATGGCTCGCTTCCGATGAAGACCGCGAAGGAGAGGCCATCGCATGGCACTTATACGAAGTTTTAGGCCTTACACCCGATAAAACACGACGCATCGTATTCCATGAGATTACAAAAGATGCTATACTACATGCCATAGAAAATCCTCGTAGTATCGACATTGACCGCGTAAATGCGCAACAAGCTCGTCGCGTACTTGATCGCATCGTAGGTTTTGAACTCTCTCCGGTACTTTGGAAAAAAGTAAAACCGGCTCTCTCGGCAGGACGTGTACAATCGGTAGCTGTAAGACTTATTGTAGAGCGTGAACGCGAAATAGAAAATTTCCATAGTGAAGCGTCATACCGCATCGTAGCCACATTTTCTATTCCTACCAACGGTGGTAAAACCGTAGATATGAAAGCAGAACTTGCTCATCGCATCAATTCCAAAGAAGAGGCTTTAGCCTTGTTGGAAGCCTGTAAAGATGCCTCATTCTCTATAGAAGATATACAGATAAAACCTGCTCGAAAATCACCCGCGGCACCTTTTACCACCTCTACTCTGCAACAAGAAGCCTCTCGAAAATTGGGCTTCTCTGTAGCTCAAACCATGATTATAGCCCAACGCCTGTACGAATCGGGTTACATTACCTATATGCGTACCGACTCGGTAAATCTATCTACCCTCGCTCTAAGTTCAGCCAAAGAAGAAATTATAAATACTTGGGGTAAAAATTATCTTAAAACCCGCAATTATCATACCAAAACCAAAGGCGCTCAAGAGGCTCATGAAGCCATAAGACCCACCTATATGGCCAACCACCAAATAGAATCGGGTACACAAGAAAAACGCCTATATGAACTTATATGGAAACGTACCATCGCCTCGCAAATGAGCGATGCCGAGATAGAAAAGACAACCGTTACCATTGCCATATCGGGTAGAGAAGAAAAATTTATTGCTGTAGGCGAAGTATTAAAATTTGACGGTTTCTTGCATGTATATTATGAATCGACCGACGAAGAACCCGAAAACAGCGAAAACAGCTCTCACATGCTCCCCCCGCTGAAACAAGGCGATATTCTCGATACAACAGAAATAAACGCAATAGAACGCTTTACACAACGACCTGCCCGATATACCGAGGCCTCGCTCGTACGTAAACTCGAAGAATTGGGTATCGGACGTCCTTCGACATACGCACCTACCATCTCCACCATACAACAGCGTGAATATGTAGAACGAGGCGACCGTCCCGGTGTAGAACGCTCATATAATATTCTCTCTCTCAAAAAAGGTAAAATCACCGACAAAAACAAAACCGAAACCGTAGGTACAGAAAAGAGTAAGCTTCTGCCTACCGACATTGGTACGGTCGTAAATGATTTCCTTACCGAGCACTTCCCCGATATTCTCAACTATAACTTTACCGCCCAAGTCGAAGCCACCTTTGACGAAGTAGCCGAAGGTAAAATCATTTGGAATAACGCCATCGACGACTTCTACAAAATATTCCACCCGATCGTACAAGATGCTCTCGCCATGCGACTCGAACAGAAAGTTGGCGAACGACATCTCGGTATCGAGCCAAAAACAGGAAGACCCGTATCTGTAAAAATCGGCCGATTCGGTCCTCTGGTACAAATAGGTACGCCCGATGATGGAGAAAGACCTCTCTTTGCATCTCTGCTCAAAGGTCAGTCCATCAATACAATCACACTCGATGATGCCTTGAAACTCTTTGAATTACCACGAACTGCAGGTGAATTTGAAGGAAAAGAAGTTATTATCAATATAGGAAAATACGGCCCATACATACGACACGATGGTAAATTCATTTCAATAGGAAAAGAATATACACCTCAAACTATTACTCTCGAAGAGGCTGTTTCACTCATCGAAAAGAAACGTGTGGAAGAAAAACAACGTGTACTCAAAACTTTTGTTGAAGACCCGGAACTCGAAGTACTCAATGGGCGTTTTGGTGCATATATCGCATACAAGGAAAATAACTACAAACTACCTAAAGGTACCACAGTCGAAACCTTGACATACGAAGATTGTAAAAAAATAGTCGAAAGCGAAAATACACCGAAACCAAAAAAACGTATGCCACGCCGTAAGTAAAACTATAAATGTTTTTATCTAATAAAAATCAACGAGGTTGCCAGAATACATTTTACTTGGCAACCTCGTTTTTCATTATGTTTATAGATATATCAATCAAATACCGGACGCACAGCCATACTATGCATCATATCACCATCTTTTATAACTATTTGCTTACTTTTCCAAAAACGCAATTCCTTACATCTTGTCGCTGTCCAATAATACCCATAATAAGTTACATCTATACCTATACCCGATGTTATATGACCGGTATTGGGTAAAAATATAGAATTACCATTGGGACCTGTAATATAATATCCTCCTTTCTCGTTTATCAATCTATAATCCAAAGTAGAGTTTTCGAGCAACTCTTCCATCTCATCACGAGTAGGCATACGCCACTTTCCACCCCACTTTACATGAGCCACATCATATTCGGTACCGTTAATGCTATCCAATGAATAAGGTGCATAATATATATCGTTATCGAAATCTTCTACTTCATATACAGTTTTTACAGCACTCCACCTGTATAGATCTCCGCCATCTAAAGTATCAACTGCTCCAACATTCATAGTTGCCCATTTCAATCCCGATGGAAGCCCGAGATCGATATATTTTTTACCTCGATGCATACCGCTTTCATCTTCTATTTCACTTTTTTCATCGTTAGCATCACCATCTACAATTGTTTCATTTTGATTTATATTCAACTGATTATCATCATCTTTATCACACGAATATAAAGAAAACAGTAAAACAACAGACAATAAATACATCATTTTTTTCATAGCATCTATTTTTATATAAATATTATTACAACCAACCGGCATCTTTATACCATTGATAAGTCTCGGCTACACCACGCTGCAAATCATACTGTGGTGAAAATCCCAATTCCCGACGGGCAGGAGTAATATCGCATACCCAATTTCGCTGTTTCATGATACGATACTTATCACGATTGAGCGTACTTGTTTCACCCGATAAACCTGCATACCACTCGGCTATATAAGAAACCACTTTCAATACCCACAAAGGTATCCTTATAGGTATTACCACTTTTTTGTCCATAAGTCTGGATACATAATATCGAAAATCGGTGGAACGATGAGCATCTCCATCGGATAAAAAATATCCACGACGGGTCACACCTTTATCTATGGCAAGAAATACAGCTTGCACCAAGTCGCGCACATAAATAAATGTAATAAGCTGCTTTCGATAACCTACCGAAAAATCAAAACCTGCTTTTATACTCTTCATCATGAGAAAATAATCTTTTTCTCGTGGACCATATACTCCGGTAGGACGCATAAACACATACGGAAAAGAGGGTATACTCATAAGAAACTGCTCTGCTTTGATTTTACTACGACCATACAATGTATTGGGACGTGGAGCATCATCGGCCGAGAGAGGTGTAAAACCACGCTCATCGCCCACACCCCAAGCACTGAGGCTGCTCATCATTATAAATTGTGTAGGTACACTATCGGTTTCTACAAGCGCCTCTGCAAAATTCGTTACATATTTACAATTGATTTTTTCAAAATCTGCCGGATTTTTACACTTCGTGGCACCCAGATTATGGATTATATAATCCCATTTACCATGCTCAGATACATGCTCTATGAGTTGCTTTTTTAATTGTGTTTTATTATCGAAAGACAAATCTATAAAATGAATACAACTATCTATAAGATATTCACGCGAAGTAGTAGCACGCACACCTGCCCAGGTATCATATCCTCTGCGCAAAGCCTCTTCTACAATAAAACCGCCTATAAAACCACCGGCACCTGTCACCAATATACTTTTGCTCATAGTTTTTACAAGTATATGTACTATGGGTCAAAAATACAATGAAATATGCTTTTATCACAAAACAAAATTCATTTTTTTGCATTTTCTGCACAGAAAATAGAGAAAGGAGGATTTTATTCATATCTTTTAAGTATTGAATTTGCTATCTTTCACTATATTTGCACTTGTATTTTGCGGTATTATATGCCGTTAAAAAGCATTATTATGAAACAGTACACTTTTTACAACAATCTTTTAGGCTGGATAGCATTTGCTATCGCAGCTATTACCTATATCCTCACGCTGGAACCTACAGCCAGTTTTTGGGATTGTGGTGAGTTTATTTCATCGGCATACAAACTCGAAGTGGGTCACCCCCCCGGAAATCCCATTTTCATGCTTACCGGGCGTTTCTTTGCCAATTTCGCATCAGATCCCTCACAAGTAGCTTACATGATAAATATCATGTCGGCTTTACTCAGTGCGGCTACTATTCTATTGCTGTTCTGGACTATTACACGACTTGCACGAAAAGTAGTCGTTAAAGAAGGACAAGAAATGACACTTGCTCAAATGATTACTATTCTTGCCTGCGGAATGGTGGGAGCTTTGGCCTATACATGGAGCGATACTTTCTGGTATTCGGCTGTCGAAGGTGAAGTATATGCTTACTCATCTTTTTGTACTGCATTGGTATTTTGGCTTATTTTAAAATGGGAAGATGTATCTAACGAACCTCATTCCGACCGCTACATAATACTTATTGCATACATTATAGGTATATCTATAGCTGTACACTTACTCAACCTGCTTACCATTCCTGCTTTGGTATTGGTATACTATTTCCGTAAATTCAAGAATACTACTACCAAAGGTGCTGTTATTGCTCTGTTAGCATCGTTTGCCGTTATAGTATTTCTTTTATACGGTCTTGTACCGGGATTTGTAAAAGTAGCAGGTTGGGCCGAATTACTATGCGTAAATAGTCTGGGTATGACTTTCAATTCAGGTGTGATTCTCTACTTCTTTTTAGTAATCGCCTGTATTGTTTGGGGTATGTACGAAACCTATAAACAAAACAATATAAATCGCATGAGAATATCATTCCTCATCA
>JAZURX010000050.1:0-1649 GCA_045606385.1 Bacteroidales bacterium | reverse complement strand
AAATGTTCGGAATCAACCATTATAATAGTCCCATCTAATGCTAGTTTGTATGTGTCTCTGGTATAGCTTTTATCCCCACCAGCTGGATATGTAATCCAATTCTCAATATAATCTTTATCCTTGAAAGTTTGCGCCCCACTGAATTGGAACGGAATAACAACCATATTACTATGGTCAATATATCCGAATTGATAGCTTCCGTCATCCCTCGATTTATTAACGCACGCAAGTCCATTGTAAAAGGCCACTTCTTCATCAAATGCATCATAGTCGAAAGGTATTACAGTTTCCCCTTTAAGATTCATAAATCCAAGTTTGCCATTTAGAGTTACTGCAAAAAACAATTCACTCAACGAATCAATGCGGTCATATTTTGTCTCCAAGATGACTTCACCGGATAATTTCTTCAGACCAAACTTGTTACCCTTGCCCTCAATTTTGATGATGTCATTCATAAATGGCAAAACGGAGTGATAGATATTGGGAAATACAGAAATCCCCTCACCATCTACAACACCTTTATACTTGCCACTAGATCCGTACACCTTTAGTTTATCAAAGATTCCTTTACCCTTCACAGCTTCAATCTCATCGGGAGTTGCAATCTTACTATAGACCACATAGAGTTTTTCATTAGCACTAAATGCACCTTCTACTTGAATATGGTCATCCTTAAGAAAGTCAATCAGCCCTTCTCTAACACCTAAATCGATGAATGAGTAGTTTACAGGCCCCTCATATTCATTTCCTTTAATTAAATTAAGAAGTTCCTTCTTAGTAATTTGGGTATAGTTACTCATTGTATTGTGTATCTATTATTTTTATGTAAGAATCACTTCCCGATGCAGAATCTTGAGAATATCGAACCGAGGATTTCGTCGGTTGATATTTGTCCGGTTATTTCGCCGAGGTGGTGCATGCATTCGCGTATGTCTTGGGCTACGAAGTCGGTAGGTATTCCCATTGTCAGTCCGTCCGAAACGCGATTAATGGCATCGAGGGCGAGCATGAGTGCTTGATGATGTCGGGCGTTGGTTACGATAACGTCGTTGTTGTCGGCTGTAGGCAGTTGGGCTGCCGATATGAGTTGTTCCTCAAGCATATCTATTCCGTAATCATTCTTTGCCGATATATGCAGGGTAGGGGTGTCGGGGCGTAGCGATAGGATTGTTGCTTGCAGCTTGTTAAGGTCTTTGCGCTTTTCTTCAGTGAGAAGGTCGGCTTTATTAAATACAATTATCAATCGCTTTTCCTCGCAGAGGGGTAATATTCGTTGAGCCAACTCCAATACTTCGTTTGATGGTGTTGTACTATCAATGAGCCATATTGCGATGTCACTTTGTTGTAGTTTGCCAAAGGTGCGTTCTATGCCCATACTTTCTATGGTGTCGTCGGTATTGCGTATTCCGGCAGTGTCTATAAATCGGAACAGTGTTCCGCCAAGTATTATTGTGTCTTCAATCACGTCGCGGGTTGTGCCGTGTATGTCGCTTACAAGGGCGCGTTCGTCATGAACGAGGCGGTTGAGCAGGGTCGATTTTCCGGCATTAGTTTCGCCTACGATAGCTACGGGTACACCATTTTTTATAGCATTTCCTACGCCAAACGAGTGTGCCAGACGGCCTATTTCGCTGCTTATTTCATCCACG
>JAZURX010000049.1:0-1815 GCA_045606385.1 Bacteroidales bacterium | reverse complement strand
CGTACAATCATTTCTACGGGAAATCCTTCACACATCACACCTACGGTCACCATGGGATCGGGAGTAGCCATTTTCCAGTTGGGACATATATCGGCTGTGGCATCGAGAAATTTTGCCGCGATTTGGTTCAACATTTGTCCTTTGTAAGGGATACCTTTGGGCAATACCACATCGAATGCCGAGATACGATCGGTGGCTACCATTACAAGTCTCTCGTCGTTGATGTTATATACATCGCGGACTTTGCCGTGATATACGCTCTTTTGTTCCGGAAATTGATAATCGGTTTGTACCAATGCTTTTTTCATAGCTCTAATATTTTGATTATTTTTTTGTCTTTGGATCAGTTGTTTCTCGCTCTTCTTTACGTTTTTGTCGGCAGGCTTCGTCGTATCGGTCGTACGCCTCTACGATGCGTTGTACCAGCCGGTGACGTACGATGTCTTTTTTTGTAAATTGCACCTTTCCTATCCCTGATATATCCGATAGCAACTCTATGGCTTGTGCCAGCCCTGAGCGTTGTGTCGGTGGAAGGTCTATCTGGCTCATATCGCCTGTAACAATCATTTTGGCGTTGAGTCCCATGCGAGTGAGAAACATTTTTATTTGGTGTGTCGAGGTATTTTGGGCTTCGTCGAGTATTATTACCGCATCGCTCAGTGTGCGTCCGCGCATGAATGCCAGAGGGGCTATCTGTATGACGTTGTTTTCCATCAGTTCTTTGAGGCGTATGGCGGGAATCATGTCTTGTAGCGCGTCGTAGAGTGGTTGCAGGTATGGGTCGATTTTTTCTTTCATGTCACCCGGAAGGAAACCCAATTTTTCTCCGGCTTCTACGGCCGGACGGCTGAGAATGATTTTTTTCACCTCTTTGTTTTTGAGCGCGCGCACGGCAAGGGCTATTGCTACGTATGTCTTTCCCGAGCCTGCCGGTCCTAATGCGAAGACAAGGTCGTTGCGGTCAAATGCCTCCACCAGTCGTTGTTGGTTTTCGCTGCGGGCGGTAATGGGGCGTCCGTTTACACCATGTATGATGAGGTTGTCTTGTTTTACTTCGGGAGGGCGATTCCCCTTGATGATGTCGATGATTATCTCTTGATTGAGCAAATTATACTCGGCGCAGTAGCGCATAAGTTGGCTTACTTTGTCCTCGAACAGAGCCATCTCCTCCTCGTCGCCGATTGCTTTCAGTACCAATCCGCGTGCAAGAATTCTCAGTTTGGGGAACAGTGTGCGAAGCAGTTCTATATGGCAGTTGTTTACTCCATAGAAAATGACCGGATCGATATTCTCCAATATGATTACGCGCTCTATCATGCCTGTTATTACGTTTTGCGCAAAGGTAATAAATTTTATGACGTGATAGTTGTAGAACGCAACAAACTGTTATAATTTTTATCAGATGATTTACTATTGTAGAGTTCGCATTCTTTTTATGTAGATAATCGGAACGGTAACAACAAGAATGTTAAACAGAACGATAACACTTGCCGATAAACTCGTTTCGTTGTGTAGCGCTATTCGAGTTGTCGTGATGTTTAGGTACGAGAACATCATACATAGAATGAAATTTAATACTTGTAACATTCCCGTACCAAAACTATATAGGCGATCTTTATTTTGTTCGCTAATGGTTGTTGGATAGTTGAAAATATCTGGCCTATTTTGTAATAATTTTAACCCAATGTAAATAATGAATGCAACAATTGTAATAACCCAGAAAATCGATTTGTTTCCCCATGCGTCGACTTCCCCTATAACATTATCCTTGCCAAGCTCGTAGATCTCGGCCCACGTGATGCCGGCGGACTCGAA
>JAZURX010000048.1:0-28946 GCA_045606385.1 Bacteroidales bacterium | reverse complement strand
CCGATGGTACTATCGAAGTGAAGAAAGTCATTGTGGAATAAGTAACCTTACCCACATAATACACACGAAGGAGTCGGCAACTGCCGACTCCTTCTTTTTATATTCGAACATTACCACCACGGACACTCGAGCCGAGTGTCCTTACAATATCGGTCAACAAATTTCAAGGGATAATATGTGATGTACCGATTTATAAAACGTAGGGACGCACGGTCTTGTGCGTCCGGAGGATATGATAAAAAAAGCTTGCCATTACTACCATTCACACCGCAGTTTTGAGTACATTTGTATCGTGAAATCGTATTAATAAAAAAATACCAATGAAAAAATTTTTTGTATTACTCATCACTGTTATGACGGCCTACAATCCGGCGCATAGCCAAAATCGTATTATTTCTTATCCTGCCCCAGAGGGTGTAGAAATGAAAAAAGACTTTACTGTAGATGTACGCACCCCCGACGGGAAATGGCAGAACGTACCCACCTATATGGTAAAGGTCGACGAGGTAAAAGAGACAAAACACCACGTAGAAAAATCATCGTTGGGATATTTCGATTTTGAAGGAAATGCAGAGGTGAGAATAATTTCACATACAGCAGTAAAGGAGGCGCGTGTACGCCCACTATCATACAATATTGTTCCCGAAATAACAGGCGATACAATATATTTCACTCTCGATACGCCACGTAATCTATCTATCGAAGTCAATGGGAATATTTTTCATAATCTGCACCTGTTTGCCAATCCCATAGACAAAAACACGCCCAAAAAGAAAAACAATAAGAACCTCATATATTTCGCACCGGGCGTGCACCAATTGTCGGGCGATACGCTGAACATCGCATCAGGCACCACTGTGTACATCGCCGGCGGCGCTGTTGTACGCGGAACGTTGCAAGTACACAACGCTCAAAATGTAAAAATCAAGGGACGAGGTATCGTACACCCACTACCCAAAGGAGCCGGTGTACACATAAAACAATCGAAAAACATCGAAGTCGAAGGTATCATCACCACACAATGCCCCACCGGCGAGTCGGACGGTGTCACCATACGCAATGTGAAAGCCATCAGTTCATACGGTTGGGGCGACGGCATGAACGTATTTGCCAGTAGCAATGTACTCTTCGACGGAGTATTCTGCCGCAACTCCGACGACTGCACGACCGTATATGCCACTCGTCTCGGGCACAAAGGCAGCAGTCGCAACATAAAGATGCAAAATTCCACCCTATGGGCAGATGTGGCACACCCCATATTTATAGGCATACATGGCGATGCCGAAGGGTATGATGTCATCGAGAACATCGTATATGAAAATATTGATATTTTGGACCACAAGGAAAAACAGCTCGACTATCAAGGCTGTATGGCCATAAACGGCGGTGACAACAATATGATACGAAACATACGATTTGAAAATATACGTATCGAAGATTTTCGCCAAGGCCAATTGGTAAACATTCGCATATTCTACAACAAAAAATATTGTAAAGCTCCCGGTCTCGGCATAGAAAACATTCTATTCAAAGATATTACCTACAATGGCAAAAATGCCGAAATATCCATTATATCGGGATATAACGAAGAGCGAAAAGTAAAGAATATTCGTTTTGAAAATCTGCGTATAAACGGAGCTGTCATCAGCGATGATATGCCCGGGAAACCCTCTTGGTACAAGACCGGCGATATGTCTCGCATATATATTGGCGAACATACAGAAAATATAACTTTCGTAAAATAAGCAACGATCTATCATGAAAAACAGATTATTCACCTTCTTTATTAGCACACTGATTGCCATAACGCAACTCAATGCAGAGAGAAAATTTTTCAATCACCCGGGGTTACTCCATTCCCGAAGCGACCTCGACCGCATATCGCAATTGGTGGAACAGAACAGTTATCCCGCCATGGGATCGTATGAATTACTACGCAAAAACACAAAATCGTCATACAACTATTCGATAAAAGGGCCTTACACCGATATAGGACGCGACGGGAAATACGGCTATACCAAAGGTCCGTGCGAAAATGACTGCAATGCCGCCTACTACAATGCATTGATGTGGTGCATCACACATGATAAACGTCATGCCGACAAATGTATGGAAATAATACGCGGATACGCTCGCAAATTGAAAGGTATACACGGACACGACGCACCTCTCTGCGCCGGATTACAAGGATTTATGCTGATAAACGCTGCCGAAATCGTACGATATACATATGCCGACACACAATACAAAAACGGGTGGAATAGCAATGACACAGAAGAGACAGAACGTATGTTCAAAGAGACATTCCTACCCATACTTACAAAGTTTATCAACGCTCGGCCTTATGCCAACGGCAATTGGGGCGGGTCGGTAAACAAAATGCTTATGTCCATCGGAATTTTCTGTAACGATACCGCACTATACAATGCTGCCATCGACTACTATTACAACAGCAAAGACAATGGAAGCCTACCCAACTATATTGCAGAAAGCGGTCAGATACAAGAAAGCGGTCGCGACCAAGCCCACTGCATGTTGGGAGTAGGCGTGCTGGCCGAAACCGCAGAATGTGCATGGCAACAAGGCGATGATCTTTATTCGGCGCTCGATAACCGCATAATGAAAGGATATGAATACTTATCAAAAGTCAACTTGGGATATACCGATGTACCCTTTGAAACATGGAAAGATGCCACCGGGAAATATTGTAATTGGCACAATATAGGCGAGGCAGGACTGGGACAATTCCGCTCGGTATTCGAAATCGCATACAACCACTATGTGGAGCGCAAAGGATTGAAAATGCCTTATACCGAGAAAGTACTGCAACGTATTCGTCCCGAATGGGAAGGGTGGACTTGCGATAATCCCGGATTTGGCACACTGCTGTTCTACTTGGGAGAGGAAGTGCCACAACCTCAAAAAGGGCAAATATACGAAATCGTAGAGAATCGTTGGAAAGGGTGGACCATCAATACTCCGACCATAAAGCCTATCGATGACAAACTGTTGCTCGTCGACAACGGGATAAGTATGCAAAAGAGCAACATCGAGTACGATGCCTCAAAATATCCTTACATCGAAGTCGTATTTGACAAACGTCCCAAGAAACTAAAAGAAGGTTGGTTGCGAATAAGTTATAGCGTAAACAGTGCTCCCGAATTTTGGACATTTAACGAAAAAGAGGCCACAAAAGCCGGGAAAAACAGATATATATTCCGAGTTACCGAAAAGCGTTCAAACAACGGCACGCCATTTGGCAAAGGCAAAAAACGCATATCATTATATCTCGACTTCGGGGATATTGACTACATAGGAGTAAAAAGCATTATATCGACTGAGAATATCAACCAATAATAATTCATCCATGAAAAAAATTATCTACTTGCTATCGGCATTGATTATAAGCAGCAACATATCGGCCAAAGAATTGATGTTTGAATCGTCAGACGGACGTTATAAAATTCTATTAAGCGACGACAACGAACTACGTTATGAGGTAAATTACTTCAATCATAAAATCATCGAATCGTCGCGACTGGGTATCGCATGGAACGAAAATTGGTACGAAGGCATAGAGATGGGAAACGTATCTACGTATCAATGCGACTCAATATGGACTCCTGTATATGGTGAACGCCAACAAATCAAAGAGTCATATCTGGGTTGGGAAGTAGAACTCAAGAAAAAAGGCTCACGCCATAAACTGATATTGGATATACGCATATACAACGAGGGTGTAGCCTTCCGTTACAAATTTCCCGGCGGACAATATTTGAAAATCAGCGATGAGTACACACAATTCGTCATGCCCAAAGGCTCTATGGCCTGGCATACTCTGAGAGCACAGACTCGCTACAACAAACAACCTCTCAAAGACTGGAAAGACGAGAGCGAACGTCCATTGCTCATTCAAATACCAAACAACATATACGTATGCCTTACCGAAGCCCAAGTCGTCGATTATGTCCGTACTAAATTCAAATTATCGGCCGAAAATACCCTGCAAACATCGATGTACGGTATTGTAGAGGATATAGCACCCTATCACACACCATGGAGAGTCATCATGTGCGGAGAAAAAGCCGGTGACATATTGGAAAATAATGATTTGATACTGAATCTCAACCCGGCTTGTCGCATCGAAGACGCCTCATGGATAAAACCGGGTAAAGTGATGCGCGAAGTTACCCTATCGACCAAAGGGGGGAAAGCGCTGGTGGATTTTGCCGTGAAACGCAACCTGCAATACATACACTTCGATGCGGGCTGGTACGGTTTTGAATACGACAAAGCATCAGATGCCACCACTGTAACACTCGACCCCAAACGTAACCCCGACCCCAATGCATTGAACTTGCAAGAGGTGGTAAAATACGCCCAATCAAAAGGTATCGGCGTGTTTTTATATGTCAATCAACGAGCATTACAACAACAATTAGACGAAATACTACCCCTCTACAAATCATGGGGTATTGCCGGTGTAAAATTCGGATTCGTACAAGTAGGTTCGCAGGTATGGACCAAATGGATGCATGAAGCCGTAACCAAATGTGCCAAATATGGACTCATGGTTGATATTCATGACGAGTATCGTCCCACCGGATTCAGTCGTACCTACCCCAATCTTATGACACAAGAAGGAATCTATGGCAACGAAGAGTTTCCCGATGCCACACATAATGTCACATTACCATTCACACGTTTTGTTGCAGGCGCAGCCGACTATACCATCTGCTACTATCGCCAAGATTTCGGTCGGCTCAATAGCGAAAACGACGCACACGGAGTTCCTCGTTCGCGCCATATCAAAACGACTCCCTCGCACCAATTGGCATTGGCAGTAGTATATTACAGTCCGCTACAATATATGTATTGGTATGACAAACCCGGAGATTCGCGCGATGAGCCCGAACTCAAATTCTTCGATGATGTATACACTACCTGGGACGACACCCAAGTACTCCAAGGAGAAGTTGCCGAATATATATCAATTGCACGCCGTAAAGGCGATGAATGGTTTGTAGGCACTATCACCAACAACGATGCACGCAACCTCACCGTAGATATGAATTTCCTATCACCCGATACCGAATATATCGCCGAAGTATATACCGATGGAGACAAAAACATAGAGACACGTACCAAGGTAAAAGTCGCCACATACAGAGTCGATAGTAAATGCAAAATGACGTTCAAGCTGAAAGCCTCGGGAGGTGCTGCGATAAGACTTATACCCAACACCGAGAATAATCGGACAATAAAAAAATACAAATCAAAAATGATTTTGTAATCGATATATTTCTCACTCTACAAAATCCCCTTATCACAAAAAAAATCGTGACAAGGGGATTTTTTTATCATTGATTAAGTATTTTTATTTCACCACACGTATTCATTTGAAAAAAGTATTACATTCAAAATAACATATAAGAACTATGCACAAGAAAGTATTATCAGTAATTATTGCATTACTGCTTTGCAGTAATATTTCTGCACAAAAAATTGATATAAGTACACAAGGAACGCCCTTCACTCACTATTGGAGCGTAGGCGTAGGTGCCGGTCGTGCAAACGAAGGATTACGAGCCGGATGGTTGGAACACCTTCAACTCGCAAAAGAGCATTGCGGATTTCAATACGTACGTATGCACGGACTGTTCTGTGACGACATGTTTACCTACTTTGCCAAGCCCAATGGTAAAGTAGTATATAATTGGCAATATATCGATGAAGTTTTCGACCGTATGCTCAATATTGGAGTAAAGCCTTTCGTAGAATTATCATTCTTTCCCAAAGACCTTGCCGCAGCCAACACCAAAACCCAGATGTGGTATAAAGGCAACGTCTCGGTCGACCGAGAAAAATTTGGCAAATGGCACGACTTTATAAAAGCATTCACCCAACATGTAGTCGACCGCTATGGCATAGATGAAGTACTTACGTGGTACTTCGAAGTATGGAATGAGCCAAATCTCACCGGTACAGGAGGATTCTTCCACGGCACAAAGAGCGACTATTTCAGGCTGTATAAAGAATCAGCAACCGCTGTAAAATCGGTAGACAGCCGACTGAAAGTAGGCGGTCCTGCTACAAGTAATTTTATCGCCGATCACCGTCACGATGGCGAGATACTTGATCATAGCAAGTCGCGTTTCTACCCTCAAGAGCAAATCAACAAGCAACAATGGGAAGGTATATGGATAAAAGATTTTCTGCGCTACTGCGAAAAAGAGAAACTACCCGTCGATTTTATCTCGACGCACCCCTATCCTACCGACTATGCACTCGACCCCGAAACCGGCCGTAGCAAAGATGCTATACGCTACATACACTCTCTCCACGACGACATTACTTGGTTGCATAAAACTTTGGCAAAAAGCAAATATCCCAACGCCGAGATACATCTTACCGAGTGGAGTACAAGTCCCAACAGTCGAGACCGCATGCACGATATATTACCTCCGGCCGCATTTATCATCAAAGCCAATCTCGACTGCATAGGTATGGCTCACTCCTTGATGTATTGGACCTTTACCGATGTATTCGAAGAAAAAGGAGGTGGAGAAAGCATTTTCCACGGAGGCTTCGGTATGATTAATTTCCAGGGACTTGTAAAACCCTCATTTCATGCTTACCGCATGTTGCATCAACTCGGCGATGAAAAAATTTATTACTCCGATCCGCTATTTGTGAGCCGCTCTTCGAAATCGGGAAAAGTTATTGCACTCGCATTTAATTACCCCGCAGAATATGAAGAAAATGTTCCCTCCGCCCGCAACTTTGGCAATTACATGGAGGCTTCATCGAAAGCAATAGACTTTACCCTCACAGGGCTCAATCCCGGAGCAACGTTTGTCGTAGAAACCCTCGACAAAGAATATGGTAATGTATATGACGACTACCAAGAAATAGGCGCACCACACTCACCCACTCGCGAAGAAATAGCATTTCTCAAAGAACGTGCATGGGGCACAAAAAAAGAGGTTGTTCGTACAGATAAAAATGGAGAATTACACATCGCTCGAGAATTAACTCCGTGGTCGTGCGTACTCATCAAAGAACTCTAACACATCATTTCATATATGAAAAGAATAATTTTCATCTCAACTTTGTATATATTCTTGTGGTGTCTGCCTATAACAGCACAAGTATCTCCATCTTGGGAAAATCTCAGCCAAGAACACCCCCGATATCTCAACAACGGCAAAAGCAAAAAAGAGACACTCAAACTGATAAAAAAAGAGGATTGGGCACAAGATATACTCCATAAAATAGTGACACGCACCGATGTGTATGTAGATAAGGGGCCCGAATGGCTTAGCGACCGACTGCAAATGCATTGGAACACGCATGCCACCGAAGTGTATATCAAGGGAGAATATTATAGTCATAGTGGAGGTGAAAAGGCTCCGGCACCGACTGTTATGCTCTCGGGAGCTCGTAGCCATGCCACCGATTACGTTCGTCCAAAACTTACCGAATTGGAGGCACGTCAAGAAGACCCGCGCGGAATGTGGTTACGCAACAACAAACTTGAAGGTAAACCCTACGAATGGGCCACCATCAGCAAGACCGGTAATATCATACAGAGTATTAACAACGAAATAGCAGGTATAGCCAAAGAGGCCGCATTTCTATGGTGGATCACAGGTGATGAAAAATATGCCAAAGCTGCAGCCTCGGTGTTTGATACCTACATGACAGGTATCTACTATCGTAACGTACCCTATGACCTCAACCATGGTCATCAACAGACATTGATGGGTATGCAGTCGTTTGAAGTAATACATGAAAATATCATCGACAATCTCGTTCCGCTCTACGATTTTCTTTACGACTATTTACAAGAAAAGAAAGCGGATAAAATGGATATTTATGCCTCCGCATTCAAAAAATGGGCCGACAATATAATCGACAATGGCGTACCACATAATAATTGGGATCTCATACAACTCCGTTTTATCTTCAATATCGCCTTGATACTCGAAGATGACAATCGATACAACGACCAAAAAGGTCGCGGATACTACATCGATTACGTACTCAACCGTTCATCAATACGCCAATGGTCACTCAGCACGCTTGCTCAATATGGATATGACCCTGAGACCGGTATCTGGCTCGAATGTCCCGGATATAGTATGGGTGTACTGGGCGACTACGTAAGCTTCTGTCGTGCCATAGCCGAACACCTCGATTATGACCTTACAAAACATATCCCGATTATTCCCAAAGCAGTAAAAGCTGCCCCACAATACCTCTTTCCCGACCGAATGATTATGGGATTTGGCGATACACACCCATCAGGCATCAACGCGACCATATATAGTCGAATGTTGGAACAAGCCCTGCAATTTGGCGATAAAAAATCGGCAGAAGAATATACGGCTTTGCTCAAATTATTCAATCCCAATGTCGCGACCGATGACACTCAAGCCAAGAAAAATATTCGCGCAGATATAACCTCATTTTTTGCCGGCAAGCCTCTCTCCATCGATAAAAACAGAGAGCCGGCCGACATCAATGACTATGTAACACCTACTTTTTTTGCCCCCAATGCTTGCTGGTTGGTACAACGCAACGGAATGAACAAAGACGGCAGTCTTATGATTGCACTTAATGCCAGCGAAGGAAATCACATGCACGCCAATGGCATAAATATGGAACTATATGGCAAGGGATTCCGCTTGGCTCCCGATGCCGGCATCGGGTACTCTCTATACAGTGGTCAGGACTATCTCGAATATTATAGTCAATTTCCCTCCCACAATACGGTATGTGTCGATGGCATATCATCATACCCCGTCATGAAGAGTAACCACGCTTTTGAAGTAACACACTGCTATCCTCGCCCGGGAGAAAAAGTCGCATATCAACCGATAAGTTACAGCGAAGTATATTTTCTCGAGCCCGAAAGCAGAGCAAATCAAACCCGTATGATGAGCATCGTTACCACCGGAGAAAAAAGTGGTTATTACGTAGATATATTTCGTAGCAAAAAGGTGAAAGGAGGAGATAAAACACACGACTACTTTTATCATAATATGGGACAAAATATGACTCTGACAGCCGCCGATGGTACCCCTCTCGACCTGCAACCGACCGAGGAATTAGCTTTCGCCGGTGCACACCTATATGCCTATTCATACATATTCGATAAAAAAAGTTGTGAAACGGCTCAAGACATAAAAGCCACCTATACAATTGACATGCCGACAGGTAACGATATATGTATGCACATGTGGCTCAAAGGAGAAAAGGAACGTAAAGTGTTTCAAGCACTCAGTCCATCGACAGAAGGGTTGAGCCGCGTTCCCAATATGCCATATAATATCAAAGAGCAACCGACACTCACCTTCGTGGCTCGCCAATATGGAGAGGCATGGAATCGCCCCTTTGTTGCCATATACGAGCCGGCCTCAGAAGATGAGCCATCAACAATCAAAAGTGTTTCATATCCCCAAATAGAGAGTGCATCACAAAGTGCAGTTGCCATACACGTCGCACACGTCGACGGACGTTCTGATTATATTCTGTCGAATGATAACGTCGACACGACTGTCGCTATTGAAAATTTCAAAGTGAAAGCCACCTATGCCGTTTACAGCAATGACAACGGTAATTGCACTATATTCCTCGGAGGCGGTACTCTATTACAAACGGCAGATGTTATCATCACGGCCGAAACTCCCGTTGACGTCACTCTCAAAAAAAATAACGGTGGCAAGTGGGAATTTACCTCTTCGGGAAAATGTAAAATAGTTATCAACGGTCAACAAATAAATTAAAATTATATAACGTGCAAAAGACATTATCCGTTCTAATTATATTATTATTATTTACAATAGCGGTTCAAGGTCAATCGTTTTACCCTGGTCAATACACCGATAAATTAAAAAAAAAGGTTATTGCCCCGATAAAAGTAGAAAATTTTGAAATACGAGATGTACAATTACTCCCGAGTCGAGTACGCGACAATATGATGCGCGACTCGGCATGGATGTGCGCTATTGACATTAATCGTCTTGTACATAGCTTTCGCACCAATGCCGGAGTTTTTGCCGGACGCGAAGGCGGATATATGACCGTAAAGAAATATGGAGGTTGGGAATCGCTCGATTGTGAATTACGCGGACACACCACTGGGCATCTTTTATCGGCATACGCACTGATGTATGCGTCGACAGGCAGTAATATTTTCAAACTCAAAGGAGACAGTATCGTTACTGCGTTACATGAAGTACAAACGGCTCTTGGTAACGGATACCTAAGTGCTTACCCCGAAGAACTCATCAACCGTAATATCAGAGGAGAGCAAGTATGGGCTCCGTGGTACACTTTGCATAAAATATTCTCCGGCCTTATAGACCAATATATGCTCACAGACAATCAACAAGCGTTAGATATTGTCACAAAAATGGGTAATTGGGCATACGACAAACTCTCTCCATTAAGTGAAGAGACTCGCCGATTGATGATTCGCAACGAATTTGGAGGAATCAACGAATCTTTTTACGCTTTGTATACCATTACCGGCAAAGATAAGTACCGTCAGTTGGCCGAATACTTCTACCACAACGATGTAATCGACCCGCTCAAAGAACAAAAAGACGACCTCGGCACAAAGCACACCAATACTTTCATACCCAAAGTAATAGCCGAAGCTCGAAATTACGAACTTACAGGGAAGAGCGAGAGTCGTGATTTGTGTCAATTTTTCTGGCATACAATGATACATCACCACATGTTCGCACCGGGTTGTTGTAGCGCAAAGGAGCATTTTTTTCCACCCGAGAAAATGTCGCAATACCTTACCGGAAACACCGGTGAAACCTGCTGTACTTATAATATGCTTAAATTGTCGCAACACCTCTATTGCTGGACTAAAGATACCGAAATCATAGAATTTTACGAACGTGCGCTCTTCAACCACATATTGGGACAGCAAGATCCCAAGACCGGCATGGTAAGCTATTTTCTGCCTCTGCTCAACGGATCTCACAAAGTATACAGCACTCCCGAAAACTCATTTTGGTGCTGCGTAGGAAGTGGGTTTGAGAACCACGCAAAATATGGAGAATTTATATACTCCCAAGATGCATCGGGTGTCTACGTCAATCTTTTTATTCCCTCCGTTGTAACCTGCAAAGAAAAATGTTTCTCTTTACGCCAAGAAACTTCATTCCCCTACAACGAAAATGTATTACTTACCATAGAATGCGATAAGAATCTCACATCGACCATCTATCTAAGATACCCGTCATGGAGTAATAACGTAAAAGTAAGTATCAATGGTAAAAAAGTATCGGCCAAACGAAACTTCGATAACTACATCGCGCTGAAACGGACATGGAAAAACGGAGATCGCATAGAAGTACAATATCCTATGTCGCTACACCTTGTTTCTACACCCGACAATGCCGAACGTACAGCAATAATGTATGGTCCAATAGTATTGGCAGGAGAAATGGGTACAGAGAGTATGCATGCACCTGCTCCTCACTCCAACCCCACGCAATATAATGACTATTACACTTACAACTACCATATTCCTGCAAATTGGCAATCAGAACTCAATATCGACCGAAATAACTTAGAAAAATTCATCATAAAGGGCGATAGCCTGCGATTTACCACCAACGATAGCACTACACTTTCACCACTATTCGATGTTCATCGTCAACGTTACAATGTCTATTGGCAAATTCCATTAAAATAATTACCCCCCATGAATCGTCTACTCCTACTAATATCACTATTGCTTATACATATAACTTTTGCCGAATCTCAAATATCGACAAAAGATTTCATCACCCCTCCCCCGTCGGCACGCCCGAGTACATATTGGGAATGGATGAATGGGAACATATCTAAAGAAGGAATAACGCAAGACCTTGAATATATGAAAGCAGCCAATTACGGTGCTGCCATGATATTCAATGTAGGGGTGGGTATTCCTCGCGGTAATGTTGATTACAACTCTCAACAATGGCAAGATGCCATCGTTCATGCCGTAAAAGAGAGCCAACGTCTCGGATTAAGATTATCATTACATAATGCTCCCGGATACAGCGGTACGGGCGGGCCTTGGATTACGCCTGAAAAATCGATGAAACAACTTGTGTGGAGTGAGATTTTCGTTTCAGGTAAAAATGGCACCGAACAAACTTTTGTTTTACCTACACCGGCACACAAAATGGGATTTTACCGCGATGCATACATCGTTGCCTATCCTGCACACTCTTACGATGTAACTTTCAGAGATATACTACACTCTACAAGCCACATTTCCTCATCGGGCAACAAGACAATCGATAATACCATTCTCTCCGATTATGACTTATCGACCGAATATCGATTGGAAAAAGGAGAAAAACTTGTATTCACCCTCAAAGAGGGTATGACCATACAATCGGCAACACTTCTTCGCGGAAAAAGAGAGAAACCTCTCGACCCACACGACGGACCACGCGACTATGCACCGAGTATCAGCATAGAAACATCGGAAGATGGTATAACTTACCAACGTATCGGGCAATTCAATTGTCCCGCATTGCGAGCAATGGATACTCCGGGAACATTTAGTTGTACCCCTACCTATGCCCGATACATACGACTCACGAGCAATAGAGGAACAAATATTGCTGAGATTGATTTTCACACCTCACCTCGACTCGAAAATTACGCTCCAAAAATAAATTACATTAAAGGCAACATATCATTAAAAGAAAACCGCCAATCGATTGCCCCAACCGATATAATACAATCAAGTAAAATCATTGATATTTCCGACAAGGTCGACGATAGTGGACGACTTATCTGGAAAGTTCCTGCCGGCAAATGGAGTGTACTACGCATAGGATATACCACTACCGGAGAGGTTGTCGCAGCAGCTCCCGATGCCGGCTTAGGTCTCGAGTGTGATAAATTCGATCGAACGGCTCTTGACTTACATTTCAACAATGGCCTCGCACCTTTACTCGACCGCTTGCGTCCTTGGTGCGGGAATACACTCGAAGCGCTTGTAATAGACAGTTGGGAAGCCGGTATGCAAAATTGGAGTCGGGATTTTCCCCGATATTTTATCGATAAAAGAGGATACGACATATTACCTTATCTCCCGGCTATAACAGGGCGCATTGTCGACGACATAAACACGACAGAACGTTTTTTGTGGGATTTTCGGCGCACTCAAGCCGATATGTTCCTCGAAAACTACGTAAAATATTACAAATCACAGATGGCTGAATACGATCTGCAATACGCAGGTGAAGCCTACGGTGACGGTAATTTCGAAAGTCTCGAATTTGCCTCACACCAAGACGTACCCATGAGCGAGTTTTGGACACACTATATCTACGGAAATATATCAACCACCTATCTGGCTGCATCAACGGCACATGTATGGGGGCGACCGATAATTGCCTGCGAATGTTATACCGGTACCCCATTTACCAGCAAATTTACCGAGCACCCATATGGTATGAAAGCATTGGGTGACTATATAATGACTGCAGGCGTGAATCGTTTTGTGTACCACGCAACTACACACCAACCTTATGTAGGCACACGCCCCGGCACAATGATGACAATGGGTCCTTTTGGTACACATCTCGACCGCTCCTCTACATGGGCTCGGCACTTCGGAACATTCAATTTATACGCATCGCGATGCGCCTATATGTTACAACAAGGACGTTTTGTTGCAGACGTTCTCTACCTCAAAGATGAAGCCATATCGACTGGCGTAAACAATTACAACACGACCTCTCCGACTACGCCATATGGATATAAATGGGACGTAACTGACGCTACCGGGCTGCATCAAGGAGTGAAAGTAGTCGACGGCAACATTACTTTCCCGCATGGTATGAAATACAAAATACTGGTCGTTACTGAACGAGAACGTACCGTCCCAGAAACGTTGCAACAAATCATTTCATTGGCACAACAAGGAGGTACCATCTTGCTGATGGGCAAGAAACCCGTAGGATATACCGGGCTCGATAGAGACACGGAAAGCGAGGTAAAACAACTGTCGGAAGAACTTTGGGGTCTTGTAGACAATAAACATGTTTTTCACGATACCGAAATTGATGTGGTTCTAAAAAAGAAAAATATCGAACCCGATTTTGCATACACAGCAGAAAATAAAGATGCCCGCATACACTTTATACATCGCACATGCAATGATAGTGAACTCTATTTTGTAACCAATCATCTGCGCCGTCCCGAAAATATTACTATTACATGCAGAGTCGATAATAAAGTTCCTTATTTATGGAATGCAATGACCGGAGAGACCGATATTCCAATAGAATACGAAATAAAAGAGGGCAAAACCTCTCTCAACATCAACCTCGAAGAAAGCGGCTCGGTATTTATTGTTTTCAAGCCGGAGAAAACTATATCTAAAAAAATAAAGTACATCTACCCCAAGGCAACACAAATATCGACAAAAAACGGAGTCATAGATTTCTCTGACGAAACGAGCTTTAACTCGACATTCTCTCTGTCATTGTGGGCAAAGCCTGAAACATTCGCGGCAAGCGGACGAGGCATACTTTTATTTCCTGCTGCCGGCAAAGGAAATAAAGCACAAATCGGATTCTCATTAGGACAAAACGGCATACGCATATATGAACGTACGGCGCATGCCCGACATGAAGTCCTCACGTATATAAACCCCATTGAAGGGTGGACTCATATTGCTATTGTGTACAAGAGAGGAATACCACATTTGTATCTGAATGGGACATACGTCATGAGTGGCAAACAATCAAAATATGACTGTATACCGGCCATCGACACACCACAATCCGATGAACAATATATCGCGACTTACGAGGGCGACAATACCGATATTAAAGTTTACAATTACCCCCTATCAAATCAAGAAATTGCAACCCTGCATCGACAAGGAATACCCGCTCCCACATACGAGGGGAAAATGATTAAAGATATTTCATCGGAATGGCAGGTAAAATTCCCGTCATGGAGCAAAGCCCCCAAACAGATAGATTTACCCTTCTTACAATCACTCCACAAACATGACAACTTCGATGTAAAACATTTCTCGGGAACAGCGACATATCAAAAAACTTTTACACTCTCTCGTCGGGAAATAAAAGCTATGAAAGGCAAGCATGCCATACTCGACTTGGGGCGTGTAGAAAATATAGCAGAAGTCATTATCAACAACAGCGATACTATCGTGCTATGGAAAGCACCTTACAAAACCGATGTTACGTCGTACTTAAGATCTGGCGAAAATAGTATTACCATATTGGTTACCAATCTATATCCCAATCGGATCATCGGCGATGAACATCTCTCTGAAAAATACGCATACGACGAATATGGTCGAATAAAGCAACTTCCCTCATGGTATAAAAACAATGAAAATATCGAAAGGGATCGAGTCTTGTTTTTACCATGGAAATATTATTCTGCCACAGATCCGTTATTGGAATCGGGACTCTTGGGACCGACAATATTATATCTCAAATAAACAACAAAAACAAAAAAAAGAATATATACTATGTCACACAAAAAATTGACCGGGCTGTTTTTAGCCTCTGTATTGGCTCTATCGGTGCACGCGCAAGAGAAAAAAGAACTGCACCTCACTTCTCCCGATGGAAAGCAAAAAATTACGTTCTTTCAAACTCGAGTAAGTGATACCGTCAATCGTATCGAGTACACCCTCAGTTATGGTGATACGCCTATACTCAATGCCTCGCGAGTAGGTCTTGACCTCGACAATATGGTATGGGAAAAAGCTCTCGGCATGCGCAAACTTCCTCAACCCGCCTGCTGGATGGATCCTATGGGAATCGACTCTGTTTCATTTACGTCGCACGATGCTACTTGGACTCCTCTATATGGAGAACGCTCGTTGGTTCGCGATCACTACAATGGTGGCACCTTATATCTATCGCGCAAAGATGGGTCAAACTATCGCCTCAACATCGAAGTACGCGCATACAATGAAGGTGTAGCATTCCGCTATTACTTTCCCGAACATCCCAACGCCATTTTCCATAAGGTTATAAAAGATCTTACCGAATACACTTTTGCCGACAATGACGCCACCGCTTGGTGCGAAGATTGGGCTCAAGATTTCTTTACAAAACGTAATATCAACGAAATTGAGCGACCTGTAGAACGTGCATTAACCATAGAATTGAGTAATAAACTATGGGTAGCCATTACAGATGCCGACGTAGATGACTGGTGCCTGACTAAACTTATTTCATCGCAAGAGCGCCGCAACACTCTGGCATCGGTAATGTACAGCCCCGTCGACATAGTGACCTACTATGCAACTCCATGGAAAATAATCATGACAGCCGAAACACCGGGGCAACTGCTCGAAAACAATGATATTGCACTCAATCTCAACCCCGAATGCGAAATTACCGATGCCTCACAATGGGTAAAACCCGGAAAAATCATGCGTGAGACAACAATTTCGACTGAAGGTGCCATTGCCACCATCGATTTTTGTTCGGCACACAATATTCCCTATATGCTCTTCGACTGGAAATGGTACGAACCTTGTACCAGCCATGATGGCGATGCCACCATTGTTGTAGATAAGCTCGACATGCCTCGCGTAGTAGCCTATGGTAAGAAAAAAGGCGTAGGCATATGGCTCTACGTAAACCAACACGCGCTTATGAAACAGGCCAAAGAATTATTCCCTCTGTTACACAAATGGGGCATCGTAGGAGTGAAATCGGGCTTTGTACAATATGCAAGCCACCGATGGGCGACATGGGTACACGACCTTGTACGTCTTGCTGCCGATAACCATTTACTCATGAACATTCACGACGAATTTCGACCTTCGGGATTCAGTCGCACTTACCCCAATCTCCTTACTCAAGAAGGTATCTGCGGTAATGAAGAGTTTCCCGATGCTACACACAACGTGACTCTTCCTTTCACACGCATGATAAACGGTGCTGGCGACTATACCATCTGCTACTACGACAAACGCCTCAAAACCACACATGCACACCAATTGGCTGCATCTCTGATATTTTATAGTCCGTTGCAAACCATATTCTGGTACGACCGCCCGGCATTCTACAATGGTGAGCCAGAAATCGAATGGTTCGAAAATCTCGAAACCGTATTCGATGATAGCCGCGTACTCTCCGGCACTCCCGGCGAACACATAGCCATGGCTCGTCGCAAAGGCGATATCTGGTTTGCCGCGGTCATGACAAATAACGAAGGTTCCACAGAGACGCTGGATCTTTCATTCCTCGACAAAGACAAAACCTATCTCGCATACATATACACCGATGGCGGTAGTGAAATCAAAACCGTCACACAGGTGAAATGCACTTACCGCACCGTGAAATCAACCCAAAAAATAAAATTTGATTTAAAACCAAGTGGCGGTGCAGCCATAAGATTTGTCCCTGTCGTCAATAACACAAAAAAACAGAAACGCTACAAAGGAGAAACCTTATAAATACTACAAATTGGTCGATTACGCACTTTAACATGTTGAGCAATGTTAAATTATGTAAAATACCACAACCCTATTAGGGGGAAAATCGGCCGTGTTCGTACTATAAAATAAAAGACGAATATTATAACCCTATGAATACAAAAAAACTGATTATGGGACTCGGTCTATGCCTTACAATTGCATGTACAACCGACAAAAAAATTGATACAGCAAAAGAACTGGACTACTGCAACGCTCAAGTAGAGCGTACACTCGCCAATATGCGAAGTGCAAACGGGCAAATAGACTACACAATGACTCCATACGCTTGTGCCGAAGAAGCTACCGAATGGAGGTACAACAAAGTGACCAAATCGGAATGGCGTGCAGGTTTTTGGCCCGGAATATTGTGGTACAACTACGAACATACCAAAAATCCCGCCATCAAAGCCGAAGCAGAAAAATTCACCGAAGAATTGGAATTTCTGTCAAAAACACCGGCATTTGACCATGACCTCGGTTTCTTGATATTTTGCAGCTATGGAAACGGTTATCGACTGACTCAAAACCCTGCATACAAACAGGTAATTCTTGACACGGCCGATACATTGGCTACATTGTTCAACCCCACAGTAGGTACCATCCTCTCATGGCCCCGCAATGTCGAATTATTTGGCGGTCACAATACCATCATGGATAACATGATAAATCTTGAAATGCTCTTCTGGGCTGCGAAAAACGGAGGAAATCCTCAACTAGCCGATATTGCTCGCTCCCATGCCGATAAAACTATGGCCCACCATTTCATGCCCAACTACGCAGGCTACCACGTTGCCGTGTACGACCTCAAAACCGGAGATTTCATGCGTGGATGCACGCACCAAGGATATGCCGATAATACAATGTGGGCTCGCGGACAAGCATGGGCTATCTACGGCTACACCATGGTATATCGCGAGACCGGAGATAAAAAATACCTCGACTTTGCACAAAAAGTAACTGATGTATATTTGGCAGAACTTCCCGAAGACTATATTCCGTATTGGGATTTCAACGCACCGGGTATACCCGATGCTCCTCGCGATGCCTCTGCTGCCGCTATCGTGGCTTCGGGTTTGCTCGAACTCTCTACATATATAGAAGGAGAAAAAGGGGAATGTTATAAAAATGCTGCCGAAAAAATGATTCAGTCTCTCAATTCCGACGTATACAAAGCAGCTTCGAATAAAACTGCATTTCTCCGCCACGCGACAGGTCATCACCCTGCTGGCGCTGACATTGATGCCTCACTCATCTATGCCGACTACTATTACATCGAAGCCTTGCTGCGATTACAACGGCTACAAGAAGGTAAGCCTATACTTGGTTAAAAAATATAGGTAAAAAAGATTGTTTATTACAAAGTGTGCCGATACTACAATCACCTCATGTATCGGTTCACTCCCCCAAAAAAGTATAGACCAGATAGACTACATAGAACCCTCAGATACAAAACATAGAGTAATTTTCTTTTTTTTGTGGAAAAGGAGGTTGTGCGATGCGACGTCGCGCAACCTCTGCATTTTATACATAACATATAAAACTCCTCCATCTCATACGCACTGCGACTGCTCATCTGATTCTCCGCCATATATGCATTCTCCCAGTCTGTGAGTTTCGTGCCACTTTCTCGCTCTATCGACTCTTGCAACTTCTTCAACGATAGCATACTGTCTTGGAACGCCTCGGTGGCCCTGAATGCCGCACTGCTCACAACTCTGTCATACTCGCTTAGAGCATCAACTCCCGAGCTATCCCCTTCACGGAACAACGTACTTTCTTCACTTATCCCAAAAAGTTCTTTATCTTTTTCTTGCGTATTATGTATCAATTCACTTACTTTGTACACATACTTGGGTCTTTCAGCAAGGCCCCCCACCTCGTCAGAGGCACTAAGGGGTGAATGTTGGGAGACCCTTTCTTTGTGCATACTCACATTATAGAGCGACATCGTATCGAGTACCACATCGTTATTCTCCAACTCTTTCACCACCATTCTTGCCGAATATTGTCTGCCATTTACATTTACGGGCACATAATATATCGATACCGAGCGTGTGTGCCCCGCCTCGTCTTGCGCAACTGGTACATTACCTATCTTTACGGCATTACCCACAATATCCTCTATCTTCCCGAATATGGAAAAAGTATCCGGTTGCTTGTGCAACCCCGTATGTTTTACACAATTTCTCGAAACCAATATTTTAGTACCGGTATCCTTGTTTACACATACTTTGCCGTTCTGTGGAATATACTCAAAAGCCTCTGCCCTCGTTTTCGGCAATGGTCTCTCCTCGCTGTCTTTCAACACAACATTATACGCTACCGCATCGGCCGTTCCTGCATCTGCCACTTGCCCCACGCTCGCACTCACAGAAGACCGCATACTGTAATTGCCAACGCCAAGCTTCGACTGCATGGCAACGTCGCGTGCCACATCAAACACGTTAGTCCTCCTGCCCGGATTCTTCAAATTGTCATAGCTCCGCCACAAAATATAGCGCAGCTCATTATCCGTAAGTGTGGTCTTGTTCCATCCCGGCAATCCGATACTGCGCACCATATCCATAAACAGTGCCTTTATCTTACCCCACCAGCTCGGTGTCGTGCTCTCAAAGTTCTCACTCTCCGCAAGGCTCGCAAGATACTCCTCTGTCGCAACGCGTATATCCCAACCGTTTCTACGAGCCATATCCGTTATCTTTTCGCGTATCTCCTTTTCCGCGTTGCCGTACACATTATAGAGGAATGTATCAAAGTTTTTCCCGAACAACGCTCGCAATCCCTTATGCGCCACACCCTCATGCAACACCGTTACTATCACGTCTCGGGCACTCGCATGATTCGGTATCACCACCGTTATTTTGTCACTCTTCGGGTCATACCAACCTTTCGCACGCTTCTTCCTTCCCTCCAAGCCCTCTGTATCGGTCAATATCTCCACATTATCCAGATGCAACAATCGGGCAGTCTCCTCCGCATGCTTCACCATTCTACGTCGCTCACGCTCCGCAAACTCCCTGCGCTGATTTCTCGTTCCTCTTGGCTTGCCGAGTGCCTTTGAAACAGGGTCGCTCTCCAAAGCCAACTCATCATCGGTATATGAGCCGACACCCTCACGATAGTCGTTAGCTATCTCTGCATTGAGTGCGTTAATCTATTCATCGGTGATAGCACCTTCCTGTCTGCGTTGAGGCTCACGTCCTGCAGCTTTAACCATTTCGTCCACCTCAGTAGGAGTAAGAAGACGTTTTACACGCATTGCTCCTGTGATAATCCAAGGGTCAGTATCCGGGTTAGGGTTGGTACGATAGTGATATGCACCATTCTCGGGAACACGTGGCAGACCTGCGTAACTATGTTGGAACTTGCCATTTTGATTATAGCCATAACTCATAGCCTCCTCTTGGTAGTCCACATCATTAGCATATTCAACCTCTGCCCAAACAAAGTTTGCAGGGAACAATGTGCGCTCTCCGTTTTCATCATTTCGGTTGAACTGCAATGCGTATGGGATTTCACCCAAATGCCAACCGGGACGATAGGCAAGTTTACCACTACCGCCTTGTGTGCCCTTTCCGCCTGCCTTAACCTGTGAACGACCTGTTTTACTTTGACCTGCAACAGGTGCTGCATCAGCATCAAGCCAAACGCCGATAGGGGTCGCCTCTCCATTTGGATTGGCTACCATAGGAGGATAGAGTTCGCCATTCTTCAAAACAAAGACCTTGTAACCAATGCCCGTGTTTTTGGGTGCAGCCTCTTCACGAATGCGATACATCGCATCATCACTATACGCCCCCTCTCCATCACGTGTGTACTCTTCGCCTGATAGTTCCGTATCCGTCTCCTCTTTGGCTTTCTCCACGGCTGCTACATATTCCTGCACCGCCTTATTGAAAGCATCACGATTGGCAAAATACCATTCAGCATACTTATCTATCGAATAAGGCTCCTCGCCTTTCAACTCCCCTACCGCAAGCAATCTCGCATCTTCGGGAGCGTATAGTACATCAGTCGGTACTTCCACCGCATAACCGGCCGAGGTGATAAAAGCATCTCGTCCCCCGATAATCGTTTCTACTTTTACTGTTGGAATCTTTTCCCTCACAGAGGCCACATAGGCATCTCTGCGTCTGATTCTTTCTTGCTCTTCTCGCTCGGCTCGCTCTTCTTCCGGGTCTTTGGCAAAATACGACGCTACGGTCTCGGCAGAGTAGTAGTTCGTTCTGTTACCATACTTACTCGTATGGTGCCATTCGTCCGCTCTTATATCCGACAACACCCCTTTTATCGCTTTCAATGTCAGCTTCGAAGGTTGCCCCGTACGCTCCTCGATAATACTGTTTACCTCCTTGGCAAAATCTCCATTCATCTGAGAAGCATTTCTTAAACCCCTTTCTTCCGCGTCCACCGCACGCTTACTCTTCGAATAACCCACGTACCCGCTGTTTCCGCCATACCATCTGCGATACATGACATCGTCATTCACCTCCTCGCGCTCTGCAAGCCCGGTTGTATCTATATATTCACCGCTATAAAGTGCCTGCTTTATCGATTTCAGTATCTCCGCCAAAGGTTTGCCTTCGGCTTTACGCAACTTTATCGCATCGTAAAAATATTCTACAACATGGGCATCACCATCATTTTCAATTCCACGATTGCCTTTCGCTGTTACAACAATACTCAATCCCTCACTCTCTTTGTGATTATCGTATGTAGAAACTTTGGCATTGTGATCAGAAAGTCGAATAGTAAATACCTTGCCATTCACAGCCTCGAATGTGGCATATTGGCTGTTGCTGCCATGTTTCTTGGCATTAAGTACTTCGCTCAATTTACCTAAAAAAGTTTTCTCTTTGGTTTGAGCATTATTCTCATACTCCGTTATTGCAGAATCCAAATCTTTTAATACCTTTGCACCATCGGCACTTGAAACGACGGTTTGTAGATGTTCATCTTGAACGGAGACGGTTTTAGGTGCCGTTTCTTTTGTTCTATACCGCACATCTTCTTCTTTCGGTCGCACCTTATAGAATCCGCTCGCATTCTCAGACTTTCGTTCTGCAAGATAGGTAGCCATCTTATCGCCCTCCTCTGCTCGCTTTTCCTCATTCTCTCGGGTAAAACGCTCCGTAAGCTCCTGTTGATACTCATCGATATTTTCGAGACGAGACTCTATAGAGGCTATATCATTCCATGCTTTTTCTTCCTGTTGCTCTATCTCATCGATATTCACACCCTTTTTCTGCAAGTTCTCTTTTTCTTCAACCAAATCCCGCTCCGCATTCGCTATCCGGTAACGAATTTCACCTTTTTCTGCATTTTTTTCATCTTCTTCTATGGCAACTTCTGCATCTTTGCGTATCTTTGTGGCGTTATCTCTGCTAATGACAACGGTTTCGGACGTGGTACTTAGGGGGCGTTTTTGACGAGCATCTAAGACATTAGAAGATAAATCGGCCCACATGGTTATGGTATCCATATCTTGTGGGCTGTTTTTTTGCTCTTTCTCCACTACCACCACTTCACCGTCACTCAAATATTTGATAAAGCGCACCGATTCTCTTCCCGAGCTATCTATACTACCTCGCTCTACCCTATGAGGCGCAAACATAATATAAGGTGCAAGAACGAAATCCTCATCTCGCAACGGAATACTGTTCGGGGTTATCTTCTTTCCTCCAACACCATGTTCGGCTCTCGCATGAACAAAGCTATTCGCATCTACATTGTGACTATCAAAATCGCGACCCATAACCCTACGCACCTCACGACCTACCTTTGCAGGTAAATCCAATTGGAAAGATTGGTCCTTATTCTTTCCGCTCAAAGCATCTTCGATAAACTTCTCCGCTTTCGCCAGCTGCGTCTTACGCTCCTCTATCTTATCCAGTCGCTCCGCAAAAACCTCTCTCTCGGCGCGCATACGGCTGTTCTCCCGTATCTCGTGAGCGTTTGCCCTTCGCAGCACATCTACAATATCACTGTCCGTCACGGTCAGGTTTATACCAAGATCTCGCAACACCTCACGCACCTTCGCCACCAATCGACGCAGCACTAAGTTATCCACGCCACCCTCCGCGACACTCGCCGTATATTCATCGGCGATATATCGATGTTGCGCTTCCTCACTCTTCAATCTGTCGATTTGTCGCTTATAGCGTCGGTATATCCGTTGACGATCTTCTTCGCGCATACCCGCGTACACCTCGGCATAGAACGCGTTTGCCCGTTCCTTACCAAGCAAACCGGGAATACCGCGATGCGCGACAACCTCATGCAGTATCGTCTTGGCTATCTCCCCGGCATTAGGATTGTTATCGAGCACAACCACGATTTTTCCCGTAGACGTCTCGACCCAACCCATACTCTTTCGCTTATCCTCATAATACTTTTCGTCCTCGCCTATCTCATCACTATACAGCACCGTGATATTGCCGTAGCGATCAGCCATCTCTTCGGCAACCTCTCGCTTGGCTCTCTCTCGGCCCGACTCTCGACTGCGCATTCCTTCCGACAGACGCATACTATCCTCTACCTCTCTATGCATACTCTGCTTACGGGCCGCACCCTCAGCCGCAGTAAGAGCTTCGAGATTAAAATCATCGAGCAAACGCTCCAAAGCCCGGCTCACTCCCGATAGCGCATCGGTATCCTCTATACCAAACAACCGCTTGATAGCCGCCAACACACGCCCCCACAGATTTTTACGCTTCAGCAGTTCTCTAAACTTGGGATTCGAAAGTTCGGCCACCATCTCATTCACATTCGTGGCACCATACTGCTTTCTGAAATCTGCGTCACCCGATATTTGGCGATACACATCTTCGAGTATATCCACCGCCGCCATCATCTCCGGTGTCAGCTCTATACCCATGTGGGCGCGGGTTCTCGGCATATTCTTCAATTCTATCGCATACTGCGTAGTCGCATGTATCATCTCATGCAGTATCGTCGATGCGTTCTCTTGCAAGTCGTTCACATCTTCGTTGTATATCATCTTCATGGGGAATTTTATCAATTCCTTACCCATTGCATAATACCCTGCCGTCTTGCCCGCACCAAGCGTATCATCAAACACCACACGCACGCCCGTCCGCTCGAACACCGCCACTACACGGTCAAACAATTCTCCTAATTCTTCGTCTCCGTTCCATGCTTCAAACATCTTGCGCAGCGTCGCCATCGGCACCGTATTATCGCCCGACTTCACGCCCCACTTGTTACGCTTCTTTATAGCCTCTTTCTTCGCCTTTGCCTGCGTCAGATATTCGTGCCATACCTTATATTTCGCATAGTTTGCCATATCCTCCGCCGTAGCACTTCCATCACGCATCTTCAATTCATAGGCGTGTATACGATGCAATAAGGCTTTCAACACGTAATTCACATCTTTCAGAGCATATAGGTCAAACTCCTTTCGAGTCCTATCCTCCATTACATACCCAACACTTTCCGCCTCCGCTCCTTTGGTAGTCTCAGCTTTTTCACTACCTTTGTCAGTAGATAACGAGCCGTCAAGAGTATTGCCAACTGCGCTTCCGAGCGTGAGGATTAGGCCACCCTCCTTGATGGCTTGTTCTTGTTTCTGCCTTAGACTGTTATCTCTCAGATAGTGCCAATTTACAATCTCTATATTATCTTTATTCTCATTTACCTCTACGATTATGGCACTATTCCTATCGGCAAGATGTATCAATATCCAATTATACGGTCTCGTTTTCTTTTGGTTCTGACCATATAAAGCCGGATTATACAACGCTTGCGTCAATATTTTACGGCTATCTTGCGGAGTTAAATCCTCATGCGCCTTTCTGTTTTTCTCAAAAACATTCCTCTTTATGACGATAGGCTTACCACCACTACCTATGGCATCGCTTACCTCCATAGGAATATCGGGCAACTCTATATTTCGTGTCGGATTAATAAAATCCTCATCGCTGATTTCAGATATATCCCCCACCTTTTCCAGCACAAGATTACCCTCCGCATCTACCGGATTTCCTTGATTATCCACCTCGGTAGCACTTGCGCCGCTCTGTGTGTTATCTTGCTCGCTCTCTGCCCCACTTGTAGTCGCACTCGGCTCAAGTGTCCGATTATCCGCCTCGGTTTCGCTCTCTATTGATGCGCTCTGTCCATCGGTGGTCTTGACACTCTTGTACTCCGCAAATGCTTTGGTCTTGCGATGTGATGAGGCTATCCACTTCTCGAACTCCTCAATAGAAACGCCTGTAATGGCTCCAAGTCCCTGCCAACCCTCTTCATAGTTGCTCATATAGGCTGCTTCGGCATCGTTGATGTCATTGAAGCCAAGCATAACCTTATGTTCATCAAAGCTGCCGTCTGCATTACGTTGGTCCACTACGAACACTTTGTGTCCGTCCCAACCGTCAATATCATCAGACAGGAACACGTCTATATGGTCGCCGTCCACACCCTCTGCGCCACGAATGTAGCCGTAGGTGTTCTGCATTTCGGTTTCCCATTTCTTGCCGTCAGCATCTACACCACTGCGTACAGAGCCTTTCGGCTGTTCAATGGTTACGTTGAATGTGCCAATCTGAACGTGTCCTTTCTTGTAGTTGCCTGCCTCTTTCTGTGCTTCGGTAGGGTTGGTGTTTACCTCTGCCTCTGCCTCCTGCACCTGCTCGTCAATGGTAGAATGAACATTTTTTTCGTCTAACTCGTTGGTAGTTGGCGAAATTGTTGTATCTTTGCTCTCAGAAAGTTCAGACGAATTGATACCGAGAGAGGCTGTGTTATTATCGGCTTGGGTTGCAGCCTGCGAATCGTCAAGAGGAACCGATTCTTCGCTCTGTGCTTCGGATACAGACTGAACATTCTTGTTTATCCAACTTATTACTCCATTCTGTAATAGGTTGGATATTCTCTTTTTAGACTTCTCTTGATTTGATATAACAACCTCTTTACCGTCCTTACTGACTGTTACAGAAGTGAAATAATAATAACGAGAACCATCCGCTTTCTTGAATGAGCGGATAAAAACATAAGAGGAAGCTAGTTCGGTGACATTGTCGCCTTTTGCTTCACTTGTGTCTTCTACTATTGCGTGAGGATGTTCAAGTGTAGGTTTAATCATCCCCAATTTACCGTTTCTGTCTGCACGCATTAGTTTGGTAAATTGGCTTTCTCCCATTTTCACTTCACCGATTGGTGTCGCTACTATACCTTCTTCTCCGAATAGGGCATCCCAATTTTCAATAGTAAGTTCTATATCAGGAGCCGTGTCCGCATTCTCCTCAAGACCGCGCACATATTCTTGCTGTGCATCTTCTTCCGTACGTTCATACTCTTCAAGAGCGCGCATATCCGCCTCGCTCGGTTGGTAAGATTCCTTCGCCTCTGCGTTAGCCTCCGCAAATTCCTGCTCCATATCTGCAACATATTCTTCGCTCGGTTGCTCTCGCATAGCCTCCGCCATTTCAATGTATGACGATTCGCACTATTATCTATAACATGATGTTATTATCTATTCCATTTTTTCGAACACATCTCTCTGCTATTTATCTCTGTAATAATCGTTATAAACGAAGGACCCCGCTTTCGATGAAAGCGGGGTCCTTATGTATTGCAATGTTTTATCGTACTTGTATGCAAGCTTTATGATTATCGGCTCGCGCTATATAAAAGCCTACCGGTAGATTTATCTCACTTCCCGGGGTATATTCGCCCACCCTACGTCCCAATAGGTCGTATACGACAACTTTAGAAGCCGGTGAACCTTCTACTATAATACGTCTCCCGGCAACATATATACGCACGCCTTCGGTATATGCTCCATCGATGGACAAGGCCTCTGTCACAACCAATGTACCTCCGATATATTGGGTAAATGTGTAGCAATCGTCTTCGCCACCACTCACTGTAATATCATAGTATCCCACAGGTGATGACAATGTGGCATCGGTGGTGGCTATAGGTGCAACATCAATGCTTGACGCATCGTCACCATTTACAAATCCACTATATACAAGAGTAAATTCGGGATTGATTTCTCCTTCTTCGCGGAACGCATTATCGACACTTACTCGCAAAGCAGCTTTTGCGATGGTAAGTGTTACTTCCGAAGATTCACCATATGCAAAATTCACACTTTCTTCTTGATAAGCACGTATGGTAGTTGTTCCGGCACGGAGTATATGTATTTGTCCGTCTACATACTCTGCGACGGAGGGATCTCCAAATTCAAATTTCACCTCGGCCTCACCATTGTTTGTGGTATATGAGGGAGCAAATGGCATATCACCATACATCTTTTCACTCATCGTGGCAAGAGTAATATTAGTCTTACCTTGGTCAGCCGAACGAACAGTATATGTACCGCCTACATACTCAAATGTATAACAGTTATCTTCGCCACCACTCACTACAATGGGATAAGAACCTATGGGGCTTTCGGCTGTCACCTCACACGATGCTGTGGGTACAACATCTATCACAGATGCATCTTCGCCATTGACAAATCCTTTATAGCGTATCTCATAATCGATGTTGGGCTCTGCACCGGCCTCACTCGACTCATTACGAGTTGTCACTGTAAGAACAGCTTTGTCGATGGTAAGCATTCCTTTGACAACACTTATTTCGTAGCGGTCGTCGGCAGGCACAACAGTCGAAATTTCATACCCCCCCGGGACTGTGGTCGCAGTTACATCGCATACCAATGTCGGGACTGCAATTGTAGAGGCATTATCATTATTTACCCAGCCACTATACGATGCAACAAATTGAGGATTTTTCTCTCCATATTTACGAGTAGCATTATCGATAGTAAGCTTAAGCGGTGCTTTTTTCACAATAAGCACTATAGTAGCCGATGCTTCGCCATAATTGGTCGATGCCGCTTGTGTTGCTGTGATTTCGGTCGTTCCAGCCTTGTGTATCGATACTATGCCTTTTTCGATGGTTGCTATCGAGCTATCTTTTATGGTATATACAATAGGTGTATCGGTATTGGGGCTTGTAGCTTCCAATGCAAAGGGTGCATCGCCATAACTCTTTTCTCCGATTGCCGCAATGGTGATTTTAGCTGCTGATGCTCCGATGGTAAGCGTACCATTTACATAATTAAGTTCATAATTCATCGCAGCGCCATCACGTACGACAATAGCATATGAACCGGCTTGTGACAATATGGTAGCATCACACGAAACGGTCGGTATAGAGGTAAGTACCGATGCATCTTCACCGTTTACAAAACCTGCATATGAAATGGTAAACGCGGGATTCTCCTCTCCATAGGAACGATACTTATTTTCAGCTGTTACAGTGAGTACAGCTTTATCTACCGACAATACACCATCGACACATGATATGTCATAATTGACAGCTTCTCCTCCATGTATTGCAATAGGATATTCACCCACATTCGAGGTCGCAACGGCATCGCACGAAACGGTCGGTATAGAGG
>JAZURX010000047.1:0-20198 GCA_045606385.1 Bacteroidales bacterium | reverse complement strand
ATAGATATTAGCTCTCTGAAAAAAAATATTTATATTTGTTTCCTATTATAGATAGTTTTCTGTCTGTAAATACTTTGTATATAAAACAAAAATATATAACCTATGAAATTTATAGTATCAAGCACACTGTTACTCTCACATTTACAGACTATTGGGCGAGTAATAAATTCTAAAAATTCAATGGCCATTCTTGATAATTTCCTTTTTAGGCTTGAAGGAAATCAATTGACCATAACTGCTTCGGATCAAGAAACGACTATGACAACAACAATCGGTCTCATAGAGGCTGAAGGAGGTGGCGTATTTGCTGTATCGGCTAAAATATTACTTGATCCTTTGAAAGAATTGCCAGAGCAGCCTCTTACGTTTCATATAAATGATGAGAATCTTGAAATTACATTGAATTACCAGAATGGTATATACAATTTTGTGGGAGTAAATGGAGATGAATATCCACAACGTGCGCCTTTGGCTGCGACAGCTACATCCTTTACATTGCCGGCATCGGTGTTGCTCAACGGTATTACTCACACGTTGTTTGCAACTGCCGATGATGAATTGCGCCCGGTAATGAATGGCGTATGTATAGATATACATAAAGATGATCTCTATTTTGTCGCTTCTGACGGATATATATTGGTTCGATGTAAAAATACTGCGGTAAAAACAGGCGTGGAATCGATTGTAATTCTACCCAAGAAACCCGCGACTTTATTGAAAAATATTTTGCCTAAAGAATTAGGTGATATTGATGTCGTTTTCGATGATAAAAGTGCTTGTTTCAAGTTGGCTAATTTTATTCTTACATGTCGTTTAATAGAAGGCCGATATCCTAATTATATGTCGGTAATACCTCAAAATAATACGAATCGTCTTGTTATCGATCGTATTTTGTTTATAAGTGTATTACGTCGTATATCGGTATTTTCCGACCCGGCAAGTTCCCTTGTGCGTCTCGATTTGACACCCAATCAATTGGTCGTTTCGGCGCAATACAGCGATTTTTCTACATCGGCCAATGAGTCTATTACCTGCAATTATAGTGGCGATACCATGAGTATCGGTTTTAGTGCCAATTATCTTATTGAGATTCTTAATAATCTGAATTCTCAAGAAGTAATTGTAGATCTTGCCGATCCTGGTAGAGCAGGTATAATTCTTCCAATGGAGAATGCCGCAGACGAGGATCTGCTTATGTTGTTGATGCCCATGATGTTGAAAGATTAATATCTACTCGATGCAATTAAATCTGAAAAACCCCATCGTTTTCTTCGATTTGGAGACAACCGGTATAAATGTTTCTACAGATCGTATTGTGGAAATCAGTTATCTCAAGGTATATCCTAATGGAAAAGAGGAGTCTAAAACGATGCGGATAAATCCAGGTATGCCTATTCCGCCCGAATCTACGGCAATTCATAAGATTACAGATGCCGATGTGGCTGATTGTCCCACATTCAAGGAGGTGGCAAAAATTATTGCAAATGACCTCGAAGGGTGCGATATTGCCGGTTATAATTCCAATCGATTTGATGTACCGCTCTTGGTAGAGGAGTTATTGCGTGCCGGTATTCAGTTTGATATGTCTCGTCGCAAACTTATTGATGTACAAGTAATATTTCATAAGATGGAGCAACGAACATTGGTTGCAGCATATAAATTTTATTGCGATAAAGACCTTGATGATGCTCATTCGGCTCAGGCCGATGTACATGCTACATATGAAGTATTGAAAGCACAACTCGACCATTATCCGCAACTTAAAAACGATGTGGCAACACTATCGGAATTTACATCATATACTCGTAATGTCGATTTAGCCGGTCGTATTATATATAATGAGCAGGGGATTGAGGTATTTAATTTTGGAAAGCACAAAGGTCGTTCTGTTGCGGAGATTTTTCGTATTGAGCCTAGCTATTATGGTTGGATGATGCAAGGCGATTTTACCCTTAATACCAAGAATGTGATTACAAATATTAAATTGCGTAATTTTAATAATAAGTAATACATATAGGCATGTTAAAAGGCAAGAAAATAGTATTGGGTATTACCGGTAGCATCGCGGCTTATAAGGCGGCCTATCTTACCCGGGCATTGATAAAGAAAGGTGCTGAAGTACAAATTGTTATTACTCCGGCAGGAAAAGAATTTATAACTCCGGTTACATTGTCTGCATTGACAGGTAAGCCTGTTGTCAGTGAGTTTTTTACAGCAAATGATGGTACCTGGCACAGCCATGTCGATTTAGGCTTGTGGGCCGATGCGATGCTTATTGCTCCGGCTACAGCATCTACAATAGGAAAAATGGCTCATGGAATTGCCGATAATATGCTTATTACAACATACTTGTCGGCAAAAGCTCCGGTTTTTGTAGCTCCGGCCATGGATTTAGACATGTTTGCTCACCCGTCGACACAGCATAATATCGAATTGCTACGTTCATACGGAAATCATATTATAGAACCCGGAGTGGGAGAGTTGGCAAGCCATCTCGAAGGTAAAGGTCGTATGGAAGAACCCGAGAGAATTGTCGCATATCTTGAAGATTTTTTTCGTGCACGTCTTTCAATGAACGGTCGTAAAGTCGTTATCACTGCCGGTCCTACTTATGAAAAAATTGATCCTGTTCGATTTATAGGCAATTATTCATCGGGTAAAATGGGTTTTGCATTGGCGCGTTGTTGCGCCGAGCGTGGTGCCGATGTTGTTCTTATATCGGGACCAGTTTCATTACCAACGCCACATTCAAATATCAAACGTATTGATGTGGAATCGGCCGAGCAAATGTATCAAGCGGCTCTATCGGAATATAGCGATGCCGATGCCGCAATATGTTGTGCTGCTGTTGCCGATTACGCGCCGATGGAATATAGTGAGATAAAATTGAAAAGAACGTCTGATACTCGAACAATAGAACTGAAACCCAATAAAGATATTGCGGCCGAATTGGGAGTGAGAAAACGAGACGATCAACTCTTGGTCGGTTTTGCACTTGAAACCAATAATGAGGTCGAGAACGCATGCGCTAAGATGACGCGTAAAAAATTCGATTTTATAGTGATGAATTCTTTGCAAGATGAGGGAGCCGGATTTCGTGGTGATACAAATAAAATTACCATATTCAAATCCGATGGTAGCACCATAGACTATCCGATAAAACCAAAAAATGAAGTAGCTGCCGATATAATAGATACACTTGTGCAATATTGGATGTCGGAGACAAAATAAAGTCGCAATTCTTGCGTATAATAATTGTACTCATTATGTGTCTATGATAATGCCGATGTATACGAAGAATATAATTTTGATACTCACTTTTTTTTTGTTGCCAATAGTTATGTCGGCACAAGAACTTTCGTGTCGAGTGCAAATTAATAGTGAGAAAATCCAAGGCACCAATAAACAGGTTTTTACGACACTTGAGCAGGCTATTACAGAGTATGTAAACACGCGTAAATGGAGTGACGCACAGATTGCTGTCAATGAAAAAATTGAGTGTAACATACTTATTGTGGTAAAAGAGGTCGATGATACTCGATATACATGTGAAATACAGGTTCAGTCGCGACGACCGGTGTATAATAGCTCATACACAACGACTTTGCTCAATTTTAGAGATACAGAATTTGAGTTTACATATCAAGAGCATGACCCGTTGGTGTATAATGAAACGACCATGGAGAGCAACCTTACAGGGGTCATCGATTTCTATGTATATATGATTTTGGCAATCGATTTCGATAGTTTTGCATTCAAGGGCGGTGAGCCATTTTTCCGTCGAGCCGAAGAAATTGTCAACTTAGGGCAGTCGTCGCAAGGAGGTGGGTGGACCGGTTTTGGCAGTACCCGTAATCGGCATGCCTTGCTTACTGCATTTATTGAAGCGCGTAATGAACCTTTTCGTCAATTATGGTATGATTATCATCGTTTAGGACTTGACGAAATGGCTCTTAGTATAGATAAAGGTCGTGCGAAAGTTACCGAATCTCTCAACAGACTTGTTGAGGTATATGAGCTCTCTTCTACGTCGGTTTTGATGCCGCTATTCAGCGATGCAAAACTCGATGAGGTTGTAAATATATATTCTGAAGCCCCAAAACAAGAGAAAGACGCAATATATAAAATATTAAATCGTCTGTATCCTACCGAGACAAGACGCCTCGAACCCTTGCGAAAATAATACTTCCGAAATGTTACAAAAATTATCTATTCGCAATTATGCCTTGATCGATTCCTTGGAGATGGATTTTCGCCAAGGGCTTACTGTGATGACAGGAGAAACAGGAGCAGGTAAATCGATAATACTTGGCGCGTTATCTCTTATATTAGGGCAACGTGCCGATGCGAAATTAGCAAAAGATGCTACTCAAAAGACCGTGGTTGAGGGGGTGTTTGATATATCTCGCTATGCGCTAAAATCGATTTTCGAGCGAGACGATATTGATTATGATGATACAACTATTTTACGAAGAGAGATTTTGCCATCAGGTAAAAGTCGTTCATTTATCAACGATACACCGGTTTCGTTGTCTCTGATGCGGGAAATAGGTGCTCATCTTATCGATATTCATTCTCAACATCAAAATTTGATATTGAGCGACAATCGTTTTCAATTGAATATGATTGACATGTGGGCAGAGGACAAATCATTGTTTGTTCAATATCTCGAAACATATAACCACTATAAAAAACTTTTGGCCGAACTTTCTCGTTTAGAGAAAGTTGTCGATGAAAGTCGTAAAGAAGAGGAGTATATTCGATTCCAATACAATCAACTGTACGAGGCTGCGTTGCAAAAAGGTGAGTCAGCCTTACTCGAAGAAGAACAAGAAACTCTCTCGCATGCCGAGGAGATAAAGTCGTCGTTATATTCAGTAATAGAATTATTAGATGGAGAAGACGTCGGTGTCGTTGCGCGACTGAAAGAAGTTACTATGGCATTACGTTCGTTGCAACGGGTATTTTCTGCTGCCGAGCCGATACATAATCGATTAGAATCTTCGCTTATAGAGTTGAGAGATATTCTTTCCGAACTTGAAAGTCATCAAGAACGTGTAGCGGTCGATCCGGAAAGATTGCGACAAGTGGAGCAACGTCTCGATATGCTATACTCATTGCAACACAAGCATAGAACAAATACCATTGATGCACTTATTGAGTTACGCGATGAATTGGAATCACGCTTGCATGAGATAGATACATCTGATGAAAATATTTTGCAGCTTCGAAAAAATATTAAACTCTGCGAGACAGATTTAGAGGCTGTCGGCAAAGCGCTTTCTGTTGCTCGTCACGATTACTCAGATATACTGACCGAAAAATTGATACAGCGAGCAATGCCATTGGGGATGCCACATTTAAGTTTCGAGGTTGAATGGACACCGAAGGAAAAACCCGATGCCGATGGTGTAGAAACGGTTCGTTTTCTCTTTTCGGCCAATAAAAACAGACCCTTGCAACCTATCTCAGAGGTCGCTTCGGGTGGGGAAATTTCGCGATTGATGTTGACCTTGAAATCATTAGCGGCAGAAGTTTCGTCTATGCCGACTATTATTTTCGATGAGATAGATACCGGTGTATCGGGTGAAATTGCAGACAAAATGGGGCAAATAATGGCCGATATGGCTCAAAATATGCAGGTAATAGCCATTACCCATTTACCGCAAGTGGCATCGCGTGGCTCACAACACTATCGTATTTTCAAAAACGACGAAGGAGATACCACACACACATGTATTGAGTGGCTCGACAATGACAAACGAGTGCAAGAGATTGCCCGTATGTTGAGTGGTGCGCAGGTGACAGAGGCGGCTGTTACCAATGCGAGAGAATTATTAAATCGTAAATAATCTGTCATGGAACATAACGATCTTATATTTGGAATACGCGCCGTGCTCGAAGCTGTTGAAGCCGGCAAAGAAATAGATAAAATTCTTATCAAAAAAGACCTTCAAGGCGAATTGGCACAGGAATTGTTTTCGGCAATTAAAGGCTTGAATGTATTTGTACAGCGTGTGCCTATCGAAAAACTCAATCGCATTACCCGTAAAAATCATCAAGGTGTTATTGCGTTTATATCGCCGGTGGCATATAGAGATATCGACGATATAGTTCCCTCCTTGTATGAAGACGGAAAAACACCCTTTATTGTTGTACTTGACGGTCTTACCGATGTACGTAATTTTGGCGCGATAGCCCGTACTTGTGAATGTGCCGGTGTCGATACCATTATTATTCCCGAGCGAGGCAGTGTTTCGGTTACAGCCGATGCGGTGAAGACCTCCGCAGGGGCATTGTTGCATATTCCGGTATGTCGCGAACGCTCTGTCGTTGACGCATTGCACTATTTGCAAGATTGTGGTGTGAAGATTGTTGCTGCCTCCGAAAAGGCTTCTGTTACTTATACAGCCGAAGACTATACCGTTCCTGTGGCGATTGTAATGGGGGCTGAAGATGTAGGTATTTCTCCTCAAGCAATGCGTCTGTGTGAAGCGCAGGTGTCATTACCGCAAGTGGGACGTATAGGGTCTCTCAATGTATCTGTCGCCGCCGGAGTAATGTTGTATGAGGTTCTGCGCCAGCGTATGGCAGAGTAGTTTTACAATACCGATGGGAAATATATAAATAATGTCGGAGCACACATGGCGCTCCGACATTATTATTTTGCAGTAGTCGATCAAAAATTGAAACTCAACATTACTCCGGCCGATTCTGCTGTGGAGTAAGGTGCAACGTGCAATTGATTATCTCCGATTATTATATGTTTTTTCCCTTTGGCGACAATTCCATCTATAACGTTCCACGCATATAATGCTACAGCGCCACCAATAAATCCGTTTCGAATATTTTTCATATTATTGGTTTTGGTGATATATTGCTGCTGTAGCTTATTGTGTGTTTGTCCGATTTTTGATTTATATGATGCTCTGAGACTTTCAAAAGTGATGATTCCTCCAATGGCAGCAACTTCTCCGGCAATAAATAATGTGCCTTTAACAATCTGTCCTTTATGTATCTGTGCCATGCCAGGGACAAATACTTTAGCAGAGAATCCGTAATCTTTTGATACCTTTACCGACTCATAGTCAAATGTGGGATTTTTTGCGGTTTGCACCAATAAATAAACGGTATATCCATTGTTGCTTTGTTCGATATACTCATCAATAATTCGCGCCTTTACAATCAATTCATGTCCGGCATTGATGTATACATCGTTATTTTTTATGGTAACACTCGCCTCTGTCCCGGTGGCTATACTGCGTCGATTGATTATTTCGTTTACCGCTTTTTGCCGAGCGGCATCTGCATTATGGTACCAAGCCGATATAACCTCGATATAAGAATTTTTTATATCTTTGAAATATCCTTCTGTCCATTCCGGCTTTTCTGAATAGGTCTGTTGCCCCATTATTGTAAATGAGAACAACAGACCTATAATTGTAGCGAAAAATCGTATCATATCACTATTTTTGCTCTCTGTATTTTTGCAAACGTTCTTCCATCTCTTTGCGATATTTGTACTCTTCAAATCCTATTTGATCTTTTTCCTCAGGCGTCAAGACGTCGGCTACGGCTTTTGCGGTTTGTTCGGCAAGAATTTTCTTGGGAACTTTTATACCGACATAACATTCGATATGTCCGTCGTCTTGTACTTCTCCAAATTCGACACAACAGGCTTGAATATCATTTAATACAACTTTTACAATTTGGTCACCGGCACGATTCAATTTTGTTGATATGTCATTACCTCGGTTGTTTCCGATGCTTTGGCTATAATTGCTTATCATACCTTCGTAAGCATGATGATATTTGGCGTAAACCAATTGTTTGGCATTTTCGAGGGCATTCAGTTGACATTCCCCTTTTTGGTACGACGACCCTCTGTATATGCCGGTTGCGGCAAATTCTTCGTTGGTATCGTATACAGCACAGGGGAGTTGGAATGTTTTTCCGAACGGCGCTTTCGATTGTGGAGCTGATACTGCTTGTTGGCTACTGCCGCATGAGGCGAGGAGCAGGGTGGCAGCGAGAGCTGCCGTCATCATCATTGTTTTCATAATTTTGTTTTTTTGATGGGTTAAAAGTTTATTTTTTAATGGTTTGTTTGCTTTATTTGTGTATTTTTTTTGCGCTGCTATTTATTCGTCAATGTGCGCACCGCCCGAACGCTAAAATCATTACCGTTTGAGATCCTACTCATATTGCCATTTCTGAAATTAATATAATAATAGTAGGTTGTATAACTATTTACCCAGTATGAAGAAGACCAATAAGAGCCATCGGTAAATCCGCCAATAAGTGTCTTGTTTAGGTAAAGTGTCATCAATTCATCTTTGGTCGGTAAACGCCAGTCGGTATATCCGCCCACAATGGAATTTTCGCACATGCTTTCTGCAGTGCCCCAATTTGTGATACCCAAATCTTTTGTTTGTACGGCAATACCTGCTTCTGCCAATTCTATAAATTCCGGTTGACTCATAATTTCTTCTCCATATACTGTGCCGGCGTTGTTTGTGGCGTATGCTCGTATGTAACATGGCTTCCATTGCGGTAGCATGGTTGTGTAAAGGCTGTATTTGCCCTCTATCGCAGCGCCGTTAGCCACTATTTTATTGTCGTATATGGTGGGGGCGTGTTGTGTACTCCATACAAAACCGCGCTCGGTATATGCCGGGTCGCCTATATCTGTTACAGTCCCGTGCAGTGTGGCTGTCCCGTTGGCAATATCCACATCGGTCGCCTCTTGCGTTGTGACCTGCGGTATGGCTTCTACGGTTGTGAACTCTATTTCATCTCCGTATGCAATACCGATATTATTTATGGCGTAGGCACGTACGTAATAGATTTTTCCTAATGTGAGATTGTCTATGGAACAAGAATATGTACTATCAGAGGTTTTGTGCACAATAGTTTTTTCTATACAATTGTCTATGGTCGGGTTCATATCGGTATTATATACAAATCCCCGCTCTGTATATGAAGGTTTTCCATCGTCGATGATTTTTGCATATAATGTTGCCGATGTCGTGCGTATGTTTTCGGCGTCGAGTGTCTCTACAGAAGCTTTCTTATCCAATGAACGTACGGCTCTTACATGATATCTATTTGATGTGTAATCCGTTTTATAAGTTGAGCCGTTACTAAAACTTATTATATAGTAACTACCACCAGTATTATAGCTAGATGACCAGTAATAATCACTACTAAAGTTCCCAATTTTATCTTTTTCGTTGTATATAGCCATAAGTTCGTCTATGGTTGGCAATCGCCAATCATTATATCCTCCGATGATAGAATTGTTACACATAATGATTGCTGATGGTCGATCTGTATCTCCCAAATCTTTTTTCTGTACGGCAATACCGGCTGTCGGTAATTCGATGAAGTCGTCGGTTTCTATTGCACCGTTGGTGGCTGTTACCAATACTTCGGCACGACCATCTGAAGCTCTGATTACCAATACGCTTTCGTTCCTTCCATTAGTCAGCTTATTACGGTCTATCTCCACGACAATGGTTTCGGTTTTGCCATAACTGAGAGTTCCGGTTGCAGGAGTTACTTTGGTAATCCAATCACAATTTTCTATGATTTCCCAGTCGAGGTCGTCGTAACTTCTGTTTATAATCCCGAAAGATAAAGTGTTGATACCGTCAGTATTTCCGAAGTCGAGCGTGTCGCGATCGGCCGTTACCATAGCCGGTATGCGCTCTATCAGCAAGTGAGTAGAGGTATTTGTACCACCGGATACATAGATGGCTTTGCTGTTTTCGTTGTACCCCTCTTTGCTGATTTCGATAACGTAGCTGCCCTCTTCGAGTTCGCTGAATTGAAAAGCGCCATCACTGCCGGTCACCGTGGAGCGCCCACCGGGAGTCAATGTGACATTTACCGTAGATACCGGTTCTCCTGTCGTCTTATCGGATATACTTCCCGACAATTCACCGGTGGATAAGCTTATATCCTCGGCACAACCGCATGTCATAATGCCGAGGATAAGCGTGAAAAATAACTTTTTCATGTTTAATAGTATTGTAATTTTATATCGTTAATTTTGATATTGTATCCTTTTTCGATATGAATTTCGTACCGTTTCGGGCGGAACATATGGTGCTCGATTGTCAGTGTGTAATTTCCGGCATCGAGGTTATCAAATCGGTATGAGCCGTCGGTCGATGACTGTTGTACGTGAGTTGTCGGTAGGAGTTTTATGTTTGCAAGCGCAATAGGCATATTATCTATACTATCGACAACAAATCCGTATATGTTACTTTTATCGGTATTATTCTCTTGGCTTGTCATACCTACTGTTGGCATAGTTACCGTTGCATAAGCCTCAGTTGAGACCTCGATACAACTTGCCAACATAATACCGAGAAATATCAGACATATATTTTTCATTATCTTGTTGTTTATGAATGATATTACTTATTGATTTTTGTGAGAGGAATATTTACCGTGATTGTTTCGCCACTGAGGGCGACCACATTTCTTCGGTTGGGTTGGTACTCGTTTTTTTGTACGGTGATGGTATAATTTTGCGCGTCGACATCGGTGAAAACGAAATATCCGGTCTCGTCGCTTCTGACACTTGTATTTCCCGGTGAGAGCGTTATTGTTGCGTTTTCTATGGCGTTTCCTGTCGAGTAATCGCTGATTGTGCCCTCAATTATTGCAAAAATGTTATATTCATTTTCTGATGAGCAACGAACAAAGGTTAAAACCGCGACCATGACACCGGCGATAATTCTAATAAAATTTCTTATTTTCATAATTTAAGTTTGTTTTATAATGTATTTACCGATTATTTCTGTGTTATTTGTGTGTAAATTATTTTTTTTTGAGATATAATTCGCGACAAAGTTATAAATAAAGATGTGATTTTGAAAACAATTTTTATAGAAAAAAAATAAAAATAAAAATTGGGAAAATGAACAACAGAAAATATTCGAAAATGAGGGAATGATAGCATTGAATATGGGTTATTTGCATTATCTTTGCACGCGTTAAACCGTATAGAATATAAACGGATATGAATACCAGAAACAACAAGCCGATACACCGTGCCGATGTGTTGAAGAGATATAGGGTAGAGGCCGATACTCAATTGCTCGATTACTTGTATGCGTTGATGCCCGATCGTAGCAAATCCTCGGTAAAATCTATTTTGTCTCATAGACAAGTGAAAATAAATGATTGTGTAACAACGCAATTTGATGCACCTTTACGTACCGGTGATGAGCTGATTATAAACTTTACAAAAGGATTTCGTGAGTTTCGTCACCCCAGGTTGCGTATTGTATTTGAAGATGAATTTTTAATTGTTGTTGACAAAGGGTACGGACTTTTATCCATGTCGACCGACCGAATAAAAGAGAAAACGGCCTATCATATATTGAGCGACTATGTAAGAGACTCAAATCCTGCCAATCGTATCTTTATATTACATCGGCTCGATAGAGACACCTCGGGCTTAATGATGTTTGCAAAAAGTCAAGGAATCCAAGAAAAAATGCAACGTTCGTGGAATGAGATGATACTCGATCGTCGATATGTGGCAGTAGTAGAAGGTGTGCCGACACCCGAGAAAGGTGTCGTCAGATCGTATCTTAAAGAAAATTCGGCTTTCCACGTCTATTCGACCGATGATGAGGTGAATGGTCAACTTGCTATTACTCGATATGAGGTGTTGGAGACAAATACTAAATTTTCATTGGTGGAGTTGCAGTTGGCGACCGGACGTAAGAATCAGATACGTGTGCACATGCAGGACATAGGGCATAGTATTGCCGGTGATAGAAAATATGGTGCTACAAGTAATCCGTTACATAGATTGTCGTTACATGCCAATCGATTACGCTTTGTACACCCGATTACTCGTCGCGATATGCTTTTTGAAACGCCTATTCCGGGCGGTTTTCTCCATACCGTACGCTAAAAACGTTGCAAAAACATTGAAATAACGCAATAATCTTATTACCTTTGCGTGTCGTAAAATAATATCGCTGCAAATATTTTTTTGACGCGATGACAATTAAATAGAAAATAATATTTAAGATATGAATATCTCTTATAATTGGCTGAAAGATTATCTCAATCTATCGCTTACACCCGAAGAAGTGTCTGCCGCATTGACATCGATAGGTCTTGAGACCGGTGGTATAGAAGAAGTACAAGCAATACGCGGCGGTCTTGAGGGAATTGTAATAGGTAAAGTACTGACTTGCGAGGAACACCCCAATTCTGACCATTTGCATATTACGACTGTTGATTTGGGCGATGGTACTCCCACACAAATAGTATGTGGAGCCCCTAATGTCGCTGCCGGACAGCATGTTGTAGTAGCTACAATCGGTACGGTATTGTATGATGGTGATAACAGTTTCACTATCAAAAAATCGAAAATACGCGGTGTAGAGAGCAATGGTATGATATGTGCTGAAGATGAGATAGGTATAGGCACATCTCATGATGGTATCATTGTGCTACCCGATACGGCTGTACCCGGGACTCCTGCCAAAAAATATTACAATCTCGAAAGCGATTATGTTCTCGAAGTGGATATTACCCCGAATCGTATAGATGCAGCTTCGCATTATGGCGTGGCTCGCGACTTGGCGGCATGGCTCAAACAGAACGATTATGAGTATACGCTCAACCGCCCGTCGGTTGATGCATTTAAGATAGATAATCCTACAGGAAAAGCTGTAGAAGTATTCGTAGATAATGTTGAAGCCTGTCCTCGGTATAGCGGTTTGACAATACGCAACGTGAAAGTTGCCGAGAGTCCCGAATGGTTGCAAAAACGTCTCGTCGCCATAGGTTTACGTCCGATAAACAATATTGTGGACATTACTAACTACATATTGCATGAAACAGGGCATCCGATGCACTGTTTTGATTTGAGTCAAATATCGGGTGAAAAAATTGTGGTTAAAACCATGCCTGAAGGTTCGTCGTTTGTAACACTCGATGAGGTGGAGCGTAAATTGTCCGATCGAGATCTCATGATATGTAACGATACCGAAGGAATGTGTATTGCAGGTGTATTTGGTGGATTGAAATCAGGGGTTACAATGGAAACTACCGATATATTCTTAGAATCGGCTTATTTCAATCCTATGTGGGTGCGTAAGACCGCACGCCGTCATGGTTTGAATACTGACTCTTCTTTCCGTTTTGAACGCGGAGCCGACCCCAATAATACCATATATGTCTTGAAACGTGCGGCAATGCTGGTAAAAGAATTGGCCGGAGGTGAAATATGTGGTGATATTGTAGATATTTATCCCGAAACCATCGATAAATATGCAGTAACACTTACTTATAATCATGTCAATTCTTTAATAGGTAAAACGATACCCGAAGATACCGTAAAAGAGATTCTTTCATCTCTTGAAATAGAAATTGTGGCCGAAAAAGATGGTGAATTATCGCTTCTTGTACCGACCTATCGAGTAGATGTGCGTCGTGCTGTCGATGTTATAGAGGATATGCTTCGTATATATGGTTATAACAATGTGGAATTTACCGATAGCGTACATTCCAATCTTTCCTATAAGACTGCGACAGACAATAGTTATGCATTGCAAAAATTGATTTCGGAACAATTGACGGGTTGTGGATTTAATGAAATAATGAATAATTCACTTACCAAGGTTGCATATTATAATGATAATACAGTGTATCCTGTCGAAAATTGTGTGCAGTTGCTGAACCCATTGAGTGCCGACCTCAGTGTGATGCGTCAAACCCTTCTGTTTGGCGGTCTCGAAAGTATATCTCACAATATCAATCGCCGTCGTCCCGATTTGCATTTTTATGAATTCGGTAATTGCTATTATCGAAATCCCGCTGTCGATGCGACCGAAAAGGTTTTGGCACCATATAGAGAAGCCCAACATCTTGGATTGTGGATTACAGGAAATAGAGTATCGGGTAGCTGGGCTCATGCCGACGAGAAAACAAATGTATATGAGTTGAAAGCCTATGTCGAAAATATTTTGTTACGTCTTGGTATTGAGAAAGGTCGTATTGTTATGAGCCAGTCTTCTGATGATATATATAGTGCGGTTCTCAATATAAATACTCGTGATGGCAAAGAGGTGGGTCGATTGGGGGTACTCTCTACGAAGATATTAAAGAAATTTGATATTGATGCAGAGGTATGTTATGCCGAACTTAATTGGAATGTACTTATGCGACTTGCCGGTAAAAAAGTTACCTTTACCGATATATCTAAGTTTCCTCCTGTAAAAAGAGATTTGGCTCTTTTGCTCGACAATAGTGTCTCATTTGCCGAAGTAGAAAGAATCGCATTCGAAACCGAGCGAAAACTAATCAAAAGTGTTTCACTATTTGATGTGTATGAAGGTAAGAATCTGCCAGCAGGCAAAAAATCGTATGCTATTTCATTGCTGTTGCAAGATGAGACAAAAACACTTAATGATAAACAAATAGAAAATATCATGAGCCGTGTTATAACTAATTTGCAAAACAAATTAGGTGCATCACTTCGATAATAATATTAATAACAAACATAGAAATTAACCAATATGGGAAGAGCATTTGAATATAGAAAAGCCCGTAAACTCAAACGTTGGGGTAATATGGCGCGCACCTTTACGAAACTTGGAAAGGAAATATCTATAGCCGTAAAAGCCGGTGGCCCAGACCCCGATGCCAATCCTCGTTTGCGTGTATTGATGCAGAATGCTAAAGCTGCCAATATGCCTAAAGAGAATGTAGAACGTGCGATAAAAAAAGCAACATCAAAGGACGAAGGCGATTATAAAGAAGTCCTTTTTGAAGGATATGGCCCTCATGGTATTGCTATTGTGGTAGAAACTGCCACCGATAATAATAACCGTACGGTTGCCAATATACGTAGCTATTTCAATAAATTTGGAGGCTCACTTGGTACATCAGGAAGTTTGTCATTCCTTTTCGAGCATAAGAGTGTTTTTCATCTCAAACCCAAAGACGGTATTTCGCTTGAAGATCTTGAATTGGAATTGATCGATTTTGGCGTAGATGAACTCGAGGCAGATGATGAGGAAATCGTATTGTATGGCGAATTTGAGTCTTTCAACGCCATTCAGAAATATCTCGAAGATAATGGTTTTGAAATAACCAGCGCTGAGTTTGAACGTATTCCCAATGACACAAAAGAGGTTAACGACGAACAACGTGCACAAATAGAAAAACTAATCGAACGTATTGAAGAAGACGAAGATGTGCAGAACGTATTCCACAATATGAAAGAGGCAGAAACCGATGAAGAATAATAACGGAAAGTAACAATAAAAAGGGGGCAATTCAATTATGATTGCCCCCTTTTTATTGTTAACACCTTTTAAGGTGTGCTCTATATCCGTAAAGGGTAACTATAATAAAACAGATAAGAGGTAGTATAAACGATACATTTACGGCAGGATGCCCCCATATAATATCCTTATCGATAATCATACCTTGCATGGGAGGCATAAGTGCTCCTCCGACAATTGCCATAATAAGGAATGCGGCTCCGAGTGATGTGTCGCGACTGTCGACATTCTCGAGTGCGATACCATATATAGTAGGGAACATGAGAGACATAAATGCACTGATGGCAACAAGACAATATAAGCCAGCATATCCTACAAAAAGAATTGCCCCTAATGTCGCTAATGACGCACCGATACCGAAGACAGATAATAATATACGAGAATTTACATATTTCATAAGAAATGTACTTATAAATCGGCTGCATAAGAACATGCCCATTGCAAATATATTGTACATTTGAGCCGTAGCTTTATCTATGCCCAAATTGTCGGCGTATTGAATAATAAATGTCCATACCATAATCTGAGCGGCAACATAAAACATCTGTGCCACGACTCCTTCGCGATATATTACATTATTCCACAATCGAGATAAAATATCTTTTGTTTTTATTTTCTCGCCTTGATGTCCGGTTTTAGGCATTTTAGTCAGAAAAATAATGATAAACATGCACAATACCACTAGCCCAAGAGCAACATATGGATCTCGTATTACCGCCAAATCATGTATCCTGATGTCTGCTTTTTCTGCTTCGGAGAGAAGTGGAAATATAATATCTCCCGCATCATTTCTGCGATCCGAAATCAAATTAGGCAGTACGATAAGCGAGGCAACAGCCATACCCGACAATGAACCCATGGGGTTGAACGCTTGTGCGAGATTTAGTCGGCGTGTAGATGTCTCTTTAGAACCTAATGATAAGATATAAGGATTTGCTGTTGTTTCGAGGAATGCAAGGCCGAATGTCAATATATAGAGTGAAAAGCAGAAAAACGTAAATTCTTGGTATGCGGCTGCAGGAATAAAAAGGAATGCACCAATGGCATATAATCCTAAGCCAAGTAATATGCCGCTTTTATAGCTGTATTTTTGTATAAACAGTGCTGCCGGAACAGCCATTGTTGCATATCCTCCGTAAAATGCAAATTGTATCAATGAGGCTTTGGCGGCAGAAATTTCCATTACAGTTTGAAAAGCTGCAACCATAGGATTTGTTATGTCATTGGCAAATCCCCATAGTGCAAATAATGATGTAATGAGAATAAATGGTAGTAAATATTGTCGTTCTACTAACGGACTTGTCGATTTTTTTGTCATGATATTATACTTTAAACAGCGGTTCTTAATACAGATAAAATATTTTTTCCATCAATTTCCACTTTTCTGATGAAGAACTACCGGGCTCTGCGTTTTGGAATATCGACATATAGTCTTCCCATTCTTGCTGACGAGGGAGTGTCCCTAATCGTTCCATAGCCGATTCCCAATCAAAGTCGATAGGGGTTTCTACAATCATAAACAAGCGGGTTCCTAGAATGAATATTTCCATTTCAAGAATTCCAACCTCTCTGATGCCGGCAAGAATTTCCGGCCATGCATTTTCTTTTGCATGTCGTTTACGATATTCAGCTATTAATTCAGGATTATTTTTTAAATCCAACGTCTGACAATATCTTTTAATAGGTTGTGTATATTCTTTTACTTTATATCCGGTTTGCGGGTTTTCCATAATAATTATATATATATAAAATATCGGTAAGGCAGATTAATAACCTTACCGATATAATTTCAATTAGAGAACTTTTGTATATAAATCGAGAATGATGTCACGAGTTACTTCGCGAGGATTGCCCGGAGTACATACATCGGCAATAGCCGAATCGGCTAATTTAGGAAGGTCGCTTTCTTTTATACCCAATTCGCTCAGATGTTGAGGAATACCAACACGTACGGACAATTCTTTCACAGCATCAACAGCGGCTTGTGCGGCTTCTTCTGTACTCATGCCATCTTTGTATACATTCATGGCTTTTGCAATCAATACATATTTGTCGAGTGCGGCAGGTGCGTTGTATTCCATAATTGTGGGGAGTAGGAGGGCATTGGCAACTCCGTGGGGAATATCAAAAATAGCACCGAGTGGGTGTGCCATGCCATGAACAACACCTAAACCAACATTGGAGAAAGCCATACCTGCAATATATTGAGCAACAGCCATGCCATTGCGGGCTTCTGCATTATTGGGTTCATTGACTGCTGTTTCGAGATAGCGGGCAATCATTTCGATAGCCTTAATTTCGAACATATCGCTCATTTCCCATGCGCCTTTAGTGATAAGACCTTCGATAGCGTGGGTAAGTGCATCAAGACCGGTAGCTGCAGTAAGACTCTTAGGCAATGTGTACATCAATTCGGCATCGACAATAGCAATTGCCGGTATATCGTTAGGGTCTACACATACCATTTTCTTCTCATTCTCTTCGTCGGTAATAACGTAGTTTATGGTAACTTCAGCTGCTGTTCCGGCAGTAGTGGGGAGAGCTATGATAGGCACTGATTTCTTTTTGGTATCGGCAACACCTTCGAGAGATACAACATCACTAAACTCTGGGTTATTGGTAATTATACCTATGGCCTTTGATGTATCTATAGAAGAACCACCACCTATGGCTAAAATGAAATCTGCACCTGATTCTGCGAACGCTTTAACACCGGCTTTTACATTCGAAACTGTCGGGTTGGGCTTTATTTCGCTGAAAATTTCATAGGGGATACCGGCTTCACGTAATACTGAGAGTACTTTTTCTGCAACGCCGAATTTTATCAGGTCTTTATCTGTTGCTACAAATGCTTTATTTAATCCTAAGCGTTTCACTTCTTGTGGAAGTACTTCACGAGCGCCGGGACCGAAGTATGATACTTCGTTGAGAACAAATCTGTTAATCATAGTTATACTTTTTTGTTTTTTTAGATTATATTATTTGTATATAGGTCCATAAGTTGTACATGCTCTATAGTCGGCACCTTCTTTATCCATACCGAATGCATTCCATGCTGTCGGTCGGAATATTTTATCTTCATCAACATTATGCATACATACCGGAATACGAAGCATAGAAGCAAGAGTGATAAGGTCTGCTCCAATATGCCCGTAGGATATTGCACCATGATTGGCACCCCAATTATTCATTACAGAATATACATCTTTGAAAGCCGGTTTGTCACATAAGCGAGGTGCAAACCAAGTTGTAGGCCATGTTGGATCAGTACGCATATTGATTGTGTCAAATATATCTTTATCAACATCGACAGTCCATCCTTCGGCTATTTGTAAGACAGGACCAAGACCTTTTACCAAGTTCAATCGAGACATAGTAACAGGCATACCGCCTTTTGATAAGAAATGCGAAGAGAATCCTCCTCCGCGGAAATAGTCGCGATCAGCCGGTGGCCAACAAGTATTTTTTAAGCATGCTTCGGCATCGGTGTCTGTCATTTCCCAACAAGGTTTCATACATGGCTCTCCATTCGCATTGGTGCTGGCTCCTGTGGCGTCAAGAGTTGTCGCACCAGAATTGATAAGGTGTATAATACCATTGGCTGCAAGACCGGTAAGTTCTTTCCCTGTAACACGTTTTAGAGCTTCAGGACTCCAATATGTACGTACGTCCGAGAACATTTGTCCGCAACCGGTCAGTAATTTACCAAAGAGCATAGCAACACCATTACATGCATCATTCTCTGTTGCCAATACATATGATTCTCTGATTCCGTTCCAGTCAAATGTACTACACATTAATGCTTCACTGAAATCACCATTGGGTTTCCAATCAGTCCATTGGCGTTGGCCTTGGAATCCGGCCGCAATAGCATTGTGACCAATAGCTTCCTCTTTGAATCCGAGTTTTTCCAATTTGGGATTACCTAACATCATATCGCGAATGATGATAGTCATTTTTACGCTAAATTCCCAATCGGCATCTTTTTCTTCACGCGATTTTTGTTTTTCTGTACGGTTTTTATCCCAGCCTTCATTGGGCTTACAATATTTTTCGACCCAAGCCATGGCTTTTTCAAATTCCTCGTGATCGTAAATACCTTCGTCCATTCGACGGAGTATTTCAACCTCATCGACACTTTCGTTGCGCATTCCGAGATATTCTTGGAAGAAATCTTGATCAACTATACTTCCAGCAATACCCATACATTGACTGCCGACCGATAAGTAACTGCCTCCTCGCATTTGTGCAACGGCGATTGCAGCACGTGCCCATCTTAGTATTTTCTCTGCAACATCGGCTGGTATTGTATTATCGTCGAGGTCTTGTACGTCATGACCATAGATACCAAATGCAGGCAATCCTTTCTGTGCGTGTGCTGCAAGTACGGCGGCTAAGTATACAGCACCCGGTCGTTCGGTGCCGTTAAAACCCCATACAGCTTTGGGCCAATAAGGGTGCATGTCCATCGTTTCTGAGCCATAGCACCAACAAGAGGTAACACTGATTGTTGCACCAACTCCTTCGCGCTCAAATTTTTCTTGGCATGCGGCAGTTTCTCCTACACGTCCTATGGTTCCATCGGCAATGACGCACTGAACGGGTGTTCCATCACTATATTTTACATTATTTGAAATTAGTTCAGCCACGGCTTTGGCCAAATTCATGGTTTTTTCTTCGAGGCTTTCTCGAACTCCGCCTTGACGTCCATCAATAGTCGGACGGATACCAATTTTAGGATACGTTTTCATATAAGAATAGATTTAAAAGTTAACAATTTGGTACGTAGTCTGATTTACAGACTTATTTTCTTACCCCAAAGTAAATAAAATTTTTTTTGATTTTCAATATTTAAAAGCGTTATAAATTACT
>JAZURX010000046.1:0-56829 GCA_045606385.1 Bacteroidales bacterium | reverse complement strand
CACATCGGTCAGAGCGGAACAGCCGTAGAAGGCACCCTCGCTGATCTTCTCCACGACCTCCAGGTTGATGGTGGTCAGACTGGTGTCGTTCTTGAATGCGTAGTTGCGGACCTCCTCGATGGAGTCGGGCAGGACCACGGTGGTCAGGTTGGGCAGCTCGTAGAAGGCCATCTGGCCGACGGCATGGACGCCCTCCTCGATGACCACGGTGGTGATCATCTCGGCGTACTCGCCCCTGGTCGATTCCCGAGGTCGATAGTTGGCGTTTTACCGACAATCGGGGATAGAGCACGCTGACCGGGTCGTTGTTGAGCGTGAGCAGTTGATTTATACGACTCCATCGGCTTACAGTTTTTCCGTTTTTTTCTCCGATATGCTCTCCCTCATAATAGTAATCGTCGGTCGTAGAGGTACCAAAGCTTGTCTCATTTGCGTCTTTGCAGAACACCGATGTCCTGATACTGCTTGTGCCGGAGGGAACGAGCAATATTCCCATCTCTTTTGCTCCGTTATTGATGCAAGACTTTAAGTAGTCGGTAATATCTATCTCTACTTGCCAATCAGCGGCTGTGTATTGATAATCGGCGTTAGGAATCCATTCAAACATTTTACGTCCTCCACCCAATTTTGCAGCCATATTTGTGATTTCGGGGCTTTTTAATGCGGTGTTGATAATAGGCTCTCGTGCGGCATATGAGTCAGTATTCCCCCCTGTTTCACCCCAATCGCAGGAGAACGGTCTGATGGATAGCGCTCCGCCGTTTTCGAGTGTGGTAAGGCGTATGGTTGCCGATATTATCTCCTCAGAATTACTACCCAAATTGCTTATATCGAATTTTATTCCGCCTAAAAATCCGAAATCTTGTGAATCGGAGGTGGAGTTGCGTATCTCGAAACTGGCTCCGCTGCCCGATTGTTGGCTGTTGTTGATGCGGAATTGAATATCGGCCGAGGGATATATGTGGTCGGCAATGCCGGCAAGAAATTGATTGATGGCTTTACGTAATTCGTTACGAGCGTTTTCTATTTCGTTTTCGCTTGCGCTTTCGGACGTGACTTCGGCCGCCGAAATAGCAACCTCCAATGCGCTTATGGCTTCGTTACCGGTTTCGGGGTGACTCTCTATGAGCTTGTAGGCTTCATCTATCTCTTTGAGCAGTAGCTCATATCCTGCGCATAGGAGTATTTCCGTTTTTCCTACATTTACGGTATAGTCGTTTACATTTGCTCCGAAAGAATATTTAAGCAACCACATCTCTCCGGCATTGAGGTGAACATACCATCGATAGGTGCTGTAAGAGAATTGGTTGTATGCGATGAGTTGGGTGTTTGCCGGGTTGATTTTTGCATCTGATTGATATTCTTGATCGGTAAACAAGGTAAGGTTGAGCGAAGGTTCTTTGCTGTCGTATATGTGTCCGCGAGCCGATACTTTTATTACATAGTCGCCCGATTGTTCGGCTTTGATAGGGAAATATATGCCTGCGCCTGTCATGGCATTACTTATCGATGTAGCGGATTTTATTTGTAACGCTCCTTCTTGTCCTATTTTATTACGGTAGTCGAGTTTCCCGGGAACAGAATTTGTCGGGTACTCATAGAGTGTGCCGGTAAATGTGTTGTAGGCCTCTTCGAGTTTTATGGCTACGCTGTCGACCTGTTCCTGTGTGTAGGCGTCGCTGTAAGCCGCATATCGAGCCATTGCCACTTCGCGAATGAACGGACGATACCCTTCGGTGTCGTAATGTCCGTTTATGGTGGTGTATGAAATTTTATTCACAACTTCATGAGCAAAAGAGGTAAGTTCTTCTGCGCGTTCGGCCAATACCTGTGTGTCGGGGTCGGTGGTTGTTGTGTCGTCCTTATCGGTGGCCGATGCTATATCTGTCAGGTAATATGCAACTGTGGTGCGGGGTTGCAAGGTGGTATTGTTGGCGAGAGTTATCTCTTTACCGGTGGCGATGTCGATGGCTTTTTGGCCGGTTGGCAGGTCGCTGAGGTCGAGAGTATGCGAGTCGCTGTCGGAACAGTTTTGAGCTACAAGGTAATTGCCGAGACGTTGCTGGTAGTAATTGCACAATGTACGCATGTGCTGGTAGTTGCCATCAGAGTCGTAAGCGGGTTCTTCGTATGTACTGCCGGCATCGGCCATAACGAGGTGATCGGGGTAAGTGATTTTGTGATTTCCGTTCCAATATACCTCTGCTATGGTGACAGTAGTTCCCGATGGTGTGTAGCGCATCACGTCGGGTACAAATCCTACGTTACGTACCATTGTGGGAGTTATAAAATGCGCGCGCCCCGGAGATGAGAGCGTATTTTCGCTATAGAAGTTTACAAAAAGGTGGTTATCACCATGCTTAATAGCCACGACACCAACCTGCTCGTCTCCGAAAACATAATCGGGTTCTCCGGGTGTTGCAGGCATCTTTTTATAGTTGTTGCTATGGTTATTGCCGTATGAAATAAGTTTGTCAATACATTCGGGTATCCAATAACTATAACTATAATATGGAAACAATTTGTCATTGTCGACGCTGTTTTCGAGGGCAATATTCCCTTCGATATAGCTTTGCCATACGTGCCCCATCAATTCTTCGTCTTCACTCAGTGCTGCCACGATGAGGTTGTTGTAGTATGTTTTACCTATTTCATAGCGGTTACGCCAGCAGATAGCGGCTTCGCCGACTATCGTTTTGTTTCCGTCGCTGTCGACCCATGGGTGGGCAAAGTGAGCCTGGCTTTTGGCATTTGATACAGCTACTTGTAGTATTTCAGGTGCGCCTTTGCCTCCGGTAGAAGTGCCTATATGTGGGTCGCTGAGTGTCATGAGATAGAGACCTGTAATACGAGGAGCCATTTGTCCATAGCAGCTGGGACAAGTCCAACCGGCTTCGCGACCGTTACCTTTGGCTGTGATTACATGGAAATGTTTTCCCCAAAAGTTTTCCGTGCTATTGAGGTTTGCAGGGTCACCAAGTTCATAATCCGGGTGACCGTCGGCATCGACGATAGAACCATCGAACCTGGCGTTTTTTGGTTTCCCCGTCCAATATTCAAGTCCGACGGCTTCGCGCAGGTATTCCACAGCCATGCGGGGCGCATTATAATAAGTCTCTTTATCAAGAGCATATAGTGCTAATGCTGCTCCATAGAAACTGGCTGCAGCTTCCAATACCTGATTGGAAATGGAGCGACGATTGGTTGTACTACCTACATCGAAACTCTCGCGAAAAGCAGCGATCCATTGAGAACGTCGTGATTTCAGTCCGGCTCCCAGGTCCACCTCTTTGTCGAGAAAAGCGTTTGTTATCTGTCCGGCACGCCATAGTTGATACATACCGTATCCTTGTCCTCCGAAAAGGCCACCCCAACCGGCATCGGCCTTCTGAGGCGTGGCAGTATTTCCTAATGCTGAGCGAGAAATCTCTACCCCTTGTTTTATGAGATTCGATACCAAAACCATAGAGTCTATAGCTACCCGTATTTTTGAGGCGAGTTGTGCCGATGTAGTGCCATAGACTCCTTTTTGGTAGGCTGTACCCATGGCTTCGACTATGCTGAAATTGTTGTTGCCATAGGCGGGTTTGAAATCGTCTCCGTTGATTTGGCTTCTAATGGCCTGAGACAATTTGTTTTCGACTGCGGTTTTTAACCCCGACAAGGTGTATTTTGCAGTTTTCGTAGAGGCTTTTCGGTATGAGGGGGTGGCTCCGACGAAAGGCATATCGATGTCGGGCATCGGGTTGGTCGATGTGCTGATGGCATAAATAGGTGGCATATCGCCTTCGAGGGCACGTTGGTATCGGGCAAAATCTCCCTGAGATGCGTATGCCCAATAGCGACCTATACTTCTTATACGCAGTACGACGGCTGTTTTTCCTTTGGTGATGCGACGGGGTATGACATGCGTATTGAGAGCGAAAGCTCCTGGTGCTTTCTCGGGTGCGAATGCCACGGCTTCGCGTTGATAATCGTGCAGGTCGCAGTTGTCGACTTGCAGGCGGTATCTTTCCCCGGCGGTAACGCCGTCGCCACCGTGCGTGTATAGAGTTACGTAGTTTTGACGTTCGGGATCGACGCGCATTACTACCATGAATTCTCCACCGTAAATGCCTTCATAAGGCACAGCCCATGGGTTTGCAGCCCAGCGCAGGGCTCGCCGACCGGGCAAACTTCCGAATCCGTTGTATTTGATAGGAGCGTACTCCGGAGCACAGGATATATATCCGTGTTGCCGCTCGCTTGTTTCGTCGCCAAACCATACTACGTCGGTTTTCTGGGCCATGCCGATAGTCGCTATGAGCAGAGCCATGATACTTGTATATATCTTTTTCATATCGAACTTTTTCTATAAAATACGATTACTCGATACCCAACTACTTAATTGATTATTGTAAATATAATTTTAAGAGATAAATGTTGTTTATATAATAAAATGAGCGTCAGTTTGAAGTGACGCTCATTTTATTATCATTGTACGGGTACTTCGTTATATACTTTCTTCTTTTTCAGTTTTGGGTCTTTACCGAGAGGGATACTCAGCCCGAAATTGATATTGGCGGTAAGTTGGTTGCCCAGCGGTATGTATTCGGGGGTTACGCGTAGTGATGTTATTTCGGCTCCTACAAATAACGGTCCAAATATAAGTATTGCTCCGAATGAGTTGGAGATATTCGATACGGTTCCGTTTACACCTAATTGTATCCAAGTGAGAGGTTTCAAGTTGACACTTCCCATAAGCGATGTGTGGGTATTGTTGGCATAGAATCGGGTTGTGGAGAGTACACCGAATGAGATTTTATTATTCAATACCTGATATTCGGCACCTACACTCAGTTTCGGAGTAAGCCAAGATTTCCGTTTTTTATTGGCTTCTACTTCGTTAAGTACAAAAAGGGCTTCGAGTTCATCGGTAAGTTGATCTACTTCTTCGTCAAAAGGATCGACCTCTTCTCCGTTATCGTCGATGTAACTGTCACCACCTATGTTTTCGAATCCATCATACAATATCTCTCCATCTGGAGTTTCTGCACGTAGATTTTTGTTCCATACAAGAAATCCGAGGTCGGTTACGGCGAGAGATAGTACCAAATTTTTTATCGGTGAATAGGTAACACCGAGATCGATGCCTGCGCCTCCTCCGGCCGGTCCTAAGCCCGAAGTCTCGAAATCGATACCGTCGATTTCGCCATCTTCATTATGTTCCAGAACGATACCGCCGCACGATAGGTCTACTACGCCGCGACTTTGCATGTGCCATTGTTCGTCGCTCATTGTAAGCGATAGTTTTTCAAAATGAGCTTTGGCATCGGCCAGGCCGAGAAGGCCTTTTATCTTTGCACCCACTGTCCATTGCTCGTTGATGCGGTGCGCATGTCCTAATGCGATTTCGGCATACTCCTTATTGGATAATTCGATATTTTTCAAGTCGTATTTCGTCGAGAGTCCATTGCTTCCGTTTTTCAGGAATCGGAACAAGTCTCCCGGTAACGAAGTAGAGGTGTTGCTGTGCAACGATAATTCAAATGTATTGAAACCGTTCCATTTGTGAAAGCCAAATGCAATAATCGACATATCAAAGTTGAAATTGAGAGTATTGCGATCGTTGATATTTTTATCGAATTCTTCGGGCGACACTTCATCGCTCAGGAATGTCTGCAATTTATCTCCTTCTGATGGGTAGATAAAGTCGGAGTAGGTAAGGTCTGTTGCCACGCTGAAATTCAGGCCTCCGAGTATGGGTATATCCACATATCCGCGACTGGGTATAAGTGCGGGGTTCAGCTGGTGGCGGTGCGAGCTGCCATCGAGAAAGTATGCACCATCTAAAGTTTGTGCCGATACGCCTACGGTTGCAGTTGAGACTGCTATTATGGTAAGAATATATTTCTTTATAAAGTTCATTGTGGTAATGTTTTCGGTTTATTAAAGTTCGTCGAGGTCAACTTCTACTTTGGCGATTTTAGCGCTCAGTTTCAGTTGCAGGTATTGGGTGTTGCGCAAGATGCCGTGTTCCAACCCTTTGGCGAGGTCGCCATCAATACCCCACTCGATGTGTGTGAGTGATTTCAACGCTTCTTTTTCTTCCTCTTGGAGTTTAATGACTATTTTTCCGGTCGAGGGGGTAGGCTCGTTGAGGCTTGTGTCGGTAGTTCCGGCAATAAATCCTACGCCCGATTCTTCGGCGTTCAATACTTTTACTGTGACGTTGCGCAGAATACGATAGTATTTTCCGTCGTTATCGGTCACGATGTCTTCGGCAGGTATATTGTGAGTTCCACCTGAAATTTCCTGCATCGGCACGAGTGTGAATTGCATATCGAGCGGAAGTGTCGTGGTATATCCGGCAATAATAGCGGCTTCGCGAGCCGAAATATCTTGGAATATGTCGTCGAGACCGCCTTCGGTATCTGAATAACTGAGATGGAAATTACGTCCAAACTCGAGAGGTACTATGATGTCGGCATCTATCGACAATGTGTTTGATTTACTGTTGAGCAGTACGGTGTGTGTATATTCGGTGTCGGTGCTTGCCTCCACATGTGCTTCGAGAGAGTAAGGAATACCCTTTTCGAGCAGAGAGGGCAGGTCGCCTTTCACCCATGTATACAGGGTGTCGTTGAGGTAGAATGTTTTGTTTGAGGCGTCGACCCAGTCGGCGGTCGGCTCATGCATAGATATGTATAAGTAATTTTCGCACGGAATCATGCAGTTGTTTTCGGCGTTGTATGTGGCACTCGATATGTATATGTTTTCGATGGCAATGGGAGCGTCGAGCAGAGGTTGGCCGGCCTCGTTTTGCGGTTCGATAGTGAGTGAAGCCTCTACGGGTATGGCCATGGGATTTACGGCACTGAGTTTGATGTAAGGGTTGTAGAGGTCGAGCTGAATGTCATTGTCGTCGAGGAAATCGGGCATGTCACCGATGGTGATGGCAAAAGATTCTTCGGCTCCGGCATCGACGATACCCGAAACTCTTTCTATGGTAATGTCTTCGATGGAGAAGTTGGTCTCAAGACGAGGCTGTTTTTCTAATATAGTACCGGGCCCGTGGAGATTGATGTGTACGACGGCATCGCCATGGAGATATACTTCGTTATTGATTACCGATAGCAGATTGTGCTCTCCGTCGGGGGTGATGACAAAGTCGTTGGCCCCGTCATTGGTATAGTGCCCGCAGTGAAGTCCGTAGATGTCGAGATGTATCTCGAAAATACCCTCTTCCGAGGTTATTTGTGCGATCTTCAAGTCGTGGTCGTCGATGACCAGTGGAGTACCGTCGTTGTTTTTGTCGATGAGTTCCACGTCACCGATGTGACCGGTAGGGGCGAGTATCAACATCTGGGGAAGTTCTATGTGGAAATCTTGCAATGTAAGGTCTACGTCGGCGGGCCCTATTTCTTCAAATATTTTGGCGGCAAAACGCACTGTGGCACGTTTTGGAGTGTCAAAATATATGGCATCGATACGTTGTATTTCTTTAGGTATCTCTATATTTCGGGGATCGATCGGAGCGTGTTCCATCAAAGGTACTGTAATCGACTCTTCTATCTCGAAATGTCCCAAAGCAATGAATTCTCGTAATTCTTGGGGTATATCTATGTAGGTGGGGTTTATCGCGGGACTCATACCGTTGTCGGTATTGATGGTAAATGCGTCTAACGAAGGAAATTCCGTGGTGGTGGAACTGCTCTCGTTGATATAATAATTCCCATCTTCGTCGGTTTTCAAGTCGTCGCTGTCTTCGATGAGTTCCGATAAGGTGAATTTTTCGGTCTCGCCTATGGGGAGGGTGATGCCGTTGGCTGCGAGGGTCACTTTCGTGTCAATCTCTTTGTCGTAGGCCATGTCTACGCAACTCGACATAAGTAATGCTGTCGATAGAGTAAGTAAAAGTTTTTTCATATTATTGTGTGTCGTGTATTTTTATTGTAGAGGGGCAATTGATGTCCGTTCTATCATTTCCGGATTGAAATCTGCGACAAAGGTATAACTTAATTTTTGATTTTCAGAGATTTTTATACATAAATCCGACTTATTTAACAATTGGGGGCAGGCCCGGTATCTTATTTTGCGAAACGAGCGCGGTTCTGTGCCGCGCAAGGTGTTTATTTCATTATTTAACGTTATTTAATAATGAGTTTTCCGCTATCGGTGGTTTTTTCGTTCTCCTCCAGTGTGAAGTTGTATACTCCGCGACGAAGGCTGCGTGTATCTATGCGGGTTGATATTTCTCCGGCGGGAATGGATTGTATATTTACGATGCGACCCACGATGTCGGTGATAATGAGTTTTCGTGCTTTATCCGATGGAGTGGTTTCCACGGTTACCGCATCGCTTGTCGATGCCAATGTGGGAAATACTTTCAATGCCGACCGATTTGTAACTTATGTTTTATTTTTGGTTATAAATGCAAAGATAGATATTATATCTGAATACACAAAACATTCATTAAGAAAAATATATTAAAGCAACATGCTTTGTCGTAAAATAAAAATGGAGCGACATATGCGAGTCGCTCCATTGATGGAAATGAGGAGTTACGGTCAGGAAAAGATGTTGGTGAAATATTCGGCGTCGTTGCCTGTGAGCAGTACGGCCGGTGCGGCTGCTTGGTATTCAAACGGTACGAATTGCATGATTTGAGCCACGACGGTCTGCTTGTCGGTCGAGGTATATATATCGAGACGTATGTCCGACGATTTATTCTCGCCACGACGAAGGTCGGCAATGGTGTCAAATTTTTTCTCCTCCAAGCTGTGTTGCAGTTTGTTCAGTTCTTCTTTGTTGAACATCACTTGGGTGAGACGTAGTTTCGTTCCTCTCTCTTTGCAGTAGTAGCATTTTTTACCCATAAACAGTTTGATAAGAGCAAAAATTCCAAAACCGATACCGGCCACGATAAGGGTCATTGTGAGGGTGGAGTTTTCGGTGAGCGAGCAACCGTAGAATGCGGCAACAGCGACAATGAGGCATACAATGCCGGTAATTGATATGCTGTTTTTTGATACTATATAGTCGTTGTTTAATTTGTTTGTTTCCATGATGTTAATGTTGTTATATGGTAATTTTTGACTCCTGCTTGTGCGGAGCGTATAGTATAAGCCGATATGTATCGATAATGCGAGACATATCTGTCGTGTACCGTAGGACGTTGCCATTGGTACGCGTCGGGCGGTTGTACGCCCTATAATCATATAACGACTAAATAATCATTCGGCACAGCACATACAGGTGATGGCAGTCGCTGTGGAAGAGCGTGCGTTGTATGGCACGGCCGACAAGGAGTATCTGATAATGTGAGTAGAATAGACGAATGTGTCGGTGTTGCAATCCTGCCGGAGTCGTATGCGGAGTACGTACCTTGGCGCTGCCTATGGTAAGAGGTTGCACCGGTTGCAGTATGAAAGGGTACGTCTCGCCGGGAAGTGATATGGTAGCAGTATTGTCGTTTGTGTTTATGGGGGTTGTGATATTATCGACGGTTGCAAACGTCGTCGCTGTATTCCAACTTTGTGCGCCGAGCAGTACGACAAAAAACATCGCCACAATGGCGGTGCAATATCGGTGGGTGATATGTCGCATGGTGTAGCGCATGGGCATCAGAATTGTTGCATATCTACAAGGTGCTTATAGTAACCTCCGCGGGCTATAAGTTCGTCGTGTCGTCCTTGCTCCACGATGCTTCCTTCTTGCATTACGCATATAAGGTCGGCGTCTTTGATGGTCGACAATCGGTGGGCAATAACGAGGGTGGTGCGGTTTTTCATAAGGTTTTCGAGGGCCTCTTGCACAAGACGTTCCGATTCGGTGTCGAGGGCCGATGTGGCTTCGTCGAGTATGAGTATCGGTGGGTTTTTGAGTATGGCGCGGGCAATACTTATGCGTTGACGCTGTCCGCCCGATAAGCGGCAACCTCTATCGCCGATGGGCGTGTCATAGCCTTGCTCGGTTGCCATGATGAAGTCGTGCGCGTTGGCTATGCGGGCGGCCTCTTCTACCTGTTCTTGAGTGGCACTCTCCACACCGAAGGTGATATTGTTATAGAATGTGTCGTTGAAGAGTATGGCCTCTTGGTTCACATTGCCCATGATGGCACGTAGGTCGTGTATGCGCATATCTTTTATGTTCACTCCGTCGATATATATTCCGCCCTCTTGCACATCGTAGAATCGAGGGAGAAGGTCGGCCATGGTCGATTTGCCCGAGCCTGATTGTCCCACAAGGGCAATGGTCTGACCTTTTTTGATGGTAAGGTTCACGTCTTTTATAACCCATTCATCGGCATATTTGAATCGTATATCACGATACTCTATAGCTTTTTCAAGTGATACATTTGTTACAGCGTTTACCGGGTCTTTTATGGGGTTCTCGGTGGCGAGTATTTTGTCGACACGTACCATGGCGGCAAGTCCGCGTTGTATGGTGTAAAAGGCTTTGGCCAAGTCTTTTGCAGGATTTATGATACTATAAAATATGATGAGGTAGTATATAAATTCTCCTGCACTTATTACACTGTTGCCTTGCAATATAAGTGCGCCACCAAACCACAAAACTATGGCGATGGTGGTCGTTCCCAAAAATTCACTCATGGGGTGGGCAAGGGCCTGACGGCGGCCTATGCGGTTGGTCGTGTGGTAGAACTTATCGTTGGCTTTATTGAAACGGATATTGATTTTCTTTTCGGCATTGAATGCTTTGATTATGCGCAGCCCTCCGAGGGTTTCCTCTATTTGAGCCATCAATCCGCCCCATTGTTGCTGAGCATCGAGTGATTTGCGTTTCAGCGATTTACCTACTTTGCCCATAAGCAATCCGGCCAAAGGCAGAAGCACCAATACAAACAATGTAAGCTGCCAACTGAGCATAAACATGGTGCCGAGGTAAACAATAATCATAATAGGATTTTTGAACATCATGTCGAGTGAAGTCATGACCGAGTTTTCGACCTCGGCCACGTCGCCTGTCATGCGAGCCATGATGTCGCCTTTACGTTCTGATGTGAAAAATCCGATGGGCAGGCTTACCACTTTTTTGTATACAAAATTGCGAATGTCACGCACCACGCCACCACGCAAGGGGATAATGCTGGCCGAACTTAAAAAACTGCTCATGGTCTTGGCAAATGTCATGATGATGAGCCATACGCCCAGAGCCATCAATGTCCATATCGCACCGTTGGTCTCCATCAGGTCGGTAACCAGCCAATAGAAATTATTTATGATTACATCTTTCAAGTCGCCCTCGCTCCAAGGTATGTAGCTGTATGTGGCATCTGAGGTCTTGAACAATATCTCCAATATGGGTATTATCAATGCGAACGAAAATACGCTGAGAATAGTCGCTAATATATTGAAAAATATATTGAAAAACAGATATTTCTTATAAGGAGGCACAAACCTCAGTAGTAGTTTCAGAAGGTCTTTCATAGAAATAGTTTCTCTTCTTATGTATGATGTGAGTTGCACTTTCGTGCCCGATTTTGATTGCAAAGATAATGCAAATGAACGCATAAACAAATTTTAGGCATATCTCTTGCATTTCTATTATACATTATATATAGAAAGAGAGATAATTGTTATTAATGGTTAAAAATGGGGAAAAAGTAAACTCATATTAAACCTTTTGATGATATGGCAGTCAAAAGTCCGGACTTTAACCAAAAATAGTTTATCCATATAATAGGTATATAATGAAAAAAATATTCACTCTACTGCTTTTTTTTACATTGACTCTTAGTGCATTTGCACAATTTCCCGGCGGACCTCCTTTCGGTGGATGGGGAGGTAATCGTGGCGACCGTGCTGGCGAAAGTGAAAAGAAACTCCCCGATTTCTATGTGGCCGGACGCGTTGTCGATGAAAAAAACGAGCCTATGGTGGCAGTATCGGTGAGTTTGTTGGCGGCAAAGGATAGCTCTCTCATTGCCGGTATGGCGACGATGAGCGATGCCGAAGGTGTTTTTTTGGTCGGAAATGACAAATTGAAAAGAGGCGATTATCTGCTTCGTCTCTCATTTCTCGGTTATAAACCCCTTTATAAACCGGTCAAGTTGTTAAATATAGAACCGACAGCCAAAGTCGGTATACTCAAAATGGAACCCGATGCTATCATGCTCAAAGAGGCTGTGGTCGAAGGCGTAGTTTCTCCTATTGTGACCAAAGAAGATACTGTCGAGTATAATGCCGATTCGTTCAAAACGCAACCCAATGCTGTGGCCGAAGATCTTTTCAAGAAATTGCCCGGAGTGGAGATAGATGAAAACGGAAATATTACCGCTCACGGAAAGAGTATTAAAAAAATATTGGTCGATGGAAAAGAGTTCTTCACTGATGACCCTAAAATAGCATCGAAAAATCTTCCCGCCAATATGATCGACAAGATACAGGTGGTCGATCGTAAAAGCGATGAGGCTCGATTCTCGGGCGTAGACGACGGAGAGGAAGAAACTGTCATAAACCTTACCGTAAAAAAAGGCATGAAAGAAGGTTGGTTTGGCGTGGGGCAAGTCGGCGGTGGTACGCAAATGGACGAGTGGGACCCCATGTATGAAATCAATGGTATGGCAAACCGATTTGTGAATAGTTCACAATTCTCTTTGCTCGGTAATTACAATAATACCAACAATATGGGCGCTTCGGATCTTGCCGAGTCGATGCATGCCGGTAGCAGTCGTATGTTCCGTGGCGGCAATCGAGGAACAGGTACCTCGGGTATGTTGGGTGGAAATTTCAACACCGGAACCGAAGATGAGACTTTCCGCATCGGTGGTGATGTGAACTATATGGGCAATGAACGATATGTGAACAGCAGGAGTGAGCAACAAAACTTCCTTACCAATGATAGTTCTTCGTTTGTGAATTCTGAGAATGAAAATATACATCGCAGTCACAATGTCAATATCAATTTGCGCTTGCGTTGGGAGATCGATACCCTTACCAATCTCGAATTTATGCCACGTTTCGGATTCAACAAGTCGCACATGGAAAACAACAGTTATTCCGAGACCATGGGTGGCTGTCGCGACGCATTGTTGGCCGACCGTGACAGTGTGAACGACCGTCGCTCTCGTTCGGCAAGCGACGCGCAAGGCTATAATTTGTCGGGTCGTTTGAGTTTCAGCCGGGCTTTCAAGAATGACCCCCGTCGTCGATTCAGTTTCAGTTTCAATTATAACGCCAATCGCAATACCGAAGATGGAACGTCGAACGACTACATGAATTTCTATCGTATGGGTATCAGAGACTCGATACGCAACCAAAACGACGATAATAAGACTACCGGAGCTTCGTACAATGCTCGTGTTACATATGTGGAGCCGCTTTCGAACCACTACTACTTAAACTTTGTATATCAATATCGCTATAACAACAATAACGGCGACTCATATACCTATAATATAGATGAAGATGGAGAGTATCTCGAACTCGATACGTTGGGACTTCCCATTGCAGATACCTTGTACAGCAATGTGTCGCGCAGCCGTTATCAGACTCATCGTGGTGAGGTCTCTTTGCGAGGAGTCTATTCCAAACTCAATTATAACGTGGGTATCAATCTCGAGCATCAAGATCGTGAGACCCGTTACCTCTTTGGTAAAAATGTGGGTAATGACATAACGTCGCGTTCGCTCAATTTCTCACCGACGTTCCGTTTGCGTTATCGCATCACAAAAGATAGAAACTTGCGTATTAATTATCGCGGAAATTCATCTCAACCCTCGGCTCGTCAGTTGCAAGAAGCACCCGATATTACCAATCCGCTCAATGTATATGTGGGTGATAAGTCGTTGAAATCTTCCTTCAGTCACCGTGCGTGGATGCGTTACGACTCGTACAATCCCGATACCTATCAGGCTTTCAATGTCAATATCGATGCAAGCACTACGCAGAACAGTATTACAGAGATGACAATTTATACCACAGATGGTGGTCGCATACGCACGCCGATAAATGTAAGCGGGCAGTGGAATGCAAATGCAAGATTGTTCTACAATATGCCGTTCAAACGTAATAAAAAGTTCAGTTTCAATACGCATACCCATGTTTCGTACAATAGTTCTATCGGATATATAGCCCTCAATGTCGAAAACGATGGTGCATACGATGCAATCATTGCGCAGGCTCACGAAATGAAAGATGATAATAAAAACACCTCGCGTAACTATCGCGTCGGCGAAAATCTTTCGATGCGTTATAGCAGCGACGTGTTCAATGCAAGCATAGGCGCTAATTGCAACTATTCGTTGGTAAATAATACGATACAGACCGACAACAACCAATCTACCTTCGACTTCGGGGCAAACGCCAATCTCGACTTGTTCTTACCTTGCGGTCTCTCTTTTGGTACCGATTGCCGTTACCGCGGTACTGCGGGATATGCCGAGGGATACAACCAACATAAGGTCAATTGGAACGCTTCAATAGCCTATTCGTTCCTCAAAAAGAAGAATGCCACGCTCCGTTTCAAGGTGTATGACATCTTGCAACAAAATACCAATATAGGTCGTGATATATCGGGTACCTATATTCGTGACTACGAAAGTAATTCTATCGGTAGTTTCTGTATGCTCTATTTCGCATATCAGTTCAATACCATAGGAAAGGGCGGCGGTGAACGTCGTGGCGGTTTTGGCGGCGGCCCTCGCGGATATGGAAATTTTTAATGCGCATACATAGTTTTATCCTCCCCTTCATCATTTAATATCTTAATTATTGATGAGAGAAAGGCCGGAAACATTTTGTTTTTCCGGCCTCTCTTTTTACCTTTGTCTCTATCCTTAGGTCCAAAACATATAGAGATGATTGAAAATAGAAAAGGTTGGGTCGCTTGTATAGTTGTACTCTGTGCCGTTGGTGTATTGTCGTGGTGGCGTAGTTGCGACCGCGAGTTACAATCTGCTTATCATCGTAATGAGGGTATGATATTCAATACAGTGTACCATTTTACCTATGAGGCTCGTGCCGATTATCATACCCAGATAGAGGCGGAATTGCAACGATTCAATGCCTCTCTGTCGCCCTTTGAGAAAAATTCGATTATAACAAGATTCAATAACAATGATACCACGGTACGTGCCGACGAGTGGTTTACGGCTGTGTTTAATCGTTCACAAGAGGTGTCGCAAGATACCGAAGGGGCTTTTGACCCTACGGTATCGCCTCTTATCAATGCGTGGGGATTCGGTTTCAAAAGCGGTATAGAACCGGCTCCCGATGTTATTGATAGTTTGTGGCAAATGGTAGGTATGAATCGTATGACACTGGTCGACAATCGCCTTATAAAGGAGGATCCACGCATGACGCTCAATTTCTCGGCCATAGCCAAAGGGTATGCCGTAGATGTGGTGTCCTCATTCCTACGATCTAAAGGTGTTGAAAATTTTTTGGTTGAGATTGGTGGCGAGATTGCTGCTCACGGGCACAATTCTCGCGGAGAGTTGTGGCGTGTGGGCATCGATACTCCTGATGAGAGCAATGTGGCAGGCGGGGAGATAGAGGCAGTCATTGCAATAGGTAACGCGGCATTGGCCACGTCGGGTAATTATCGTAATTTCCGCGTAGTCGACGGTCGGCGCGTAGCGCATACCATCGATCCCGCAACAGGCTATCCTGCCATGCATAGCCTTCTCAGTGTCACAGTGCTTGCACCCGATTGTATGACCGCCGATGCCTATGCCACGGCGTTTATGGTGTTGGGCGTGGAAAAAAGTATGGAAATCGCTGCTCGTCACCCCGAGATGGAGGCCTATTTCATATACGCTGTCGATACACTCGATACGGCTGTGGCAATGACACCGGGTATGAAACAATATCTCTTTGCAGAATAATTGATGTTTTTTCTTATTTTTTTTCAATAAATATTGATTTATTTAAATTTTTTTCATTTCTTTGCATTTATAGAGTCGTTTCAGATTTGGATTCGGCTCTTAAAATTGTGAAATATTTATTCATAGTAATAACCTTTAAAACAAAAAAACAATGAAAAAATTCATGTTTGCAAGCTGCTTGTTCGCAGCACTGGCGTTCACCGCATGTAGCGATGACGATAACGACAACAACGATGGTGGTGTAGTTACTCCTCCCACAGCCAATGAAGCTATCGATGCGTTCAATTTGAAATATGACCTCGAAGCATCTCTCGATGTAGATACTGCAATTTTCAACTATCCGGCTCTCGATGGTTATATGTTCTCTATAAGAGATCGTATCAATGAACAAGGCGATACCGTACCCGATTTCCAAGGTCAATATTACGAACCGGCCGATAATGAATATGTATACAAAGTGTTGAAATTTATCGAAGACGAAGTATTCCCTGTATTCGGAACCGAATTTATCAGCAGATATATGCCTCGTACCATCTACTTCTGTAGCAAGGCTATCAATCATATTTATTATACCGACAAAGACGTTCGTCCGGGTGTTATCGCCCAAGATATCTCTTATCCGTTTGACGGCGGTTTTGCAGTACCCAACTACATCATGTTCTCACACTGCTGTGCCGACTTCGATGCCATGGACAAAAATTATTTGAAACGTCTCTATGTTTCGCTTGTTACCGAATATATATTTGCTCAACACGATTCGCAATTGGAAGTGCCTACCGAGTTTAACGAATACTCTGTTAAGTATACCACCGGTTTCTCGTTCATGGGTATCTCGTTCTCATTGAATGAAAACTGCTCGGGTTCTTACGAGTCGAACTCTGATGAATTTGCCACCGGATATTTGGATTATGCTCCCGATGTATATACTCGCGATGAAGTTCAAAACGGTGAGAACTTATGGCATTGGCCTCACGCTTGGTACGGCTGCGAATTGCGCCCTGCCCGTGTAGGTGCTAACGAATTGCACAAAGCTAAAGAAGTAGATATCGCAGCCGGCGGTATTCCTTATTCTACTATCTATCTTCGTCCCTGCTTGGCTCAAGTAATGGGTGACTATGTAGCATTTATTGTTACTACTACAGCTGCTGAAAAAGAAGAATACTTTGCTGAAGTACAAGCATCGCTCGACGATCCCGAGACCGAATTCCAAGGCGCCGATAGCTATATGGGTGACATCAAACCCGAAGCTTCTGATGTTGTTCCCGACATGAAAGCCCGTATGCAACTTTGCAAAGATTACTTTGCAAGTTACGGTGTAACACTTACCGATAAAGAATAAAGAATAAAAATATAAGTGCAGTCTTGTAAGGGACTGCACTTTTTTTATCTTATATATTATGAAAGCATATAAAATATATACCCTGATTTTAGGATTGTCATTGAGCATTGTATCGTGTACGCAGACATATAAAATCGAAGGTACATGGAGCGATGGCGCAGGCGAGATAATTTATTTGCAACAAGGTGACCCCAAAAACAAGGTAAATGTCGATTCGATTGTTGTGTCGCCCGACGGCGCTTTTGTCTTTGAGACAAAACCTGAAATTGCGGTTTACACCGTAATGCCGGCATCGGGAAAAAACGGGAAAGATGTTTTGGTATCGGAAGTTCCTGTGCATGTTACGATTCAAACTGTAGTCCGTACCAGAACAGACAGCACAACGTACACTTCTCTCGATGTAGATGCCGGTGGTATAGAGCAGGAAATGTACGAAAAAGCTGTCGGTCTTATCAATATATCGGGCATGATGCAGTTTGGTAAATTGTTTACGCTTTTTGCCATTCAGAAAGGAGATATAACCGATAAAACTCCCGAAGATGTCGTTGCCGAGTACGATACGTTGGAGACTAATATGCGAAAAAGCATGATTGAGTTTGTCGATACTGCCACCAATTATTATGGTGTGACCTATTTCATCAAGGATTACATGGTGAAGAAAAATACTCCCGAAGAGGTTTTGAAGGCTTATAATAATCTCAGCGACCGTGTGAAACAATCGGCTCCCGGTGTAGAATTGAAAAAAGTTATCGATAATCTTGGAAAGGTGATTGTCGGTGGTGAAGCTCCCGATATCAAGCTCAATACGCCAGAGGGAGAAGAACTCTCGTTATACAGCTTGCGCGGTAATTATGTGTTGCTCGACTTTTGGGCATCGTGGTGTGGCCCCTGCTTGCGCGAGGCACCAAACGTAAAAGCCATTTATGATAAGTATCACGACAAAGGATTCCAAGTGTATGGCGTGTCGCTGGACGACGACAAGGAGGCATGGAAAGCTGCGATCGAGAAACATAACCTCGATTGGTTGCACGTTTCTTCGCTTCAAGGTTGGGATTGCCCTGTTGCCAAGCAGTACAATGTGACCGGTGTGCCACGTATGTACATCATTGATCCGCAAGGTAAAATCATCGCCATGGATTTGCGAGGTGAAAAACTGGCAAAGTTTGTCGAAGAATTGTATAAATAAGAAATCCTTGACATAGAAAAAGCGAGACATCAATGTCTCGCTTTTTTATTGATTAGTCTTGCATTTTGATTTTGTTTTTCATGTTTTACTTACGTTTTTCCATCAAATAAAGGTTGTTTTTGTATTGGCGTTTTTGGATTTTATGCATAAAAAACGGGGAAAAGTTTTCGGAGAACGAATAATGTCGTATATTTGCCTATCGGAATACCCAGAAACAGGAGTAGCCGATGCATCAGGAAAAATAACATTAAACATAAAATACAATGAATCAACTCTCGGATCGCTTGATGAGCTTGTCGCCATCGGAAACGTTGGTGATGTCGCAGAAGAGTAATGAACTCAAAGCGCAAGGCATAGACATTATAAATCTCAGTGTGGGAGAACCCGATTTTAATACGCCCGACCATATAAAAGCAGCGGCCAAGAAAGCCATAGACGATAATTTCTCGTTCTATTCGCCGGTACCCGGATATATGGATTTGCGTAAAGCGATTTGCACTAAGCTCAAAAATGAAAATAATCTCGATTTCGCTCCCGAACAGATTGTTGTGTCCAATGGTGCGAAACAGGCTATTTGCAATGCGATACTGTGTGTGGTAAATCCCGGTGACGAAGTAGTCATACCGGCTCCATGCTGGGTAAGCTACGTAGAGATGGTAAAACTGGCCGAGGGCAAAAGTGTGGTAGTGTCGGCAGGTATCGATCAAGATTTTAAAATCACTCCCGAGCAATTGGAGGCTGCTATTACCCCGCGTACCAAGGCGATTATACTTTGTTCGCCTTCTAATCCTACCGGCAGTGTCTATTCTTGCGAAGAATTGAAAGCTCTTGCCGATGTCCTTGCAAAACACCCGCAAATCATTATTATAGCCGATGAAATATATGAGCATATCAATTATATAGGCGGTCATCAAAGTATCGCTCAGTTTGAGAATGTACGCGAGCGCGTGGCTATTATCAATGGAGTGTCCAAAGCTTATGCCATGACCGGTTGGCGTATCGGTTTCATTGCGGCTCCGCTGTGGCTTGCCAAGGCTTGCAATAAGTTGCAGGGGCAATATACCTCGGGACCCAGTTCTATCGCTCAAAAAGCTTCGGTTGCGGCCTTTGCCGGAGATCAGGCTTGTGTAGAAGATATGCGTGTCGCATTTGAACGCCGTCGTAATCTTGTTGTTGAATTGGCGAGTCAGATTCCCGGGTTCAAAGTAAATATTCCTCAAGGAGCATTCTATCTTTTCCCCGATGTGTCGTATTATTATGGCAAAAAATATGGAGATAGAGTGATTGGTAACTCGGCCGATTTAGCAATGTATCTCCTCGAAGAGGGGCATGTCGCAACCGTAGGAGGTGCTGCATTCTGTGCTCCCGAGTATTTGCGTTTCTCTTACGCTACTTCAGATGAGAATCTCGTCGAAGCATTGCGCCGTATCAAAGAAGCTTTGGCAAAATTGCAGTAATTGCGGTCTATAATATAAATAAGAAGTCCCATCGAACAAACTTCAATGGGACTTCTTGTCTATTATTCGTTGCTTGAGAGAATATCTCGCAGTTTATGTCGACTGAGCAGGCGTATGCTTTGTGGCGTATATTCGATAATTCCTTCATTGCTCAACTCGTCGAGTGTGTTGATGAATGTGGTTCGTTGTACGCCGAAAAATGTGTATAAATCCTTTTGTTTGCAAAGTATCTGTATGTCGGTTGCGTTCCGTTGGGTAAAACTCAATATCCAGAATGCAAAACGCTCTTTGATGCTGCCCGACGATATAGATAGGAATGTTTCGAGGCTTTTTTGGGAGCGGCGCGACAAAATATTGAGCAGATTGATGACAATGATGGGATTTTGTTGAACGATAGAGACAAAAGATGTTTTATCGATCTGCATGATGCTGCAAGGTCCGCATGCCCATATATCGCAAGGGTATGCAGTGTTGCGCCCGAAGAGGTGATTGGGGTATAATAAGTCTGGAGCGTGCAGGGTTTCGCAAACTCGTATTTTCCCGGTTTTATTTGTTGTTTCGGCTCTTACCTTGCCCGATATGATGATTTTCATATATTTGCACTCTTCGTGCCGACGGGCGATAATTTCGCCATCGGCATATTTTAGGAAATGCAATTTTGTCTTTTCTAAAACCATAGATAAATCATCTCTGTTTATGCCCTGAAACAGAGGAATCTGTAGTAAAATATCGTACATGCTGTCCATAATGTCGTTTTTACAATTTTAATATAGTAAACGTTGCTCCGAATAAATCGACATTCGTTTGAATTTATTCCGTGCCGCATTTTAGATGCGTTGTTTACAACAAATATAGCAAACATTATTCAAAAAATTAAGTAATATGCTTAAAATAAACATAAAAACGACCATAATGTTTGCCCCGTACAGGGGTTTATAGTTATTGTATATGCCGGTAGAGGTTGACATCTTATCTTTGACTCTGGTGCAGAAAGTTTTTTATAGAGCTCGCTAAAATTAAAAAACAATTTTCTATCTTTGCAGTAACCGTGAAAACAGCCTGCGTTCGCTGTGAAATATGAAAGTAAACCTTGTGCATAAACATACAAAACCATAAACTATGAATACACCTCTTTATCTCAATTTGCAGGAAATACTCAGTGCCTTTGTGGTATTGTTTGCCGTGATAGATATAACCGGGCTTCTTCCTGTAATTATTGATTTCCAGAGTAAAGGATTGAAAATTTCTGCTTCGAAAGCCGCTATTTTTTCGTTGCTCACATTTATTGTGTTTCTTTTTGCCGGCGAAGCCCTGTTGCAATTGTTCCAAGTGGATATATCGTCGTTTGCCATAGCGGGCTCGTTTGTGCTTTTTGTTATGGCTATAGAGATGGTGCTGGGTGTCGAAATATTTCGCAATGACGGCCCTGAAGGAACAACGACATTGGTGCCGATAGTCTTTCCTTTGATAGCCGGAGCCGGCTCATTTACAACCTTGCTTTCATTGCGTGCGTTATATAGTCTCCCCGATGTAATTATTGCGCTGTTGCTCAATATTATAATTGTCTATTTGGCCATACGTTTCTCGGTGGTGATAGAGCGAGTATTGGGTAAAGCTTTTGTATATGTGTTGCGTAAATTTTTCGGAGTTATATTGTTGGCAATGTCGGTACGTATGTTTGTCAGCAATTTTGCAAAACTGATGGATATGTTTTAGCAGCAAGACATAAAAAATCCGACGACGTCGGATTTTTTTATGCGCCAATGTGAGGGAGTGTCGTGCAATTATGTTCAAGTATCTCTTTGTATGAAATATTCCTGCGATAAAGAAATATGAGAAGAAAAAATTTGGCTTGTTAAAAAACATTTCGTACATTCGGCAATCCAAAACATATTACCTGAAAAACAACAATATAAAAACAAAATATCCATGAGTTATCTTAAGTTTGATAAGGACCAGATGATAAATCTCGAGCAGTCTCTTCCCAAGGAGATGTTAAGAACTAATAAATCTGGCGCTTATCATTGTACGACGATTGTCGGCTGTAATACACGTAAACAGCACGGATTATTGGTGATACCTATCCCCGAGATGGATAATGAAAATCATGTGTTACTCTCGTCGCTCGACGAGACGGTGATACAACACGGAGCACCTTTCAATCTCGGATTACATAAGTATCAAGGTGATTGTTTCAGTCCTAACGGGCATAAGTATATAAGGGAATTTACGTGTGAGTCGGTTCCCAAGACGACATATCGTGTCGGTGGTGTGATATTGAGCAAAGAAAAAGTGTTTATCTCGCACGAAAATCGTATTCTCATACGCTATACCTTGCTCGATGCCCACTCCGAAACAAAGTTGCAGTTCCGCCCGTTCCTGGCTTTTCGCAATGCCAATGCGTTGTGTGTCGAAAACGGTAATCTCAATCGTCATTATGACGAGGTTGCTAATGGCGTCGCTTGTTGCCTATATGAGGGCTATCCCACTTTATATATGCAATTTAACAAAGCTGCGCAATTTGTCTCGCAGCCCAATTGGTACAACGGCATAGAATATGTCAAGGATCAAGAACGCGGTTACGAATATAAAGAAGACCTCTATGTGCCCGGGTATTTCGAAGTGCCCATAAAAAAAGGTGAGAGTGTAATATTCTCGGCCGGTATCAGTGAAGTAAAGCCTCGTTCACTCACTGCATTATATGATAAGGAACTCAGTGTGCGTACATATCGTACAAGTTTCTATAACTGTTTGAAAAACTCGGCGCAACAATTTTACTACAAGCGCGGAAAAGATAATTATCTGCTTGCCGGATACCCCTGGTTTGGTGTGCGTGCGCGCGATATGTTTATAGCTCTTCCCGGTTGTACGTTGGCAATCGACGATGTGGATATGTTCCATGAAATGATGTCGACTGCATCGAGAGCTTTACAAAAATGGATAGCAAAAGGCGAGCATGATGCCGTAATACGCGATATGGATAAACCCGATGTCGTATTGTGGGCAGTATGGGCAATGCAACAATATGCAAAAATGGTGTCGGAAGAGGCTTGTCGCGAAAAATATGGTTCGTTCATAGCTTCGCTCATCGATGCTGTTGTAAAATCGAAAATACCCAATCTTTTCCTGCACGACAACGGATTGCTCTATACCAACGGGCACGACACTCCTGTTTCGTGGGTAGATGCTGTTACCCGCGATGGTCGTCCGGTGATACCTCGCAGTGGTTATTTGGTAGAGTTTAATGCGTTGTGGTATAATGTATTGAGATTTGCGGCAGAGAAGATATTGATTACGCCCGAAACCGCCGCAATTGCCGACCGTCTCAACGATCTTGCCGATCGTACGGCTGTCTCGTTCAAAGATATGTTCCTCAACGACTATGGCTATATGTTTGACTATGTCGACAGCAACTATGCCGATTGGAGCGTTCGTCCCAGTATGTTGTTTGCCCTCTCGCTCGACTATTCGCCTCTAGTAAAAATGGAACGCAAAAAAGCACTCGACGTAGTGACACGTGAGTTGCTTACCCCGAAAGGTATCCGTACCCTCAGTCCCAAAAGTCACGGTTATTCGCCAATATATTTGGGTAATGAGGAGCAACGTGCGTATGCCTATTATCAAGGCTCGGCTCGTCCGTGGCTTATGGGTGCTTATGCCGACGCGTATCTTCGCTTGTTCGGGCTCAGCGGCGTATCGTTCTTGGAACGTATGCTCATAGGTTTCGAGGAGGAGATGTCAAACAATTGTATCGGTACCATTTCGGAATTATTCGATGGTAATCCTCCGTTTACCGGTCGAGGAGCAATAAGTTTTGCCGCCAATGTCGGAGAGATATTGAGAGTACTTTCTCTCTTGAAAAAATATAACCATATATAACCAACCGATTAAATCTATATACACACATGAAAGCACTCATGTTCGGGTGGGAATTTCCCCCGCATATTCTCGGAGGTTTAGGTACGGCGAGCTACGGACTGACAAAAGGTATGGCCGAATGTGGCGATATGGATATAACCTTTGTCATACCCAAGCCTTATGGAGATGAAGATAAAAGTTTTGCGCACATAATAGGTGCCGGAAACACTCCGGTCGCATGGCGCGATGTGTCGTGGGAGCATGTGGCTCATCGACAAGGTAATTGTATGGATCCGCAAGAATACTTCAATTTGCGTGACCACATATATGCCGATTTCAATTATCTCAACACAAATGATTTGGGCTGTATAGAGTTCTCGGGACGTTATCCCGATAATTTGCTCGAAGAAATCAATAACTATTCTATCGTGGCCGGTGTGATTGCCCGCACGTATGAGTGTGATATTATTCACTCGCACGACTGGCTTACCTATCCTGCAGGTATTCATGCCAAGCAGGTAACAGGTAAACCTCTTGTGATACACGTGCATGCGACTGATTTCGACCGTAGTCGCGGAAATGTAAATCCCACCGTGTTTGCCATCGAAAAAGATGGTATGAATTGGGCCGATCATATTATTACCGTAAGTGACCTTACACGTCGTACCGTGATAGAAAAATATGGTATCGACCCAGCAAAAGTTACTACCGTACACAATGCCGTTGAGCCGTTGAGCCCCGAAATTATGGCTATACAGATGCCTCGAAATCCCAAGGAAAAAGTAGTTACTTTCCTCGGTCGTATTACTATGCAGAAAGGCCCCGAGTACTTTGTTGAGGCTGCCGCGCAGGTATTACGTAAGACCGATAACGTGCGTTTTGTAATGGCCGGCAGTGGAGATATGATGAATAAGATGATACGATTGGCTGCTCAGCGTAATATATCGGATCATTTCCATTTTACCGGTTTCCTACGTGGAAAGCAGGTGTACGAAATGCTCAAGGCAAGCGATGTGTATATCATGCCGTCGGTGTCGGAACCATTTGGAATCTCACCGCTCGAAGCCATGCAGGTGGGTGTGCCATCGATTATTTCCAAACAATCGGGTTGCGCCGAAATTCTCAACAACGTCATAAAGACCGACTATTGGGACGTAGATGCCATGGCCGATGCCATATACTCGATTATAACGTATCCGGCCATGTATGAACAACTCAAAACTGAAGGAAAACGTGAGGTCGACGAGATTAAATGGGTATATGCCGGTAAAAAAGTTATTGATATATATAACCGAGTGATACAGAAATAATAACCTAACTTCATTGAAAAATAAAATATTAAATATATGAAAACCATCTGTTTCTACTTTCAGATTCATCAGCCGTTCCGCCTGAAACGCTATCGTTTTTTCGATATAGGTAACGACCATTACTATTATGACGATTTCAATAATGACGAGATAATTACTCGCATTGCACATCGTTCATACCTTCCGGCCAATCAGATGTTGCTGGAGATGATAAAAAATTCCAACGGCAAATTCAAGGTGGCTTTTTCTATCTCGGGTGTGGCACTCGAGCAGCTCGAGATATATGTACCCGAATTTATCGACTCGATGAAAGAGTTGGCCAAGACCGGTTGCGTCGAGTTCTTGTCCGAGACCTACGCTCACTCGTTGGCATCGCTGAAAGACCCCGATGAGTTTGTAAAACAGGTAAAAGAGCATGACGATAAAATAGAAATGCTTTTCGGTCAACGTCCTAAGGTCTTCCGCAATACAGAGTTGATATATTCCGACGAAATTGCCTGTATGGTGGCCTCTATGGGATTTAAAGGTTGTATTACCGAAGGTGCCAAGCATATTCTCGGCTGGAAGAGTCCGAATTATCTCTATAACTCGGCGGCGGTGCCCAAATTGAAACTGTTGCTCAAAAACTATAAACTCAGCGATGATATTACGTTCCGTTTCTCAAATTATGAGTGGAGCGAATATCCGTTGACTGCCGATAAATATATGGGCTGGATTAATTCCTTACCCGAAAGTGAGCAGGTGATAAATCTCTTCATGAATTATGAAACCCTCGGTGAGTTGCAACCTCGCGAGAGTGGTATTTTCGAATTTATGAAAGCACTACCTCACTTTGCTGAGCAGATGGGTATTACGTTCTCTACCCCCACAGAGGTGATTTCGAAATTGAAGCCCGTAGATTCGTTATCGGTGCTTCACCCAATTTCATGGGCCGATGAGGAACGCGATACCAGTGCATGGTTGGGTAATTTGTTGCAAAACGAAGCGTTCGACAAACTTTACTCGGTGGGTGAGCGTGTGCGTCTCTGTACCGACCGCCGACTCAAACAAGACTGGAACTATCTGCAGACGAGCGATCACTTCTATTATATGTGTACCAAGTTCCTCGCCGATGGTGCCATACACAGTCATTACAGCCCGTACGACTCGGCGTACGAAGCGTTTACAAACTATATGAATGTACTGAGTGATTTTGTGGTACGTGTCAAAGAGCAATATCCCGATTCTATCGAAAACGAGGAACTCAATTCGTTGATTACAACCATTCGTAATCAGGCATCAGAGATCGAGATTCTTAAGAAAGAGTTGAAGATTGCCTATGATGAAAAAAACTCGAAAAAAGTCGCTGCAAAAACAACAAAGACCGTAGCAAAGGGCGAAAAGAAGGTCGGGAAAGCTTCGGAGAAGAAGACTGAGACCAAGACACCAAAAGCCAAGAAATAGTAGTTCTATATAAAAGAAATCGGGGTGACACAAGCGTGTCGCCCCGATTTGTATATATACGCAAGATTATTGTTTGTTGAAAATCTCTTTGATAGAACCTATGGAGCCAAGTACGCCGGTTGCTTCGTATGGCATATAAACAGTTTTTGTGTCATTGCCGGTAGTCATTTGACTCAATGTCTCGATGTATTTTGTCGCGAGTAGGTATGTGGCAGGGTCGGTTTGTGATTCTTTTACGGCTTCGGTCACGCGACGTATGGCCTCGGCTTCGGCCTCGGCACGTAATACTTTGGCGCGTGCTTCACCTTCGGCGCGTAATATCTCGGCTTGTCGTTCGGCCTCTGCTTGGTTTATTTGCGATTGTTTTTCACCTTCAGAGCGCAAGATGCGTGATTTCTTTTCACCTTCGGCATTCAATATCTCGGCACGGCGGTTACGCTCGGCTTGCATCTGTTTTTCCATGGCTACACGTACACTCTCGGGAGGTGTAATGTCTTGTAATTCTACACGATTTACTTTTACGCCCCATTTGTTGGTGGCTTCGTCGAGAATATTTTGCAGACGCGAGTTTATGGTGTCGCGCGATGTAAGTGTCTCATCGAGTTCCAATTCTCCGATGACATTACGAAGCGATGTCTGAGTAAGTTTTTCGATGGCGTTGGGTAGATTGTCGATTTCATAGACCGATTTTTTGGGGTCGACAATCTGGAAGTATAAGAGCGCGTTAATTTCTGTCGTTACATTATCTTTGGTGATAACTTGTTGTGAGGGAAAGTCGTACACCTGTTCGCGCAAATCGATGCTGCATGTAGAGATGATGCTGGCACGTCCCATTGTGTTGGTGCGACGTGTGTATATCGACTTGGGTTTGTCGATAAACGGCCATATAATGTTTATACCCGGGGGAAGTACGCTTTGGAAGCGACCGAGACGTTCGATAACTCGGGTTTCTGATTGCGGAATGACCTTTACACCGGCCGATACCAATACAATGGCTATAATCGCCACGATTACCAATAATACAATTGTTTCCATAATAACGGTTTGAAAGATTAGATATAGTTTATTATACAAGTTCTACAATGAGTATGATGCTGTCGTAGCCTACAACACGCACGCGATCGCCTTTTCGCGACTCTATGCCGTCGATATTTCGCGCTTGCCAGTTGTCGCCATCGATGCGCAAACGCCCCACTCCTCCGACAGGAATGTTTTCGGTGATAATAGCTTCACGCCCTATAAGTGCGTCCATGTTGCTACTATATTGAGCCGAGTCTTTGCTTTTGTGGCGACGGCGCATAATGGGGGCAAAGACCACGAAAGCGAATACTGTGCCGACTGTGAGCGCGCCAAGTTGCCATTCAAAACCACCGCCGATAAGTGAGGCTATCATCGCAAACAAGCAACCGATTGCGAGGCAGAACGACGCCACCATATATGTGAGCAATTCGATGAGTACGAGAACGGCTGCGATAATGAGCCAAATAAGCCAAACGTCCATAGTGTAAAATATTTTTTTTTGATGAGTGTTATCGAGAGAAATATATAATACGCGTGTTGATATATTTACGGGAAAATCACTCCCCGACATCGAACATATTCTTTAGAACATATAGCAAACCATTTCATATCCCTATATTTTATTTTGGTATTCCTATGCAATCTTCCCTATATCTCGGCATAAGAAGATGGGAATCTTTTACATAGAAAAATTTCTTGTAATACAAATGTATGTATTTTTTTTACAAAAAGCAATAGATTATCGATATAAATAAAGAAATTCTGTTAAATTTTGAATAAAATATTTTACTCGAAGGAGTTTTCTTCCAAGAATAAAAATGCCGCACGTTCTTTATGCGGCATATATCGGGTATTGGTAAGTATCAATCGAGATATAGGTAGTCGTAATGGATAAGCGGGCGTGCGCCTTGAGTGCCTATGAGTGTGCGAGCTTTGGCACTATCATAAGCGATGCGCCCTACACCGACTTGAGTGCCATCGGGGGCGCAAATGCGTACGATGTCGTCTTTTTCAAAATCGCCCGATATGGAGGTGACACCTATAGGTAAAAGACTTGTGGCGTGGGGCGAAAGCAATCGTTCGACAGCACCGGTATTAATGTGTACCTCGCCTTTGGCAAAGCCTTCGGAGTGGGCTATCCACTTTTTGATGCTTGATGCAGAATGTTTGGCGGGTATAAATCGGGTGCAAATAGTTTGTGGGTTGCTCAGTAGCGCTGGTAATATATTGTCGCGTTTGCCATTGGCGATGATTACCTCTATGCCTTCTTGTGCAACTTTACGGGCAATGTTGCATTTGGTGAGCATACCTCCGCGACCGAATGTCGATTTCCCTGTCTGTATATATTTTGATAAGTCTGTACGGCGGTCGGTTTTTACTTCTGCAATTACTTTGCTTTCTGCGTCGGAGGGATTGCCATCGTATATACCGTCGATATTACTGAGTATGATGAGTGCCGATGCACCCATCATGGTGGCAATAAGTCCTGATAGTTCGTCGTTGTCGGTAAACATCAATTCGGTTACCGATATAGTGTCGTTTTCGTTTACTATGGGTATTACGTTGTTGGCAAGCATTACCTCCATACAGTGTTTCTGATTGAGGTAGTGTCGGCGTGTGGCAAAATTCTCTTTCATCGTCAACACCTGACCGCAGGCGATGCCGTGTTCTTTGAATAGCTCATAATAACGATTTATCAACTTTGCCTGCCCTACGGCCGAAAAAAGTTGTCGTGCCGATACGGCATCGAGCTTGCGATCGCTTGATGCTCCGATTTCGCTTCTCCCCGAAGCTACGGCACCCGACGATACAAGTATCACCTCTATGTTGCGACGATGCAACTCGGCTACTTGGTCTACAAGTGCCGATATGCGGGTGACATCGAGTGTGCCGTCGGGGCGGGTAAGTACATTACTGCCTATTTTTACAGTGATACGCTTGTTTCGGGACATATTCCTATTATTTCGCCGATTTGTCTCTTATTTCCACGCGACGTATTTTACCGCTGATGGTCTTGGGTAGCTCATCGACAAACTCTACAATACGGGGATATTTGTAGGGAGCGGTTACACGTTTTACGTGGTTTTGTATCTCTTTTATAAGTTCTTCGCAAGCTTTGTTTTTGTACTCTTTTGAAAGTACGATGGTGGCTTTTACCACTTGCCCGCGTATTTCGTCGGGAACACCGGTGATGGCACATTCCACTACGGCAGGGTGTGTCATGAGTGCGCTTTCTACTTCGAACGGCCCTATACGGTATCCCGACGATTTGATTACGTCATCGGCACGGCCTACAAACCAGAAATATCCGTCTTCGTCGCGCCAAGCTACGTCGCCGGTGTAGTAAATATTGTCGTGGTATGCTTCACGAGTCTTTTCGGCATCGCGGTAGTATTCTTTGAAAAGTCCAATGGGGCGACCTTTGTCGGTGCGTACTACAATTTGCCCTTGTTCTCCGTCTTCAGCCGAACGACCATCGTTGGTGAGCAGGTCTACATCGTATTGGGGATTGGGAATACCCATCGAGCCGGGTTTGGGTTCCACCCACGGATAGGTGGCAACCGTAAGGGTGGTTTCGGTCTGTCCGAATCCTTCCATCAGTTTTATGCCGGTAATGCGGTAAAACTCTTCGTATACTTTGGGATTGAGTGCTTCGCCTGCAATGGTGCAGTAGCGTAGCGATGATATGTCGTATTTGGCTATATTCTCGCGTATGAGAAAACGGAATACCGTAGGAGGTGCACAGAATGAGGTGATATGGTATTTTTCTATCATCGTGAGTACATCGGCCGGAGTGAATTTGTCGAAATCGTATACAAATACATTGGCTCCGGCAATCCATTGTCCGTAGAGTTTGCCCCATACGGCCTTACCCCAACCGGTATCGGCCAAAGTGAGATGCAGACTTGTTTCGTCGACATTGTGCCAGTACGAGCCTGTAACGATGTGCCCCAATGGGTATGTAAAGGTGTGTGCCACCATTTTTGGATTACCCGTAGTGCCCGATGTAAAATAGAGCAATGAAATATCATCGTTGCTGTTGGCTTGCGCCGGGCGTACAAAAGCCGGTGCGTTTTCTATACCGGTGTGGAAGTCGAGCCAACCTTCGGGTATTGACGGCCCTACGGATATGCGGTGTAATATAGAAGGTGAATCGGCTACAGAACGATCGATATGATTTGTTACAATATCTTCGCCTACAGCGACAATGGCTTTGATGTCGGCAGCATTACAACGATATATAATGTCCTTTTCGGTAAGGAGGTGTGTAGCGGGTATTACTACGGCTCCGATTTTATGGAGTGCCACTATCGAGAACCAGAATTCGTATCGACGTTTCAATATGAGCATGACCATGTCGCCGTGCCCGATGCCCAGAGAGGTAAAATAGGCTGCGGTCTTGTCGCTCTCGCGTTTGATATCGGCGAAAGTGAAATCGATATGCTCACCTTTGTCGTTGGTCCAACATAGGGCTTTTTTTTCGGGTGCGATGCGTGCCCATTCGTCTACTATGTCATATCCGAAATTGAAATTTTCGGGTACATTTATTTTGAAGTTTTTGATAAAATCTTCTTGAGAAGAGAACGTAGTCTGTGCTAAAAATCTTTCTAACATACTTTTTTACCTTTACCTTATTCGTTGTTTAGAAAATGATGGCGAGGAATTGTACTTGTTTCCCGCCTAAAGCTTTCATGCCGTGGGGCCGGTTGGCATCGAAATATATACTGTCTCCTTCGTTGAGTGTAAGCTTCTTATCTCCTATTTGTAGCGTCATGCTACCTTCGATTATGTAATTGAATTCTTGTCCGGGGTGAGTATTGAGATGTATAGGTGTATCAATATCCGAAGGTTCTATGGTCACGACAAATGGGTCGGCCTTACGATTCATGAAACCGGCCGCGAGTGACTGATATTTATATGCCTCGGTGCGTTGTACGCTGGCTCCTTGTCCTTTGCGGGTGAGGAAGTAGCTGTTCATGCGTGGTTCCTCACCAAACATCAAAGCCGACAAATCTATTTCATATTGAATACCTATTTGGTGCAGAATGCTTACCGGTATGTCTACATTTCCCGATTCGTATCTTTTGTATTCTTCTGGGGTGATATTGCAAGCATTGGCCATATCGCCTATGGTGAGGTCGAGAACTTCGCGAAGCCCTTTGAGTCGGTGGGCAATTTGTTTTATTTGTTCGTTCATGAGTAATCGCGGTTAATGATAGCTTGATACAATTTGTGTTTGATGCGCAAATTTACGGAAAAAACCGGTTTATCTGTCATTTTGAGTAAAAAAAGAGTCTCATTACTTATTTCTGTTACGAATGAGGGCTGCTATTTAATCGCTATTTAATATTATAAGACGAATTTCCGGTAAATTGTTTTCTGTGTCATATTGATGTTGCGTGTTGTATAATGGCTTTCAAAATCGCTGTATTATCCTCTTTAGGAAGAAAAGAAATAAAAATTTCATTACCTTTGAAATGGATTTGTTGTGATTGAATATTTTAAAGTAACTGATAGACAGTCGGTATTGTGTCAGAACAAATAATGATAAAGTGCGCATCGAAGATTGTATTGTTGCCATAGTGCCGTAGGTGGTGTTATAACTTCGAACAATTGCCGGCTTGTATGCTTTATTATAAAAAACGATAGTTGAAATTGTGAAAAAAGAATATACGATATAAGTGAATTATTAATATACGTAGCAGAATATGAAAAGAATAATCGTCATCGATGGCGGGCCACGTCATAATAAGAATACCGCCCGAATGTTGCAGAAATTTGCCGAAGGTGTAAAATCTGTCGATTGTAATATAGAGGTAAAAACTGTGCGCTTATACGACTTGGACTACAAAGGTTGTGTATCGTGTATGTCGTGTAAACTCAAAGGTAAGGCATCGCATATTTGTAAGTACAGAGATGCTCTTAGTTCTGTATTAGAGGAGATTGCCCAATGCGATGGACTTGCGCTTGGCTCGCCGATATATTTTGGAGAGGTTACGGGGCAAATGCGAGCATTCTTGGAACGTCTGTCATTTCCGTGGCTGTCGTATAACGATTATAGCCTCACAGCGCTCAAACGTATGCCCGTGGTACTTATAGAGACGATGAATGGCCTTCCCGACCGTAACAACAGCAATGGTTTCGGCACGATGGAGTACTGCATAGCATCGGCACTTGGTGAGCCGCAGTACCTTGTCGCTTACAATACCTGTCAAGTGGAGAACTATGACCGTTACGAACTTGGAGGATTTTCGGAGGTGGCGAAACGTGAGTGGCGCGATAATCATTGGGACGATGATTTAATGAAAGCATTCGACGCCGGTCGTATCATGGCCGGATTATAATTTGTGAAATTGTATGAAGAGGAAGAGGACGACAAATATACTTTTGTCGCCCTCTTCTTATGTGGTGTAGTTTAATCTTAAAATCCTGTGTATGAATGAGGAGTGATGGCGTGCAATTCGGCTTTTACTTCCTCGTTTACATTAAGGGTTTCGATGAAGGCGTGTATGGCCGATTCGTCGACAACATTGTTTGTGCGGGTAAGTTCTTTCAGCGCTTCGTAGGGTTTGGGATAACCTTCGCGGCGGAGTATGGTTTGTATACCTTCGGCACATACATTCCACATTTTGTCGAGATCGTTGTATATAGCCTTTTCGTTGAGGAGCAGTTTGCCAAGTCCTTTCATTGTGCTTTGCAATGCAATGAGAATGTGTCCCATGGGAACACCTACGTTACGTAATACTGTCGAGTCGGTAAGGTCTCGTTGTAAGCGAGATATAGGCAGTTTGGTTGCCAAGTGGTCGAGAATGGCGTTGGCGATACCGAGATTACCTTCGGAATTTTCGAAGTCGATGGGATTTACTTTATGAGGCATAGCGCTCGATCCTACCTCGCCGGCTTTGATTTTTTGTTTGAAATATTCCATCGAGATGTATTGCCAGAAGTCTTTATCGAGATCCATCAATATAGTATTGATGCGACGTAATCCGTCGAAGAGAGCTGCGAGGTTGTCGTAATTTGATATTTGGGTTGTCCACATCTCGCGTTCTATGCCCAGTTTTTCGCGGAGGAATTTTTGAGCAAATGCAGGCCATTCGTATCCCGGGTAGGCAAATCGGTGTGCGTTGAAATTGCCGGTAGCACCGCCGAACTTACCGCTGATAGGAGTTGCTTTCAGCAGTTTTATCTGCTCTTCGATGCGATATACAAATACCATCATCTCTTTACCCAGTCGGGTGGGCGATGCGGGCTGACCGTGAGTTTTGGCAAGCATGGGTATCTCTTTCCATGCTTCAGCATACTCGCGACACAGGGATACAAGTTGCTCGAGCATGGGGTAATATACTTCATCGAGAGCCTCTTTTATGGAAAGGGGTACGGAGGTGTTGTTTATATCTTGAGAAGTGAGCCCGAAGTGTATAAACTCTTTGTATGCATCAAGGCCGCCAATTTCATCGAATTTTTCTTTTATAAAATATTCGACCGCTTTCACATCGTGGTTGGTAACCGATTCTATCTCTTTGATACGGGCTGCGTCGGCGGGAGTGAAGTTTTTATATATGTTGCGTAATGTCTCGAAGCGTTCGCTACCTACACCTTGAAGTTGAGGTAAAGGCAGCTCGCACAGAGCTATGAAATATTCGATTTCTACGCGTACACGATAGCGTATAAGAGCGTATTCCGAAAAATAGTTCGACAAAACCGATGTTTTGCCATGGTAACGGCCGTCGATGGGCGATACGGCGGTGAGTGCAGATAGTTCCATATATACTGTTCTTGTGTTACATTTTCGGTGCGAAGATAGTGCAAATGAGGATATTCTCCCAAGAAAAAGGCTATTTTATGCGAAAAAAAACGAAAATTGTTTTGTTTGTTAGAAAAAACTTGTACCTTTGCCTCGCTTTTATCGAAAAGCGCACTTTGGGTGTTTAGCTCAGCTGGTTCAGAGCATCTGCCTTACAAGCAGAGGGTCGGCGGTTCGAATCCGTCAACACCCACAAAAGTTTTATCGGAGTGGCAAGGCGTTGCCGATTTTCTCCGATTATGAAATTCGGGCGTTTAGCTCAGCTGGTTCAGAGCATCTGCCTTACAAGCAGAGGGTCGGCGGTTCGAATCCGTCAACGCCCACCATAAGCGAGGTATCGAGTTTTCGATATCTCGCTTTTGTTTTTAAGTAGGCTCGGATTTTTGTGGCCTTAGATAGTGTAAGATAAAATGATTGTCATGTCGAGGTGTTGCACGATAGGGGTGACACCTCATTTTTGTTTGGGAGAAGAAAACCGTTTTGGTCGGAAGAATGTTATAATCATAAAAAAGTTTATGAAAGACAAAAAACTTACGGCGGCTAATGGTCGTCCGATTGCCGACAATCAGAATACACAGACGGCAGGTGTACGAGGTCCTGTAATGATGCAGGACCCTTGGCTTATAGAGAAACTGGGACATTTCGACCGCGAGGTGATTCCCGAACGTCGTATGCATGCAAAAGGTTCGGGTGCATATGGTACATTTACCGTTACACACGATATTACGCAGTATACGCGAGCAGCAATCTTTTCAGAAGTAGGTAAGCAGACCGAGTGCTTTGTACGCTTTTCGACGGTGGCAGGTGAGCGTGGTGCTGCCGATGCCGAGCGCGATATACGTGGTTTTGCCATGAAGTTCTATACCGAGGCCGGCAATTGGGATTTGGTGGGAAATAATACTCCGGTATTTTTCTTGCGTGACCCGTTGAAGTTCCCCGACCTCAATCATGCCATAAAGCGTGACCCTCGTACCAATATGCGTAGTGCCAATAATAATTGGGATTTCTGGACACTGTTGCCCGAGGCTTTGCATCAGATTACCATTACCATGAGTCCGCGCGGCATACCGTTGTCGTATCGTCATATGCACGGTTTCGGATCGCATACTTATAGTTTTATCAATGCCGAAAATAAGCGTACTTGGGTGAAATTTCATTTACAGACATTGCAAGGTATCAAGTGCCTCACCGACCAAGAAGCCGAGGCGATTATAGCCAAAGATCGTGAATCGCATCAGCGTGATTTGTATGAGAGTATCGAACGTGGCGATTATCCTCGTTGGTTGTTCAGGATACAGACCATGAGCGAGGAGGAGGCCGACAATTATCGCATCAATCCCTTTGACCTTACAAAGGTGTGGCCTCATGGTGATTTCCCGTTGCAGGACGTAGGAATTCTCGAATTGAACCGAAATCCCGAAAATTATTTTGCCGAGGTGGAGCAGTCGGCCTTCAATCCCATGAATATCGTCGATGGTATAGGATTTTCTCCCGATAAGATGTTGCAAGGACGGCTTTTTTCGTATGGCGATGCGCAACGGTATCGTTTGGGTGTAAATGCCGAGCAGATACCGGTAAATCGCCCCCGATGTCCTTTTCATGCTTATCATCGCGATGGCGCTATGCGTGTCGATGGTAATTACGGTTCGGCAATAGGGTATGAGCCCAATAGTTATGGCGAGTGGCGCGATTCGCCGCAACTGAAAGAACCTCCGTTGCGTGTCACAGGCGAGGTATATAATTATAACGAGCGAGAGTATGACGATGATTACTATAGTCAACCCGGTGATTTGTTCCGCTTGATGCCTCATGCCGAGCAACAACTGCTGTTCGAGAATACGGCGCGGGCTATGGGCGATGCCGCGCGTTTTATCAAGGAGCGTCACATTCGCAACTGCTATCGTGCCGACCCTGCATACGGAGCGGGAGTGGCCGCTGCACTTGGTATTCCGCTCCCCGATGATTTATAATGCATCTTCGAGACACCCCTCAATTGGGTGTCTCTTTTTTTAATCAATGAATTACTGCAACAACAGTGAAAAATATCCAAGCAAGCTTGGTATTTCTCGCTTGTTTGTCGCTATCTTTGCCGAGCGAAGATATGATATAATGAAAATAGGAACAATAGATTTGGGCGATAAGCCGGTAATGCTGGCTCCAATGGAAGATGTCACCAACGCGCCTTTCCGCTTGCAATGCAAGGAATTTGGAGCCGACATGGTGACCACGGAGTTTGTGTCAAGCGACGCATTGATACGTGCCATCGATAAGACGCAAGCCAAACTCTCTATCGCCAATGCCGAGCGCCCCGTAGCGATACAAATATATGGCCGCGATGTAGACTCGATGGTAGAAGCCGCCCGTATATGCGAAGAGTCACGCCCCGATGTGATAGATCTCAACTTCGGCTGTCCGGTTAAAAAGGTGGCCGGCAAAGGAGCCGGTTCGGGCATGTTACGCAACGTGCCACTGATGCTTGCCATCACGCGTGCGGTGGTGAATGCCGTAAAATTGCCGGTGACCGTGAAAACCCGATTGGGGTGGGATCACGACTCGCGTATCATCGTCGACCTTGCCGAACAACTGCAGGACTGCGGTATAGCCGCATTGGCAATACATGGTCGCACACGCAGCCAAATGTACACCGGAGAGGCAGATTGGACTCTTATAAGTGAAGTAAAAAACAATCAGCGTATGACCATTCCCATTATAGGTAATGGCGACGTGACCTCGCCCGAGATTGCCCGAGAACGATTCGAGCACTATGGCGTCGATGCCATCATGGTGGGGCGCGCATCGATAGGTGCACCATGGATATTTCGAGATATAAAGCAATACCTGAGTACCGGATCTATCACCCCCTTATCGATGCAAGAAAAAATGAATGTCCTGCGTCGTCAGCTGCGCGAAAGCGTAGAGCGACTTGACGAACGACGTGGCATATTGCATATACGTCGTCACTTGGCAGCGACACCGCTGTTCAAGGGTATTCCTCATTTCCGCGATACACGTATTGCCATGTTGCGGGCCGAGCACCTCGATGAATTATATCCTATACTCGATAAAGTAGAGGCGATGCTCCTTGCCGGTGAATAGACTCTTTTTACCCATTTGGCGAATAAAATCGATTAAATAGCAAAAAAAACAACACAAGGTATTGCATAATTCAAAAATTGGTTTTACCTTTGCATCGCATTTTTAGAAATGCCACCTTCTTCAGTAGCTCAGTCGGTTAGAGCATCTGACTGTTAATCAGAGGGTCGTTGGTTCAAGTCCAACCTGAAGAGCAAGACTGCGATACAATCATGTATCGCAGTCTTTTTTATACCTGATAGAAAAGACGGAAAGGCAGAAAATGACCGGACAAAACACTGCTATAGATTGTAATGACTATCCTAATTAGAAATATAGAATTCAATAGTTTTTATACAGCGCACACAAAAACATACCGAAACGCATTTTAGAGATAAGAATCATTTTGACTTTTTGGGTTTCCTGATGAATACCTGCTTTTAGAAATAGATTGCAGAATTAATAATTTATTACACTCCCCAATACAAAAGAATGTGTACAAATATGTGTTATACAACATATTCGATGAGAAAGGCATTGTTTTTTCGAGGGAAATACATATCTTTATGACCGATAACCTTAAATTGTTCTGTCGAAAAATAGGACAGAACGTGTAATTATACCCCCTAAAAAATAAACCTATGGGAACACCTCTTTTCTGGATTGTACCTGCCGCCTCGTTGTTGGCACTGGTACTTGCATGGTACTTCTACAAGCAGATGATGCGTGAGAGCGAAGGTACCGATACCATGCAACGCATTGCATCACATGTGCGCATAGGCGCCATGTCGTATCTCAAACAGCAATACAAAGTCGTAACGATGGTATTTGTGGGACTTGTCATACTCTTTGCCGTGATGGCATACGGATTTGACTTGCAAAATCCTTGGGTACCGATAGCATTCCTTACAGGAGGATTTTTCTCGGGTCTCGCCGGATTTCTCGGCATGAAAACCGCAACATACGCATCGGCACGCACCGCCAATGCAGCCCGTCGCTCACTCAACAGCGGTTTACGCATAGCTTTCCGTAGTGGCGCGGTAATGGGACTCGTGGTGGTAGGCCTCGGACTGTTCGACATCTCATTCTGGTATATTCTGCTCGACTACTGCGTACCGGCCGATGCACTCAACCCCAGCGCCAAACTCTGTATCATCACCACTACGATGCTCACATTCGGCATGGGAGCCTCTACACAAGCCCTCTTTGCCCGTGTGGGTGGCGGTATATACACCAAGGCGGCCGACGTGGGTGCCGACCTCGTGGGTAAAGTCGAAGCCGGCATTCCCGAAGACGATCCGCGCAACCCGGCCACTATTGCCGACAACGTAGGCGACAACGTAGGCGACGTAGCCGGTATGGGTGCCGACTTATATGAATCGTATTGCGGCTCGATACTGGCCACGGCAGCGCTGGGCGCAGCCGCATTCATCGGTACAGATGACACAGCTATGCAATTCAAAGCCGTAATCGCTCCCATGCTAATAGCCGCAGTGGGTATTGTGCTATCTATCATAGGTATATTCTCGGTACGCACACGCGAAGATGCCAAACTCAAAGATCTGCTCAAAGCCCTCTCAACGGGTACCAATCTAAGTTCGGCACTGATAGTGGTTGCCACATTTGCCATACTTTGGGGATTGCAAATCGCCAACTGGCAATACATCGGTTGCGCTGTAGTAATAGGGCTGCTGGTCGGTATCGTGATAGGTAGAGCAACCGAATACTACACCTCACAATCGTATCGTCCCACACAGAAATTGTCGGAGAGCGGAAAGACAGGTCCGGCCACCGTCATCATATCGGGCATAGGATTGGGTATGGTATCGACCACCATACCGGTGTTGGCTGTCGTATGCGGAATCATACTCTCGTACTGGTTTGCATCAGGATTTGACTTTGCCAATATATCTATGGGACTTTACGGCATAGGTATTGCCGCCGTAGGTATGCTCTCGACACTGGGTATCACTCTCGCTACCGACGCATATGGTCCCATCGCCGACAATGCCGGCGGTAACGCCGAAATGAGCGCATTGGGTAAAGAGGTGCGCCAACGCACCGATGCCCTCGACTCACTCGGGAACACCACTGCCGCCACAGGTAAAGGATTTGCGATAGGCTCGGCCGCACTCACAGGACTTGCCTTGCTCGCCTCATATGTCGAAGAGATACGTATAGGACTCACCCGCATCGGAGAAGAAACGCTTACCATCGGCGAGCGCATAGTCGACATACACACCGCCTCTTTTGTCGATTTTATGTACTATTACGATGTAACACTTATGAATCCAAAGGTACTCTCGGGAATATTCATCGGCTCTATGATGGCCTTCCTCTTCTGCGGTCTCACTATGAACGCCGTGGGTCGTGCCGCAGCCCATATGGTAGAGGAGGTACGCCGCCAATTCCGTGAGATCAAAGGTATTCTCACCGGTGAAGCCGAACCCGACTATGCCCGTTGCGTAGAAATCTCGACACGCGGAGCTCAACGCGAAATGATATTCCCGTCGTTGCTGGCCATTGCCGCACCGATAATTACCGGTTTGTTCTTCGGTGTTCCGGGTGTCATCGGATTGCTCATAGGCGGATTGAGTTCCGGCTTTGTATTGGCTGTATTTATGGCCAATGCCGGCGGAGCATGGGACAACGCCAAGAAATATGCCGAGGAGGGAAATTTCGGTGGCAAAGGTAGCGATGTACACAAAGCCACCGTTGTAGGCGATACCGTAGGCGATCCTTTCAAAGATACCTCAGGCCCCAGCCTCAATATCCTCATCAAACTCATGAGTATGGTAGCCATAGTCATGGCAGGTCTCACCGTGGCTTGGAGTTTGTTCTGATTCTTACATATCAATTCTTTTAGAAAAATCAATACGAGGGCATACCAAATGAATCGGTATGCCCTCAATTTATAAAAGGCCTTCCCTTATTTATCAGATTAGATATTTCTAATTGTTAAATAGAGTTAATACATCGGCGTTCTCGTTTATTATTTGTTATTTTGCCTGAAATTATGGGTAAATGTGCCCATATATGATTACAATCGGTCGCACCACAGACAAAAAAACTCAATATATTCTGGTCGACAAAGTGACAAGTAAGGTAAAAAGATGGGAAAGTCTATACATAAAAAACATCGCTCATTTCGAGGCGCCCGATTCACCTCGACGATAAGTACATCTCTGGTATTGTTTCTATTGGGCATAGTCGCACTGCTGGGAGTAATGGCGACACAACTCACCTTATATGTACGTGAAAACATGGGGTTCTCGGTCATACTCAACGAAAACGCCACAGATACACAGATAAAATCGTTACAAACACGACTCACCTCGGCGCCATACGCCCGCTCGGTACAATATATTTCGAAAACCGATGCACTGCGTGAATTATACATGGAACTGGGAGAGAACCCCGAAGAATTGCTCGGCTATAATCCGTTGCGTCCTTCGTTCGAGATAAAATTACAAAACGAATATGCCGATGCCGGCAAAATTTCCGAAATAGAAAAAAACCTCACCAAGGCCTATCCATACATCGAAAAAGTATCGTATCAAAAGGATCTTATACGCTTAGTAAATGATAATCTACAACTTATAGGCATCGTGTTACTGGGCATTGCCGCCATTATGGCCATCATATCGATGGTACTCATAGGCAACACCGTGAGCCTGGTTGCATACTCCAAACGATTTTTGCTTCATACCATGGTATTGGTCGGAGCCAAACCGGCATTTATACGACGGCCATTCATTCGTTCACACGTTGCCAACGGCGTTGTCGGCGCTCTTATCGCCAACAGCATGCTTGGAGGGCTTCTCTACTATATGAGTCGGGAAATGAGAGGATTCTCATCACTTCTCAACCCCGAAACACTTGCTTATGTAGGTTGCGGTATCATATTGGCCGGTATCATATTGTCGTATATCGCCGCACGTATAGCCATAGGCAGGTATCTGCGCGCCGACCGTGATAAATTATACTATATGTAAAAAACAACTGCCCCCGTTTCGAAATTATAAACAATCGCCATAAACCGAATAATAACAAAAAAAATGAATACTAAAACCGAAAAAAAAATTTACACCAAACCCTCAATGAATAAGAATGGAGAAAAAGTCGACCCCTGCACCTTCGCCTTGGGTACACGCAATTTATGGCTGATAGGCATTGCGTTTGTCATAATCATTGTGGGATTTGCCTTGATGGCCGGTCCGGGTTCCACCCCCGAACACTATAATCCCGACATATTCAGTTTCCGTCGCATCATACTCGGCCCCGGTATCGCCTTTGCTGGATTCATATTCATGGTGGTAGCCATACTCTATAAAGACAAAAAGAACCTAAAATCGGATAACGAATGACATGGCTCGACGCATTATGGCTGGGACTGATACAAGGCCTCACCGAATACCTACCCGTCAGTAGCAGTGGACATCTCGAAATAGCCAATGCTCTGCTGGGTATACAGGGCAGTGACAACCTCGCATTTGCCGTATTAGTACACGCTGCCACAGTATGCAGCACCATTGTGGTACTATGGAAAGAGATTGCTTCATTGGCGCGCGGAGTGTTCCGATTCCAATGGAACGAAGAGACTCGGTACTTCTCGAAAATATTACTCTCGATGATACCGGTAGGCATTGTAGGAGTATTTTTCAAAGACGAAGTAGAAAGTTTTTTTGGTAACGGACTGCTCATTGTAGGCATAATGCTTATCGTCACAGCATTAATGCTCACATTTGCATACTATGCACGTCCGCGAAAAAAAGAGATAATCTCGTATCGCGACGCATTCATTATAGGTCTGGCGCAAGCCTGCGCCGTATTACCGGGATTATCGCGCTCGGGTACCACCATCGCTACCGGATTGATGCTTGGCGATAAAAAAGAACAAGTAGCACGATTCTCGTTCCTTATGGTAATGATCCCTATATTGGGTGAAACATTTCTCGACCTCATAGGAGGAGGTTTATCGCCGGCAGAATCGGGCCTTACGGTATCGGCTATGGTGATAGGATTCTTGTCTGCATTTTTGTCGGGTTGCATAGCCTGCAAATGGATGTTACGATTGGTGCAAAACGGTCGTCTTGTGTGGTTTGCACTCTATTGTATTGCGATGGCTGTATTCTGCATCGTGCACGCCACTATACAAGGAGCGTAAAATCACCATTTATCAAAATTTTAGAAGACTCATATTCAATAAAAAACAGTATTACCCCTTGGGGAAAAATATATAAAAACAGACTGATGAATTTTCAAGACGGAGAAATTCTGTACTTTAACAAACCTTTGTATTGGACATCATTCAAACTCGTGCGTACCGTGCGTAATACTATATCGCGTACTTTGGGAATGAAAAAGTTGAAAGTAGGACATGCCGGTACCCTCGACCCCTTGGCAGAAGGTGTGATGATAATTTGTACCGGAAAGTCGACTAAACTCATAGAAACGTTTCAGTATCAAACCAAAGAGTACATCGCCACATTACGATTGGGGGCTACTACACCATCGTTCGACCTCGAAACCGAGATAGATGCCACTTATCCCATAGAGCATATTACACGAGAATTGGTAGAGGCAACATTGCCCCGATTTACAGGCTCCATACAACAGATTCCACCGGCTTTCTCGGCATGCAAAGTCGATGGGAAACGAGCATATCGCATGGCACGCAAAGGGCAGGTCGTGGAGTTGAAGCCCAAAGAACTCGTTATCGACGAAATCGAACTTCTCGACTATAATCCCGACACCTTACGCATACGCGTGGTATGCAGCAAAGGTACATACATACGAGCTTTGGCTCGCGATATAGGCGAAGCTTTGGGCAGTGGCGCACACCTCATAGGCCTTATACGTACCCGCATAGGCGAAGCAACCCTTGAACATTGCTACTCGGTCGACGATATTCCTTCTATCGCCGCGCAAGGCGAACGAGCCGACGAAGAGGACTAAATACGGCTCATTATTTCTGTAAAAACAAAATCAAACACAATAGAGATATGAAACTATCGCAGTTCAAATTCAAACTTTCAGAAGAGCAAATCGCTAAATACCCCGTGGAAAATCGTGACGAGTCACGTCTGATGGTGATAGACCGTAAAACCGGCGAGATACATCACCATATCTTCAAAGAAATCATACATTTCTTCGACGAACACGACCTCTTTGTATTTAACGACACCCAGGTATTCCCGGCGTTGCTTTATGGTAATAAAGAAAAAACAGGAGCCAAAATCGAAGTGTTCTTGTTGCGAGAACTCAATGAAGAACACCGTCTGTGGGATGTACTTGTAGATCCCGCCCGTAAAATTCGCATCGGAAACAAGCTCTATTTCGGAGAAGACGATTCGATGGTGGCCGAGGTAATTGATAACACGACCTCTCGCGGACGCACACTGCGTTTCCTCTATGATGGTCCACACGACGAATTTAAAGAAGCTCTATACAAACTCGGTTCGGCTCCACTACCCCGCTACATCAACCGTCCGGCCGAAGAGGAAGACTTCAATCGTTATCAAACCATATTTGCCTCAAAAGAAGGTGCGGTCGTAGCCCCTGCCGCTGCACTGCACTTTAGCCGCGAACTCATCAAACGCATGGAAATCAAAGGTATTGACTCTACATTCCTTACTGTACATTCGGGTCTTGGAAATTTCCGAGAAATTGACGTTGAAGACCTTACCAAACACAAAATGGACTCGGAGCAGATGATTGCCACCCCAGAAATGGTTGAGACCGTAAATCGCGCCAAAGATGCCGGACGTCGCGTGTGCGCCATAGGGACATCGGTAATGCGCGCCATAGAAAGCACCGTAAGCACCGACGGACACATGAAACCATATGATGGTTGGACCAACAAATTTATTTTCCCCCCATATGACTTCACAGTGGCAACAAACATGGTCACAAATTTCCATATGCCCTATTCTACACAATTGATGATGGTGGCTGCATTCGGTGGCTATGATTTGATATTCGAAGCCTACAATACCGCTCTCAAAGAGGAATATCGATTTGGAGCATATGGCGATGCCATGCTCATACTCTGATATGACTACAGCTTACTTGGCATTAGGCTCGAACATAGGCGACCGCCACCGACTCATACAGGAGGCGGTCGTATATATATCTATGGAAGCGGGAAGTATAATATCTCTATCATCGCTATACGAAACCCAACCCGAAGGTTTCGTATCTGCAAATCCATTCCTCAACGCCGTAGTAGAAATAGAAACATCTCTCACACCGCAAGAACTGCTTATCGCCACACAAAAGATAGAATTCAGATTGGGGCGTACCAGCAAAAGTATCGACGGCATATACCACGATCGCACCATCGATATCGATTTGCTTATGATGGGCGACACGATTGTCGATACCCCACATCTGACCTTGCCACACCCGCGAATGCATATGCGCAAATTTGTATTAGCCCCGCTATGTGAAATAGCTCCCGCCCTTGTACACCCCATACTGCATCGCACTATAGCCGAGCTATGGCACACCATACAACACGACGTAACAACTTCTGAGGGTCAGAAATAGCGGATATAAAATCCGCTGCATAAATACCGTATATAAATACAGCAACGAGTACTTACACAAATATTATTGCAAAATATAGCGTACCAGAGCGTATTTATATTACATTTGCAGACATATTACACAATCATTCATCGGGAAGAGGCTTGATTTTTTCTTGAAATAAATTCAAAACAACGTCCTGTTTCGATGTCAAAAAAATGAGATTTATAAAAATATAACGATGGACACATTTACCACACTTCTCACATCGGTGCGCGAAGCCTCGCGACGGCTCAATGTACTCGATAGCACAACAATCGATGCTGTATTGCGTGATGTTGCCGACGCGATAGAGGAGCGTAGCGACTATATATTGGCAGCAAATGCACTCGATTTGAGGGTTATGTCGCCAGAAAATCCCAAATATGACCGTCTGCAACTAACACCTGCACGCCTGCATGACATAGCCTGTGATATGCGACGAGTAGCCGATTTACCCTCACCGCTGGGTAGAGTACTGAGCGAAACCACCCGCCCAAACGGTATGACAATACGTAAAATAACAGTACCATTCGGTGTAGTAGGCATCATCTATGAAGCTCGCCCCAATGTAACATTTGATGTATTTGCGTTATGTATTAAGTCGGGTAATGCATGTGTACTCAAAGGGGGAAGCGACGCACAACATTCCAATACTGCAATTTTAGAAGTTATCAACAGTGTGTTGATAAAGTTTGAAATCGACACAAAAACAGCAGTTTTACTACCTAACGATAGAGAACTTACAAACGAGTTATTAACAGCCGTCGGATATGTCGATATGATAATACCTCGAGGTAGCAAAGGACTTATCGACTATGTACGTAAAAACGCCCGCGTACCGGTGATAGAAACGGGAGCAGGTGTGTGTCACACCTATTTCGACAATGCCGGCAATACCGAGAAAGGACGCAACATCGTGTTCAATGCCAAAACACGCCGTGTATCGGTATGTAACGCACTCGACAGTCTGGTGATACATCGCAACCGACTTGCCGACCTACCGACAATATGTGCTCCTCTTGCCGATAAAAATGTCGTTATATATGCCGATACAGACGCATACAACACGTTGCTACAGAGTTATCCGTCAACATTGCTTCGGCCGGCAGACAAAACGAGCTATGGTACTGAATTTCTTGACTATAAAATGTCTATAAAAACAGTCGACTCACTCGACGAAGCCATAACACACATTTCCAAACATACATCGGGGCATAGCGAATGTATTGTGAGCGAAGACAACGACACTTGCAACCGCTTCACCCGTGAAATAGATGCTGCCTGCGTCTATACCAACGTATCGACGGCATTTACTGATGGCGGACAATTCGGATTCGGTGCCGAGATAGGAATCAGCACGCAGAAACTTCACGCGCGCGGCCCCATGGCCTTATCCGAACTTACCACTTATAAATATATCATTTCCGGCAACGGACAGACAAGATAATATACAACTACAAGATATGAGACACTTTACCTCTGTACACGACATCGGCGACTTGAATGCCGCCTTACAAGAAGCTTTCGCTGTGAAAGCCGACCGTTTTGCCTATCAACATTTGGGCAAAAACAAAACGTTGATAATGATATTTTTCAACTCGAGCCTGCGTACACGACTCAGTACGCAAAAAGCCGCTATGAATCTCGGTATGAATGTAATCGTACTCGACATCAATCAAGGCGCATGGAAACTCGAAACCGAACATGGTGTAATCATGGACGGAGACAAAACCGAGCATCTGCTCGAAGCCATTCCCGTTATCGGATGCTACTGCGACGTAATAGGTGTACGCTCTTTTGCCCGTTTCGAAAACAAAGCCGATGACTATGAAGAGAAAATCATCTCTCAATTTATAAAATACTCGGGGCGACCGGTATTCAGCATGGAGGCAGCCACTCGTCACCCGCTACAAAGTTTTGCCGATCTCATCACCATCGAGGAGCATAAAAAAGTCGAACGCCCCAAAGTGGTACTCACTTGGGCTCCGCACCCCAAAGCATTGCCACAAGCCGTCGCCAACTCTTTTGCAGAATGGATAAACGAAACCGATTACGATTTTGTAATCACTCACCCCGAAGGCTACGAACTCGACCCACGTTTCGTAGGAAAGGCACGTGTAGAATATGACCAACGAAAAGCATTCGAAAATGCCGATTTTATTTATGCTAAAAACTGGTCGGTCTACAACGACCCACATTACGGCGAAGTACTCAACAAAGATCGTTCGTGGACCGTCGATGCCGAGAAAATGGAGCTTACCAACAATGCCTATTTTATGCACTGCCTGCCGGTGCGTCGTAATATGATTGTTACCGATGAAGTTATCGAAAGTCCGCAATCGATAGTAATACCCGAAGCTGCCAATCGTGAAATATCGGCACAAGTGGTACTCAAAAAAATACTTGAAAGCTTGTAATACTCTTTCCCCATAAATATAGAATATTGCCCTACAAAACATTCATGTGAAGAAAATAGGGAATGGTTCTATCTTTATGACAGAAAAGTTTTTACCTTTGCACTCCCACCACAAAATATGTAGTGGGAGTGCCTATCAGAAAAACAAAATTTATATGAAAATAGAAATTAAAATAGCACAAGCCGTTGCAGCCGCCTTACAGGCACTCTACAACATAGAGATAGCCCCCGAAACACTGCAACTGTCAAAAACAAAAAAGGAGTTTGAAGGCAACCTTACTCTTGTTGTATTCCCATTTCTTAAAGCCTCGCGCAAAGCCCCCGAAGCCACAGCCGACGAAATAGGCCAATACCTACAAAAACATCATACCGACATGATTGCCTCGTACAATGTGGTGAAAGGATTCCTCAATTTGGTAATCACTCCTTCGTGCTGGGTGGGACAACTCAATGCCATCAATTCTACCGTTGACTACGGCACAAAATCTGTTACGACCGACTCGCCGCTGGTAATGATAGAATATTCATCGCCCAACACCAACAAACCTCTTCACCTCGGTCACGTACGCAACAATCTGCTGGGATACAGTTTGGCGTGCATCATGCAAGCCAACGGCAACCGCGTGGTGAAAACCAATATCGTAAACGACCGTGGTATTCACATCTGCAAATCAATGTTGGCATGGCAAAAATGGGGAGAAGGTGTCACCCCCGAATCATCGGGTAAGAAAGGCGACCATCTCATCGGCAACTTCTATGTACTTTTTGACAAGCACTACAAACAAGAGATTGCCGACCTGCAAACGCAAGGAATGAGCAAAGAGGAAGCTGAAGCCGCTTCACCCCTTATGGCCGAAGCCCGCGAAATGCTTCGCCAATGGGAAGCCGGCGATGCCGAGGTACGTCGCATATGGGAAATGATGAACAGCTGGGTGTACGCAGGATTTGATGAAACATACAAGCGTCTCGGTGTCGATTTCGACAAAATATATTACGAATCTCAAACCTATCTCGAAGGCAAAGAAAAAGTTCTCGAAGGCCTCGAAAAGGGCATCATGTATCGTAAGGACGACGGTTCAGTATGGGCCGACCTCACCGGAGAGGGGCTTGACCATAAACTGTTGCTCCGCGCCGATGGCACATCGGTGTATATGACACAAGACATAGGTACCGCCAAATTGCGTTTTATCGACTACCCCATCGACCGCATGGTATATGTAGTGGGTAATGAACAGAACTATCACTTCCAAGTACTCTCTATACTACTCGACAAACTCGGATTCAAGTGGGGAAAAGAACTCGTACACTTCTCATACGGTATGGTAGAACTCCCCGAAGGTAAAATGAAATCGCGCGAAGGTACGGTGGTCGATGCCGACGACTTGGTCGAAGAAATGGTAAATACCGCACGCGAAACATCGGCCGAACTCGGAAAGCTCGATGGTTGCACAACCGAAGAAGCCGCTGCTGTATCGGAAATGGTTGGTCTCGGCGCACTCAAATACTTTATCCTCAAAGTAGACCCGCGCAAAAATATGACGTTCAACCCCAAAGAGTCTATCGACTTCAACGGTAATACCGGGCCTTTCATACAATATACCCACGCACGTATTTGCTCTGTATTGCGTAAAGCCGACGACGAAGGTATCGCACTACCCGCTGAAGCCCCCACAAACATCACTCTTTCCGACAAAGAGATTTCGCTTGTACAACAGTTGGCTTCGTTCCCCGATGTCGTAACCGAAGCCGGCGAACAATTCAGTCCTGCACTCATCGCCAACTATGCCTACGATCTCGTTAAGGAATACAACCAATTCTACCACGATTTCTCGATATTACGAGAGACAAATACCGATGTAAAAGCTTTCCGTCTGTTACTATCGGCCAACGTGGCACGCGTAATAAAAACCGCCATGGCGCTTCTCGGTATACAAGTACCCGATCGTATGTAAGAATAAACTCTTTTATACACCACGCCCCGATACAATCAAGTATCGGGGCGTTTACTTTCTATCATAAACTGCCACATATTATATAGTGACATCGCTTAAAAAATCGAGTACCCTCATTCCACCATTTCGCCAAGAAGAGTCGCTGACGAAGCATCGGTAATACGCACACGCACAAAATTACCTGCTCCTATTCCCTCCACTCGGGGAAATACCACCATCTTGTTTTGCTGAGTACGACCACACAACTGATTACGCGAACGACGAGATGGCCCTTCTACCAATACTTCGAACGTATTACCTATATCACGACGATTGCTTTCGAGCGAGAGAATATTCTGTAAATCGATCATGCGTTGCAGACGCTCAATTTTCACATCTTCGGCTATATCATCGGGTAAGAAACGCGAAGCATGTGTACCGGGACGTTCTGAGTACTTGAAAAGAAAAGAACTGTCAAAACCAACCTCTCGCATGAGCGAGAGTGTATCGGCAAACTCTTCCTCTGTTTCGGAGTGAAAACCCGAGAAAAGGTCACTCGAAATACCGCAATCGGGCAAAATACGACGTATCGCCGACACACGTTCGAGATACCATTCACGCGTGTACTTACGATTCATAAGAGATAGTATGCGGTTATTTCCCGACTGCACCGGCAGATGTATGTGTCGGCACAAATTGGGATAGCGAGCTATGGTATGCAACGTAGCATCGCTCATATCTTTAGGGTGAGATGTTGTAAATCGTATGCGCATGTCGGGAGCCGCCTCGGCCACCATCGCAAGCAATGCAGGAAAATCGATGATCTTTCCGTCTTTATCCTCGAAACGATATGAATTGACATTCTGCCCCAAAAGCGTAGCCTCTTTGAAGCCACGAGCACGCAAATCGGCCAACTCTTGCAATATGCTTTGAGGCTCGCGACTACGCTCACGACCACGAGTATAGGGCACAATACAATATGAACAGAAATTGTTGCACCCTCGCATTATGGAAATAAAACCCGATATACGACCGACCCCTATACGAGAAGGAATTATATGTTTATATGTCTCGGCAGTGGAAAGAGTTACATTGATGGCTTTCTCTCCACGTTCGACCGATGCCACAAGGTGCGGTAAGTCGAGGTAAGCATCAGGACCAACTACCAAGTCGACATTGTGCTCATTTATCAATTCCTCTTTTGCCCGCTCAGCCATACACCCAAGCACTCCTACAATGAGACTTCTTTTTTTACGACGTAAAGAGTTAAAATATTGTAATCGCGACAACACCTTCTGCTCGGCATTATCGCGTATCGAACAAGTATTTACAAATACCGCATCGGCATTATTTATATCATCACACAATGTGTAACCTTCCAATTTCATAATTGAGGCCACCACTTCGCTATCGGCCATATTCATTTGACACCCGTAAGTTTCAATATATAATTTTTTTTCGCCCATAGATTTATTCTCGAAAATATTATAGTCAGTTTCTTTTTTCATTATGTGAAAATTCAGGCGCATGTTCTTGTTATTTCAATTTTAAGCAGCACTTTTTCTATTAAAAATTTTGTATTTAATTTTTTTTTGCTATCTTTGCCGTTACTTCATATGAAATTTTTTCATAGTTAAGGTTTAGGTTAAATGAAGGAGGGCGGTTGTGAAACTGCCCTTTCTTTTCATTTTATAATCAGAATAGCAATTTTGTGTTTCAATATATAATTTTTTTCTTATATTTGCGAAACAGAAAGTATGGCGTACATCGCATATATCCGCCTCTTGTGGCAAAGATACAACAATCTTTGCATATATTGTAAAAAATAGCTGATATGATACACATACAACTTGATATAAAATTTGAGGAATTTGACATCGAAAAGATGCGAATAGAATCGACATATCTTAAATCATAGACCTATAACCTTGAAAAATCAACGACTATGAAGTACAGAATCATTACAGCCGAAGAGGCCGCTTCGTATGTGCAACACAACGACAATGTAGGTTTTGGCGGCTTCACTGCCGCAGGTACTCCCAAAGTAATTCCACCGGCTATTGCACGAAAAGCAGAAGCCGAACATGCCGCCGGACGACCTTTCATACTCGGGTTGTATACCGGAGCGTCGACCAATGATCACCTCGATGGAGCACTTGCGCGTGCCAATGCCATCAAATTCCGTACGCCATATCAATCATGTCCCGACGCACGCGCCGCCATCAATGCCGGCGAAATAGCCTATTGCGACGCCCACCTGTCGGAATTGGCACAAAACTTGCGATACGGGTTCTACGGAGGTATCGATATTGCCATAATCGAAGCATCGTCGGTAACAGACGACGGGAAAATATATCTTGGTACCGGTGTGGGAATGGCCCCCACAATATGTCAATTGGCAAAAAAAATCATCATAGAGTTGAACAAGCATCTTCCCAAAGAGATGGCAGGATTCCATGACATTTATCAACCGGCAGATCCTCCTCATCGTCGCGAAATACCTGTATATCAACCATGCGACCGCATAGGAACGCCCTATATACAAGTCGACCCCGATAAAATCATAGGAATTGTAGAGTCGGACCTTCCCGATGGTGTAAAAGAATTCTCTCCTGTCGACGAAGTGACTATGAAAATCGGTCAGAATGTAAGCGACTTTTTATCTTCACAACTCAAAGCAGGATTGATTCCGAAAGAATTCTTACCCTTACAATCGGGCGTAGGCAATATCGCCAATGCTGTATTGGGATGTTTGGGCAAGAATCCCAATATACCTCCGTTCCAAATGTACACCGAAGTGGTACAAGACTCGGTAATAGGGCTTATACGGGAAGGTCGCTGTACGTTTGCCAGCAGTTGTGCTCTCGCCATCAGCGATCGTCTATCGCAAGAGGTATATGCCGACCTCGATTTCTTCCGCGACAAGATAGTCCTTCGCCCCGGAGAGATAAGCAACCACCCCGAGATTGTACGTCGACTGGGTCTCATCACCATGAATACTGCACTCGAAGCAGATATATTCGGCAATGTTAACAGCACCCACGTTACCGGTACAAAAATGATGAACGGCATAGGTGGCTCGGGCGACTTCACTCGTAACGCATACCTGTCTATATTTACCTGCCCATCGGTAGCCAAAGGTGGAAAAATCAGCGCCATTGTACCCATGGTATCGCACGTCGACCACAGCGAACATTCGGTAAATATAATCGTCACCGAATGGGGCGTAGCCGATTTACGCGGAAAATCACCCCGCGAACGCGCCGAAATCATTATCGAAAACTGTGCACATCCCATGTATCGACCTCTTCTCAAAGAGTATTTGTCGCTAAGAGGGAAAGGACATACTCCTCACAGCCTCAATGCCGCTTTTGCCTTCCACGAAGAGTTTTTACGCTCGGGCGATATGTCACAAACATCGTTTGAATCCTACAAATAAAACTTCAATTTCGTCAACACAAAAAGCGCAATAACAAGTAATTACGCTTTGACAGAATATAAAAACATAAAATAAACATGGAGGAGTGGTTATCTCGCACATCGCTACTGCTCGGCAACAACACCCTACCGCGCCTACAAAACGCCCACATACTGATTGTGGGCGTTGGCGGTGTAGGAGCCTATGCTGCCGAAATGATTGCCCGCAGCGGTGTAGGAGAAATAACCATTATCGATGCCGATACGGTCGCCGTAAGCAATATCAACCGACAATTGATTGCTCTGCATAGTACCATAGACAAAGCCAAAGTAGAGGTACTGCACGACCGACTGCTCGATATAAATCCTGCATTACGACTGCATGTAAAGCAATGTTATCTCGAAGCTTCAGCCGTAGACACTCTCCTTGATAACGGATACGACTTTGTCATTGATGCCATCGACACAATAGCCCCCAAAATAGCATTGCTCACCGCATGCATACATCGTAAAATAAGAGTCATTTCGTCGATGGGTGCCGGTGCGCGCCTCGACCCCACCGCCATCGCATACGCCGACATTGCCGACACCTATCACTGCGGCTTGGCAAGAGAGGTACGGCGCAGATTGAAAGCCGCAGGCATAACCCGGGGACTTAAAGTCGTATTCTCTACCGAACAACCATCGGCGACAGCTGTTATACCCACAACAGGTGAACGAAACAAACGATCCACCGTGGGGACTATATCGTATATACCCGCCATATTCGGCTGCTACCTTGCAGCTTACGTCATACGTAAACTATCCGAGAATGATCGAGATAAGAAACATACATAAGCATTACGGCACACTCGAAGTGTTGAAAGGAATCGACGCGTCTATTGCGCAAGGCGAAATAGTATCGATTATGGGAGCCAGCGGTGCGGGTAAAACCACCCTGCTGCAAATCATCGGTACGCTCGAAAAACCCGACACCGGTGAAATCATCATTGGTGATTGTCCCGTATTCTCACTCAAAGAGAAAGCCCTTGCAAACTTTCGTAATAAACACATCGGTTTCGTATTCCAATTTCATCAGCTACTGCCCGAGTTTACAGCTTTGGAAAATGTGATGTTGCCGGCACTCATCGCTCGCGACAATACTACAGAGGTACGCCGTAGAGCTTCCGAAATTCTCGATTTCTTGGGATTGGGACAACGCTTGACACACAAACCTGCACAATTATCAGGTGGCGAAAAACAACGCGTAGCTGTGGCTCGTGCCCTTATCAATCGCCCCGACGTCATACTCGCCGATGAGCCTTCGGGCAGCCTCGACACCCAAAACAAAGCCGACCTGCACAAACTGTTTTTCGACCTCAGAAACGAGTTCGGGCACACCTTTGTCATCGTCACGCACGACGAGTCGTTGGCACATCTCTCCGACCGCATGATTGTAATGCAGGACGGCTGCATAATACCCACCGAAAACAATCTTTTGAAATGAATTGGCGAGTACTGATATTGGCACTCTTCATAGTCACTACTCTATCCGGGTGCGACGACAGCGAAGAGACGATAGATCTTACCGAGTTTCGGCAAGACATCGTAACCTGCCTGCACCAATCGCATAGTCTCATATTTCTGCGTGACGACGGCGCCTATCTCTACCCCGAAGATATATTACCGTCGACACTCCTCGCCGATGGGCAACGTGTAATCATCGGATACTCCCCCGAAGAAACCATAGGAAACAACATAGAGATAGAACTTATTACCACAATACAAGAAATTCCATACGCAACTATCGAAACAATATCACCGGCCGAGGCATCGCTACTCCCCGACTACCCGCTCTATCTTACCTCGGTATGGTATGGTGGCGAATGTATAAACCTACGCTACCAAATCGAAATTAAGGACAAAGTCCATTCCATGTCGATGATTTCTTTGCATAACTCTACACAAGGCGATACACTCGACGTACAACTACGATACGACAACCACGACGATTCTCCGGGCTACTATCGCTCCGGCTACGCATCGTTCCGCATAGAAAAACCACTCCCCCCGGTCGTGCGCGTCACAATAAACACAAGCAACCTCGATGGTAAAAACAAATATATATTCAACACAAAACCATAAATCATGGAAAAGAAAGATCTACAAATAGAACTTACCCCCGAAGTGGCAGGAGGGACCTATGCCAATCTTGCCGTTATTACACACTCGGCATCGGAATTTATAGCCGATTTCGTATGCCTGCTCCCGGGTATGCCCAAAGCACAAGTAAAATCGCGTATCATACTCACCCCCGAACACGCCAAACGCCTGCTTCTCGCTCTCGAAGACAATGTAATAAAATATGAAAAGCAATTTGGTAAAATAAATGTGGGTGAAGGAGCCCCCAAACCTCCATTTATATTCCCCGGAGGCGAAGCATAAAGCCTCTTCGGCATAAATCGGAACAACTTCTTATCTCTATAAGCGTTGTTTTGTTTGTCAAGAATCATTACTTTTGTAGCGATAATAGAACAGCACGGCATATTATCGCCATAAAATCGTGAAAATCATGGAACAAAAACTGACCATCTACAATACACTCACACGTCGCAAAGAGACGTTCGAGCCTCTCAACCCACCCTATGTGGGCATGTACGTATGCGGACCTACTGTATATGGCGACGGACACTTAGGACACGCACGCCCCGCCATCACGTTCGACTTGTTGTTCCGCTATCTGCAGCACCTCGGTTACAAAGTACGCTATGTACGCAACATCACCGACGTAGGACACCTCGAAAACGATGCCGATGAAGGCGAAGACAAAATCGCCAAAAAGGCACGTCTCGAACAACTCGAGCCGATGGAGGTCGTTCAATATTACCTCAATCGCTACCACAAAGCCATGGAAGCCCTCGGCGTATTGCCCCCCAGCATCGAACCGCACGCTTCGGGACATATCATAGAACAGATAGAGTACATAAAAAAAATACTCGCCAACGGCTACGCCTACGAAAGCGAAGGGTCGGTATACTTCGACGTCGAAAAATACAACAAAGACCATCACTATGGCAAACTCTCGGGACGCAACATCGACGAACTGCTGGGCACAACCCGGGCACTCGACGGACAGCACGAGAAACACAATACGTTCGACTTTGCATTGTGGAAAAAGGCTGCTCCCGAGCACATCATGCGTTGGCCCTCTCCGTGGAGCGACGGATTCCCCGGGTGGCACCTCGAATGTTCGACCATGGGCTCCAAATACCTCGGCGATACATTCGACATACACGGTGGCGGTATGGATCTGCTTTTCCCCCACCACGAATGTGAAATAGCTCAATCTGTTGCCGCACAAGGCAAAGAGACCGTACGCTATTGGATGCACAACAACATGATTACCATCAATGGGCAGAAGATGGGTAAATCGTTGGGCAACTTCATCACTCTCGACCAATTCTTCAAAGGAGAACACCCGTTGCTCTCTCAGCCGTTCTCGCCCATGACCATACGTTTCTTCATACTGCAAGCACAATACCGCAGCACACTCGACTTCAGTAGCGAAGCCCTCGTTGCAGCCGAAAAAGCATGGCAACGACTGAGCGAAGGATGGAACAACTTGTCCAAAATCACCCCTTCTGACACTACCACCGTCGATGTAAAAGGGTTACGCGCCAAATGTTATGAGGCCATGAACGACGACCTCAACACCCCGATTGTGATTTCTCATCTCTTCGACGGCGTACGCATCATCAACACCATATTAGCCGGCAACGCCTCCATCACAGCCGAAGACCTTGCCGCATTGCGTGACACATTCTCCACATTCATGTTCGACATTCTCGGTCTGCGCCTCGAAACCTCCGAAGCCGACAGCACTGCCGAACCTTTCGAAAAAGCCGTGGAACTGCTTCTCGAAATGCGTCGTGAAGCCAAAGCACGCAAAGATTGGGCCACTTGTGACCTCATTCGCGACCGACTTGGTGAAATAGGTTTCGAACTGAAAGATACCAAAGAAGGTACCGAGTGGAAACTCAAATAAGATGCCTTATTAAAATCATACGTAAGGAGTGCCAATATATTTGACACTCCTTTTTTTACACAACAAAATCATTCTCAATCCATAACAAGACATAAAAACTGAAAATATTGGTTTTGGAGAATGGATATATAATAGAACCGATAT
>JAZURX010000045.1:0-33363 GCA_045606385.1 Bacteroidales bacterium | reverse complement strand
AAACAGTAAAAACGCGATATTATTAATGCACTGTCCCGACCAATCGGGTATTGTTGCTGTTGTAACTGATTTTATAAATATCAATGGTGGTAATATTTTATATCTCGATCAGTATGTGGATAGAGAGAATCATATTTTTTTCATGCGTATAGAATGGGATTTGTCAAGTTTTATAATCCCTGCCGATAAAATAGAAAAATATTTTCAGACATTATGCGCAAAGAAGTATGATATAAATTTCAGCCTCTATTTTAGCGACAAACGACCTCGTATGGCGATATTTGTATCCAAAATGTCGCATTGCTTATATGATTTATTAGCTCGATATACAGCAGGAGAATGGGACGTAGAAATACCTCTTATTGTAAGTAATCACCCCGATATGGAAATAGCGGCTAAGCGATTCGGAATAGATTACAAGTATTTCCCTATAACCAAAGAAAATAAAAAAGAGCAAGAAGACGCCGAATTGGCTATGTTGCAAGAGTACAATATAGAGTTTATCGTTTTGGCTCGATATATGCAGATAGTATCTCCGGAGTTTATAAGCAGATATCCCAATCGCATCATTAATATACATCACTCTTTTCTCCCGGCATTTGTCGGTGCAAAACCATATCATGCGGCATTTGAGCGTGGTGTGAAACTTATTGGAGCGACTAGCCACTATGTAACCAATGATCTCGATGCCGGTCCTATTATCGAGCAAGATATTACGCGTATTTCTCATAAAGATCCTGTAACCAGCCTTGTACGAAAAGGACGCGATTTGGAAAAAATTGTATTGTCCCGTGCAGTTGAAAAGCATATCGAAAGAAAAGTACTTGTGTATCAAAATAAAACCGTTGTATTCTAAATGCAGGTTGCTATTATAAAATATAATGCGGGTAATATATTTTCGGTCGATTGTGCTTTGCGTCGGGTGGGAATAAATCCTATAATCACTGATGATAAAGAAATTATCAAGTCGTCCGATAGAGTTATATTTCCGGGAGTCGGTGAAGCTGCTACAACAATGGCATATTTGAAGAGCCATAATTTGGATATACTTATCAAAGATTTGAAACAACCTGTATTGGGTATATGTATAGGTATGCAACTTATGTGCCGTCATTCAGCCGAAGGAGATGTCGATTGTCTTAATATCTTCGATGTCGATGTAGAGAGATTTATCCCGCAAAACCAAGATCAAAAAGTTCCACATATGGGGTGGAATACGTTGACAAGCGTTGATAATCACATGTTCCCCAAGATTGAAAACAAGTATGTATATTTTGTGCATAGCTACTATGTCCCTATTTGTCGATATACTACAGCCGTAAGTGATTATATTCAGCTATTCAGCGCAGCATTACATCGCGACAACTTTTATGCAACGCAATTTCATATAGAAAAAAGCGGTAGTGTTGGTGAGAACATTTTTAACCATTTTCTTGCATTATAACTTATGATAGAGATTATTCCGGCCATAGACATTATTGCTGGTAAGTGCGTGCGTTTATCACAAGGTGATTACGATAGTAAAAAAGTATATAATGAAAATCCATTAGAAATTGCCAAGATGTTCGAAGACGCTGGTCTGAAAAGGTTACATCTTGTCGATCTTGATGGTGCCAAAGCTCAGCATATAGTAAATTATAAAATATTAGAGCAGATTGCTACCCACACATCTTTGATTGTAGATTTTGGTGGCGGATTAAAAAGTGATGATGATCTTCGCATTGCATTTGAGTGCGGTGCTCAAATGATTACAGGCGGTAGTATTGCTGTTAAAAATCCCGAAACATTTAATTTTTGGATTCAGAAGTATGGGACAGAACGTATAATCCTTGGTGCCGATGTGAAAGATAAAAAAATCGCAGTAAATGGTTGGAGAGAATCTTCAAACATAGATTTGTTTTCATTTGTGTCGAAATATACCAAGACAGGTATACAGAAGATTATAACAACAGATATTTCTTGTGACGGAATGTTACAGGGACCATCGGTCGACCTATATTCAGAAATGTTGACCACATTCTCTGATATATACCTTATAGCCAGTGGTGGGGTATCGTCAATTTCTGATATAGAAAAACTAAATGAAATAGGTGTACACGGAGTTATTTTCGGCAAGGCGATCTATGAAGGATACATCTCGTTAAAAGATTTAAGAAAGTTAATTCTACAAAATTAAACCAATATGAAAAACATATTATTACTTTCTTTTTTATCAACAATTATGTCATTATTGTTGTGCTGTACTCCTAAGGAACACCGTAATGGGATATTGTTAGAAGAATTTCTTTACGAACAAGCCGATTTCCCTTCATGTCATTCGGTAACTATGGTTGAGTTGGAAAATGGCGACTTATTGGCGACCTATTTCGGTGGGACTCACGAACGGCATCCTGATGTGGAAATTCGCGTACAGCGTAAAACTCCCGAAGGTGAATGGTCTGCTCCAATCAGTGTCGCAACCGGTATACAATGTGATACGTTGCGCTATCCGACATGGAATCCAGTTATATTCAAACCTGCAGGTGGTGATTTGATGATATATTACAAAGTCGGACCAAATCCTCGGGAATGGTGGGGCGAGTATATAGTATCATCAGATAATGGTCATACTTGGAGTGCACCCAAACGTATTGAATTACCTTTGCTTGGCCCAATTAAGAATAAACCTATACAATTGTCCGATGGCACTTTGATTTCCGGCTCGAGTGATGAAAATAATGGATGGAAAGCACATGTTGAACGAAGTACGGACAATGGAATTACCTGGACATTTATAGGTCCATTAAATGATGGGAAAGAGATTGCTGCTATTCAACCGACCTTCTTGCAACATGGTGGAGATACACTCCAAATGTTATGTAGATCAAATGGTAAAGATGGAAATGATTATATAGTGGAAACATGGTCATACGATGCAGGTTTGACTTGGTCTGAAATGAAAGAGACAACACTCCCTAACAATAATTCGGGTATCGATGCTGTCACATTGCGCGATGGTCGTCATTTGTTGATATATAATCATTCGACACGTGATGCCAAAGATTTGGGACACAAGGGGAGAGGTGTAATAAATTTAGCCATGAGTAAAGATGGTGTAAATTGGGAGGCAGCGCTGGCGCTTGATTATATAAAAATTCCCGAGAAACAATATTCGTATCCATCTATTATACAGACATCTGATGGGCTTGTGCATATAATCTATACTTGGCATAGATTAAGAATAAAGCATGTTGTTGTCGATCCTGAAAAATTGGTGACTTATCCAATAATCAATGGTTTGTGGCCAACCGATAATGTGCCATATGTCCTATCACCGGTCGATGCAATATAAAATAGAGGAGCTATCATTCAAATGATGGCTCCTTTTAAGATGGGTAGATAGTGGAAAAATGAAAAAGAAATTGTATTTTTGCCAATAATTTGATGATTTATTATCCCATTTGTCATAAGATATGGCGATATTGAAAACAATTAAATTATTATAGGTATTATAAACAAGGAATAACGATGTTGGCCAAGAGAATAATTCCCTGTCTCGATGTAAAAGATGGAAAAACCGTAAAAGGAGTGAATTTCGTCAATTTCAGAGATGCCGGAGACCCGGTTGAATTGGGCGAATTATATAGTGAACAAGGTGCCGATGAACTTGTATATTTAGATATAACGGCTTCGCACGAAGGTCGCAAAACATTTACCGATTTAGTACGTCGAGTTGCTATTCGAGTGAGTATACCTTTTACTGTTGGAGGAGGTATCAACGAACTATCAGATGTAGATCGGTTGCTTAATGCAGGTGCTGATAAGGTCTCTATTAATTCTTCTGCATTAAATAATCCTCAATTGATAGAGCATATTGCAAAAAATTTCGGCACACAAGTGTGTGTGGTGGCAATTGATGCAAATTTCGAGAATGGTGTGTGGCGTTGTTATAGAAGTGGTGGCCGTATTCTTACTGATAAAGAACTGTTCACATGGGCAAGGGAGGCTCAAGAACGTGGTGCCGGAGAAATATTGTTTACCAGTATGACTCATGATGGCGTGAAAAACGGATATGCCGATGAGACACTTGCCAAGCTACATGACATATTGTCCATTCCGGTCATTGCATCAGGAGGTGCAGGACTTAAAGAACATTTTCGCGATACATTTATATCAGGGAAGTCCGATGCGGCATTAGCCGCAAGTGTTTTCCATTTTGGAGAAATATCAATCCCAAATTTGAAATCGTATTTAAGTAAAGAGGGTATATGTGTAAGATTATAAATATAAAAAATATGAATCTTGATTTTAAGAAAATGGGTGGACTTGTACCCGCCATTATACAAGACAATTGTACCGGTAAAGTGTTGATGTTGGGCTTTATGAATGAAGAAGCCTATAATAAAACACAAGAAATAGGTAAAGTTACCTTCTATAGCCGTACGAAAAATCGTTTGTGGACAAAAGGAGAAGAAAGCGGCAATTTCTTGAATATTTGTTCTATACAAGAAGATTGCGACCAAGACACCCTATTAATAAAAGTCAACCCTATTGGCCCTGTATGTCATACTGGTAGCGACACATGTTTTGGTGAAAAAAATGAGGCTGATCTATATTTTTTACAATATTTGCAAGACTTTATTGATTGTCGCCACCAACAAATGCCTGAAAAATCTTATACTACATCACTCTTTATGAGTGGTGTAAATCGTATGGCTCAAAAGGTGGGAGAGGAGGCTGTAGAAACAGTTATTGAAGCGACCAATGGAACAGATGATGGTTTCATATATGAAGCCTCAGATCTTATATATCATCTCATGGTATTACTTACCTCCAAAGGTATGCGTATAGAAGATTTAGCAAAAGAATTGAAAAAAAGACATAAAGAATAGTTTGTCATGGAAAATAAAAGACAAATGCTCATCAACTATAAAGGTGTTGAAATTCGCCGTGAAGAACAGATCATATTACAAGATACTGATGTGGAATTGTATAGCGGTGAGTTTGTATATCTTATTGGACGCGTAGGCAGTGGTAAGAGTTCATTGCTTAAAACCTTTTACGCCGATGTGCCAATACATGGTGGTGATGCAGAAGTATTGGGAATAAACGTCCGTAAAATAAAAAAACGTGAAATTCCAATGCTTCGTCGTCGATTAGGTATTGTCTTTCAAGATTTTCAGTTGCTGACAGATCGTTCTGTACAAGAAAATTTGGAGTTTGTATTAAGAGCTACAGGTTGGAAAGGGAAAAAGAATATTGCCGATAGGGTAAAAGATACATTACAAAAGGTGGGTATGGAAACTAAGGCATATCGTATGCCTCATGAATTGTCTGGTGGGGAGCAACAACGTATTGTTATAGCTCGTGCATTATTGAACTCTCCTGAAATAATCCTCGCCGATGAACCTACAGGGAATTTAGACCCCAATACGGGTAAACAAATTGTCGCATTGTTGCATGATATATGTCGTGAAGGGACTGCTGTTGTAATGACTACGCATAATCATTATCTTGTAAAGGAGTATCCCGGTCGTGTATTGTTATGTGATGAAAAAAAGATTAGAGATATAACAGATACAATTCCTGTGAAATAAAATGCTATTATTTGCAACAATTCGTTATCTTTGCGATTATAAACTGATATGAATATAATTTAACATCGAAAACAAAAAATGAAAGTATTAAAGTTTGGTGGTACATCTGTCGGTTCGGCATTACGTATGAAAGATGTCGCTCAGTTGATTTGTGATGATAATCAGAAGATTGTCGTTCTTTCGGCAATGTCTGGTACAACCAATACGCTGATAGAAATCTCTGATTATCTATACAAAAAAAATCCCGATGGTGCCAATGAAATTATAAACAATCTCGAACGGAAATACCAGAAAGTCGTATCGGAATTGTTTTCGACCGATGAATATAAGCAGAAAGCTCTTGATGCACTGACGGGAAATTTCGACACAATACGTTCCTATACTAAGGATTTGTTTACGATGTTTGAAGAGAAGGTTATTCTTTCTCAAGGTGAACTTATGTCGACCATGATGATGAATTATTACCTTAACGAAATAGGTATAAATTCTGTAATGATACCGGCGCTTGACTATATGCGTATCGATAAAAATGGAGAGCCCGATGCTGGATATATAAAGACTAACCTAGAGAAGAAATTGTCAGAGTGTCCTGATGCCCCTATATATATTACACAAGGGTTTATCTGTCGTAATGCATATGGTGAAACCGATAATTTACAACGTGGTGGAAGTGACTATTCGGCCTCTTTGATAGGTGCTGCCATACAAGCCGAAGAAATTCAAATCTGGACAGATATTGATGGTATGCACAATAACGATCCCCGTTATGTCGAAGGCACAAAACCTGTACGTGTACTTAATTTTGAAGAAGCCGCAGAATTGGCATATTTTGGAGCAAAAGTCCTTCATCCTACTTGCATTTTACCTGCAAAATTAGCACGTATTCCGGTGCGTCTACTCAACACGATGGAGCCCGAGGCTCCCGGTACTATAATATGTGGAAATTCTGAGTCCGGTGTTATTAAAGCTGTTGCAGCCAAAGATGGTATTACAGCCATAAAAATAAAATCGGGACGTATGTTGTTGGCACATGGCTTTTTGAGAAAAGTTTTTGAAATATTTGAAAGCTATCAAACCTCTATCGACATGATTACAACATCGGAAGTAGGGGTGTCTGTAACGATAGACAACACCAAACATCTTAGTGAGATTCTCGATGATTTGAAGAAGTTCGGTACTGTCACGGTCGATGAAAATATGGTGATTATATGCGTGGTTGGTGATCTCGAATGGAGTAATATCGGCTTTGAGTCTAATGCAATGCAAGCCATGAAAGATATTCCTGTGCGTATGGTTTCATATGGCGGTAGCAATTATAATATTTCGTTCCTTGTTAAAGCTGAAGATAAACAACGCGCTCTACAGTCTCTCAGTCAGAATCTTTTTGAATAAAATAGTGAGAGACGGATTTTTAATCCGTCTCTTTTTATAAAAATTTAATTCAAATTATATGAAATTTCCTATAGATAGATTCTCGTCGTTAATAACCCCGTTTTATTATTACGACACTTCGTTGTTGCGTAGTACTTTGCAAAAGATCAATGACGAGATAGCTCATTATCAAGGATACCATGTACACTATGCCGTAAAAGCAAATGCTAATTCTCGCTTGCTGACCATTATACGTGAATATGGGTTAGGAGCCGATTGTGTTTCCGGAGGTGAGATTGAGGCCGCATTGAAAGCCGGATTCTCCGCAGAAAAAATAGTGTTTGCTGGCGTAGGTAAGGCCGATTGGGAAATAAAATTAGGTATTGAAGCCGGAATACGCTGTTTCAATGTGGAGTCTTTACCCGAATTGGAAATAATAGATGACATTGCCAAATCGTATAATAAAATTGTATCTGTAGCATTGCGTATCAATCCCAATGTCGATGCTCATACCCATCATTATATCACGACCGGACTTACCGAAAACAAGTTTGGTATCAGTCTCGAACAATTGGATATGATTCTCGAACGTCTGGCATCTCTATCCAATATACATCTGCTCGGACTGCATTTTCATATAGGTTCACAAATATTAGATATGGATTCGTATAAGATGTTGTGTAACCGTATAAATGAGATACAAGAAAACCTATATAAACGAATGATTATAGTTGATGTAATAAATGTCGGTGGGGGACTAGGTATCGATTATGAACAGCCAGGCAAACAACCGATACCCGATTTTGCCAATTATTTTTCTGTATTCCATAAACATTTGAAATTGCGTCCAAAACAACAATTGTTTTTTGAGTTAGGAAGAGCTGTTGTATGCCAATGTGGAAGTTTGATAACAAAAACGTTATATGTAAAAGAGGGGGTAAATAAAAAATTTGTGATTGTCGATGCCGGAATGACCGATCTCATACGACCGGCACTATATCAGGCATATCACAAGATTGAAAATATTACATCACAACTACCTCCACAAGAGTACGATGTAGTAGGGCCTATCTGTGAATCGTCCGATTGCTTTGGTAAAGTCGTATCATTGCCGACGACTGCGAGAGGCGACCTTATAGCTATACGCTCGGCCGGTGCATATGGCGAAATTATGGCTTCTCAATACAATTGTCGTCGTCTTCCGGCTACATATTTCTCCGATGATATATTATAAAAATTATTATTATGAAACGTATCTTGTTAATATTTATCGCGATAATTGCAGTGGCTACATCGATGATTGCGCAGGAAAATATTTTTGTACAGAAAGAGGGGCGTATATATCCTAAAAATAAATATATCGATTCATTAGCAATGGCCGATATGAATATTGTCAAACCATATACACCGGTAGCTAATGCACAAGCCACAACGTTAAAAGGCCAAAATACCAAATATCACGTAAAATTATCAAAATTTACAGGTGAATATTCGGGAGATTTTCAGGTTATACAAGTGTATCAAGCCAATAAACGTTTACTCGAAATAACCAATGCCGATGGTTGGATAACTCTACCATCTAATATCCCATCTCCAAATGGTTATTTCTTTCAAGTCAATCTCAACGCCTACACATCAGCCCTGTTTTTCTTTTCACAACCAAAGAATAATTATCCTCAAAATCTGACGATTATTCTTTTACGTACAGGAAGAGCCTACTTGGTGTATAACAAACCATGTGTTTTGCAATCTATCTCTAAAAATTCTTATTCCATACAGATGGAAATGGACGATTCATATCCAATGCATTTTGCACCTGCCGGCACGACTTCAAAGGATAATGTCGCAGAATCGTATGAGCCGTCCGTTATAGAAAAACCCACCGACAATAAAATCAGCACTAAGAAGAAAAAAAGGAAAAAGAATAAAAAAACGATTCAAATACCACTCACTCCACTTGATTCGTCGGTAGTCATCGTGAAAAATCCTGAACCTAAACCCGAACCGGTAATACCAAAACGATTTTTACTATGGTCCGAAAACGGCAATCTCAAAATTAAAGAACTTTTATAACTACGATTGTTAGGTGGAGACGTCTTATGAAAATTACTAACTCATTCATAGGATCACATGGAAATCGTAACTAAGCCTCCAAACTTCGGAGGGGTAGATTGGAATGTTGAAGATAAATTTCTAAAAAATAATCTCTTGTAAGAATTTGATATATATACAAACGATAGTGGCGTATAAAGGAACTATATATATATAATTCACAATATACGCCACAATTATATTATATGCTATATGTGGATTTAATTTGTTGAGGCCACTCTAATTGCTTGAAAGCTATTGGAGAGTAATAGCTGTTGAAACTCTGTTTTATAGATCTGCCGTAGCCATCTTGGCTTATATATAATCACATCTAATGCCTCGATTTTTTGTATATGTTATTCTCCTATTTTTTTTAGCCATTTAGGATATTGTTTAAGAACATTGAGTCCTTTGTCGTCGTACCATGCATATCCATTGCGTCTATTATCGCCTAATTCATCGATAGAGTTGCGTTTAATTCCATCACGGTCGCAGAAGAATGGACGACCTGTTTCGAGATCATAAAATCTGGCCCAAATAGGAGTTGCATTTTCGGCCGATTTTATAAAAGCAACATATTTACCATTAATCTTTTTACGAGTATATGTCATATTGGTAATTTTATAATCATCAAACCATTTTACAGCCCCTTTAACAGCTGCAATTACATCGGGTGAGGGATTCTCCACTTTCATCAATAATAGTGTAATATTGGCCGATTCTACACCGCTGTAAGACGGTAATTCATACGCTCTTGCCTTAGCGGGCAACATGGTAATAGGGTCGTGTTGTGCACACCATACAGTGAGATCTCCATCTTTATTGCGAATTTGGGTATTAAGAATACATTTTATTCCTTTTTCGTAGGCAATCAAAGCCCTATTTTTCTGCTCCTCTGTAAATTCAAATATATTATATGGTTTGTCGTCGTCACTGATAGCATAAAGCATTTTCAGTACATTGACCATGGCATCATCGTTGAAAGTGATATTGTTGGAGTATGCATTGGATTTACCTTTACGAGCCGGATAAAATTGTGGCCAGCCTCCATTATCATATTGAGACGTATATATATAATTGAGAGCTTTGAAAAATGCATCGCGATATATCTTTTCTCCGGTTTGCGCATACATCGATGTCAAAAATTTCATTTCCGTTACGGTTGCCCCGTTGTCTATGGTTGTTCCTATCCCGGTATTTTTTAATTCATCGATAACATCTTGTTTTATTTCACGATGGAAATGAATGTTTTTGGGGAATCCTCCTAAATCGCTTTGATAGAGAAGCAATTTTTGAGCAATAGCACGAGCTTCGGGGGTGCCATACCATTCCGCGGCCATTTTGGTTGCAATCACTTTCCAAGAGAGTTTTTGAAGTTCGTCGGTGGTTTGTGCAGATAGTCTACAACCCAATAATCCACACAATATACACAATGCAATATATTTCATGATATTAAATATTTTCTACAAAGATACGAAAATTACAAGTTTTCTCCCAAATTTAAAAGGACTATATAATTGGGTTATATTTTCATAAATCCAATTATATAGTTATAACAAACGAATCGACAAGAAATACGAAATTTACTTATATTTTTTTAGTGCTATTATTGGATAGGAGTAAGTGTGTCATAGTTATTGCTCCATTTTGTCCAGTCTGTTTTTATATTAGGGTCGATTGCATGTATATATTTCTCGATATTTGTATATCCATCACCGTTGCAATCTTGTGATGCATCTTCGGCATTATTGGGATTCAATCCATATCTTATTTCCCATTCATCAGGCATGCCATCATTGTCAGTGTCAATATATGGGACACCCTCATATTCGGGAAGTCCCCCCACTTGTTGAGGGTGTGTAATGATACCATATTTATATGAATCATCGGGTAAACGACGTTTTACATAAGGTGTAACGAATGGGGTTGCATCTTGGCTGTAAATAGCCTGTCCGGTACGTACCGAATTTATGATGCGGGTATCAACTGCATCTCGTCGTGGGAGAGTGGCCCCAACATTTTTTAATACATATTTATATGCATTCTCGGCCGACATGATTTCAAAATGTTGGGGCATATAAAAGCAACTATCTTTCTTTATTTCATCAATATATTTATCGCAACCTTGCACTCCGCCATTCCAATTATCAGTACTTACGATATCATTGCCCTCCACAATATTTCCAGATACATAGGCTTTACCATACACTTCGAGAGTAGATTTATCTCTACCAGATTCGGGTTTTATTATACGGTACTGCACCGCTTTACCACCTTGCATCGATGTAATAGGGCCGGGTTTGAAATAATTATTAATGATATTATATAGAGAATTTTCATCACCTCCATCTATTGTTCTATTCCACCAATTGAAAATAACACAATTTACAAAATTGAAGTCCCCATCCATCCCTACAGAGCAGTTACGTGAAATGTTCGATGCAAATAGATTACGCGAAAAATAGGAATTGTGACCGCCAATAGTAGCCCCAAATCCATGATTATAAGTATCTAAAGCCTCTGAAAATATTGAATTTTGTATAGTAATATTAACAGTAGGTAATTTTACACCTTTGCCATTTTTATCTCTATTCCATACATGACGATATATCGACATTACTTCATCAAGCCCCCAAGATGCAGAAACGTGGTCAATAATGATATTCCCTACAGCATTACCACCTATGGCATCATCACGATGCCCTACATCGATAGATCCGCGACGAAATCTCATATAACGAATAATTACATCATGTGTATCAATAAGTACTGATTCTCCTGTAATACATACTCCGTCGCCGGGGGCTGTCTGTCCGGCAATGGTTATATAAGGTGCTTTGATGCTGATAGGTGTTTTCAGATGAATAATACCGGCAATATTGAAGACTACAATTCTGGCGCCTCCGGTTTCGCAAGCTTCACGGAACGATCCAGGGCCACTGTCTGCAAGTGTATTCACAACAAATACTTTACCATGTCGACCGCCGCCGATAAATGCACCTCCACCTTCTGCTCCGGGAAAAGCCGGAATTTTACATTGGGGTAAATCTTCGGGTGTCGAGGCCCATGGACGATATACTCTCCCGTATTTTTTCTCTTCTCGTTGTACTATTCTATAGGCTTTCTTCCAAACAGATTCTACCCTTTTATTTTCTATTTCATTTTCTCGGGTAATACGTTGTTTTACCGAGTCGGGTATTGTTGGGTATTGTGCTATTGCTGTACCGGAAAATAGAAACAATATTATATTTAAAAAGGGTAAATGTTTCATGATAGGACCTATTTAGAATTTAATTTTACATCATACGTATATCTACCCGAACCCACATATTCGATTTTACCATTTGGGAGATGTACTTCTCCGGTTGTATTTGCCGGAACCATTATTTCCCATGTAATATTTTTTTTTCTTTTGCTCCATTTGCTCGATGTAGCTCCATAGGGGGTACGATATGTAATGGAAACATTATCGAGTTCTGATATTGAAAAATCGGGATTGAAAATAATATGTTTGAAGGCTACATGCTTATTAGAAGTTTGGATTCCACCTAATTTCTCAAAACAGAAAGGGATCAAATCTCCCAATAGCATTACGTGATTACCACTATTCATTTTAGGATTAGCTGTATCACCGTTCCACAATTCCCAAATTGTAGTGGCACCATTTTTTGCCATATATCCATAGCTTGGATAAGAAGTTTGTGATGCCATGTGATATGCAATATCTCCTCTGCCTAAACGAGACAATTCTCGGAACAACCATTGAACACCGATAACACCGCAACTGATGTGCATATCATGTTTATTTACAATTATTGATATGGCACATTGTGCAACCTTGTCTCTTAATTCCGAAGGAACAATATCTATAGCTAATGGAAGAATATTGGCTGTGACAGTATTGTTTGCATAATATACGCTATCTTTCCTAATATTCAAGAATCTTTTGTTAAACGCTTTTTTCAAAGCCTCGGCCTTGGCATTATATTTGTCGGCATCAGTCGAGAGACCTTGTAGCGAGGCAAAACGAGCCAATGTCGTCAGTGCTTTATAGAAATAAGCTGAAGCAATAAGTGTTCCATCTGTTTTACGATTGGGGTCTTCACTATGTATCATTTCCGGTGATTCCGGAGGTAGACACCAATCTCCATATTTATCTTTATAGATAAGACCGTCTTTATCGCTCCACTCCTCAACAATATGTTTGGCCCACAACTGCATTGCAGGGTAATGTTTCTGTATTGGAGCTAAATTCCCGAATTGTGTATATATCATGTCACATGAAAAAATAAATGCTGCAGGCCATGTTACATCATCTGTATAATAATTCCAGAAAGCCGGAGCTACATCGGGAATACAACCATCTTCTCTTTGCGATTCATGTATATCTCTTACCCATTTGGTGTAAAGTCTTTCAATGTCAAATATGTAACTCTCTCCCCAGCAACCCATGGTACGGTCGCCTAACCATGGTTGTCGCTCATTACGTTGAGGACAATCTATTGGCATCCCTTTATAATTTCCAAGTATGCCCCATCGTGCATTTTTATAGACTTGATTCAGTGTAGAATTTGAGGTGTGGAAAGTACCAATCTCTTCCATTGCATCGCTTACTACCTGCGCAATAAAGTGATCGATGATTTTGTTACTTTGTATAGGATAACCTGATACTTCGACATATCGAAAACCATGGTATGAAAATTTTGCCGACCATGTTTTTCCGGATTCTTTACCATTACATACATATATATCTGTTGATAAAGCATCTCTGAAATTTTCGGTGTAGAGAGCGTTTCCTTCATTGTTGAGCCGTTCGGCATATTGTATGCGTATAGTATCACCTTCATTACCGAATACGTTCATTTTTATCCAACCTGCCATATTTTGTCCAAAATCAATAATATAGCCGTTTTTAGAAGGTTTTGCACATATTGGTTTTATCTCCTCCCAGACTTTCATGTTGGGCAACATTGTACCACGAAGGGTTCCATAGGGTGCGCCAACTCTTTCTACTGGTATCCAGTCGGCATCATTATACCCATACTCAGTCCAATTCCCCAATTCTTTCCGTGCATCATATATTTCTCCATCATATTCGTTATTGCTACGGATGGGACCGTCGGGAGTCAATTTCCAATCAGTGTCACTTGCAATGGTTTGACGAGTGCCATCTTCATATTCGATAACCAAATTCAAACGTAATTTGGGATAGCCGAAATTATTAATTTTATATGTCTTATAGTACTGACACATTGTGTAATATCGTCCATTCCCTAATACGACTCCAATGGCATTATTATTTTGGATATAATCAGTTACATCGTAGGTATTATATAATACGGTACGACGATAATCAGTAGGAGCAGGAGTTAGTACGTCGTTACCTACTTTTTGTCCATTGAGATATAATTCATGTAAGCCCAATCCGGCGACAAATGCCGTGGCACGTTTTATCTTTTTATTAATCGAAAATTCTTTTCGTAAATATCTTGCCGATAATTTGCTATGCAGGGTTTCTTCGTCCCATGGCATCGGCCTGTCAAGACCAATCCAGCGACCTTTCCAACGATTTTCAGACAATAAACCGGTGGAAAAATGTCCAATTTGGCTCCATTCCGACTCTGTCGTTTTGCCATCTTCATACGAAACAGTGATTTTTACTTTCCAATAGGCATGACGGTTGTTTCCCAACCTACTGCCATTATAGATAATCCATAGGGATTGCTCACTGTTTATTCTATGAGAATCCCACAAATCGGCTTCGTTTTTGTGTAATTTACAGCTATCTGTCGCTACCAGAATGTGATAAGATAGTTGTTTGACATTTTTTTTATTTGAAACTATTTGCCAACTGAATCTTGGCTTTTCTGTATCAATACCTAAGGGATTTGTAAGTCCTTCAGTCTTAATAGCTGTAATAGTTACAATACTTTCCCTTTTTATAGAAAATGTGGTGAAAGAAAAGGCTGAAAAAGCAATAAGAAGAAATAATTTTTGCAGTCTCATATTTATTGTATTATGGGAAGTATTTTCCAATCTGGTTTAACATAATCTTTTATCGCATCAATAACAATCAGCACGTAATCGGATATAGTGTCATCTTTTTTTGATTTTGGTTTCAATAGAATTGTTTTGTTGTCATACAAACCGATGTATTGTAAAGTCCCATTTGACGGGTTATACCACCATGCATTTTTTTTATTACCACTTATTTTAGTTAAATCAATCTTCATTTCTCGTGCTGTATAGTTATAAATCAAGATATAATCATCTCCTCTTGTGGCAATCAAACGATCGTATTTTTCACCATTTTGTCCGATTATAACACTTTGGTCGGGTACACGCTCGAAATATGGGAATGTAAGTATGAGATTTTTTAGATATTTCATTTGATTGTACCCCGGGTGATTCAATGCTTCGTACCATGGAGTAGAGGCTCCATATGCTGCACCGACTCCCGGCCGATAAAACTGCATGATGTCGTTATGCCCATATGTGTGACCAAAGGAACCTGCAAAAACAGACCAATAGGCATAGCGTCGACAATCATGGTCTTCCCATCGTTTTTCATCTGGATTGTGCAGACCTTGGGGTATTTTTTCATAAGATGGTTCACCATCAATTACAGGTTTCACCGGTTGCATTGCCAATGACTTTTCTACATATCGCCAATTATCTTCTTCTGTTCCTTCGGCTATTGGGTAGTTATTATCCCCATTTCGTTGATTGTAACGTCTATGTCCACTCTGAAACATGTTGAAATCAAGCCATTCGGCATTATTGAACCATTCAGCTGATGTAGTTCTACCTCGTGGGTGGTAAGTCATAAGATGATTAGGATCATTTGCTTTGATGGTGCGGGCCAATGCTTCCCAAACTTCTGTTTTTACATTGCCTTGTATATCACCTCCTATTATCCATATAATATTAGGCTTATTTTTATACCTTTCGGCAAGGAATTTTCCATATAATACAGCCTCGTCTTCATTCATCAAGCCTGCTTTTACGTTCCCTCCCCAAATACATACCATACCTATATAGATACCATTGCGGGCAGCAGTTTCTATAATATAGTCCATATGATTCCAATATCCATATACACCAGGTTTATCAATATAAGAAAAGTCATATCCATCGGGGTGTGACATTTGACCATACACATTATATGCCGGAACGCTATTAACGGTTTGTATTTGTACAACATTATATCCGGCTTTTTGGCAACAACTCAGATAATATCCTGCTTCATCACGATTTAGTCGTTCTGGTAGAAGCCAACCTGTTTCTCCTTGCCAGAAAAAGGGTTCTCCGTTTTCATGTTTTATATACCGACCCTCTTCCGATACACATAGTTTACCATTATTCCATGGTATATATATATCGGCTTCTATAGTTGTCGAAAATATGGTGATAAAGATTAATGATATGATTGTTTTTTTCATTTTATGTGACTGATATTTGGTATTTTACAGATTAATTTCCCCAGATTATTTCTTTTCCCTACGATGATTCCATCAACTAGGACAATCAGACCTTTCCCTTGATGATATTTAGATCCACTTTTATCCCATATAATTGTCAGATTATGACCATGATATAAAATTTTATCAAGACAGAAATAATTCCATGTATTGTTGGGAAGTAAAGGTGATATTTCAATAATGTTGTCAGTTCGAGGTCTTAATCCAACCAACCCGGTAATAATGAGGTCATTATATGTTGAATGGTTGTAATATCGGCTGCGTTCCTGTTTTCCTTTTAGCCAATATCCGGTATTTTCATCTTGATACTCTCCAATGTATGGCTTTCCATGAAAATATTGACTATAAGTATATTGTTTAAATTGATAAAACCATATACTATCATTGACTATACCATTGTTGGAATTTATATTAATAAAATTAGCTAACGCTGTAAGTGTCTGCGATGTAGCATATGGCCATATAGGTCCGTTCCATTCACAACTTGCTTTGAAATATGCTCTGAACTGAGGATGTCGTCGTTCAGCTGTTGTTAGCCCATATGGAGCATTAAATCCTTTTTTATCGCAAATTTGTGCCCATGCAATATCATATTTGTCAGATGATGGTAAATAAAAATACCATGGTATATACCCGATAGCCTCTCGTACAGCTGCTAATGTATCACCCCGCCTTGTTTCAAAAAAATTATCTTTTTCATTCCATAGCAAATTTTCAACCAAGTATTGTATTGTATCTGCTTTTTGAAAGTATATATCACACTCTTTATCTTCAACAATTTTACATGTATTTGCTATGGCTTGCGCATTACCGTACATATATGACGATATGGTAGGTCGGGCATATTGTTTTTTGCGTCCACCACTGATACTCTCTTCCATTGCATCTTGTACATCACTTTGCCAATACAACCCCGATGGTAATTTATGAGTCGACTCCCAATATTGATATTCAGATTTCATATCAGGTAATAAGTCGGTTAGAAAATCGGCATTACCGGAAACAAGATATTGGTTGTAAACAGCATACGGAGTCCATGACGAAAAATGATGTTTTTTATTCATCGGTTTCCCATTATTGCCTCTATACCATGCTCGAATATTTTGTTGAACATATATTGTGTCTCGTAACCATCGACTTTCAAAAATATGGTGCCCCAACGCGCTTGAAATCATGTTGTATTTGTCAGCATATGTACGAGGAACAAGAAATTCTGTCATTACATAGCCTATTGGGGTGTTTTTTATATGTTTGCGCAAGGTCCACCAACGATAATAGAACATTTCTTCTATTGCAAAATCGGGACACTCAAAGAGAGGAATGTTTTTTTCGAGCCATAATACCGATTCCTTATTGGAGATTGTTTGTACAATATTTTCATCTTCCATCGAATTGAATTTTTCGATGTAATGACGATAATTATCGTATTTCAATATAAATTTAGAATCACCTGATGTGTATAAATTTGAAATATAGTATGTCGCTATAGGGTCTTCGTCACTCGCTCGGGCTAAATCAAAATATTGATCGGCTGGAGTATCGGGTGTTGGAACAATATTGATACTACCGGTACGAAATACTATTCGCTCTATTGCTTTTACCGGTGAAAAAAACATACGAGTAGTACGCTTCTTGCCATCAATATATACGGTATAGTTACGATTTTCAACAGAGATATTTGTTTGAATATGGTATTTTGTATTGGGCTTGTAGGTAAGCATATTTGAATATCTGGCTCCCCCTTTTGCTCTTATTACACTATCTGCCAACTCTATACGGGCACAAGGCGTACCATTATTATCTACAAAATCTATTTGTAGATTACCCAGTCCAACTTGAGCCGACATTACATCAAATGAAATGGTCAATTCTTTACATTCTGGAATTTTTCGTTCAGCAAAAGCATAAGAGTGGGGATCCTTGTCCGATAAAGAAAGCCATTGTTTTCCGTCTATTTCGATTAGATGAATAGGGGTGTATATACCACAATATAAGTTCCATTCTCGCAAGTCCGATATTTTTTTAGCTCGGGCTATATCATTATCTACATGAGCTGTTACATTTTGTCGTATAGGTACCGGTATATGACTTACCCACAGATCTTCTTTTCCTACACTATAGGTTACCCACATATCTCCATCGGGTGGATTATCGTTATAAGGAAGTATTCCACGAACATATTGTGGCCCAAAACTTTTATAATTCCCCCCATATCGTATAGGAGGAACAATACCATGTATAAGATTCAATGTTGTGTATTCCAGTCCGTCATGACTCAATGAAATAGCAAGTGGCCATCTATATTCTGCCGGATTGTATATGGTAGCATATGTACTATCACTTAATTGTTGTCCCCATATTTTAGCATTACTATTTACAAAACCTTTAGCTCTGTTTATCGGTTGCTCCCACGTATATCCACCATCATTGCTGATACTTGTCAAAGCATGTTTCCATAGTGATACAATACGACCATCAGATAGTTTGTAATAGCAAAAAGCTTTATATGGCTTATTCAATGGCAAAGTGGAGTCGTTACGATTACACTCCTCAACTGTTTGCATAAGAAAAAGGGGATTACTCATCATTTCATGACAAGCTTTTACAAATCCTTTATCGTGCGAACGAGTATAATTGGGGTAATTGGTATTCTTTTCATTAAATGCATGATTGTAATATATGAAATAGATGGGCCCCAATGAGCCATCTCTCTTTATCTCACGTACAACACGTCCTATGCCATGACCATCATTAGGATCATCTTTTCTATCCAATGCTATACCATAGTATCCAGTTGCGAGCAGTCGGCCGTTTGATGCCGTATAAAATCCGACTCTCTGATGCATAATTGCTTTTAGATTATATGTTACATCGTTTCGCCCTGGTTTGGTATGTCCGTCTAGTACATCATATTCGGGAAAAAGTTCTATAGGACTACTCCAACTATATCCGTCAGACGACGACATAAGCATAGTGCGCGATGGGGGAATGTGCTCCTCTATACTATCACATAAAAAATGAAGATAAAATTTATTATTCCAATAACATATCATCGGTTGGTGATTGTATGTCCAACCGTAATTGAATTTTGCGGATAAACTATCTCTATTTGCTCGCAATATTTCTATGTTGTGTACTCCTACAATCGGAGAAAGTTGCCCATCGTGAAAATATGGATTGGATAACTTATCTCCTATATAATGTACCCTATCAGTATTATTCTGACCGACGACGTATATTATAAACAGTAAATATATAAGTATGGATAGTGTGCGTTTCATGGTATATCTTCTATCGCAATATAAAGGTTTGCAATAAAATAATATTTGTTTTAATCATGTCACATAACTGAAATAAATTTCACGAATAACTAAATTAAACTTTTTAACCAAGCAATTTCATCAGCCCATCGAGATTCATCGGGTGTCTCGAGAATCAAAGGAATATTATCAAAGCGAGAATCTTGCATTATGCGCTCAAACAATCCTCTACCGATATATCCTTCTCTCAATACTTCATGACGGTCGACATGCGATGCCAATCCTTTCTTGGAATCATTGATATGCATACCTCTCAGGTATTTTAACCCGACTACTTCATCGAGTTGTTTGAAGGTATTTTCAAAGCCTTCAGGAGTTATCAAATCATATCCACCAGCCAACGTATGACAAGTATCAATACATATACCTACGCGAGTTTTATCTTCGACCTTATCAATTATGTGTGCAAGATGTTCAAATATATACCCCACATTAGAACCTTGCCCGGCGGTATTTTCTATTACCGCAGTAACACCGCGAGTTTTGTCTAATGCAATATTGATAGATTCTGCAATACGGTCGAGACATGCTTCGATACTGATTTCTCGAAGGTGGGATCCGGGGTGAAAATTCAGTAACGAAAGGCCCAATTGTTCACATCGTTGCATTTCATCAAGAAATGCTGCTCGCGATTTTTCTAATCCTTCTTGTTGAGGATGACCAAGGTTGATTAAATAACTGTCATGAGGTAAGATTTGTGCTGCAGTATATCCATAGTTGTCACATCTGTCCCGAAATGAATCAATGTTTTTTTGCGACAAAGGAGGCGATACCCATTGCCGTTGATTTTTTGTAAATAATGCAAAGGCTGTTGCGCCAATATTATGGGCATTTTCCGGAGCATTTTCTACTCCGCCCGATGCGCTGACATGTGCTCCAATATATTTCATATTTGTATTTGAATTTATGTCTATTGTGTATGAATCACAAATATACTACATTTTACAAATATCTTGCAATTGTTATTAATATTTTAGAGAAATGTTGTTATGTGTAATCAATAAAAATTGTACTTTTGTGTATAAACATTTTTCGATATGAATAATTTTTCTTTTTGTTCTCCCACAGAATTTGTGTTTGGTAAAGAGACTGAAAACAAAACAGGAACTCTATGTAAAAAATACGGTGCGACTAAAGTATTGATAATTTATGGTGGCGGTTCGGTAGTACGTAGCGGACTATTGCAACGTGTGAAAGATTCGTTGCAAGATGCCGGTATCGAATATGTAGAAATGTGTGGGGTACAGCCTAATCCGATTGACACAAAAGTATATGAAGGTATAAAAATAGCGAGGGACGGTCATGTCGATATGTTATTACCGGTCGGAGGTGGGTCGGTAATAGATACTGCAAAAGCTATAGCTGCCGGAGTTACCTATGAGGGTGATTTTTGGGACTTTTTTTTACAAAAAAAACGTGTCGATTCAGCATTGAAAATAGGAGTCGTATTGACCATTCCGGCCGCTGGCAGTGAAGGATCCGGCAATACAGTGATTACACGTACCGATGGCTTACATAAATTGAGTTTGCGTACAGCAACGATTTTACGTCCACTATTTGCCATCATGAATCCTGAACTTACATATTCATTACCGCCATTCCAGACCGCTTGTGGTATATCTGATATGATGGCGCATATTATGGAACGATATTTTACCAATACTATCGGTGTTGATGTTACCGATAGAATATGCGAAGGGTTATTGATATCGATTATAAAGAATGCTCGTATTGTTATGAAATATCCATTTGATTATGATGCCCGTGCAAATTTAATGTGGAGTGGTACGATTGCCCATAATGGAATTTGTGGCGTTGGCCGGGAGGAGGATTGGGCATCACATTTTATGGAACATGAAATAAGTGCCGTGTATAATGTTGCACATGGTGCTGGTCTGTCTGTTATTTTCCCTGCTTGGCTTTCATTTATGGCGCAACATCATATCGAAAAGGTTTACCAATTTGCAACTCGAGTATGGAATGTGGAAGATAATGATGATAAATATTCGGTGGCAATAGAAGGGATTGATCGTATGAAGAAATTTTTTGTATCTATTGGTTTACCAATCAATTTCGATGAATTGGGTGTGCCTAATCCTGATATAGATTTATTGGTTGAGAAATTGCATGAAAACAAAGGGAATACAATTGGAACTTATATGCCCATAGATAGAGAAAAAAGTAGGATAATCTACCAAATGGCAATACAATAAAATAAACACGATGTTAAGTAAAAATAAGATAAAATATATACAATCACTTGAACGTAAAAAAGTACGGAGAGAAAGCGGGTGTTTTCTTGCAGAAGGTAACAAATTGGTTGGCGACACAATTAGTAAATTTGAATGTGAACTGCTAATTGCTACATCTGAATGGTTGCAAATATACCCAAATGCATCTGCAGTGGAAATTATTGAGACAACAAAAGAAGAAATCAATAAAGCTTCACTCTTGACGTCTCCTCAAGACGTCATTGCAGTATATCGTATACCTGAATACAATTTAGTGCCCAATGATTTACAGGATAATCTTGTATTGGCGCTCGATACCGTGCAAGATCCGGGGAATTTAGGAACTATTGTACGCATCGCCGATTGGTATGGGATTGAAGATATTGTCTGTTCTCCTTTCTGTGCTGATATATATAATCCTAAAACAATACAAGCCACTATGGGGGCTTTGGCTCGTGTACGTGTACATTACATGCCATTACAAGAATTGTTTAGACAGACAGATACGCCTATTTATGGGACATTTTTAGATGGCGAAAGTGTTTATAATAAGACTCTTACAAGCAATGGCATAATTGTAATGGGAAATGAAGGGAATGGAATATCTTCAGAAATAGAACCCTACATCTCTCATCGCATTTTTCTACCCAACTATCCAATTGGGAGAGAAACGAGTGAATCGCTCAATGTGGCTGTCGCAACAGCTGTTGTATGTGCAGAATTTCGTCGCCCTAAATAATCAGCGACAATATGGTATAATTTTTTCGTATAGTATCCTCCCATTTATAATCCTTTGGATTTGGCTTCATCCCAAAGTGAGTCCATTTCAGAGAGGTGCATTTCTTTTAAATTTTTCCCGGATTCTTTTGCTTGATTTTCAACATAATTGAATCGACGAATAAATTTTTGATTGGTACGTTCGAGAGCATTTTCGGGATTTATTTTAAATAGTCGTGCGGCATTGATAAGACTAAACAATAAGTCTCCAAATTCGGATTCCATTTTATCCGATTCCATTTTGTTAAGTTCTGATTGAAATTCGGCAATCTCTTCTTTTACTTTATCCCATACTTGTTCTTTTGTTTCCCAATCAAAACCTACATTACATGCTTTCTCTTGTATTCTATATGCCTTTACCAATGCAGGTAACGCAGAGGGAACACCTTCCAACACCGTTTTATTTCCACCTTTTTCTTTTAATTTTAAGGCTTCCCAATTTTGTTCTACCTGACCGGCAGTTTCAGCAGCTGCAGTTCCAAAAACATGAGGGTGTCTATATATTAATTTTTCACATAGCGAATTACATACGTCGGCAATGTCAAAAAGCCTCTTTTCTTCACCTATTTTAGCATAGAAAGCAACATGTAATAATACGTCACCCAACTCTTTTTTGAGCGAATTGTTATTATTTTGGATTATGGCTTCGCACAATTCGTATACCTCTTCTATAGTGTTGGCGCGTAATGATTCGTTTGTTTGTTTACGATCCCATGGGCATTTTTCACGCAACTCATCAAGTATTGATAGGAAACGACCAAACGCCGCACATTTTTCTTCTTGTGTATGTTGGTTCATCATGTCATATTATATAATTTGTGGCAAAGGTAATATTTTTTGAGATGAATGACGAATTTTAATATTATTAGATAAAAAATGAGTATAAGAGACGTGAAAAGATGCCATACATTCAAATAATATATGTATTTTTGTAGCTTATAAAGGAATAGTATGATACCTAAAATACTTACAAAAGCACAGGCCGACACTTTGAGTGAGTTGATAGACAATGCCTCGCACATTGTTATAGTGTGTCATGTCGGGCCGGATGGTGATGCCATTGGTTCTTCATTGGCATTATGGCATATACTTGTCGATTTGGGTAAAAACACGCAAATTATAATCCCAGATCCATACCCCAATGACTTGCGGTTTTTAAAAGGGGCTAAAGATATTATTGCGTATTCTCAATATACCGATTTTTCAAAACAATTGTTATCGGATGCCGATTTGATATTTTGTCTTGATTTCAATGAGCCCTCTCGTGTTGATATGATGGCTGATGCTTTATGTGCGTCAGCAGCAAAAAAAGTGCTTATAGATCATCATATCAATCCACAAAAAGAATCATTTGATTTCATAATTTCACACCCCGAAATCTCATCGACATGCGAGTTGCTATTCAGAGTGACATGTAGTCTCGGATTGTATGATCAGTTGAGTTTGAATGCGGCCACGGCGATATATACTGGTATGATGACTGACACAGGAAATTTTACGTATAATTCCAATACTTCCGAGACATATATCATCATATCGGAATTAATAAAAAAAGGAATCGATAAAGATGCAATATATGCAAAGTTGCATAACACAAATACTGCAAACAAAATAAGACTTAACGGCTATGCCGTTTCTCGCAAAATGGAGGTGTTTCCCGAGTATAGTGTTGCAATTATTGCTTTGCAACAGCGCGAATTAAATTATTATCATTATCAAAAAGGTGATACCGAGGGACTTGTAAATATTCCTTTATCAATGCCGGATATATATTTCTCTGCTTTTGTACGCGAAGAAACAAATCTTATAAAAATATCCTTACGCTCCAAAGGGAATTTACCTGTTAATAAAATAGCCACAGAGTATTTTGGCGGTGGAGGGCATCTCAACGCTGCCGGAGGAGAGTTTTATGGTACTCTCGACGAAGCTTGCGATACTATAAAAAATATCATGCCAATTATTGGAGAGTTGGCCCAGAAAGCAAAATTAGAATTATAGAGAAACGATATGAAGATTAAATTTTTAGCATCTATGGCAGTAATATGTGCTGCTATGACATTTGTAGCGTGTAACGATGGCAAGACTTATATAGAACTGCGGGAAGAAGAAGATGAAGCGATAGAAAAATTCTTATCTACAGATGGCAGATATACAGCTTCGATTCCTGCAAATAGACAATTTATTACAGCTCAAGACTCGGAAAATCCGCCTTTTTATATACTTCCTGATGGGGTATATATGCAAATTCAATCAATAGGCGTTCTTGATACAACAAAAAAGAACTTTTTCAGAGTTAATGATAAAGTCTATTTCCGTTATAATCGTATGAATTTGAAATATTGGGCCGATGGGATTGCGTCAATAGACAGACCCGATTCATGGGCAGGTAATTGGAGTGATGCATCAGGCTCGAGCGACTCATATTTCTTTACATATACGACCAACGAAGGGGCTAACTATTCTTCGTATTATGAATATGGATTAGGTATAGAGTACCCTTTGCAATATATCGGTAATGGGGCTATTGTCAATTTGGTTATGCCATCTAAAATGGGATTTTCCAATGAAATATCTAGTGTAGTTCCATATTTGTACAAAATTCGTTACGCATTAAAAGAAAATTAATATTATGGCACTCATAAAATCTATATCAGGAATCAGAGGAACAATTGGTGGAAATGTTGGAGATGGATTAAATCCTCTGGATATTGTTAAATTTACTGCTGCCTATGCCACGTTTATTCGTCGTCATACCTCAAAAAAATCAAATAAGATCATAGTAGGTCGTGATGCTCGTGTATCGGGCGAAATGGTCGCTCATTGTGTTATAGGTACGCTTATCGGTATGGGATTCGATGTTGTTAATATAGGATTGGCAGCAACCCCAACAACCGAACTAGCAGTTACCATGGAAGATGCTTGTGGGGGTATTATACTTACAGCCAGTCATAATCCGAAACAATGGAATGCCTTAAAATTATTAAATGAGAATGGTGAATTCTTGAATGCGATAGAAGGGAAGGAAGTACTACATATTGCAGAAACTGGAATTTTTGATTTTGCCGGTATTGAAAATATGGGATCTGTAAAATGTGATAACACATTTACAGATAAACACATAAGACATGTGTTATCACTCGATTTAGTAGATGTAGAGGCTATCCGTAATGCTCATTTCACTGTTGCAATAGATTGTGTGAACTCTGTGGGAGGGATTGCTATTCCGGCATTATTGTCAGCACTCGGTGTTGATAACGTAATAAATCTATATTGTGAGCCTAACGGCTTATTTCCGCATAATCCCGAACCATTACCACAACATCTTACCGAAATCTCTTCTATTATGAAAGATGGTCGCGCCGATGTCGGTTTTGTTGTCGACCCGGATGTTGACCGGTTAGCCATCGTATGTGAAAATGGAGAAATGTTTGGTGAAGAGTATACTTTAGTGGCTGTTGCTGATTATGTTTTGCGTCATACTCCAGGAAATACTGTCTCTAATCTTAGTTCTTCGCGTGCATTGCGTGATGTGACATACTCTCTTGGTGATCAATATAGTGCTGCGGCAGTAGGAGAGGTAAATGTTGTGTCCAAAATGAAAGAAACCTCTGCCGTTATAGGCGGAGAGGGAAATGGTGGAGTTATATATCCGGCCAGTCATTATGGACGTGATGCGTTGGTAGGAATAGGTCTATTTCTTTCTCATTTAGCACAACAAAAGAAAAAAGTCAGCGAATTACGTGCTACATATCCACCTTATTTTATAACAAAACAACGAATAGATTTGACCCCCGAAATAGATGTCGACACACTATTATCGGCAGTAAAAGAACATTATACCACATTCGATGTTACAGATATTGATGGCGTAAAAATAGACTTTAGCGATGGCTGGATACACCTCCGAAAATCAAATACTGAGCCGATTATCAGGGTGTATGCCGAAGCTCACACAATGGATTTGGCCGAACAAAAAGCCGCAGATGTAATGACGGTGATAAAAGCGATGGTAGTATAAAAGGCTATAGGTGATATGGAAACGTGGAATATAGCGATAAATGAGTGGTTTCAACATCTTGGAATTCCCGAAGCTATGCTGTTGTGGACAATAAAAGCTGTGTGGATAATTTCTATTACAATTTTTACCAAAATATGCACATTTATATTTCGGCGTTTTATAGTACCCTCATTACAGAATTTTGCTCAACACACAAAAACAAAATGGGACGACCATTTGTCTCGTAATGATTTGATGCGTAGCATCTCACGCCTGTTGCCACCAATATTGTGGATAATATTTCTCCCATTTGTTTTTTATGATCTACCCACTTTATTAACTTTTATCTTAAAGTTCTGTCACATATATTTTATAATAGTAATATTGCGTTTTACGACGACTCTATATGCTGTATTATATGATATTTCTATTACTAACGAAAATCTGAAGAATCGCCCTTTGAAAGGTATCTATCAGATGCTTACAATTCTTACCATAGGTATAGGAGTAATTTTTATTATCAGTATTCTTGTAAATAAAAATGCGACCACAATAATTGCCGGTTTGGGAGCTTCGGCGGCAGTGCTTATGCTTATATTTAAAGATTCCATATTGGGGCTTGTTGCCGGGGTTCAACTTTTAGCAAATGATATGCTTCGTCCCGGCGATTGGATTACCATGAATAAGTATGGAGCCGATGGTATAGTTACCGAAGTATCGCTTACTACGGTAAAAGTTCAAAATTTCGATATGACCATAACGACAATTCCACCATACGCATTGGTAAGCGATTCATTTCAAAATTGGAGAGGCATGCAAGAGTATGGCGGGCGTCGTATAAAACGTTCCATATTTGTTGATGTGTCGACTATTCGTTTTTGTTCCGATACCGAGTTACAACAATACCGCGAGGAGGGGTTGATACTCGGCAAAAGTGAAACTGACAAAATAACCAATCTTTCCGTTCTCGAAAATTATGTGTCTCAATATCTTTCATCTCACCCCAATATCAACGAGGAAATGCTGATGATAGTGCGTACATTACATCCGGTAGCAGAAGGTGTTCCACTCGAATTGTATTGTTTTACACGTACTACAGAATGGGTCGCATATGAAGCGATACAAGATGATGTAATTGCTCATATCATAGCCGTAATGCCTCGATTTGACCTTCGGGTTTACCAACGCCCATCGGCCGATGATGTATGTACGATAACGAAAAAGCAATAATTGACAGAATCTAAAAAAACTAAATATCATGAATGACGAATTAATATCCGTAGGGTTGTTTATAGACGGGGGATATTATGCCAAAATAGATGAAAAATTGCGTAGTAAATACTCTATGCGATTGGATATCGGACGATTACAAGATTACATACGCGACCGTATTGCCGAACGTAAAGATATTCCTTTTGAAGATTGCCAAATAACAGAAAATCACTATTTTCGTGGAAGGTTCAAGGCAAATGATGCCAATGACAAGAACATTCTATTGAGTGAACGGAAGTTCGAAGATATGTTGATAGATAACGATGTTGTCTTTCACTACAAGCACTTACGAGAAGTACATCGAAAAGCCGGTACGACGGTTATTGAAAAAGGAATTGACGTATGGTTTGCTCTCGAAACATACGAATTGGCAGTTATTCGTAATTTCGATTTTGTGGTGCTCGTTACCGGTGATGCCGACCATGAAATGCTGGCTCGCAAATTGAAATCCTTGAAAACCTGTGTGATATTGCTTACTTGGGATTTGGGAGATCAAACATCAACGTCTCGTTTCCTGCAAGAGGAAGTTTCGTGGCATATCGAACTTAGCAAAGAGTGTATAGCCGACACTACATTGATGAAAGCACTGTGTAAACCGGTTGTATAGAATTTGTCCCTACTATAATTTTTCGTATCTTTGTGTCCTAATTGCAAATGTTATATTTTGCAGAGTTATTGTAAATAATTTATATGAAAAATATTCGCAATTTCTGTATCATCGCCCATATCGATCATGGTAAAAGTACACTTGCTGATCGATTGCTGGAATTTACAAAAACCATAGCAGCAAAAGATTTACAAGATCAAGTGCTCGATAATATGGATTTGGAACGAGAGAGAGGTATTACCATAAAAAGTCATGCCATACAGATGGAGTATGAGCATAATGGTGAGAAATACATACTCAACCTTATAGATACCCCGGGGCACGTTGATTTCTCATACGAGGTATCTCGTTCTATCGCCGCATGTGAAGGGGCATTGCTTATTGTTGATGCATCACAAGGTATTCAGGCTCAGACCATATCCAATCTATATATGGCCATAGAAAATGACCTCGAAATCATACCTGTGATGAATAAAATCGACCTCGATAGTGCCATGCCCGATGAGGTTGAAGACCAAATAGTGGAATTATTGGGTTGTAAACGTGAGGAGATACTTCGAGCAAGTGGAAAAACCGGCCAAGGTGTTCAAGACATTCTCGATGCTATTGTAGAACGAGTTCCAGCACCGGAAGGTGATCCCGAAGCTCCTTTGCAATGCCTTATTTTCGACTCTGTTTTTAATTCATTTCGAGGTATTATTGCCTATTTCAAGATTGTAAATGGTGTGATACATACCGGCGATAAAGTGAAATTTGTCGCTACCGGGAAAGAGTATGAAGCCGATGAAATAGGGGTGCTTAAGCTCGAAATGTCTCCACGTAAAGAACTAAGAACCGGAGACGTAGGATATATTATATCCGGTATTAAAACATCGAAAGAGGTAAAAGTCGGTGATACCATTACTCACATCGCCCGCCCTTGTGCTGCTGCAATTGATGGTTTTGAAGAGGTTAAACCCATGGTATTTGCCGGTGTATATCCCATAGAGAGCGAGGATTATGAAAATTTGCGTGCGTCACTCGAAAAATTACAACTCAATGATGCCTCATTGACATTTCAACCCGAATCTTCTGTTGCACTCGGTTTTGGTTTCCGATGTGGTTTCTTGGGCTTATTACACATGGAAATAGTTCAAGAACGTCTTGATAGAGAGTTTGATATGGACGTCATTACAACAGTACCCAATGTTTCGTATAAAGTGTTCGATAAGAAAGGAAATGAAACTGAAGTACACAATCCCTCCGGATTACCGGATATTACACTTATAGAACATATCGAAGAACCATATATACGCGCATCAGTTATCACCGTTACCGACTATATCGGGCCTATTATGACTCTATGTCTCGGGAAACGAGGCGAATTGGTGAAACAGGAGTATATATCGGGGAATCGCGTTGAACTGATTTATGATTTACCCTTGGGTGAAATAGTTATTGATTTCTATGACAAATTAAAGAGTATTTCTAAAGGGTATGCCTCTTTTGATTACCATTTACACGACTTTCGTCCATCTAAATTGATAAAACTCGATATACTGCTTAATGGTGAATCAGTAGATGCATTATCGACACTGACTCACGTAGATAATGCTGTTACTTTTGGCCGACGTATGTGTGAGAAACTCAAGGAATTGATACCTCGTCAGCAATTCGATATTGCAATACAAGCTGCCATAGGAGCAAAAATTATTGCACGAGAAACAATAAAAGCTGTACGTAAAGACGTTACTGCTAAATGTTATGGCGGAGATATAAGTCGTAAGCGTAAACTCCTCGAAAAGCAGAAAAAAGGTAAAAAACGTATGAAGCAAATTGGCTCTGTCGAAGTGCCACAAAAAGCATTCTTGGCAGTTCTGAAGCTTGATTAATATTCTAAACCATTATACAACTTGTTTGTTATAGTTATAAACATAGCTGTATGATTGATAAGATATATACGTTGCGCAAGTCATTGCGTAATTACACCAATGGTGGATATGTATTGATTGCCGTTACGGTATTGGCTATGATTTCAGCCAATTCTCCGTGGCGGCATATCTATTTTTCATGTTGGGATGCCCCGTTTTCCGTTCAAATCGGTAGTTTCAAGATCTTTGAGCATCATGGTGTAGCAATGACACTAAGACAGGTAATAAATGATGCGTTAATGGCTGTTTTCTTTTTCTCGGTCGGATTGGAAATAAAACGAGAGGTATTGATTGGTGAATTATCTTCGTTAAGAAAAGCTTTATTGCCGGTCTTTGCCGCATTAGGTGGAATAATATTACCCATTACTATATATCGCACATTGTCCACAGATGCAGAGGTGCTACAAGGATGTGCAATACCTATGGCTACAGATATTGCCTTTTCATTAGGAATTTTGAGTATGTTTGGTAAGAGGGTGCCTATCGGGTTGAAAATATTTTTAGCGACATTGGCGGTAGCCGATGATATAGGAGGAATAGTGATAATCGCACTTTTTTTTACGAAAAATTTGTCGATTTTGCCTCTTTTGTTGTCATTATTCTTTCTTGTGATACTTCAATTGGGTGCTCGATGGCATATCCATAGTAAAATGTTTTATATAATCTTCGGAATAGGAGTGTGGTATCTATTTTTGCATTCGGGTATACACCCTACAATTGCAGGAGTACTTGTCGCATTATCTGTTCCTGCACGCCCGGTAGTAAATACGCGTCGATATATCAAAGAAATAGAAGAAGCTGTAAGGGATTTTCCTCATGCACATCATAATCATAGTGGCGAAACATCTATATTAACAAATGAACAAATGAATGTCTTGAAATCAATTGAATCTGCATCCGATAAAGTTATAAGTCCACTACAAGATCTTGAAGACTCTTTACATCCGATTATTAATTATTTTATTATACCACTTTTTGCTTTTGCCAATGCCGGCATTTCGTTGACCGATATTTCATTTGCGAATCTTTTTCAAGGTATTTCTCTTTCTGTATGGGTATCTCTTGTGTTGGGAAAGTTTTTAGGAATATTTTTGTTTTCATTTGTCCCTGTAATATTCCGTATCTCTCATCTTCCCTCTGGGGTAAATTGGTCTATGATAGCAGGTATTGCAGCATTGGGAGGAATAGGGTTCACCATTTCATTATTTATAGCCAATCTTTCATATCCATTAGTATCAATCGGAGATAAGATTATGCGTCATAATGCCAAACTTGGTATTTTGGCCGGGTCATTAATATCAGGTATTACAGGTTATATAATACTACGTAAAGTATTGCCGAGGAAACAGGCATCAAAATAATATATTTACTGACGCGCCTAATGTGACCGCAGATAAACATTTTTTACTATTCATTATATCCTCGGGAGTCTCTACATTATAATATTTATAAGACATAGGAGTTAATGAATAATCACAGAAAAAACGGAAGCCTGTATTTTTTTTTGCCCAATACGAAAAATTTATTCCTGTTTGAAAATCGGGAGAATGAGATTCCTTAAGTTTCAGTAATGGACTGTATGAACCATTTTCATTGCATATCGAAATAGTTTGGGCATTGATATATGAATATCCGGCAAGCAATTTGCTCCCCACTGACCATCGGTAGGTGAGAGGACATTCAAAGTATCCTCCGACCATTGCCGATATTTGATCTATACCATTAACTTCGGCCGAAATATTATCTGTTGTTATATGTTTTGAAAGTCCTTTATGCAATTTAAATTGAGTCGGGACATGGCTTGCTACCATATGTCCTCCTATGCCTATATAGTTATTGATAAACCATGCACCTTCTATGCCCGATGACGCTCCCGGTGATGTTGTAAATTGTAAATCTTCTGCTATGTATATGTTGCGCGGCATAAATACAAAGCCGGTATAAAGACCTGCGAATGATGGCGTTCTGTCAGGAAATGACGTATCATAATCATATTGGGTATGCCTGAGGCCTTTCCCTTTAAATATAACATCCGTTATCCAATAAGCTATTTCAGTCGATATAATGCCAATACCTGCACCGACCATCACATCAGATATCCAATGTCTATTGTTGAGTAAGCGAGAGTACGCCGTAGCTGTTGCAATAGAATATCCTGCAACACTTATCCATGGACTACGTTGCCCGTACTCTTTGTGCAGCATTGTTGCAGTCATAAAAGCAGTTGCTGTATGTCCCGATGGCATGGAATTTTTACTTCCGGAATTTGGTCGTTGTGATTTGACGGTATATTTCAGACCATTGGTAAGAGTAGCCATAATGGCGATGGAAAAAGCATCTGCCGTAAGCATTCTCCCCCAAGAACTGTAACTATCATACCCAAAGACTTTCAGTCCAAGCATCAATGCCGCCGGACTATATTGTAAATAATCATCATATTTCTTCCTAAATGTCGGTATATAAGCATTTCGTAGGTCGTTTATGGGTTGCTTGGCGTGTTCAAGGGTGATACCTCCTATAATCAACGGAATAGATACAGACCCCATTCTTACCCATTCATTGTTGGTAAACTTATCTAATTTCCGTTGCTTTGCACCATCAAAAATGGGACGAGTATAATGTATTGAATCATTATGTGTAGTGTATTTTGTACTATTAACCGTCGATATGTGTCGAGAGTATTGTGCGTGTACGTTTATAGATATTACAAGCAATATTGTAGAAAGAATA
>JAZURX010000044.1:0-12325 GCA_045606385.1 Bacteroidales bacterium | reverse complement strand
CTCACGTTGCACATAGTCGACAAGAAACGATAACAGTTGATGTGTAGCCACAGTACTCAAACCATTTGCAATGATTTGCATAGAATCGCTCACAGCAATACCTGTACGCTTAACGCCATAATCGATAGATAACAATCGTGCCATACAAGACGCAAAGATACAAAAAAAAAGTATCAAAGGCATGTAAAATAGAGAAAGTAAGGAGATAAACTTTATCGTTCAACTATTTAACGATAACAATATGACAAAAATCTGGATATAAAAATCAAAATTATTAGTATTACTATATACAAAAGGACGTAAATTTGCCGGCGATAAAAACAGACAAACTATTATTTGTAATAACCATGAATAAAATTATTCTATCTATTTTCTCTATTTTACTAATCTCCGTAACCACAACATCGGCTCAGCAAATAGAGCAACTTACTCGTGGCGCTATTGCCGTAAAAATGTCAAAAAGTGAAGGGCAAAAAAAGAATGGTATTTTCATAAGTTGGCGATACCTCGATAATGATAAAAGAGGTACAACTTTCAATGTATATCGTAACGGTAAATTACTTAACAGCCAACCACTCTCTACCACGACCAACTACACCGACCTCAATGGAGATACATCGGCACAATATGTTATAGAGACTCTTGTAAACGACACATCGACTGCCCGTGACACCGTAAAAGAGATATGGAGCAACATATACAAAGAAATAAAACTTGATCGTCCGGCCGCAGGTATCACTCCTGCTTATACAGTAAGCAATAACAAAGTCGAAGAGAGTTATCCTAACGGGCAAGCATACTCATACTCGCCTAATGATTGCAGCACAGCCGATGTCGATGGCGATGGTGAATACGAAATTGTCGTAAAATGGGATCCATCAAACTCACGAGACAATTCTCTTAGAGGTTATACCGGTAACGTATATCTTGATTGCTATGAACTCGATGGGACAAAACTGTGGCGTATCGATTTGGGACAAAATATACGTGCCGGAGCTCATTATACACAATTTATGGTATATGACCTCGATGGAGATGGTAAAGCCGAAGTGGCATGTAAAACGGCTCCTGGAACAAAAGACGGACAAGGCAAATATGTACTTATGGGCAATGATGACCCCAATACCGACTACCGAGAGACAAAAACCAATGCCGGCATCATACTTAAAGGCCCTGAATATCTCACGGTTTTCAATGGAGAAACCGGTGCCGAAATAACCACTGTCAGCTATAATCCTTTACGAGGAACAGTAAGCAGTTGGGGTGACAGCTATGGCAACCGAGTAGATCGTTTTCTCGCTTGTATTGCTTACTTGGACGGCATGAAACCCAGCCTTGTAATGTGCCGTGGCTACTATACACGTTCGGCTCTTGTCGCTTATGATTTTGATGGAAAAACCTTGAAACAACGCTGGATTCACGACTCTGCGTCCAGTGGTAAGGGTGCTTACGGACAAGGTAATCACAACTTGTCGGTAGGTGATGTCGATAACGACGGATACGATGAAATTATATATGGAGCATGCGCAATCGATCACGACGGGACATTGCTCTATCGTACCGGTCTCGGACATGGCGATGCCTTGCATTTATCGGATATAGATCCCGATATCGACGGGCTGGAATTATTTACTCCGCATGAAGAAAAAACTGCGACATATGGTTTTGATATGCACAATGCGGCTACCGGGGAAATACTCTACGGCGAATATACCGGTACCGACGTAGGACGAGGTATGGCAGCCGACATCGACACTACGTACCGCGGTCTTGAATTTTGGTCGACAGGCACAAGCAATGTTTATACTTGCAAAGGAGATGTAATTTCCACAAGTCGCCCATCGGTAAATTTCAGAATATATTGGGACGGCGACCTGCAAGACGAACTACTTGATGGAAATAAACTTGATAAATGGAATAAATCGAAGAAAAAATCCGAAAGACTATTTACACTATATAATTACGGAAGCGCATCATCGTGCAACTCCACAAAAGCAACACCATGCTTACAAGCCGACATTTTGGGAGATTGGCGCGAAGAGGTAATATTATGGAACAGTAGTGACAGCAGCTCATTGGTTATATTTACAACCACACACGACTCTCCTCACCGCATAGTCACCCCTATGCAAGACCATGTATATCGCATGGGTATCGCATGGCAAAATGTAGCTTATAATCAGCCGCCACACTTGGGATACTACATCGGAGATGGCTCTGATCTTACAGCAGCGAAATTGTCAAAAATTGGTATCGGGACACTGAAACAAAGCATAGAATTGGGCGAAACAATTGTTCCATTCGGATACTCATGGGAAAATGCTGAAGGCATAAAAGTAATCGGGAATTTACCTACAGGAATTACAGCCAAGATAGACCAAGAACAGCAAACTATCATGATAGAAGGTACACCCGAAGAAGTGGGAACATTTGATTACACCCTTACCACATACGGTAGCACTACCGATGCATCTATTTCGGGATATTTCGAGATACGCAAGCCTTCCGTTATAGAAAAAGTTGCCCATTACACATTTGATGAGCAAAGCGGCAATACAGCGACAAACAGTATCCATGGAGAAGCAACGGCTTACAGCCTAACCCCAGAATGGGTATCGGGAGTCTCGGGTAATGCTATTACATTTGATGGCAACGGTGGTTACATGAAACAGAGCCACTACGATCGACTGAATATGAGCACCGGAGCATTCTCTATCACATTATGGTTCAAATCTTCAGGAGGCAGTGGTATAGATTGGTATCTCTTCCACAAAGGAAGTCACTCGGCAAACAGCGAAACCGGTGCTACCGGAAATTGGATAGGAATACAATACCGCAACGACAAAATCACATTCGGAATCGATGATAATGCAACAAAAACCAATCTCGATGTAGCCGCATCGGACTATTTCGATGACGAATGGCACTTCCTCGCGTGTGTACGCGACTCACTTAGCAAACAGATAATAATGTATATCGATGGTGAGCAGGTCGGTAATACGACCGATAAAACCGGCAATATTTTCGAGAGTGAAGATATTGTTATAGGAAACCGAAATGTACTCTTTGATAACTCATATCGCGGAGCTCTCGATGAATTGGAAATATATACCGGCGCTTTGAGTGTCACAAAAATATATGAAATGTACAAAGCCGGAAAACCCGGTAGCGGATTGGCTGAAACGCCACTATTTGCGACCGCACGCATAAAAGTATATCCTACTACCATCGACGAACAGACGACAATTATACTTCGTGAGATAAATAACAGCATGGTAAACTTCTCCATTCACAATTTAAGCGGAATCGAAGTTTATAACCACAACTACTTCATAGAAGGCGGAGAATCTGTAACTATAAGCGGACTAAGTCATCTGCCAAGTGGAATGTATACCTTGACAATAACAACACCCGACAATCAATTCTCACGAAAACTGTTGAAGAAATAATTTTCTGCCTCCAAAAGACAATCATACTATATAAAAGCCAACACCATGCCTTTTGAGGTAAGGTGTTGGCTTTTATATAGATTTTTGCTATTTTTGCATCATAACAATATCACATAATTGCCATGAAATTCCGACTGCTATTGATTATCATCGTTTTGTTCAATCTCTCAACATCTGCCCAAAGCCCTCAAATAGAGAAAATAGATCGAGGTGTGGTGGCAGTAAAAGTATCCTCTGGTGTATATATCGGGTGGAGATACCTTCATAATGACAATCCATCTTGCGGATTCAATATATATCGAGATGGAGAGAAACTCAATAGTAAACCGATTACTACATCAACAAACTACACCGATTCGTCGGGAGACAAATCGGCGACCTACGTTATAAAACGGGTCGACAACGGACGAGAGACTGACGCTTCAACTCCATGCCCCGTGTGGGATAATTTTTATAGGAGCATACCGGTGAAACGTCCTGCTGCAGGAGTAACACCTCCATATACTGTCACCAATGTACTCAATGGAGAAAAATATACCGAAGAGTATCCCAACGGACAATACTATTCATACACGCCATGTAGTTGCAGCGTAGGTGATGTAGATGGAGATAGTCAATATGAAATTGTGCTGAAATGGGAACCGACCAATATGAAAGACAATTCGTTGTATGGGTATACGGGAAACGTTTATCTCGACTGTTACGAAATGGACGGCACACAATTGTGGCGTATAGATTTGGGCAGAAACATTCGTGCCGGCAATCACTATACACAATTCATGGTATATGACCTCGATGGTGACGGTAAAGCCGAGGTCGCATGTAAAACAGCTCCCGGAACAATCGATGGCGCCGGAAATGCAGTGCTATTAAATAACGATGAGGTAACAGCCGACTATCGCAACAGCAAAGGCATGGTCATTACCGGCTCGGAATACCTCACTGTTTTTGATGGTATGACAGGAGCAGAATTGACAACCGTCAGCTATGACCCACCACGAGGTAGCGTATCGGCATGGGGAAATGACAGCTACGGCAATCGTTCAGAACGCTACTTGGCTTGCATCGCCTATCTCGACGGATTGAAACCAAGTCTTATAATGTGCCGTGGATACTACGAACGTACAGCATTGGCCGCATACAATTTCGATGGCGAAAAATTAACACAACGATGGTTACATGATTCAAAAGCCCCCGGTGAAGGTGCTTATGGGCAAGGAAATCATAATTTATCAGTAGGCGATGTCGACGACGACGGACGCGATGAAATAATATATGGAGCTTGCGTCATCGATGACGATGGATCACTGCTCTATCGTACCGGTTGGGGGCATGGTGATGCCATGCATCTATCCGATATGGATCCTGACACACCCGGGTTAGAGGTGTTTTGCGTACATGAAGAAACTACTGCAGCATATGGTTGGGAAATGCACAAGGCCGGAACAGGAGAATTACTATTTGGAGAATATACCGGTAGCGACGTAGGCCGTGGTGTAGCCGCCGACATCGACGGAAATTATCGTGGATTTGAAATATGGAGCAGTGAAAGTGGTGTACGCTCATGTACGGGTAAAAATATCGGAGGCTCTACACCTTCGCTCAATTTCAGAGTATATTGGGACGAAGACTTGCAAGATGAACTTTTCGACCGTAGCATTATCACTAAATGGAATTCATCAAAAAGAAAAGCTTCCACTCTTATTTCTCTAAAAAATTATGCAAATGCCACAGATTGCTCAATAGTAAAATATACCCCGAATTTACAAGCTGATCTTATCGGTGATTGGCGAGAAGAGGTTATTCTATGGGACAAAAAAGACTCTTCGACTTTGGTTTTTTTTACTACTACCACACCAACAGAATACCGTATCCCCACGCTCATGCACGACCATATATACCGCATGGGAATAGCTTGGCAGAATGTCGCTTACAACCAACCGCCACATCTTGGTTACTACATAGGTGATGGCAATATCGAATATGCTCGTCTCTATAAAGTAAGTAAAGGCTCTCGAAATCAGACGGTAGGTGTACATATGCCAATCGATACCATCTCATTTCGCTGGGACAGATGCGATGGAATGGAATTTAACAAATCGCTACCTGCCGGTATTACATACACATATAACGACAATGCAAAAACTATTCATATACACGGCACACCACAAGTGGCAGGGAATTATAGTATAGAAATTACCACAATAGGTAATCCCGTAGCCGACAAAACAGAAAATATAACATTTAACGTTTTACCAGAAGATACAATTACATCTGTGGCCGAATACAAGTTTGATGAGACATCGGGAGCAACTGCAGTCAACACCATATACGGTAATGCATCGGCATCGGCATTTACCCCCACGTGGAGTCGAGGCATTAGCGATGGAGCCTTATCGTTTGCCTACGCTACTGATTCCATGAGTTGTATGACGCAAGATTTTTACGGCAAATTGTCAAAAATAAACAATGAATCATTCAACATATCAATGTGGATAAAAGCCGACCGCTGTGCACAAAACTTCCTCTCCATGAACGGCGATGAGGGTTCGTCTCTGCGTATAGAATATGGCTCTACCTTGCAATTTGCCATACATGATGGAACAATCGAAAGCAAAACGATGATACGCAATTTCTCTTTTCTCGATGGCAATTGGCATCATATCACATATACACGCGATCGCAACGACAAAATGTTATATGTATATCTCAACGGGAATCGCATTGCTTCATTCACAGATAAATCGGGAAATACCCTTCTCAATCGATTGATAATAGGCACTCGCGCAGGTGGCGCGCCCTTCCGCGGAGAGATTGATGAATTGCTTATCACTACCGGTGCCATGAATGAACGACAAGCTTCCGAACTGTATAATAAATATCATCTACCTACCGCCATAAAACCTATCATTGAAGAACATAGTATAACAGTATATCCTACACAATTTACCAATCAAATACATATACAATTTACCAATGCAGGCTGTGGTATGTCGACAATCTCTTTATACAACATGACCGGTACTTCGGTACTGCAACGTACCTATCGCATAGAAGGTAATAATCGCATTACATTCAGCGGTCTCGAATATTTACCTGATGGCATATACACATTGCATATATTATTACCCGATGGTCAGCAAATTACGAAGAAATTGATACGATAAAAATAGAATAATAAAACTACTGACCTTCCCCCAAAAATGGTAGCTATGAAATTTAAAATATTATCAACTGCTTTTTGTGCTTTATTATATATCGGCAATCTTTATGGACAAGAAAAGCACAACGGCTATCCTATCACTCCTATACCATTTACCGATGTAAAAATAAATGATGATTTTTGGAGTGACAGACTGAAAACAAGTCGTGAGGTAACAATACCTCTTGCTTTCGAAAAATGTAAAGAGAGTGGTCGATACGACAACTTTATAAAGGCAGCCCACCCCGACACAAGTTATAACGTAGAAGGATTTTCATTCGACGACACCGATGTATATAAAATCATTGAAGGTGCAAGTTACTCGTTGCAGACCTACCCCGACAATAATATGGTACAATACATAGACAGTGTACTTGACATAGTGGCCGGTGCACAGGAACCCGATGGCTATCTGTATACTGCCCGCACAATGAATCCATCGCACCCACACGCCTGGGCCGGTAGCACAAGATGGTCGGCTGTAGAAGATCTCAGTCACGAATTTTATAATCTCGGGCATATGATCGAAGGTGCCATCGCGCATTATCAAGCCACAGGAAGTCGTAAATTTCTCGATATAGCTACACGATATGCCGACTGTGTATGTCGTGAAATAGGTAGTAACAAAGGTCAAAAGATCGCTGTACCGGGACACCAGATTGCAGAAATGGCTCTGGCCAAATTGTATGTATTGACGGGCGAACGCAGATACCTCGATCAAGCCAAATTTTTCTTGGATATGCGAGGCAAGACAACTCGTCGAGACGAATATAGTCAGGCTCATAAACCTGTAACGATGCAAGACGAGGCGGTAGGACACGCTGTTCGAGCCATGTACATGTATTCGGGAATGGCAGATGTGGCTGCTCTCACCGGTGATAGCAGTTATATCGATGCCATAGACCGTATATGGGAAAATATCGTATCGAAAAAACTATATATTACCGGTGGTATTGGCGCAACATCTCGCGGAGAGGCCTTCGGCCACAACTACGTACTGCCTAACCATACCGCCTACTGTGAAACTTGTGCCTCGATAGGACACGTGTATATGAATTACCGTATGTTCTTACTGCATGGCAATGCCAAATATTATGATGTACTCGAACGGACACTTTACAATGGTTTGATTGCCGGTGTATCACTTGATGGAGGACACTTTTTTTACCCCAATCCGTTAGCTTCAGATGGAACCCACGAACGCCAAGCATGGTTTGGTTGCGCATGCTGTCCGTCGAACATAAGCCGATTTATTCCCTCACTTCCCGGATACGTGTATGCATCACGAGCCGATAGCCTATACGTGAACCTTTTTGTCGCCAACAAGGCGCAAATAATGCTCGATGGCTCCCCTATAACAATCGAACAGCAAAGTAATTATCCATGGGAAGGTGATGTAAGAATAGAGGTTAATCCTCGTAAGAAAAAAAGTTTCACACTCATGATACGTGTACCGGGTTGGGTACAAAACCGTCCCCTCCCGAGCGACCTCTATCGCTATCTCGATAATGAATTATGCTCATACGCACAGAAAAAGGAAGTACATTACACAGCTCGTGTAAATGGAGAAGTCGTCAGTGGTAATCTGCAAAAAGGCTATCTTTGTATCACACGGGCATGGAAAAAGGGCGATAAAGTAGACATATCATTCGAAATGACACCACGATATGCGGTAGCACACCCCCGAGTTGATGCCAACCGTGGGCGTATAGCCATAGAGAGAGGCCCCATCGTGTACTGCGCCGAATGGTGCGACAACAAAGGGGCTCTTTCGAATATGATAATCAACAAACAGACCACCATAAACGAGACATTCTCCGCGGACAAATTACATGGTATTGTAGAATTAAAACTCAACAATATGCAGATAATTCGATACAACAACGATGGAAAAATAGAGACCGCCGACGGCAGTCTCATTCTTATCCCCTATTACGCCTGGGCACACCGCGGACGTGGAGAAATGATCGTATGGCTCGAAACCGGCCTGAGTAAGATGAATCTTCTACAAGATCGTAAAATGGATAATTGGCCGGAACACCCCCTACAGTATTAAAATTTTAACACATTATCTATAACGGTCAAAGCAAAAAATGGGGCATATTGAAACCATATTAATAACCCCAGATACCTGCTATCATTTGCAGGTTGAAATCACCGGCGGCATAGAGCGAAACATAGGGATTATAACGGAAGTTGAGATACATGAGATTTGGACAATAGGATACATCAATGTATGTCAACTGATTTTGTGAAGCATTCACACGTTGCAACATCTGCCGATTGCTCAAATCGAGACGTGAAAGACTATTGTTGGAACAATTGACTGTTGTAAGATTATCCGAACCGGTGAGGTCAAGTTCAGAAAGGTTATTGTCAGAACAATAAACATCAGAAAGCGAAGGACAATTTGTAAGAATCAACGACTTCATATAATTTCCGCTACACGAGAAATATGAAAGATTTTTCTGCCCATCGACATAGAATTGCGAGATACGGTTGTTGTCAATGTTCAGCATTTCGAGTGTCGGAAGATCGACAAGGAGCAACGTATTAAGTTGATTGTAGCCACAATACAAACTTTGAAGTTGTGTACAACTATCGACCAATAAGGTTTCGAGATGACAGTTTTGTACATTGAGAGACTGCAACTTATCGGCATGAGTAATAGAGAACTCTACAAACAGATTTCCGGAGCAATCGAGTGTAGTAATATCTTGAGAAGAAGTGAGATCGATATCGGCCAAACGATTACGTGAAAGATTGAGCGTGTGCAAAGCAGAACATCCCGATAAATTTATTTTCACAAGACGATTGCGTACTGCTTCAATTACCATGAGAGCCGAACAGTCGGCTGCCGATAATTCTGAAATATGATTGCGTGATATATCAAGTTTTTGTAAAGAGGTAAAATTATCGACAGAAAGTACCCCTGCGAGATTTTTACCACGCCATTCAATTGCTTTCACACGACCATTATCCCATGTCACCCCTTCCCAAGTGGTCGGGTCATTGATGTTGAGGTTTCGAAATTGTTGACTGTTGAGTCCTTTTTCTGCCGAAGGTTGTTGTAAAAATTTTTGAATGGCTTTTACCTCTTTTCGATTGAATGATTGGGCCGAAACAGCCATAATAGAGCCAACAAGGCATAGAGTAAGCAATATCCGTTTCATCACATTACTATTTAGAAATTTAGAACTTAATTATAAGGTCTCCAAAAAAACTCCGGAACTCCTCGTTTTCCAAACAAAATAGTAGCGATAAAAGTTTTCAAAAAATAAGTGATAGACTACAAATCTCGTATACACACAAATCCATATCATTTTTTTGTCGCCGGACAACCATAAAATGCATAGATACCCGTCTGTGTGAGTACACCTTCTATGGATAGTTTTTCAAGGTTTTTACACCCGTAAAACAGACGTGGTCCGACAGATGTAACGGTCTTACCAATCGTTACATCGATAAGCGAATTCATACGGTAAAAAGGGGAATACCCATAAGGCAATGTATCGGGGTAACGCAACTCGCGACCTATGTATAGTGTACGTATAGGATTACCATAAAACAATGAACGTCCCACCCCTCCGGGTTTATACTCATTATAACCCAATATGAGCGGTAAATCGCCATCGGAAAACAGTACCTGAGACAGAGAAACACAACCTTTTACAAAACAATTTCCTACATACTCTACTGCCTCGCCTATGGTAAGCGATTGTAATGCAACACAATCGAGAAACATTTCGTCAGAAATCGCTTTTACACCACCGCCAATCTCTACAGACTCGAGATTGGGAAGAAAAGCAAAAGCGGCATGACGCGTGAAATGTGTAGGACGACCGATATAAAGATGTTTGAGAGGCAACTCATGAAATAGCCCACAATTTTCATTGACAGACAAAAGATTATAACCGAGATTAAGTGTTGCAGATGCATCTTCAATAGTAATCGATTGCAGAGATGTACCTATAAATACATTGTTTTCAATTGTTTCGACCGATGATGGGATAGTCAGTGCAGTAAGAGATGAACAGCCATAGAATAGATTTTGTGCCAAATAAGAAACCGAAGAAGTCAATGAGACAGATGATAGCGACTCCTGTTTGTAAAAGGGAGAGAATCCATAAAAACGACTTACATTGTATGTAAGCGAACGTCCGATATACAATGATTGCAAACGACAATCGGAAAAAATCGATTGTCCTATTCCTCCTTTCATTACCTTATTATAGCCCAAATATAGAGGTGTGGCACCATCGCAGAACACAACTCGCGAGAGTTTTTCACACTCTTTAAACACATAATTGCCTACCGCCTCTACTCTTCCACCAATAGTCACCGTAGAAAGATGTTTGCACCCCCAAAAGAGCCGATCTCCTAAATGTCGCACTTTTTCTCCAATAGTAACAACTTCAAGACGAGCAGAATTATAAAAAGGTGAATAGCCATCGAAATAGCTGGTAGAAAAATCGAGAGTACGACCAAGATAGAGCGTTCGTAAAGGAGAATCATGAAACAGGCCTTGTCCCATAGTCGAATTTTCGTGCTTATTGCACCCAACGACTAAAATAGAATCTGCATCGGAAAAATATAATTCCTGCAACATCGTACACCCTTCAAAAGCACCATTACCTATCGATCGCACACCACCTTTGATGGTCAAAGATTTTATAGAACTACACCCGGCAAACATATATGGAGATATGTGAACGACAGAATCACCTATCGTCAACATACGCAACGTTTCTTTTTTGCGAAAGGGATTATTCGATGGCAATGAACTCTCGTTGTACAGCAACGTCCTTCCCAAATAAAGATTCTCGACAGGTGCATCATAAAATAAATTTTGTTTCTGCCCGTTGACACCAATTTCAAGAGGCAATTCACCCTCTTTAATAGTAAGTTCATTGAGAGATTTACAGCCAAAGAAGGCGTAATTACCAACCTTTTTTACCGCTGCACCTATTGTAATCGATTGCAAATCACCGCACCCATAAAAGGCGCGAGATTCTATTTCTTGTACGCAATCGCCAACAACGACAAAGGTTAATTTATTTTTTTTATAAAAGGGCGAATATCCGTAGAAGAATCCTGTTTCGTACAGCAATTCACGCCCGATATATACGGTTTCGAGCGGTGAGTCATGAAAAATAGCCTGACCAGCCGTTACACCGGTATATTTGTTGCACCCCAACTTCAAAGGTTTATCGGAATCGGATATTATCATGTATTTCAATCCGGTACACCCCAAAAAAGCTGAATCGCCTATGAATACAACCGAAGGCGGTATAGTTATCGATGTAATAGAATCACTTCCTTTGAATGCTTGAGATGTAATACCTACCACATCATATATATGTCCACGATGTGTAACTGTTTCGGGTATAATTATTTCGCCATTATAGTATCGAGATGTTCCACCAGAGGTAACCGCCACCTGATATTCCGACTGAGATAATATTTCGTATGTAATGCAACCATCACGAAATTGATATGCCCATGTAATGATAGGCACGAACATATATATAAGTAACAAAATAATCTTTTTATGCATCGAGAAATATTATCGAGAGTCAAAACCATCAATTAAGGCACAAAATTACATATTAATTCATTGCCATGCAAATATGATATACTTATAGAAATAACGAAAGAATAATATCTCATTATC
>JAZURX010000043.1:0-17291 GCA_045606385.1 Bacteroidales bacterium | reverse complement strand
CTGCCCTCGTTTTATCCTACAAAAAACTTTATAGGGACATCAATAATTCGGCAATAAAGAATAATTATGAGGGTGTGATGCCTTGTGCTTCGAGTAGCGATAGTCCCAATTCTTTGAGTTTGTATTTTTGTATTTTTCCACTGCCGGTGAGAGGGAACTGTTCAATAAAAAATACATATTTAGGAATTTTATGACGAGAAATTTTCCCTTTACAGAAATCTTTTACATCAGACTCTTCGAGTGAGACACCTTCTTTGAGAATGATAAATGCACCGACCTCTTCGCCATATTTTCGCGAAGGTACGGCAGCGACTTGCACATCGCTTATTTGGGGCATTTTGTAAAGGAACTCTTCGATTTCGCGAGGGTATATGTTCTCACCGCCACGAATAATCATATCTTTGATGCGCCCCGTGATTTTAAAGTTTCCTTCGGGGGTTTTCACACCGAGGTCACCCGAGTGCAAGTATCCGTTTTTGTCGATGATTTCGGCGGTGGCTTCAGGCATTTTGTAATATCCTTTCATGATGTTGTACCCTTTGCAGCACATCTCGCCCTGTACGCCTACAGGGCACTCTTCGAGAGTCTCGGGATCAATTACTTTGACATCTATCTCGGGGAGTGGGCTGCCGACTGTTGTGGCACGTACCTCAAGCGAGTCGTCGACCTTGCTTTGCGTCATGCCCGGAGAGGTCTCGGTAAGGCCGTAGACGCTGGTAATTTCGGTCATGTACATTTTGTCCATTACCTCACGCATGAGCCATTCGGGACAGAGCGATCCGGCCATGATTCCGGTGCGAAGCGATGAAAGGTCGAACATGGAGAACATGGGGTGATTGAGCTCTGCAATGAACATTGTGGGGACACCATAGAGGGCAGTACAACGCTCTTTGTGTACGGAGGCAAGCACCACCAACGGATCGAAACGCTCGAGCATTACGGCACATGCCCCGTTGGTAATGATGGCCATCATACCGAGAACTATGCCGAAACAGTGGAATAGAGGTACCGGTAGGCATACACGGTCTGTCTCAGAGAATTTCATACATTGCCCGATGCTGTAACCATTGTTTGTGATGTTGTGATGAGTGAGCATTACCCCTTTTGGAAAACCGGTCGTGCCCGACGTGTATTGCATATTCACTACATCGAAGCAGTCGAATTTGTCGCGACGAGCTTCGAGTGCGCTGTCGTCTTGCATTTGTCCCAGTAATAGCAATTCGGCGGTATTGTACATGCCCCGATGTTTTTCTTGACCTATGTAAATTACATTTTTGAGGTTCGGAAATCGTTCGCTTTTCATATTACCGCGTTGTGATGTACGCAATTCTGGCAACATGGCGTAGGCCATTTCTACATAGTCGCTATCGAATGTCCCATTTGAAATGCAGAGGGTATGCAGGTCGGCATTATCGACAAGATACTCGAGTTCGTGTTGCTTGTAATTGGTATTTACGGTCACAAGTACGGCACCTATCTTTGCCGAAGCAAAAAGGAATGTGAGCCAGTCGGGTACATTTGTAGCCCATATGCCTACGTGCGAACCGGTAGTAACCCCTATGGATAGAAGTCCTTTTGCCAGCTCGTTGACGCGCTTGTCAAATTCTTTGTAGGTGAATCGTAAATCTCTGTCGGAATAAACAATAAATTCTTTGTCGGGTGTCTTTTCAGCCCAATATTCAAGCCATTCACCCAATGTCTTTTCAAATAATTGCATGGTGACGTTGGTTGTTAAGCGGGAACATATACTACGGCCAAAACTTTTGCCGATTGGCTGTTGTGGGCATGGACGTGGTGGGGTACGATAGAGTCGTAATATAGGCTTTCCCCTTTTTGCAGAACGTAGTTTCTGTTTCCGTAAGTAATTTCGATGGCACCTTCTGTCACAAGAATAAATTCTTCGCCTTCATGTGATGATAATTCGTACTCGTTGGTATCGACAGGGGCAATTTCAATGAAAAAGGGCTCCATATGTCGATTGGCTTTGGTACGCGCCAAGGAGTGATAGTTCATATGAGTCGGAGTGTGCGTAGTATTGGTTGAGAAACTGATAGGGGCGTTCTCGATACTTGCCTGCGCTGGGCCCAAGTCGTTTTGATCATCGAGAAAAGTTCCCAGTCTCACACCTAAAGCACGGGCGATTTTCAATAAGACCGATAGAGCCGGCAGGTCTGTATTGTTCTCAATCAGATTGAGTTGCTCGATACTTATGCCTGCTTGTTCGGCAAGATTTTCTTGGGTGATTTTCTTGTCGTTTCTGTAATTACGGATTTTCTCTCCGACGCAACTTTTATTGTGAGCCATTTTGTCCTTTTTTATAAATTGTTGATTTTATTTTCTGCAAAGATATATCTTTTATCTGTAAAATCAATACAAAAAATGACAAAATGACTATTTTTACCAACCCGATGTGGCACCTCCTCCGCCTGATAGTCCACCCCCAAAACCTCCACCAAACGAACCTCCTCCGAAGCCCCCACCTCTGTGATTGCCACCCCCACCTCCGATGATAATCGGTGTGATGAGCATAGGAATGGAATATAAGACGAAATCTCGATGATGACAATGTTTGCAATGGTACGTTTTTTTCCCTGTTCCATCGTGCATGTGGGTCGAAGGACGCAGTACTTGGTCGCTTTCGAGCGCATAAGCGCGAGTGCCACATTTGGGGCATACTGCGTAATGCGAATGTTTGTTGGGGAATGCAAAAATCTCGGTCATTCCGCATTTGTCGCACAGCCATACATCGTAGTCGACGGAATTGAGAATCTCCTCGGCATTCTCGCGTTCATTAAGAAATTTATTGTCTTCAACTTCGTTGAGTTTATGCATTCTGTGTCCACAATTTTCGCATGTGCGATTTTTGTTACGTAGGTTTCGCATACGCAACATTATGTATAAAAGTGTAATGAGATTGAACATAGGGAAGATAATCGCCATAAGTATCAGCGTCGTGCGTTGCGACTCATATGCTCTGTATTGTAAGACGGGATCTTTTGCAGTGCGCCATGGTTGTACCATTGAAAGTAGTAGGAAAGATAGTATAAGAGAAATAATGATGTATATTTGGATAGTACTCATAGAGCCTTCATCTGATGCGGAAGATGTCACGAACACTTCGTCTCGGTATTCGGGCTGTTCTATGATTTGACATATATTGTCGATACCTGTGCGTAAACCTGTAGCGTAGTCGCCTTGCCTGAATGCAGGTAGCATATCGCGAGTCTGTATGCGTTTACACAATGCATCGGTTAATATCCCTTCGATACCATAGCCTGTTTCAAATCGAATTTTCCGTTGGTCGAGGACAAAAAGAACGAGCAGACCGTTGTCATTTTCTTTCTTTCCGATACCCCAAGCAGCAAATAATTGCGTGGCAAATGTTTCGATACTTTCGGTACCGATAGAATTTACAACTACAACCGCTATCTCGGCCGATGTACGTTGTCTCAAAGAGTCGATACGGGTATTGAGATAATGTTGGGTATTGGCATCGAGAATACCGTCGGGATTGGATACAAATCGGTGTATATTCGCCTTTTGTACATTGGGGATTGTTTCTATGGTGTAGTGCGTTGCAGAAACCGGTAGCGTGGCGAAAAATAACAATAACAGATGTAATACTTGTTTCATATGTTATAAGGCGGGCAGGCTCATGCCGTTGATTTTACGATATAGATCGAGGGCATATACGTCGGTCATTCCCGATATGTAATCGAGAACGGCCTGTATGCGGGTGAAAACCTTTTCACTTCTCATTTCATATTGGCTCGGAACTTTGTTGAGTAAAAGTTGTGAATAGGCTTTTTCTGGGTGTAATACGGCGTCGATGAGTTTCTCGAGTAGTACGGTGATAATGCGATTACCGGCCAATTCTATATCAAGGACATCGGACGATTTATATATTTTTTTCCATGCTATTTCGGCGCATCGCTTGTAAGCGTTGCGGGGCGTATCGTTGATTTTTTCTATCAGTGCACCATTTAATTCACCTTTGAGTAGTTCTTCTTCGAGTGCGACAAAGATACGGGAACATTCATCGACAAGTTTCCCTATAACGCAAGAACGCAGGTAGGCAACTTGTTCGTTTGTGTCTGAAACAAGCCTTAAATTTTCTTCTATTTTTGTACGCCGATTGCTTTCGAAGAAATTTAGGAATAATTCTTCGACTTCGCTTGTGGTAAGTATTTTAAGTTTGTGAGCATCTTCGATATCCATGATTTGATAACAAATGTCATCGGCAGCTTCGACGAGGAATACCAGCGGGTGTCGGCAATATCGTACACCGGTATCGGAAATGCGAATTAAGCCTAATTCATCTGCAATACGTACAAAATCGTCACGTTCGGAAGTAAAAAAACCCAATTTCCCTTTATCGCCGGCAAGTGTCGATTCGTAGGGATATTTTACGATGGAAGCGAGTGTGGAGTAGGTCATGACAAAACCACCTTCGCGACGCCCTTTGAATTGGTGGGTAAGTAGACGGAATGCATTGGCATTTCCTTCGAAGTGAGTAAGATCTTTCCATTCATCATTGCTCAAATTCAGCCTTGTTTGCAGTTGCATACCTTTTCCCTCGGAAAAGTAGGTCGCGATTGCCTTTTCGCCTGAGTGCCCGAATGGAGGGTTCCCCAAATCGTGAGCCAGGCATGCCGCAGCTACAATAGATCCCATTCCATTGAATTTATATGCCCACTCTTCGTCCTTGTATTTATCGAAAAGAACGGCAGAAATGTTATTTCCCAAAGATCGTCCTACACATGAAACTTCGAGGCTGTGAGTCAGCCTGTTGTGTACAAATATGCTGCCAGGCAAGGGGAATACTTGTGTTTTGTTTTGTAACCGGCGGAAAGGTGCGGAAAACACGAGACGATCGTAGTCGCGCTGGAAGTCAGTGCGTGTATGTTCATGGGCGTCGTGGTATCGCTCCAAACCAAAACGTTTGGGTGATAACAAGGAGTCCCAATTCATTGTTATTGTCGACATATTATTATTTTTGCAACGAGTGTAGTGTCTGTTTGCAGTTTACCGCAAAGATAGAAATTCTTATTTTATCATGCTAATTTTGCCTTAAAGTTGTGATTTGTGAACAAAAAATGGGAGAATAGGGGATATTTTTCGTCTATTTTCGTTATTTTCGCCGGTAAAACCGTTTTAATGAGAAAAATCGCAAATAATATGGATACAAAAGTGAAAATAATCAACCGTTCGCGTCATCAATTACCGACATATGAGACACCGCAGTCGGCAGGAATGGATATTCGTGCCAATATCGATGGACCTATTGTACTGAAACCGATGCAACGTATTCTTGTACCTACAGGATTGTTTATAGAACTTCCGGTCGGATATGAAGCACAATTGCGCCCGAGAAGTGGTTTGGCTTTGAAAAAAGGTATTACTTTATTGAATACTCCAGGAACAATAGATGCCGATTATAGAGGTGAAATAGGAGTGATTCTTATCAATCTGTCGGCAGAAGACTTTGTAATTACCGATGGTGAACGTATATGCCAAATGGTCGTTGCTCAGCATAGTCGCGTATGTTGGGTCGAGACAGATGTTCTTGATGAAACCGAACGAGGATCAGGAGGATTTGGTCATACCGGCGTGTAATAAGTAGACGATTTTTTGAAATATTCGAAAACGAAAAAATACGTAGCACAACATCGGAGAAGATAGTTCTGGTCGGATGAAAAGAATGATATACATAGCAATTCTGGTCCTTTTATGGTTGCCATGTTTCGGTGTGACAACGCATGATGTGTTGCCTTCGGACTCGGCCAAGGCGAGGTATGTATATTATGAAGCAATGCGACTCAAAGGGGAAGGACGTAAAAATGATGTTTTTGATTTGTTGCAGCATGCTTTGGCTCTTGATTCTACATTTGCGGCTGCCTATTCCGAAATCGCCCCCTATTATTTCCAGTTGCAAGTTCCTGAAAAAGGGTATAATTCGTTGTTGCAAGCGGTAAAATATGATCCGACGAATTATTGGTATATTTTTTCGGCGGCTGAAGTGGCTCGGCAAGTGCGCGACTATGATACTGCCCAGAAAATGTATGCCGATATGTTGGCAGGTAAGCCGGCTGAAATAGATATTATCGACAGATATGCCGAGGTATGTTTGCAAAAAGGAGAGCCACAGAAGGCTCTTGATGCGTATTCCGACTTTGAATTGCATTATGGAGCGACCGAAACTACTATTTTACAGAAAGCCCGCATATATCTCATTATGCAACAAAAAGAGCGTACTTATGAGGAGATGGAGCGACTGATAGTTTCGCAACCACGTAATACATCTTATGTGTTGTTATTGGGAAATCTCTATCTCGATGCTCAGCGGTACGATGATGCGTGGAATACATATATGCGTGCGCAAGCTGTAGATCCAGAAAGTATATCGTTGCAGATGGCGTTGCTCGATTATTACACCCGTCGAAATGATAGGAATGCATATAAAAATCAACTTGATGCGATAATACATCATACCGACGTATCGCTGAGTGCCAAAATCTCGGTCCTGTCGAATGTATTGGAGATGATACCTGATGACAAAGAGTATATAAATAGTAAATTTTTTGAGATGTGTGAAATGTATCCCGGAGAGCATGATTTGCATAAGTTGTATGGTGCAACCATGATGCTGCTCGGCGATACGCTTGTTGCCTGTCGCCATTATGAGGTGGCGATAGATATTTTCTTTGATGAGGAGACGATGTATGAGTTGTTGGATGTATATTCTAAAAATAACGATTATGAGGCGATATATACACTTGCGCGTCGAGCGATTGGCGATACTCCGACAAAAGGCCGATATTATCTGATTGCAGCGTCGGCTCAGATGTTACAAGGCAATTACTCCTCTGCAGAAGAAACTCTTGCTATATGTGATTCGATTCCCGAAATATATAGCGACCCCTTATTTCGTGCCGAAAAGTATTCTATGCTCGGGAATATAAGATATTTACAACAAATGTACGATGAGGCATTTACATTCTATGAGCAGGCCTTGAAATTGAATCCTAAAGATTATGAACTTTTGAATAATTATAGCTATTACTTGGCATTGCAAGGCCGAGATTTGGATAAGGCCGAACGTATGAGTGGCGAGACAATAAAAGCATTTCCTGATAATGCTACTTACCTCGATACTTATGCATGGATATATTTCAAACAGCAACGCTATTCGTTGGCTCGCATATACATCAAAAAGGCATTGGATAATGCCACTGAGATAAGTGCTGAAATGTATGAACATTATGGCGATATATTGGCTGTAATCGGTCAAATAGATGAAGCTGTCGAATGGTGGGAAAAAGCTGATGACGTCGGGGGCGGCTCTGAAATATTAAGACAAAAAATTGCCCATAAAAAATATATTGCGGAATGAGCAGATATAGAATAATATTGTTGCTGTCGTTGCTGGTATTGGTGGGTTGCCGGACAAAAAAAGTAGAGGAGAATTCTACGTATGTATGGTCGGTTGATACACCTCAAGGTGCTTTTGTTGAGTCCCTCACCCGACACGATTGCGACACATCGGCTTTTATTAAAGCTGTAGGGTATATAACGGTAGGCGAAAATACGATGAAAGGGCGCTTGCAAATACGTTGGCGCAAAGATGAAATAATACAGATTTCGGTGTTGCCGGCAATCGTGGGAGTGGAATTGTGCCGTGTGGCGATAACTCTTGATAGTGTCTATGTGATTGACCGTTTTCATAAGAAATATATGAGTGAGTCTTTGGCTAAGGTGCAGCGAGAGATTCCGTTTGAGATATCGTTTGCATCACTACAGTCGATGCTGTTGACAGCGCCTTTCCTGCCCGGTGGTAAAACAACAGCGGAGGATATACGGCGCTTTATAATATCCGAAGATGATAAAGCCTATTATTATAAGTATTCTCCGGAGCGTCCGGCTGTTGATTATCTGTTTGTAAGTGATAAGCGAGCTTGTGTTGAAAGTACTACGATGTCGACCCCCATGGGCGCACAGCGATTGATGTGTAAATATCTTGATTATTGTTTGTCGGGAAATATGTTATATCCGCAATGTATGGGTTGGATTTTGGAAGGGATATTTCCTCAAAAAGTGGTGGTTACATTTGATAATATAACCCCGGAGTGGAATACGCCGCAAAAATTTTCATATGTAGTGTCATCGCGTTACACAAAGAGTGATATTATTTCGATGGTGAGAGCGATTATGTGAAAAATATAAATCTTATGAAACATTATATTCTCTTATCCTTTTTGCTACTATTGGGTATAACCTATACCTATGATGGTTATGCACAGTCGGTGAGTAAGCTCAAACAACAACAAAGTGAGGCGTTGAAGAATATAAAAAACACGAATACCCAACTTTCCAATACACAAAAGTCTCAGATACGAGCTTTGCATAAACTCGAAACAATATCGACAGAGATTTCTCAAATGAACGATAGTATTTCTGCTTTGAACAAAGAAGTGACTGCTATAATTTCTCGTGAGCAGGCGTTGACAGCTACCATAAAAAAAATGGAGCAAGATTTGGAAGCGAAGAAAAAGAGTTATGCCAAGGCCATACAGTCGATGGTCGTGCGTCCCGACAGTCATTACGATGCTCTGATGTTTATTTTTTCGGCGGCATCACTCGAGCAGGCTTATCGCCGTTTCAGATATTTGCAAGAATTTTCTGCGTGGCGAAAGCAGGAGGCCAAAGATATTGTGCAACAGCGAGATGAACTCGCATATCAACGTGATACGTTGACCATGTTGCTTGGCGAACGTAACAAAGTGCTTGGGCAACGTACTCGTGCATCACAAAAACTATCGCAACAGAAAAAGCAACAGCAGACGCTTGTGGCGGGACTCAAAAAGAAAGAAAAAACACTGAAACAAGCATTGGCAAAACATCAGAAACAAGCAGATGAATTAGCTCGTCGTATCCAGGAGGTTATACAAGAAGAGGCTCGAAAAGCTGCTCAAGTGGCAAAAAAGCAATCGGGAGCAAAGTCTTCGACAACTCCACAGGGATATAAAATGTCGCAAGACGAAGTGGCTCTATCTCGTAATTTCGCTCAGAATAGGGGTAAATTGCCAACTCCGCTATCGGGGCGTTATCGTATCATATCGCGATTTGGAACACAGCAACACCCCGACCTTAAATATGTGAAAATAAATAATCAGGGAATTGATATGCAAACTACTCCCGGGACAAATGCCCGAGCAGTATTTGATGGCGAGGTGACGGCTGTCTTTGTGGTTCCCGGGTATAATACAACAGTCATTGTGCGCCATGGTGAATATCTGACGGTATATTCCAATTTGTGCAAAATATATGTAAAGAAAGGCGACAAGGTGAATACAAGGCAAGATATAGGTCTTATATATTCAGACCCCGAAGAAGATAATCGTACGGTATTGCATTTTCAATTGCGTAAAAATGAGGTGACTTTGAATCCTGAATCATGGCTGAAACAATGAAGCAGATAACGATAGTTCGATATTGTGTCGAAATGCGTGAAAGATGGGACGCATTGGTCGATGAGTCGCGTAATGGAACATTCCTTTTTCGCCGAGATTATATGGAATATCATGCGCATCGGTTTGTCGATTACTCTTTATGTTTCTTTTATGGAGATAAATTGATTGCTGTCTTGCCGGCGCATCGTGATGGTGATGTCCTATATTCGCATGGCGGTCTTACTTATGGTGGTCTTGTACTCTCTGTCGATGCTACTCAATCGCGGGTTTTGGCTATATTTGATATGCTGGTGGAATATCTGCGTAAGGAGGGCTTTGTGGGCATGATATATAAGTGTGTCCCATATCATTTACAAAAGTATCCGGCCGATGAGGCACGGTATGCCCTTTTCAGGCATGGAGCCACACAACTTGTATGCAATGTGGCGACGGTTGTCGATATGTCTATGCCTATTCGTATGAGTGAGTTGCGTCGTAGGGGGGCGCGAAAAGCTCAGCGTGCAGGGATCGTTATTGCCGAAAGTGATGATTATTCTCATTTTTGGACAGTACTGATACAAAATTTGCAAACCCGATATAGTGCCACTCCTGTACATTCTCTCGAGGAAATCATAAAATTGAGTTCGTTATTTCCCGAAAATATTCGTCTTTTTGTGGCAAAACAGGATAACGAAATTTTGGGTGGAACCGTCGTGTATGAATGTGGAAAATGCGTGCGAGTACAATACATTTCGGCCGATGAGCGCGGGAAGGAACTCTCGGTACTCGACTTGTTGTTTTCATATCTGCTTACCGAGCGATATATCGGTTACAAATATTTTGATTTCGGTACTTCCAACGAAGCTGGTGGACACTATCTCAATGAAGGTTTAATTGCCCAGAAAGAGGGTTTTGGTGGTAGAGCTGTGATATATGAAACGTATGAATTGAAAGTATAATATGGCGCAATCAGAGTCTGCATCGATGTATCGTCGTATCGTGAAAGCCACAGGAATGTTGGGTGGCGTTCAGGTGTTCTCGATTTTGTGCTCGATAGTACGAAATAAGTGTATCGCTGTATGGCTTGGTCCGGCGGGTGTAGCCATTATAGGCTTGTATAATACTGCAATAGAGATGATTGGCGCGTTGACGGGTTTTGGCCTTAGACAGAGTGCGGTGCGTGAGGTATCGCAGGTTTCTTCCGATGCTCTGGCGTTGCAAGATGTGTTGTCAGTGATACGTCGGTGGAGTTGGTTGGCAGGGTTATTGGGGGCTATGGTAATGTTGTCAACTGCCCCGTTGTTGAGCCGTTTTACATTTGGAGATGATTCACATCTATGGGGTTATGTGTGGCTTTCATGTGCTTTGTTGCTCAATGCGTTGTTGGCGGGAGAGCAGGCTGTTCTACAAGGAACACAGCGATTGAAACAACTTTCTGTGGCCGGTGTGGCCGGAAATTTTACGGCATTGGTGCTTTCGTTGCCTTTGTACTACTTTTTTCGTTTTGACGGGATTGTCCCGTCGTTGTTGTTATCGGCATTTTTTACCTTATTTTTTGTATTAATATTCAGCCATAGAGTGCGCTCGACCGATCGTAAAGTCACAATGCATGAGACGTGGGAAAAAGGTCGCGCAATGGTGCTCTTGGGGGTATATATGACGGTAAGCGCGTTTCTTACCACGTTATTCAACTACCTGCTTATAAATTTCATACACCGAGTCGGTGGTGAGACCGAATTAGGCTATTATCAGGCCGGTTATGCTATAGTTACTCGTTATGTGGGGTTGGTATTGGCAGCTATGGCAACAGAGTTTTACCCTCGGTTGGCAACCGTAAGCGATGACCATAAGGCGATGGGAAGGCAAATTTCGCGGCAGATTGAGTCCGCATTATTGATCTTGTCTCCCATTGTGGTACTCTTCTTTTTGTTTCAAGATTGGGTAGTACGTATACTTTATACCGATGAATTTTTCTGTGTTGAGTCCTATTTTTCATGGGCTATGGTCGGTGTTTTATTCAAAGCTACTTCCTGGGCTATGGGGTTTGTATTATTGGCTAAAGGTGCAGGGAAGTTGTATTTGATTACCGAATTTATATCAGATTTTACAGGTTTTATACTGAATGTTATCGGATATTATTGGTGGGGATTGCAAGGTATCGGTGTGGCATATATGCTTAATTTCTTTATATATGGAATTATAATGTGGATTGTGTGTCATAAGGTGTATCATATAGTGATTTCTCGTTCATGTTTAGTAGTATTATCGGGTGCAGTAGCGGGTTGTTCTATTGTGTCGTTACTATGTAATGGAGCGCTTAGATTGCCATACTGGATTGCCATGGTCGCGGCTATGATTGTATGTATAGTTTCGTTATGGTCGCTCAAAAACCGTCTTACCGACAGATAAATATTATGGAAATATCGATAATCATACCGGTGTATAATCGAGCTTCGTTGGTGTTGCGTACACTTTCTTCGGTCGTAGCGCAGACATACCGGCCGTTGCATCTTGTTCTTGTCGATAATAATTCTACTGATGAAACATGGCTGCGTTTGCAACAGTTTCGCGAGAAAAATGAGACGAAGGATTTCAAAATAACCCTATGTCAGGAAATGAAGCCCGGAGCGGCAGCAACCCGTAATCGGGGTATGCAGGAAGTAACAGGGGAGTGGGTAATGTTTTTTGATTCCGATGATGAAATGCGCCCCGATTTAGTGGAAAAATATGTGAGCCGAATAATACAAAATCCGACAGCTGAGATTGTTTATACCGATGTTGCAATCATTGATGATGCCGGAACCCGATGTGTGAAGGGAGCGCCCAATCAGTTAACTATATATAAACATATATTTCATTCTTATTTGTCGACGCAACGCTATGTGGTACGTCGTTCATTGGTGGAGACATCGGGTAGGTGGAATGAGGCTTTGCTCGGGTGGAATGACTGGGAATTGGGTGTGCGTATGCTTCTACAAAATCCTCGTGTGGTAAAAATGCCGGTGAGAGAGCCGCTTGTCGTTGTACATTCGCACGATGATTCGATAACCGGCCCCGACTTTTCGAGTAGAACCATGTGGTGGGAGACATCAATTGATGCGGTTATCTCGGTAGTAAAAAATTCTGCACGAAAAGATGTGAAACGTATGCTTGCTTGTGTCGAATACAAGCGGATATTACTTGCTGCAAGTTATACCCGGGAAGGAAGTGCCGAAGGATTCCGTCTTTATCGAGAAGTGTGTAAGCACGTGTCGTCTTCGTTCCTACTTTATACAATATGCCGATTGGGGTATCGTTTGGCTTGTCGAGGAGTGAAGGGTACTGCTCGTGTTGTCGAAAAAATTGTCTTTCTATTATAAATAGTATATCTGTGGGTGATGATGAATATTTGTAAAACTTTTCTTTATCCACGTAAAAACAATTCGTTATGCTTGAACTATCTATTATAATACCTGTATATAATGGTGTCGCTTATATCGAACGGTGTGTCGATTCAATTATAAAATCGGGATTATCGAGCGAAAAATATGAGATAATTGCAGTCGATGATAATTCCACCGATGATTCATTGGCGGTGTTACAGGCCAAGGAATCTCAACTGAAAAATTTTAGGGTTTTTCATCGTCGCAAGGCCGGTCCGGGTGGCGCACGAAATTTGGGCTTGAATTATGCGCGTGCGCGCTATGTGATGTTTGTCGATGTTGACGACGTGGTCGAAAGTGCTCAGTTGACCGGCTTTGTCAATAATTTATTGCCCTTATATACTCATCATATCATAGGGTTTGATTGTGATAAGGTCGATGTACAAGGAAATAGATCTTCGATATATGCTGAAACTCCGCCTTATTGCCGCGATATTTCGGGCGCGGCTTATATGGCGCGTTATCCGTTGATAGGAAAACTGTGGGCATATGTTTTTAATCGCTCTTTTTTGTTGGCGGCCAATGTGCGCTTGCTCGAAAAATGCGTGCTCGAAGATGAGGATTTTGTAACCCGACTTTTTGCTAAAGCCGAGAGTGTGACATTTCTTCCGATTACACTTTACCGATACCATTTTGAATGTAAAACGGGTTTGAGTAATATTCCCGATGAAGATCATCAAAAACGACTTATGAATGATCGCTTGACTGTGATAGTAGGTTTGAAACGTATGCGTGAGGCAATATGTGACCCTAACCTCGAAGAGGGTCTCGATCGAAAGCTTTGCGACCTTGTAGTCGATACGTTACGTATATTGGTTATGAAACCCTATGACGAGCATCAAGTGTATCAATTTCTCGAGATTTTAGCTAAGGAGTCTCTATACCCTATCCCGACAAGTGGTTGCGGTAAAGTGTCTCGACGATTGTGTAGAGCAACCGATACACCGAAAAAAATCCTTCGTTGGCGTACACGAAGTAGTAGCACTTTTTGGAGATATATCGCACGCCGATTCCTCTGTTGGCGCATAGCTTGATCAAATAAATATAAAAGCCCGATGTCTTACAGACACCAGGCTTTTTGCTGAGCCGATAGGGGGATTCGAACCCACGACCCCGAGATTACAAATCACGTGCTCTGGCCAACTGAGCTATATCGGCAAGTGGGGTAAGCGATCTACATCGCGCCGCTACGACCTGCTACCCTTGCTGCGGTCAAGCCCTGGGGGGATTGACAGGGAGCTGGCCGTGTAGGACTTACCCGGGTGCAAAAGTAGATATTTTTTTTGTATCTGCAAGATTTTTTTGTCGAAAAATGATAATATTTTTCATAATGTGTTGATATATAGTATAATGATTCTTTTGTATGATTGTGTTTTTTTTGAAATCATCATTTGGTTTGTCAAAAAATAAGAGAATCGGTGGTTTTTATAGCTGCGGATAAGTCGGAATTTGAGTAAAAATAATACCTTTGTACGTTATTAAGGTAAAGAAATGTAGATTTATGACAGGTCAACCCAAGAAAACCCTTACTCGGTATGCGATGGAATACGGCGTATATACTGGGATTTATTTTGTACTTATGTTTGTAAGCATAGTATGGTCGCAGTATATTGTGGTGGCCAATTTGTTGGGTACCGCTATGATGGTGTCTGTGCCGGCTATTATATATCTTACGATGCGTCATTATGTGCGTCAGGAGCCTATGTCGGGCTTTGGAACGTTGTGGCTGTTGGGTATTTACATCTTTTTCTTTTCATCTCTTATAAGCGGATTGGCGCAATATTTGTTTTTTGAATACCTCGACCCTGCATGGATTCCATCGATGCTTGAGCAACAGTTGGCTTTATTGGAGGTGATGAGTACTGATGCTCCCGAATTGGGGGATTTTGTCGATGCCGCAAGGCAAGGAATAGAACGTGGTGTCGGATTTGCACCTATTGATGTGGTGTTTACGTTTATGTGGTTCAATGTATTTATAGGTTCGATACTTTCTGTGATAGTAGCGTTCTTTGTGCGAATTATAAGTAGAATAAAACAATAAAAATATGGATATATCCGTAATAGTACCATTATATAATGAAGCGGAATCGTTGCCCGAATTGGCAGCCTGGATAGCTCATGTAATGGAAGAAAACAAGTTTTCTTACGAAGTCCTGTTTGTCGATGATGGCAGTACCGATAAGTCGTGGCAGGTGATAGAGGCATTGGGCAGAAATAATAGCTCATTCAAAGGCGTTAAATTCCGTCGTAATTATGGAAAGTCGCCGGCTTTGCATACAGGTTTCAGACGTGCGCAGGGCGATGTAGTGATAACCATGGATGCCGATTTGCAAGACAGTCCCGACGAAATCCCCGAATTGTATCATATGATAAAGAATGATGGGTACGATTTGGTTTCGGGTTGGAAGAAAAAACGATACGACCCCCTGTCCAAAACAATTCCTACAAAATTGTTCAATGCGACGGCTCGTAAAGTTACGGGAATATATTTGCATGATTTCAATTGCGGATTGAAAGCATATCGTAGGGAGGTGGTGAAAAATATAGAGGTATATGGCGATATGCATCGATATATACCTTATTTGGCCAAGACTGCCGGATTTTCCAAGATTGGTGAAAAGGTAGTTCAGCATCGCGCTCGAAAATACGGCACCACAAAATTTGGATTGAATCGATTTGTTAATGGATACCTCGATTTGATGACTTTGTGGTTTTTCTCGAAGTTTGCTGTAAAGCCAATGCACTTTTTTGGCTTGTTGGGCAGTGTAATGTTTATACTTGGATTTTTTGCAGTAATTACAGTTGGCGGCTATAAATTGTATGCGTTAGCCAACGATATGCCTTATCGTCTTGTTACCGACTCTCCCTATTTCTTTATTGCGCTTACGATGATGATTTTGGGAACACTCTTGTTTATAGCGGGATTCTTAGGGGAACTCGTATCTCGTAATGCGCCCGGACGCAACCAATATAATATAGAAAAAGATATAGATTCCGGTGAATAAAAATTCAATCATAATGAAGCCATTGATGGGCATTGCGGCTATTTTGTTGCTTATGCTGCCTATTGCATGCAATACCGAAGCATGTCTCGATAGTAAAAGCAGTGTGATGACAGTGTCGTTTTATTCTTTTGGAGATTCGACTTTTGCAGTGACCATCGATTCTGTCTCGGTATATGGCGTAGGGCAGCCGGCCGATTCTCTGTTGGTCGATACAGCAAGAATTTCTTCGTTTCGTGCCACGTTGCGTAGCGACCGAGATACTACGCAATATGTCATACGGTACGATCAGCATAATCTCAATCCACGATATAAACGTGATACGCTCACGTTTGTGTATCATGCATACGTAAAGTTTGATAAAGCTGAGTGTGGTGCTATATATAATTATGTGGTAGATGAGTTTTACTATACTACGTGGCAAATAATAGAAGCCGAGATGATGACTCATGAGATAACCAATCAAGAAATGGAAAATGTGCGTCTTTACTATTATGTGCCTCAATAATCTATTTTTCAGAAAATTGTTTGCTGTAGTGGTGGCATGTCTTCTGTCATTCTCGGCTTTGAGCGAAGAGCGTAAAGGTCAACGCCTCGAAGATGGGTCGCTCTATCGTTATCCTCTTTTCAATGGCTTGATTGTCGGGGTTGATTTGTTTCAGCCTGTTGTTACGGCCTTCGGTCAGAAGTATGCCAATTATCAGGTCTCGCTTGAAGCCGATTTCCATAATCGCTTTTTTCCGATGTGGGAAGTGGGCATCGGCTGGGCAAACAATACGCCCGATGATGGTAACTTTACCTATAAAGTAGCACCTGCATTATATAATAGATTGGGCATGCTTTATAATTTTAATTTCAATACCACAGCGCCGGGCTATATTTATGCCGGATTGATGTATGGTTTTTCGTTTTTCTCATACGATGTCACCGATATTACTATCCCGTCGGGATATTGGGGTACTGAGTATACGGCTTCGATATGTGGCGAAAGGTCGCGTGCGCAGTGGATAGAGCCATTGGCCGGTATACGTGTCAATCTCTATAAGGGAATTAAAATGGGATTTTCGGTACGATACAAAATGTTGTTGAGTGCCAAAAGCAATGATACTACTCGTCCTTGGATTATTCCGGGTATGGGAAAGCGTAATGGCGGTTTTGATTTTACCTATTCCGTCTACTATCATATACCGATAAAAAGTAAGACAAAAGTGAAGAAGCAAAAAATGTGATACCGTTCACGTTGATTAGGAATGGTTATAAGAACAGCTCGAATATTGTATTTGCGTTGTTTTTCTTTTTTTTGGGGGGGTAAGAAAAATCCGGTATTAATCGTGGAGTGTGGAAAAAAAGTTTTGTAGGAGTATGTTTTATAACATATGTGATGTTCAATGAGTTGAGGGATTTGGGTAAAAATTTTT
>JAZURX010000042.1:0-90080 GCA_045606385.1 Bacteroidales bacterium | reverse complement strand
TATTGGTGAATAATCTAGATGCAAAGATAACTAAAATATTATAGAACATTGCGTACTTTGATATTTTTTAAGATACGTATTTTAAAAATAATAGGTTGTTATTGACATATCGGATAAAATTTTCTTTTATTTAGATTTATTTGTCGTTTCTCCTTTTGGGGTAATTATGTAGAGACTGTCTCAATGTTTTGTTCTTATGTTTGTCTGTGTCGGATATGCTGTTTGATGATTCACTTTCAATTAAAAGATATATGCGTAGAAATATCCAAGTAAGTTTTATATTTTGCCCTTTTGTCACTATATTTGCCTATCGAAATCATATAAGCAATAGATGCTTATACAATCATATGTTTATTGTAATATAATCTTATAATATGAAAATCAGATTCTTATTGCCATTATTTCTTTGCGCTGTGACTCTTTCGGCTCAAAGTGTGTATAAGTTTGATTTTACGGGAGGAAAAGCCCGTAAAGGGTATATTGCAATTGATGCTTCAATGCTTTATACCGATGAACGCGGTTATGGTTATGATTTGCAACAGGCTCCCGTGATGAATAGTAATGCACCATTTTTCTTTTCGGTGCAGGTGCCTGATGGAAATTATAAGGTGACGGTAAAACTCGGTTCTGAAAAGGGATCGGGAGAGACTACTGTGCGTGGTGAGTCGCGTCGTTTATATGTTGAACGATGCAAAACCGATGCAGGCAAATATATAAAGTGTACGTTCAACGTAAATAAGCGCACCACGAGAATTTCTGATACCGAGCGGGTGCGTATAAAACCTCGGGAGCGAAATAAATTGAATTGGGATGATAAACTTACCCTTGAGTTTAATGGTCCGCGTCCTCGTGTGGCTGAGGTGATAATAGAACCTGTCGATAAGCCTATAACGATTTTTTTGTGCGGAAATTCGACGGTAGTCGACCAAGATAATGAGCCGTGGGGAAGTTGGGGACAGATGATCCCTCGTTTTTTTACAGAGAAAGTGGCTGTTGCAAACTATGCCGAGAGTGGTGAGTCTGCAAATACATTTTTGGCGGCTCGCCGTTTCGATAAAGCGCTCACGCAGATGAAGGCGGGTGATTATGTGTTTGTGGAGTTTGGTCATAACGATCAGAAACAGAAGGGAAAAGGAAAAGGTCCATGGACTTCGTTCTACGACAGCCTCAAACAATATATAGTAAAAGCCCGCGAAAAAGGTGCAAATGTGGTTTTTTTTACACCTACCCAACGCCGCAGTTTCGGTGACGATGGAAAAATCAAATACACACATGGCGAGTATCCCAATGCTATGCGTCGTCTGGCCGAGGAAGAAGGCATTCCTGTGATTGACCTTAACGAAATGACGAAAGTCCTTTATGAAACATTGGGTGTCGAACGTTCGAAATTGGCGTTTGCTCACTATGCGGCAAATACTTTTCCGGGACAAACTGTGGCATTGGAAGATAATACTCACTTCAATCCCTATGGAGCTTATCAGATTGCCAAATGTGTATTGCAGGGTATAAAAGAACACAAACTGGGTATTGCCAAATATATTAAGGATTTCAAGTCTTATAATCCTGCATATCCCGATGTACCCGAGGCTTTTGAGTGGGATTTGAGCCCATTTACCGAGATAGAGAAACCCGATGGTAATTAATGTTATGCGCAATTGGAATAAAAAAAGAGACGCCTTGTAGCGCCTCTTTTTTGTTCCGAAAGTCATCTATTTGTTTAGAGGATAATAGCTCTCTTTCATATCAAATCTTACAAATTCTTCGTAATCGTATGTGAAGTCTTTGCCTAATGCGCGAGTCATCACCTCTTTCCATATAATGGCGCGACAGGGGGCATTGAATGTTTGATTGCGGTCATAGGTGCGCATGATACTGTTGTCGGTGGCGCGCCATACACCTTTGGCCCAATAATGAGCACCTTCGTATAGGCCAATCTCTTCATCGGCGTATCGTTCGTCACCGATAAAGTCGCTCCACCATACTTTGCTGGTATCGTTGGTATATGCGACATTACGTCCGTAGTCGTAGCGGTCAAATTCCCATACATTATATCTCTTCGTATCTTCGGGAACAGTCGTGTTGTTGCTTGCGTCGACATATTCATCGGCAAGCCACCCGATGGAGTGCCCTACGCTCTCGTGCCAAATGGTTTTGGCAAATTGTGTTTCGATAGTCGATACGCTGAATGATGTGCGGTTGTGTACATACTCCATACCGGCCGAACCTCCGTGTATCATATTGTGCGCAATAAGCATTACTACACCACCGAAAGGCGAAAGTCCTGTATTCTCCTCGATATATTCCATGATGCGAGGGGTGTCACACAGATAGTAGCGGCTGCTGAGATTGGGCTGGTGGGTGTTGAAGTAGGTTTCTACTTTATTTTCGTATGTTTCGCACCAATCAGTGGAGTAGGTCATGCCTTTTTCGGGAGACTCCACATACAAAAGATAGACATCGAAGTAGTCGCGTAGTGAGGTCATCGGCTCGATAGCAAACATCTGCTCTACGCTGAATTTCATAACCTTCTCGGCTATACCGTTTATGGCGTTGCATGTACGGTCGAATCCATCGCATAAAATAAACATATTGATGCCGTTGCCCTTACTATGAGTCTGGTACAATTCAAAATCGCCATTGTTGCGAAATGTATTGTTGGTAAGACTGTCGGGGTCGTATAGCGTAATAAAATAGCCCTCTGATTGCGGGGTAATGGTGTTTGTCAATTGATATTTTTCGGTGTCGGCGCAAAGTCTTTGCCATATATCTACCGGTATACCGGTAATACGTGCATTTTTTATACTGAGTTGTATGCGGGGCGCATCGAGATTCATCAGGCGGGGAGGTATCTTTCCCGAGAGGCGGCTGTCGCCTGCAGCAAAGTAGGTAAAACCCGACAACGAATCGGGTAAGGCTCCTTTGAATACACGCGAAGCTTTGAGATACGTAAGGTTTTTCATATCGACTATTTCATGAGGAAAATCGATAAAACCTCGCTGACGATTGTTGTCGATAGTCAATGAATCGAGATTTACAAGGTGCGAAATGCCTTCGAGGGTTGTATAGTTTTTTGTCTTCAAAGTCAATGTGGTGATTGTCGCTAAATTCTCTGTTGTCAAAGAGTCGGTATTCAGTAATGTGAGTAATGTGGCGCGTAATGCCGTGTCGGCAATTAAATGTGTTTCTTGCGGGACAACGACCTCTGTCGAGTCGGCGGGTAATACGGGGCATATAACCAAGTCGTCGGTATATTCGTCATCGCTACATGCCGTGAAGGTGTTTATACCGATTAATGTAAGTAACGTATAAATGAGAGAAAGTTTTTTTTTAGTCATAATAACATGTGTTTTATTGAATTGCGGATTGCTGTTTTATGCGTTTGTGCTCTATGTGTGCAACGATTATAATGCTTACTTCGTATAGCAACCACATGGGGAGCGATACGATACCGAGAGTGAAAATGTCGGAAGTGGGGGTAATGATAGCCGCCAATATAAGAATAACGACCAATGCGTGTCGTCGATATTGGCGCATAAATGAAGCCGATAATATCCCGATATGTGCAAAAAAACGGCACAATATCGGTATCTCGAATACTATGCCTATCGACAATGTCATAGTCATCAGGGTCGATATGTATGAGTCGAGAGATATCATATTGGATACGTCGGAGGTTACTTGGTAGGTGCCTAAAAAACGAAATGTAAGTGGGAAAATGAGATAGTAGCAGAGCAATGCTCCTATTGCAAACAATAAATATCCGCTGCCGACTGCCTGTATGGCGTAGCGACGTTCGTCAATGTATAATGCCGGCGATACAAAGCGAAAGAGTTGGTACAATATGTATGGCGACGCACATATAATGCCTGCACATATGGCTGTTTTTATGTGTACTATAAATTGTCGTGCGAGACCTGTATTGATGAGATGTATTGGCGCAAATTGCTGCAGATTGTTGTTTTCTCCGGAAAGATTTGTTAGCAGGCGGTAAATGATAAAATCACTCTCATTGGGCGCAAATATGATGGCAAAGAGTGTATCTTTGAATAGAAATGCCGCAATACCGCATACAAGTACGGCGACAATGCTTTTTATGATTGCCGCGCGCAGTTCGTCCAGATGCTCCCAAAAAGATTGAATTTCCTTGTCGGATTTCATTCTTTGTTCTCTTTCTCTTCTTTTTTGTCTTCATCTGTTCCGTTCATACCCTCTTTGAATGAACGTACTCCTTTCCCGAGTCCTTTCATCAATTCGGGTATTTTACGGCCACCGAAGAGTAGAAGTATAACAAGGGCTATAATCAGAATTTCTTGGAGTCCGATTCCTCCGATAAAAAGCAGTGTCGACATATTATCTTTTGATTATGTATTTAATAACAAACCACCCGCCAATAATTTGTGTCAGCAGACCGGGTATTCCTATTTTTATATCTTGTAATGCGGCTGAGAGACTACCGGTAATTATCCATTCACCGATAGAACCTAAGGTTTGGTAGCATACGATTATACCGCAAAACAATAGCAAAGATACACTTTTATAGCGATATGCGCAATAGCTTGCTGTTAAGGCCAAAATGATAGACTTCAATAATATGACGGGCAACATACCCACCGCAGGCATACCGAATAGGATAGAATTGATAAGAGGTGATGCTATGGCGGTAATTAACCCTACTCGCCAACCATATTTATAAGCTCCCACAAGTGTGAAAAAGTAGATGGGCAACCATATAAGTCCTCCCTGGGGTATGAGGTGACACAATTGGGGAAGTATTATGTTTCCTGCGACAAATAAAACTGCCATTATGTACGTCTTTATGTCGGCGTATTCGAGCGAATAAAGTTTTGTTGTAGTAGTCATGATTATTGTTTTGTTTGTTGTAAAAATAGGGTGATTAATGGGATACAATCATTTGCGGTGATGCATTGACTGCATAATTTTTCTATCGGGCATATGTCGGTACTGGTGCGGTTGATGATTTGAGGCACAAGCAATATGTATTGTAAGACAATTGCCGATGTGTCAATCAATTCTTTAGCGGACTCGCTGATAACGTCGGTGTATACTTCGGTCACACCGCCCTCGATGAGAATGGCGGCTGCACCCTTGCCTATCACTTTGTCGGCGACAAATGCACCGCGTAATATGTCGCGATTTCGTGTATAAAGATTATGCAAATCTTTAACGCCTTTATTGTCGAACGTGAAAGTCTCTCCGCAAGCAGTCAGTACGACACAAGAGAGTCGCTCGTCATGCAGTCGGTCAATGGCTTTCTGTTTTTGTTCGATAGTAAATTGGGCGCACGACATATGTGTGGTAATTAAAATTCTTTGTTCTGTTTCAGTGTTTCCACAAAATTGTTGATGCGTTGCATTTCTCGCGGGATTTTTATGTTTTGCGGGCAATGAGGTACACAATGCTCACAACCGATGCAATGGTCGGCTTGGCGCAAGCGTGGTACAGAGCGGTCATAGCCTATGAGAAACGCGCGACGAGCTTTGCGATAATTACTATCTTGTGACGATGATGGCATCTCTCCTTCGTTGATGCATTTGTTAAAATGTAGCAATATCCCCGGTATATCTATACCATAAGGGCAGGGCATACAATATTTGCAATCGTTGCAAGGTATGGTGGGATAGCGTAGGAGGGCCTGTGCAGTATCTTCGAGAAACTCTTTTTCATCGTCGGAGAGAGGCTTTAACGGACTGTAAGTGCGCAGATTGTCTTCGAGATGCTCCATGTATGTCATACCGCTGAGTACGGTAAGCACACCTTCGGGTGTACCGGCGAAGCGGAAAGCCCATGAGGCGACACTGTTTCCGGGCTCTCGCTGACGAAGTTTGGTGGCTATGTGGTCGTGTACCTTCGATAACCGTCCTCCCAATAACGGCTCCATAATAATAGCCGGTATGCCACGTTTTTCAAGTTCGGTATAGAGGTATTCGGCGTCGGTGTTACGTCGATTCAACTCTTTTGAGTGTCGCCAATCGACATAGTTGAGTTGTATCTGTACAAAGTCCCATTTGTATTTGTCGTGGTTTGATAGCAGATAATCATAGACCTTGATGTCTCCGTGATATGAAAATCCGAGGTTGCGAATACGACCGGCTTTTCGCTCTTCCAAAAGAAAATCGAGTATCCCATTGTCGATGTAGCGTTTATTAAATTCGTCAAGACCTTTGCCCATACCCACACCGTGGAGCAACATGTAGTCGATGTAGTCGACTTGTAGCTCTTTGAATGAGTTGTAATACATCTTTAGCGATTCTTCGCGGCTCCATGTATTAGGTGAGAAATTTGATAGTTTGGTGGCTATGTAGTAGGAATCGCGTGGGTATCGCGAAAGTGCTATACCGGTGGCTTTTTCTGATTTTCCCCGACAGTAGGCGGGAGAAGTATCGAAATAGTTTACTCCGTGAGCGATTGCTACATCTACTAAGCGGTTTATCATTTCTTGGTCCAATACTTTTTCCCCTTTATCGTCTTTTTTCTCGGGCCAGCGCATACAACCATATCCCAATAGGGAAACTTTGTCGCCCGATGTAGGGCAGGTGCGATATGTCATTTGTCCTTTGGGGAGCTCGGCAAATGAAATATTTTCGGCAAGCAACGGATTTTTATTCTCTTTGCACCCTGTCATAGCTACAGATGTGGCAGCTACTCCAAGGCCAAAACGTTTCAAAAAATCTCTGCGACTGATATGGTTTTTATCTTTGTTGTCCATTTGAAATAAAATCGTTTTATTAGAAAATAAGCACTGTTTGAACCATTATATTGTACGATGTTGCTCATGTCCCTCTACATATATGGCACTGAACGGTCGAGCCGGACATAGATTTTCACACGCTCCGCAACCGATACATTTCTCTACATTGATGATGGGTATTTGGGGCGACTTGCGATTTCCGACTTCCGAGGGAGTCATGGTGATGGCTTCGGTGGGGCAGTGACGGGCGCAATTACCACATTTGTCGCCGGAGGTGATAGGTATGCAATTCTCTTTTATCCATACGGCATGACCGATTTGTGTAGCCGATTTTTCGGCTGTATCGATGAATTTTATAGCTCCTGTGGGACAAACCTCGGAGCATTTTACACATTCTGGTCGACAATAGCCTCGCTCGTATGACGAACGGGGTTGCATGAGCGATGAAATATCACTGCTCGGTCGTAGTACGTCTGTGGGGCATACCGATACGCAAAGTTGACATCCCGTGCAGTGTTTCAACATATTGCGTATACTTTCTGCTCCGGGTGGAACTATCGGGGTGTGTCGAGTCGGAATCTTTTTGTCGATAATGGGGGCGAGGCCTCCATCTACTTTCTTTTCTTGTGATTTTACTGCCGATGTTACGACCAATAAAGTCCCGAGTGAGAGAAATTTGCGACGGTTTATGCCTGATTCTTGATTTTTCTGTGTCGACATTATGGCTGGACGGCTGCGTGTGTATTTTATAGCACCTTGCTTGCACACATCGATGCAATTCATACAACTTACGCATCGACTATGGTCTATTGTCAAGTGTTCTATATCGATGCATGAACTTTTGCAATTGCGAGAGCATAAGGTGCATTTTTTGCATTTCTCGGTGTCAATGACAGGTTTATAAAGTGAATATTTCGATAAGAATCCCAATATCGTACCGATGGGACATATCGTATTGCAGTATGTGCGACCGTTGCGCCAAGCCATTGTGCCGACGGTAATAAGTGTGACTGCGGCAATGATGAAGGTCGGCAGGCTTCGTAACCATACTTCGGTTTCATAGAAGGCGTAACTATCTATACGCTCGGCTATCATTGCCAACAGGTTATTGCCCCATTGCCATATAGGTGCAAGAATATTCTGGGCTATACGTCCGTATGCGCTGTACGGGGCTATGATGGAGGCGATGGCATTTGCTCCTATTACCAAAAGCAATATAAAAATAAGGAGTATGGTAATGCGCATCACGTTTTTGGCGGGGGAGTAGGTATACCTGTTTTTTTTGACTTTACCACCCATATATCCGAATATGTCTTGCAACACGCCGAGTGGACAAATGATAGAGCAGTAGACCCTGCCCAATATGAGTGTCAAAACGACGAGTAAGATGACTGTACCGGTATTTAACGCGAGGATTGCCGGAAAAAATTGTATCTTGGCCATCCAACCGAGCCAAGTGTGTGCTGCCCCTGTAAAATCGAGAAAAAGCAATGTGATTCCTATCCAAAAGATTGAGGCAAGCAGTACCCTGATTTTTTTTAACATAATGTGTCGTATTAATTATTGGGCAAAGTTAGAAAAATATATGAATACTCCAAGAATATATACAGCTTTCTTTCTCGGTCATACTATGCAATATTTCTCGGCTGTTTCTTTGTCGTATTTTGTAAAATAATGAATCTGTTCCGTGCGCGCCGTGAAAAATATTGAGGCACACTTCATATTTCTCACTCGTTTGTTGTATATTTGCTCTCGAATGTGATTCTGTCCCCCCCGGTGTAAAATAATAATCTATGGAGACCAACGAAACAATATCAACAGCGGCATTGCACCTATTGGTGAAAATAGAAGATGACGGAATATTTTTTGCGACATTCAATCCGCTCGAAGACGATACTTTCAAAAGTTGTAAACTAAGAACGTCTCAAACAAAAGGCGTGTCGGTTGATGATATAAAAGATCTTATTTACGACAATCCCGTATTGTTGCATGAGTATGCACGTACCTATATAATGGTCGATTCGCATCGGTTTACTTTTGTGCCGGTAGATATTGAGCCAAATGAAGAAAATTGTCTTCCGTATTACGATTATTGTTTTCCGGAACATTCCGATTACGTAGTCAATAATAGCATGACCATGATAGGCGCGTATTCGTTGTTTGGTATGGAGCATGAATTGTATGCTTTTTTGTGTCGCACCTTTTCCAACCCGATTATTTTGCATCCATTGACACCATTGTGCGAGTATTTTGTACAGCATAGTCGCAATGGCAATGAGGCCAAAGTATATTTGTATTTGAGTGGAAGTCGGCTATATGTGATGGCTTTCAAGCAGGGACGGCTGTTGTTGGCAAATGTTTTTGACGCAAATACCGCCGAAAATATCGCTTATTACACGTTGTCTGTCTATAAGCATCTAAGCCTCGACCAAGAACGCGACCGTATATATATAACCGGTGATAAGAATTTGCGACAATCTCTCATGACGATATTGCAAGAGTATGTGAGATCGGTGTTGCCCTATCCTTTCCCATCTCAGCTTTTTCGTATCGGTAAAGAGACTATTGATGCTCCATTCGAACTTGTAACTATACCATTATGCGCATTATAAGTGGAAAATATGGCCGTCGTCGTTTTGATGTGCCTACCAATATCAAAGCTCGCCCTACGACCGATTTCGCTCGCGAAAATCTTTTTAATGTCTTGCAGAATATAATTGATTTTGAGGGCCTGCGGGCACTCGACCTTTTTGCCGGTACCGGTGCGGTAAGTTTCGAATTTGCCTCACGTGGCTGCGCGCGGGTGGTTTCGGTCGAGAACTATCCGGTACAATATAACTTTATACGCAAGGTGGCGCAACAATTGGGCGCAAAAGAGATGATGCCTGTTAAGGGCGATGTGTTTCGTTTTGTCCCGACTTGTCGCGAAAAATTTGATATTGTATTTGCAGACCCTCCTTACGATTTGCCAAATTTTGCCGAAGTGGCTTCGTTGGTACTAAATTCTAACGTGTTGGCCCCCGGTGCATTATTTGTACTTGAACATTCCAAAAATTACGAATTCTCCTCATTACCACATTTCGACCAAAAGCGTACATACGGCAGTGTTAACTTTAGCTTTTTTGTGATGCCCGATGTTGATACCGATTTATAGCTCGTGCGTTGCTATATATTCGTGATATATTCCGGTAAGGCGCGCAAAAGGTATGTCGTCAAGTTCCTTTATAGATATGCGACGGTATGATGCCAAAGGTTTATTTTCTCGTTCCACCTGTAACGTATGGAATGTGGCATATATTGTACGATGCGACAATGCGTGCCGCACAGAGTATGTCGGGCACAGAATGGTGATGTTGCCACAATCGCTTAATACTCGTTTATACTCCTCGTGTTGTTGAAGACTTTCAAATGTTAACTCTTTGTCGCTCTCTATCAATATATATTCGTAGAGGTTGCGCCAAATATCGTCTTGGGTGCGTTTGTTTATGAATGTGTTGTTACCGCAATGTACAATCAAATAATTGAAATATCGTGGTTTAACAGAGGTTTTGTTCTTTTTGAGTGGCCTTGACTCTATTGTACCTTTGGAGACCGATAGACATATGTCGGAAAGCGGACATTTGTCGCATAGTGTGTTGCGAGGGGTGCAAATCAATGCACCCAATTCCATCATGGCTTGATTGTGTCGGGCAGAGTTTTGTCTGTCGAGCATATCATGTGCCAATGCGTCAAACAATTTCTTGCCCGCCGCGGTATCTATCGGAGTCTCTATATCGAAAAGCCGTGACAGTACCCTATACACGTTTCCGTCGACCACAGCGTGAGACAGACCGTATGCAAAAGAGGCAATGGCTGCCGCTGTGTAATCACCTACCCCTTTGAGGTTGCGAATATCGCAGTAGTTATTGGGAAATACACCGCTATGTTTTTCCACAATTTGTCGTGCGGCGGTATGCATGTTGCGTGCTCTGCTGTAATAGCCCAATCCTTCCCAATATTTCAGGACCTCCTCTTCGTCGGCCGATGCCAATGAAAAAACATCGGGAAAGCGCTCGACAAATCGGGTATAGTAGTCATACCCTTGTGCTACACGCGTCTGTTGCAGTATAATTTCAGATACCCATATGTGGTATGCATCGGTGGTTTCACGCCAAGGAAGTTGACGTTTGTTTATTTCGAACCATTTGCACAAACGGTGTGATATATTTTTATTGTCAGACATTTTTCGATGAATGTTATTTTGTGCAAAAATAATTGCTATTGACAAAAATCTCAAATTATAACTCCTTTTTGTCCCCTTTTTTCTATCTTCGCAAAAAAAATAAAATATTCGTATTATGAAAAAAATCCTATTGTTATTGCTGTTGTTCTTCGTTGTATATTCTGTGAAGGCACGTGTGATAAAGACCGAAGTTCATAGTGAAAAAATGAATCGTGATATACCGTGTGTTATTGTTCTGCCTGACGATTATAACAAAAAGGATTCTTATTCGGTAGTGTATCTCCTCCACGGATATGGTGGTGATGAAGGTATGTGGCTGCGTTTGCGTCCCGACTTGTCCGAAGTGGCTACGCGAGACAGTATTATTATTGTCTGCCCCGACGGAGAAAACAGTTGGTATTGGGATAGTCCGTTACGCCCTGAATCACAATTTGAAACTTTTGTGGCTGTGGAGTTAGTGCGGTATATCGATAAAAAATATGCTACTCGGGCATGCCGTGAGGGACGTGCCATTACAGGTCTGAGTATGGGTGGTCATGGAGCCTTGTGGTTGGCAATACGTCACCCCGAGACTTTTGGCGCAGCCGGCAGCACCAGTGGTGGCGTGGATATACGCCCTTTCCCCGGGAACTGGGAAATGAAACTATCTTTGGGTGAATATAATGAAAATGTCGAATGCTGGAATACCCATACGGTCATCAATCAGCTCGATGGGCTGAAAGAGAAAAATATCGCTCTTATTATCGATTGTGGTTACGAAGATTTTTTCGCCGAGGTCAATAACAAACTGCATGATGAACTTCTTCGTCGAGGTGTGTCGCATGATTATTATACACGCCCCGGTGGCCATACAGGCGATTATTGGCGCAATTCCATCGATTTTCAACTCCTTTTCTTCAACAAATTTTTTCATTCCCGACGATAAACGTATAATTTATTAACATCGGTGTCGAAGATTGTGTAAACTATGTTAATTGATTAATGATTTTTACATAAAAATTTGACAAGTGTTAATAATAAAACATATATTTGTACTATGTTTTTTCATAGTATTAAATTTAAGGTTTAAAAAAGAGTATAGGCTGCCGAGAGGTAGCCTTTCTCTTTGATGATATGAATTTTTTCTCGATAGAACTTATAAAATACATTTTATGAGAAATGCTTTCCCATGAGTTTTGATGCACAATATGTGATTTCGAATGTCTGTTTGACCGAAATTGTGTTGTAAATATGGTAAATTAGTATTATTAAGTAGTGATAGTTATATGGTATTCCGGTTTTATCATTATATTTGCACAAACAATATGTTATAGTTATGACCAAAGAGAAAGTCTCTATCGAATATAATCTGAAAAATGCGTCTCCAGCTTCGGTGTGGACATATATCAGTTCTTCTAACGGATTGGGTCATTGGTTTGCCGATAAGGTCGAATCCAGTGGCAAAGAGTTCACTTTTTATTGGGCTAAAGTTCCTCAGAAGGCATTGATGACAGGTTGTCGCAGTGGTGTGTTCATTCGTTTCCATTGGGAAGATGATGAAGAACCGAAAGCCTATTTCGAGTTCCGTATCCATGTAATGGAGCTGACCGGTGATGTGGCTCTCGAAGTTATCGATTTTGCCTATCCCGATGAAAAACAAGAATGTATCGACCTTTGGAATGAGCAGATAGCCACGTTGCGTCGTCGTCTTGGTTCGAAAGCATAGTGTAGTCTCCTGTTTTTTTTACTATCTTTGCAGACATATATGCGGTATAAGCGACTTGTTGCGGTGTCGTATTGTTGTATTTCCGAATTACTATTCTTATGGCAATTATAAAGAAACTGTACCTATTCATTCTGAATACGTTTCTGCCGCTGTTTCTGATGACCTTTTTCATCAGTTTGTTTGTACTTCTCATGCAATTTGTGTGGAAGTATGTCGATGAATTGGTTGGAAAAGGTATCGAAGTGGGGGTGCTTGCCGAGTTGTTTTTCTATGCGGCTCTTACCATAGTGCCTATGGCTTTGCCCCTATCGATGTTGTTGGCCTCGTTGATGACTTTCGGCAATCTTGGTGAGCGTCTCGAACTGCTGGCTATTAAGGCCGCCGGTATCTCTTTGGGGCAGACTATGAAGCCCCTTATCGTGGCTGTGGCCTTTATTGCGATAGGTGCTTTCTTTTTCCAAAACAACGTTTTGCCTAAGGCTCAAGTAAAGATGTATGCGTTGTTATTTTCTGTACGTCAGAAGTCGCCCGAATTGGATATACCCGAGGGCGTATTTTATGACCAAATCAGCGGATACAATCTATTGGTTAAGTCAAAGGATCGTGAGACAGGTATGTTGTACAACCTGATGATATATGATTTTTCCGACGGTTTCGATAATGCTATGGTAATGCTTGCCGACTCGGGTAAGCTCAATTTTACCAGCGATAAACAATACCTCTTTTTTACGTTATATAGTGGTGAGTCGTTTGAGAACTTGCGCAGTCAACGCAACACCTCTAAAAACATTCCTTATCGTCGTGAATCTTTCAATCAGAAAGAGATTCTTATACCGTTCGATGCCAATTTCAATCGCATGGACGAAGGGGTGATGCAAAATCAGTATATCGGTCAAAATATCAACCAACTTACACAATCCATCGATTCGCTTACACGTCGCACCGACAGTGTAAGTGCACGTATTGCTCAAGAATTGCAGGTCGGGTATTTCAATGTGGAAAGCGCTAACAACAGAGCTATGCGGCCGCGACCCGACGAAGAGCAGGACGAGATAGATTATAATGCCTATGTCGACATAGACAGTGTCATTGCCAATGCCTCGTTGCAAGAGCGTGAAACTATACTCAGTCGTGCTCATGGACGTGCATCGAGTATGAAACAAGAGTATGAATATAAGAGTGTCACCACCGAACAGCAGCAAAAACTTGTGCGTCGGCATGAAATCGAACGCCACAAGAAGTTTACGCTCTCGTTTGCATGTCTTATTTTCTTCTTTATCGGGGCGCCGTTAGGAGCTATTATCCGTAAAGGAGGACTTGGTACGCCGGTGGTTATTTCTGTATTGTTGTTTATTTTCTACTACATTATCGATAATGCCGGATATAAGTCGGCTCTCAACGCGCGTTGGGAGGTGTGGCAAGGTATGTGGCTCAGTTCGGGCGTATTGTTGGCTCTCGGCATATTCCTTACATATAAAGCAGTGAACGATTCGGCCGTATTCAATAAAGACGCCTATATGAATTTCTTTCGCAAACTTATAGGCCGTTCCGAAACTCGCAAAGTAGAACACAAAGAAGTTATCATCGATGAAGTATATCCGACTGAAATACTTGATATGCTCACACTTCTCGATACTCGATGCGTCGAGGTTATCGGGCAACTTGGGGTAAAACCACAGTCTTTTACAATGTATTGGACAAGAGGATATAATCGTGGTATGATACGTCAGTTGCACGATGAGATTGAGAACTTGGTAGAAAAAGCGCAGAATTGTCGTTCCGCCCTTCTTGTTACAAAATTGATGGATTATCCCATATTGCGTAATCTCTACCTCTATCGACCTTGTCCTGTTCCCTCTGTGGGTTGGTCTATTATGTGGATTTTGCCTCTTACATTGCCGATATATATATTAGGCATATGGGAGCAGAAACAGTTGCACCGAGAACTGCAAGTGGTGCATAATACAAATAAGGAGATAATAGAAATTGCACATCGCCTTATTGCCGAAAGGGCGAAAAACATAAATAAAGAAAAATAAAAGATAAACTATATATGACAGACGTTATAAAGTTGAACAGCATCGAAGAGGCTATTGAGGATTTTAAAGCCGGTAATTTTATAATAGTTGTCGATGATGAAGATCGCGAGAATGAGGGCGATTTTATTGTCGCTGCCGAGAAAATTACGCCCGAACAGGTCAATTTTATGCTTAAAGAGGGTAGAGGGGTTCTTTGTGCGCCGATTACACTCGAGCGATGTTCTCAACTTGCTCTCGATAAGCAAGTGGTAACAAATACCTCGATACTTGGTACCCCATTCACTGTCACGGTCGACAAGATTGAAGGGTGCACTACCGGTGTGTCGGCTCATGATAGAGCCGCAACTATTCGTGCTCTTGCCGATCCTGCTTCTACTCCCGAAACATTTGGCCGTCCCGGCCATATCAATCCGCTGTATGCCCAAGATAAAGGGGTACTCCGCCGTGCCGGTCACACCGAAGCCGCTATCGATATGGCGCGCCTTGCCGGCTTGTTTCCGGCAGCGGCACTCATAGAAATTATGAATGAAGATGGTACTATGGCTCGTATGCCCCAATTGATAGAGAAATCACACCGGTTTGGCATCAAAATTATATCTATTCGCGACCTCATAGCCTATCGTTTGCGGCAGGAATCGCTTGTAGAGGTGGGTGTTGAAGTCGATATGCCTACGGCTTATGGGCATTTCAGACTTATCCCTTTCCGTCAGCTCTCTAATGGATTGGAGCATGTCGCTCTCATCAAAGGTGAATGGGCTTCTGATGAGCCGGTGCTCGTGCGTGTACACTCATCATGTATGACTGGCGATATTTTTGGCTCGCAACGTTGTGAGTGTGGCGATCAATTACATCTTGCCATGCAGACCATCGAGCAAGAAGGAAAAGGGGCTGTTGTATACCTCAACCAAGAGGGGCGTAATATCGGATTGATGGATAAAATCCGAGCGTATAAATTGCAGGAACAAGGCGTTGATACCGTCGATGCCAATATAATACTCGGGCACAAAGCCGATGAACGCGATTATGGTGTAGGGGCTCAGATTCTCCGCCAGATTGGTATTCGCAAGATGCGCTTGCTGACTAATAACCCAGTGAAACGTGTCGGACTTGAGGGGTATGGACTCGAAATAGTGGAGACCGTTCCTCTCGAAATCACACCTAATAATTATAACCTTACCTACATGCGTACCAAAAAAGAGCGCATGGGGCACGACCTTCATAAAGTAAACTGACAGAGAGTCATGGAATATTGTCGCATTTATCCATCAAATCCAAATCCTCGTGAAATAGCCCGTATCGTAACTCTCTTGCGTGATGGTGGTGTGATAATATATCCTACCGATACCCTATATGCTATCGGGTGTGATGCCCTCAATGTTCGTGCCGTGGAACGTGTGTGTCGTATAAAAAAAATCGATCCGCAAAAGGCCATGCTTTCCATTGTATGCCCCGATTTCAGTATGCTCAGCCAGTATGCCAAAGTAAGTAATGCTCATTTCAAACTTATGCGTCGTAATATGCCCGGCCCGTTTACGTTTGTTCTGCCGGCCAGCTCGCAGTTGCCGCGTATATACAAGCACCGGAAGACGGTAGGCATACGGGTGCCTCAGAATATTATTGCCCAAGAAATTTTACAATCATTCGGTTCGCCTATCATGTCTACCTCTATCGATAGTGTAAGTGATGAATTGGAATATCTTACCGATACAAGCCTTATTGCCGAAAGATACGACGGACTAGTAGATATGATGGTAGATGGTGGTAATGGCGGTATAGAACCTTCGACGATAGTAGATTGTAGCGATGATGAGCCGGTAATCATACGTCAAGGTATCGGGCTACTCTTGGAGTAATAGGCTTTGTAGCATCTTCTGCACTAGATATAAAAAATGGCAACCTTTATAATTACAGGTTGCCATTTGTTTATTATGGATGGAGTGTTGTCCTATTCGGCGTTACGGAGTTTCGCTGCCAATTGGGTGAAATGTGAGGGTTGAGGTCCCATGCGCATGGCGCGTGCACCGCCTTTGGCTGCGGCAGCTGCTTTGGCATCTTCCTCTTCGAGTTTGGTTTTGTAATCGTCGCACCATATTGCCGCATGGTTACGTAATTTTTTGTCGGTGCAGTTTTTATCGATGCGAAGTACCCAATTATATACGTCGAGTGCGTCGGCGTCATATTTGGCAATCATTTTATCACCACAGGCAAGATACGATTTCCAGTCACCGGTACATTCTGCATAATGCATTTTGGCGCCGAGTTCTACTTTCTTAATATCTTTTACTTTGTGAGATTTCATATATTTTTTGTAGGCTTCCATGCCGGCTTTGTCGTAAGTGTATGAGCCGTCATTGTTTTTCTTTACATATTTCAACCCCCAACGATTCCATGTAAAGCGCTCTTTCATATTTACCTGCATTTCGTTATAGGTTTCGATGAATTTGGCTTTGTTTTCGAGGAAATAGATGTAAGGCTTTGAATAGGGGTCATCGATGTAACTCATAAACAAAGAGAAGATTTTACGGTCGGTAAGCATCATTTCGCATTTGTCGTCGAGGAATGTGGGGACGAGTGTAGCAAGTTCGTTTTTGGCATTGGCATCGCTCAGCACATTGATATAGTCAAGCATAAATTCGTCACTTCGTTCGCCGGCGTTGTAACGAGCGGTCATGTTCTTGATATTATTGCCCGACATACCCGACGTAGTTTGTTTTAGAAACTCTTCTACTCCGCAGAAACCTACCATTTTGTGTATGACCTCTTCGGTTTCGGGGTCGACAAAAACCATGGTGGGGTATGCGTTTACGCCGAATTTGTCTTTTTGGGCGATACCGTCGGGCGTTTCCATATCGAGTTTGAGGCATATAAACGAGCTGTTAAACATCTCGCCGACCTGTGCATCTTTGAAAGTGGTACGTGCCAATTGTTTGCAAGGACCGCACCATTGGGTGTAACAGTCGATAAAAAGCGGTTTGCCTGCCTCTTTTGCTGCCTTCAAGGCCTCGGCATAAGTACCCTCAAGAAATTTTATTCCTTTCTCTTCGGTGGCTTGCTCCTGTGCCATCGTCCATGTGATGGGGAGCATCATGGCTATAAATAATATAAGCTTTTTCATTGTCTTTATAAAAATTAGGTTCTGTTTTTAGTGTGATTTTTCGGTTATTAAAATCCGCTGTTTTGTTTTATTACGCCGTCCGAAATTTTAACTTCGTATTCGGGTATAGGTAATATTTTTTTATTGTCGGGTATGCCTTTTACGCGCAATTCACGTCCGGTGCGTATAAGATCCCAACGATGGTGACCTTCCCACGCCAATTCGCGGTTACGCTCTACAAGTACCGAGTCGATAAAAGCTTGGGTCGAAGCGAAGTCGCTACCGGTAAATGCTGCCGGTTTCATCTCATCGGGGAAAGGCTTGCGGCGTATATCGTTGAGATGTTGCAGAGCCTCATCGCTTATTGTATTTTCGAGACGAGCCAAAACTTCGGCATAGGTGAGTTTTATTTCCGACAGACGAATAAATTGTACATCACTGTAACAACCTACGGCTGTACCGGCATTGTCGTATTTCATCGATGCAAACATACTGCTGTATGATGTGCTTGAGCCTGTCTGTATAAGGTATTCATCGGTCGCTCCACGTCCGCGACGGTCACCGGGGTGATAGCTGTTTATCAACTCGTCGGCCACGCAGAAACTTTGTTTTGAGTACACCGTGCTCCACCCATTGGGAAATACGTTGGTACTGATACGGCTCGGTTGGAACAATATCAATTCCGATGCATAGTTTGTGGGGTCGGGAAACGCACCATCGGTATATACGTTACTGGGGAAGATATTGGTGCGGTGGTCGTTATATTCATTGTTGAATGTGATGGCTGTCGATGCCAATACCTCTTCGGCATATTCGCGTGCTTTTGTCAATTCTTCGGTATTATTGGTATACGAACCTTTATATAGGTATATACGCGAGAGAAGAGCTTTGGCTCCTGTAGCGGTGATACGGTAGCGACCCGCTGGGGCGTATTCGGTGGTAGGCAGGTCGGGAATTGCTTCGGTGATGTCTTTGATAACTTGCTTGTACACATCGCCTACCGATACTCGGGCTTGTACATCTTCGGGTTTATAGCCATCGTATGGCGTAAGACGCATCACAAGACCCAGACCGGTATCATTGCCGGTGAGAGCACCATCGCCATAGAGACATAGCAACGTGAAATATTCGTAGGCACGTAAAAATTTCGCTTCGGCGATGTGCTTTTTCATCGCTTTTTCATCATATTGACCAAATTCTTTTACACCCGATATGATATTATTGGCATAGTCTATGGCATTGTAGCCAAAAGAATATATACTTCTTATAAAGCCATCGTGTTGGTCGGTGGTGTATTCGCAGGTTTCCATGGCCTTGTAGCCGGCAATTGTACTATGCACGTTGGCATTATCGGTGCCTATTTCGGCTATTTGGAACGCAAACGAACTGTTTGTGTAATTGTTTTGATCATTGGGTGCACCCGATAAGAACACACATAGGCGGGTGTATGCGCCGGTAAGTGCGGCCTCTGCGGTTTTCTCTGTTTTATACACAGTCTCATCGACCATGGTGTTTTGGGGTGCATAGTCGAGTTCGCAAGCTGTAAAAGCGGTCAGCAATGCAATCGTGCTGAGTGTGGATATGATATGTTTCATGTCGTTTTCTCTTTATATTACAGACTTAATCTTACACCGAATTGATAACTGCGTGATGCCGGCATGGTCATATTGTCGTACCCTGCTGCAGTGGCCGATGAACCGAAGGCGCTCACTTCAGGGTCGAGACCCGAGTAGGGGCTTACAGTGAAAAGGTTGGTCAATACGGTGAATAATTTTACTTGTGTGAAAGTCTTGCTCTTTTGCAACAGACGTTTGGGTAATGAGTATGAAAATTCTAATGTTTTCAGACGTAAATAAGAGTTTTTCTCCAAGAAACGAGTAGTGGTTATCGATGATGTGTAGTCGTATCCACTCATTATGGATTTATTACGTAATTTGGGTATGTCGGTATTTTGTCCCGGTATTTGCCAGAAATCAAGTATGTCGCGCGACAAGTTGTTGGCATTCTCAGTTGCGTAGGTCAATAGGTTGGCTTGTGTCGAGTTTATCATATGACCGCCTACCGAGTAGGTAAACATGAGACTCAACTCAAATCCTTTCCATGTAAGAATGTTTGTAAAACTTCCGTAGAATGCCGGTTCGGCTGTTCCATACACCTTTTTGTTGGCTTGCGATGTGCTGTAATTGGCTGCAGGAGGTGTAGTGGTCACGGTTCCATCGGCAAGTCGCCACAAAGGATCTCCGGTCATGGGGTCTACCCCTACCCATTCATGCAAGTACCATTGAGCCATGGCTTCGCCCTCGGCATAATACTTGAACGAGCTGTTGGCTTGGTCGAGTTGGTTTCCTTCAAAGTTGAGTTTCAATATCTTGTTGCTGTTGTGCGACATATTGAGTATACTTTGCCATTTGAAGTTTTTGGTTACTATGTTATCGGTTATGAGCTGTACCTCGATACCTTGATTTTGCATATCGGCAATGTTTTGCAATTGTGTCGAGTATCCGGTGTACGCAGGCAGATCCGACGAGAAGAGCATATCCGATGTGCGTTTATAATAGTAATCTACGGTAGCGTTTACACGGCCTTCCCATGCTTCGAAGTCGAGTCCCACGTCGTATGTGATGGTCTTTTCCCAATTGAGGTTGATGTTGCTGGGTTGCGACATCGATAAGTATTGGCTGCCACCAAACGATGAGGCGGTATTGAGTACATATATAGCTTGCGCGCCGTAATAACTGTTGTTGGCATCTTGACTGGTCCAACCGATAGAGGCGCGAACTTTCATCTCTTCTATCCAAGGTGCGTTATAGCGTATGAAATCTTCTTCGGAGAGTCGCCATGCTGCCGATACCGAGGGTATATTGATGAAACGATGGTTGCGGTTATAGCGCGATGAACCATCGATGCGGTATGATACACCGAATAGGTAGCGACGCAGCCATTGGTAGTTTACACGGGCAAATCCCGAGAGAAGAGCCCATGTGTCTTCTCCGGCTGAGCCTACACGTTTGGTCTGTGCGGCACCGATGCCTTTCATGTCGCTACTGAAAAAGTCTGAACCATAAATCGAACTACTGTGTTCATGACCGATTTCGTAACTCTGTCCCAATACGGCTTGCAGGTAGTGATCGTTATTGAAGACTTTGTTTATGGTGATGGTGTTGTTGGTTACAATGCGGTATTTCAATGCATTACTTTCCGAGGCTTGGTTGTTGGGTACAAGTCCTGCCACTTCTTTGGGAAGCTCGGGTTTGTAAGTATTGTTGCGATTGTTGGCGATATTTATACCGAGTTCTGTTTTGAGCTCGAGCCATTCGAGCGGATCGTATTGTAAATATGCATTACCCACGGTGGTGATAGCCTTACTCTTTGAGGTGTTGAGCATAGCCTCTGCTACGGGGTTGAAGTTATCGTTTTCTCCTTTGGTATTGAGTCCGTGTCCCATGTAATATGAGCCATCGGCATTGTATATAGGTAAGTTGGGGGCGCGAGTGATGGCGTGTTTATATATAGTGGGCGCTTGCATCGCATTGTTGTCGACAAATGAAATAGATACGTTTGCTCCGGTTGTCACAGTCTTACTCAATTCTGTATCGAGATTGAGACGCGCAGAGTAGCGTTGCATATCGTTATTGATGATGTACGATTCGTTGTTGGCGTATGAGAGAGATAAGAAGTAACGGGTTCTTCCTGTACCGCCCGAAATCGACATGCTGGTATTATGGCTGATAGCCGTGCGGGTTACAGCGTCTATCCAGTCTGTGTTGTATCCTGTGGGATACTTGTCGCTGGGATAATATTGGTTATAAATCATTGCGTATTCGTCGCCATTGAGTAGGTCGAGTTTTCCGATAGGATTGTCGAGGCTCAGTGTGTACGATACGTTTACTGAGGGCTTATTGTTGTGTGAGCCGCTTTTGGTCGTGATGAGGATTACACCTGCCGAACCTCGTGAGCCATATATCGAGGTGGCAAAGGCATCTTTGAGAATTTCTATCGATTCGATATCCTCGGGGTTGATGGAGAGCAGTGGGTTCTGCTCAAAGTCATATTGTAAATCGGTGTTGTAGGTAAGTGAGCCTCCGCCGGTCATCGTGCCGCCAAAACTGTATGCACTGATGCTGCCGCCGTGTGTCCCTACCGAATTGGCTGCGCGGTCGGTTCCGTAAATGGGTACTCCGTCGACCACATAGAGCGGGTTGTTCTCACCGACAATGGAACTTACACCGCGAATGGTGAGCAGGTTGGCACCGCCCAACGCTCCTGATGAGTTTGATACAAATACACCGGGTGCGCGTCCTTGTAAGAGTTGGTCTACCGAGAGAAATGGTTTTTGTTCATCGAGTTTTACCGATGATACCGAGCCGGTAATGTCACGTCGTTCTTGTTTGCCATATCCTACCACGGTCACTTCGCTCATGGTGGTAGAGGTGGGTTCCAGACGTATTGCTTGTATCGATGTTTCATCGGTGACGGGTACATTTTTTGTCTTGTATCCGATAAAAGAGAACGATACTACTGCACCGCGTTGAAGGCTGGTGAGGGTAAATGTTCCATCTCCGGTAGAGAGGGTCGCGCCCGTGCCGTTTACCGATATGGTAACACCTGCCATGGGTGCGTTGTTTTCATCGAGTACCGTACCGGTTACTTTCTGGTAGGTCTGTGCCGATATTCCGGCATAACCAAGGAGAAGTGTCAGTAGGGTTAATATCGTTCGAAATTTTTTCATAATATAAATTATCTCGGTAGTTATAGTTTGTTTTAAGGGTGAAAATGGAGGATATGTCAGCATCATAAGAGCCTCGGCATACCCTCCATTTTTATATCAAGATAGGATTAGAGAGCGAATGCCCAAGCGGCAAACGAGGGATCCATATCATCGATTGTGGTAGAATAGGGAGCGTAATATCCAACAACAGAATTGAATCCGCCGAATACCCATGCTACGTTGTTGATAACCACTACGCTGGGTTTGTAAGCACCTTTATATTCGGGGTTGATGCCTTCGACAACTTCCCAGTTTACACCATCAGTGGTTTTGTAAATGTTGTTGTTCATAATTTGAGCACCGGTTTCGTCGTATTGGAGACCGCCGAAGAGGTATGCGGCAGTACCTTCGTCATTGGTTACAACGGTAGCACCGGCAATTGCACCGACAGCGGTAGAGTCTGCTGCCAATTCGAAGTTTGCACCATCGGTCGATTTGTATACACATTTTAGCAATTGAGATGCGTCGTAGAATCCTTTGGTACCACCGAGGAAGAATACTTCGTTGTTCAATACGAATACGGTATTGTGGAGTTGGGTGGTTCCGGCCATTTCTACGGGTTCGAAAGTATCACCTACTTTTTTGTAAAGGTTGCGGTTGGGAGCTTGGATTTGTCCGTAGCCGATGCCGTGACCGTTGAGCATATACAGTTCGTTGTTGAATGTATAAAGAATGGGGTCGATGTAGTCGAATGATCCGGTAGCAATCAACTCGTTAAACATATTTACGGTGTCGGCAGCATCGCCGGTGAGATAGTGATCGGTCCAAGTGTCTCCGTCGGTTGCATAATCGCGGAATCCTTCGGTGAAGAAGTCGGTCATCATATAGCCGGGGAACCATTCGTATTCATCCATTTCGGGACCATTACCATCTTCGTCGTATCCGAAGAAACGAACACCCGAGTAGATGTGGAGCTTGTTGTCCCATACAATGGGGGTAGCACCCATACCGCCGATTACTTCTGCGGCATCTTTGGTCCAGCTTACACCGTTGGTAGAGGTATATACATTGTAGTAGCCGATAGTGTCTACGATAGCGTTGGTGAAGGCGTAGAATTTACCATCGAAATGTGCCACTTTGTAGGCATATGTGCTGGCGGGTATACCACCACCGCAGATGTCGGCAGAGATAAGTTTACCGGCAGCGAGATCTTCTACCATGTCGTAAGCTACGCTGAGGGTATAATCTTTGCTTTCGGTGCCATTGGTGGCTTTGAGTACGAGACCTTTGCTGATGTCGAATTTGTTACCTTCGAGGGCTTCACCATTGATTGTAATGGTGGTTCCGAGAGTAGCAGATGCCGTGATGCTGCAAGATTCGAGTTCTGCGCTTTGCAAGGTGGCAGGTACAGATACTTTGATAGTAAGGGCGGCTTGGTCGATATTGCCTTGATAACTTGCGCCGGCATCGGTGACAACTATCAATCCGGTGATACCATATGCGGTATCGTTTTCATCGTCGCTACACGATGTAAAGCTGAAAACGGCTGCAAGAGCCATAAACAGCATTGCGTTTAGTTTTTTCATACTGAATTTTTTTAGTGAATAAATTATTATTTGGGTTTGTTTCGTTTTACATCATCATGGCGCCCATAGAGATGGCTTTGCGAGGAGCCGGCTGAGTGGGGGCTTTGCCATCGAGTGCGTTTTGTATGGCAGCGGGTATCGCTTCGCCACGCAGACCTTTGGCATAGATGTTGCCATTGGCATCGATGAGGATAATGAAAGGAATCCCGCCGAATTGATAGTCGCTCATCACTTGCTTACCGGCATCGGTGGCATGCATTTGCAACCAAGGCATATCCTCTTCGGCTGCGGCTTTGAGCCATGCCTCTTTGCTCTGGTCTATAGATACGCTGAGGAATTCGACACCTTTGTTTTTGAATTGTTCGTAATATTCTTTGAGTTTCTTTATTTCGCTACGGCAAGGTCCGCACCAAGACGCCCAGAAATCTACCAGAACGATCTTCCCTTTGAGATCGGCAAGCGAAAGCATGGTGCCGTCGATTTGAGGATAGGCAAATTGAGGAGCCGCTTTACCGTTGTTGAGGCGTTCTTTTTTCTCTTTATCGGCTTTCACGCGGTCGCGGTACTCTTGTATGGGGGCGTATCCGGGATGTGCGGTTTCAAGTTGAGCCAAAATGCCATCGATAAATTCTTTATCGGCTTCGGGGTTGAGCGATTCGATAACAGCAAGCACGCTGGTGGTTGTTGCGTTATGCTCGGCGAGATGACGCATGCGGGCTTTGTAGTCATCGCTCAAAAATCCGTACAAATCACCGGAAACCTTACTTTGGGCTTTGCCTTCGAGTTGAGCTTGGTATACTGCTTTCGATACGGCTATCGTGCCTTGGTAGTTGCGATATGCGCAGAAATTTTGCTCGTTCATAATCTCATTTTTGGGACCTCCCTTGATGTGTACGTACGGGGGATTTTTGATTTTTACGCGTGCTGTGTCGTATCCGCGGAAATCAATTTCGAGGTTTTCGTCCTCACCCCAGATTTTTACCGATTGCCAATTGCCGCAGTTTACAGTGTATACACCCGGTTTCTCTACGGTAAATGTCAGTGTGTACTCGTTGTTTACCACGTCAGATTCGGCGTATACTTTCTTGGCGGTGCCGTCTTGTTGGTATACGGACATCTTGAATTCGGGTTGGCGAATGGTGGGATGATTCCAATATCCGTCATAGGTAAATTGTACATGACCTTTGATGGTAATGGTTCCATCGTTTACAATCTGTTCCGTTTGAGTTTGATTTTTCTTTTTTGTTTTTTTGCTTTTTGCCGATGCATCAAATACGAGAAGCGATACGATGAGGCAAGCGAAAATGCGAAATTTCATAGCCATAATCATTATGTGATGTATTTTATTATTATCAGATTCGGTCTTATAAAAATATCTGTTACATTACCTATTGTCCGGTGCAAAGTTATAAATTAATTTCATAATTAATGGAGAGAAGAATTCTTTTTTGTATTTTTATACAACGTATTTCTCTTTTTTTAGCAATATTGATGAAATTGCGGTATGTGAGCGGTCATTTTTTATCTATTTTTTTGATGTTGAATTATTTTTTTTGAGGGAAAAGCTTATGTCTCCTGTCGAAATATTTCAAACATCACTATCTTTGTAGTCGGCTACTTCGTGCCGACCGATTCCGATATTTATGTTGAGCGACTATTTTATAGAGAAGTTGGCAGAGAATCTGCCATATACACCGACCGATGAGCAAGCCGAACTCATTGCTCGACTTGCTACCTTTTTGTGGGACGACAACGTGTCGTCGGTGTTTTTGTTGCGCGGATATGCGGGTACGGGTAAGACTTCGCTGATAGGCGCGCTGGTACGCACTCTCGAAGACTTTGAACGAGCTTGTGTACTATTGGCTCCTACGGGGCGTGCAGCCAAGGTGGTTGCCTCATATTCGGGTCATGCTGCATATACCATACATAAGAAAATATATCGGCAAAAGACTTTTACAGGCGATTTTTCGGGATTTCAATTGGCTCATAATGCTCACAAAAATACCTTTTTTATAGTCGATGAGGCATCGATGATAGCTAATGGAGCATCTGAATCGGTGACCTACGGCTCGGGATTGTTGCTCGACGACCTCTTCGACTTTATCTATTCGGGTGCGGGTTGCCGGCTTATATTATTGGGCGATACAGCGCAGTTACCTCCTGTGGGGCAGACGTTGAGTCCGGCGCTCGACGAGAATTTCTTGCGACGCTATGGCTTTCCTGTCTATACATTTGAACTTACCCGTGTTGTGCGGCAGGCCGAAGAATCGGGGGTGTTGTTCAATGCGACCCGCTTGCGCAACGATATGCAACTTTCTACGTTGCCGTTGCCAAAAATAAAAATAGGCGATTACCCCGATGTGCGTTTGGTGCGCGGTGATGAATTGATAGAGACGCTCTCTACCGACTACCGACGTGATGGTATGGACGAAACCGTGATAGTAACCCGCAGTAATAAACGTGCCAATATCTTCAATCAAGGGGTGCGTAACCGTATTTTGTACAGAGAGGAAGAACTTACTGCCGGCGATTTATTGCTTGTGGCTCGCAACAACTACTATTGGTGTGAGAAGTACGAAAATCTTGACTTTATAGCCAATGGCGACGTGGCGCGGGTGGTAAAGGTGCGTGGTACGTGTGAAATGTATGGTTTCAGATTTGCCGACGTGGCACTATTCTTTCCCGATTATGACGTGGAACTCGAGGCAAAAGTGATACTCGATACTTTGCAATCGGAATCGCCGGCATTGTCGGCAGAGGAAAATAATCGACTCTTTATATCTGTAATGGAGGATTATGCCGATGTGCCATCAAAACGAGAGCGGCTCAAAAAAATAAAACAAGACCCGTGGTTCAATGCTTTGCAAGTAAAATATGCCTATGCCGTAACTTGCCATAAGGCGCAGGGCGGACAGTGGAGCAATGTGTTTGTGGATATGGGGTATATTCACCCCGATGCGCTCGGTATCGATTTTTATCGTTGGTTGTACACCGCCTTTACTCGTACTACCGGACGTCTTTCTCTTATCAATGTGTCGCAAGACTATCTCGAAGATAAATTACCCGATTGAATATAGTTCTGTTTCTATCTCCCCGATAGGTTTTGAGGCTACAAAACCGGACTCATAAGCCGCATAAACGATTCGAGTACACGTGTCATTAGGGGGCGACGTCGCCATAATGTGAGGGTGATACGGTGACATTGTTGCATGTCGGTCTCAAATATTTTTTTCATGCGTGTCGCGGTCTCGCGACTATACATAAATGCATTGATTTCAAAATTGTGATCGAAACTGCGAAAATCGAAGTTGGTCGAGCCTATCGATGAGTATTCATCATCGATAACGATGGTTTTGGCATGCAGAAATCCACTATCGTACATATATACCTTTACTCCGGCAATCAATACGTCTTTTATATACGATTGTGATGCAAGTTGTAATATGCGATTATCGCCTCGCGCCGGAATCATGATACGTACATCGACTTTAGAAAGAGCGGCAATTTGTAACACCTTGAGTATGCTATCGGTGGGGAGAAAATAGGGCGTCTGTATGTAGATACATTTGCGGGCATTGGAGATGGCTTTTTGAAATGATAGTGCAATTTCTTTCCATTCGCCCAAAGGACCGCTTGTCAATATCTGTATGTCGGTGTCGCCTTCGTTACTTGAGGTCGGATAGTACATGGTATCGGATAGAAATTGCCGAGTGGTAAAACTCCAATCGATAGAAAAAGCGGTTTGCAACCCATGTACGGCGCTGCCTTTAATACGGGCGTGTGTGTCACGCCAATTGCCCCATTTAAGTCCGTCGCGATAGCGGTCGGCTATGTTCATACCTCCGATAAATCCTACTTTACCATCGATTATGGCTATTTTTCGGTGGTTCCGGTAGTTGAATTTATTGGCCAACTGCGGCAAGGTTACTTTATAAAATGGGTATATTTCGATACCGGCTTGTTTCATCTCTTTGAAAAACCGGGATTTTACACGCCAACAACCTACCTCATCGTAGAGAATGCGTACTTGTACACCTTGTTTCACTTTTTCTATGAGCGTACTTTTCAATGTATTTCCCAATTGGTCATCGGCAAATATGTAGTATTGCAGGTGTATAAACTCTGAGGCTTTGCGCATTTCTTCGATGAGTGCATCGAATTTGTTTTCGCCATCGGTGAATATTTCTACGTGGTTGCCCGACAACAGTCGTGTACCTCCTAATTTGTAGCCCAAGTCGATTTGTTGCCTACTCTCGACAGAGAATTGCCGGGACTGTGTGGAGGTTATGTCACGATTGGTGTCGCCTAGTCGTTGCAATATGCGTTGTTTCCGTCGGGAAATCATGCGAGTGTGCCGATATTGCTGCCCGAAAAAGATGTAAAAAATAAAACCACCGATAGGCAGAAATACGAGCACGACTATCCACGCCAAACTTTTTACAGGATTTCTGTTCTCGAGTATTACCACAATGATGGTAAAGACGATAGTCAGTACGAATATCGCGTAAAAGGCGTAGTAGGCCCAATTTCCCCACGGATATGATAAGAGTTCAAACATGTGTTTATTCTCTGATTTCTTTTGCTAAGGTAGTGAAAAGTTGTAACTATTCTACAATAATAACCACTTTTTTAGAAAGATGTCTTGATATATGGCATTCCCTATTGTTCTTTTTCTTATTGTTTATACTTATGATGATTCTTGCAGATTTGTGTTTCGTGTGCGGACACGGCATTGTCGTTCAGTGAATTATATTTGTTCTATGCAAAATAATAAGGGCTTTTTCTCAAAAGCCCTTATTATGGTTTTCAATAGGTATTAATTTTTAAGGTAAAAAAGATTGTTATAGGTTACTGCGACAAAGATAAAGCCTTTTTAGGGTCATTATCAACTAAAAATATATGTTATATAACATGTTTTTCCTGGTAGATACCGGGCTTTTTGCCTTAACTGCTTTTCTAACAAATGGTTAATCTTACTTTTTGTAACTTAAAAATTTTGGTTTCGTGTGCGTGCACGACCATTTTTATATTTATTTTTCGTGTGCGTACACGCTATTTTTTCTTTTGAATTTGTAATACCAATGCTGTGCGAGCCGGAATGTATAGTTTGAGCCATTCTTTACGCGCCTTTTTATAGACGGGGTCGAAGTGGGTAAAATATTCCACGGTTGTGTCTATGCGATTGTAGCCGCCATATATGTGCCGGTCACTGTCGAGTATGCAGCGATAACTGCCCCTGGGGGCTAATATGCCATAACCGTCGAACGAGCGAGTGGGATTGAAATTGAATACAAATAACAAATCTTTGCGCATAAAAGCGAGAATTTGGTCGCTACCGTTATCGTGTAGTTTTATGATAGGTCGTTTTTCAAATCCTTTTATGCTTTTTACAAGTTCTATAATGTCGCGGTCGAACGTGCCGAGATATCCATATTTCAAGTCTGTGCGGTCGATCAGGCTCCATTGTCTTCGGGCATATTGGTGTGACCAACCGTTGCCTTCACGTGGAAAGTCTATCCATTCGGGATGGCCAAATTCATTGCCCATAAAATTGAGATACCCGCCGTTGATGGTGGTGAGTGTTACCAATCTTATCAATTTATGCAGTGCTATTCCGCGGTCGACCGCACCGTTGTTGTCGCTTTTCATCATGTGCCAGTACATTTCCGAATCGATGAGTCGGAAAATAATGGTTTTGTCGCCTACAAGTGCTTGGTCGTGGCTTTCGGCATAATTGATGGTCTTTTCGTCGGCTCGACGATTGGTAAGTTCCCAAAATATACCCGATGGGTGCCAATCTTCGTCTTTTTTCTCTTTGATGGTTTTTATCCAATAGTCGGGAATACCCATGGCCATACGATAATCGAAACCTATGCCTCCGTCATCGATTTTGGCGGCAAGACCGGGCATTCCACTCATCTCTTCGGCGATGGTGATGGCTTGTGTATTTACTTCGTGTATAAGTTTGTTGGCAAGTGTGAGGTAAGTAATGGCGTTCTCGTCTTGGCCTCCATCATAGTAATCGCCATATCCTCCAAAAGCCTTACCCAATCCGTGATCATAATAGAGCATGGAGGTCACTCCGTCGAAACGGAACCCGTCGAAACGGAACTCTTCGAGCCAATATTTGCAATTAGAGAGTAAGAAGTGTATCACTTCGTTTTTGCCGTAATCGAAACATAAGGAGTCCCATGCGGGGTGTTCGCGACGATGGTCGGGGTAGAAAAACTGGTGAGGTGTTCCATCAAATCGACCCAATCCTTCGATTTCATTTTTTACGGCATGTGAGTGTACGATGTCCATGATTACAGCAATGCCACGTTGATGTGCATCGTCGATGAGTGCTTTCAGTTCATCGGGAGTGCCAAATCGGGAAGAGGGGGCGAAGAAACTCGATACGTGATAGCCAAACGACCCGTAATAAGGGTGCTCTTGTATTGCCATTATCTGTATGGCATTATATCCGGATTTGGCAATGCGGGGCAATATTTTATCTTTGAACTCGGTATAGGTACCTACACGTTCTTCTTCTTGTGCCATGCCTATGTGACATTCGTAAATGAGAAGGGGCGATGTGGAGGGTTTGAAGTTCTTTTTTTTCCATTTGTAAGGCTTGTCGGGGGCCCATACTTGCGCCGAGAATATGTAGGTGTTTTCGTCTTGTACCACGCGTGTGGCCCATGCCGGTACACGCTCGCCTTGACCACCTTCCCAGTGTATCGACAATTTATAGAGGTCGAGGTGATGTAATTGATTGTTATCGAGATACAATTCCCATACCCCATTGCGTAGAGCTTTGAATCGGTATGTCGGCAACTCTTTCCATTCCGAAAAGTCTCCGATGAGATATATGGCGGTGGCATTGGGTGCCCATTCTCTGATGACCCATGACCCATCCTCTGTGCGATGTAGTCCGAAATAGAGGTAGCCGTCGGCAAAGTCGGTAAGTGTGCCGCGATGTCCGCACAACTCTTTTTCTTTGTCTGTCGCTGATTGGTGGCGACGTACGATGGTAGGCGCATACGGCTCTAACCAGGGGTCGTTTTTGATGAGATTGAGCATATTCTATGTTTTTTTTAGCAAGGGAATTGGGCCTTTGTTATATACAAGGGGTTGCTACGTATAAGCGCAACCCCTTGTATGTAGTTTATAATTTTACTTTTACAATTACTTTACGGAAGTTACCTTCGGCTATACCGGGAGCATGTCCGTCTTCGGGATAGAAAATGGCAAATTCACCCGGTTGTACTTGTATATATGTGGTAGGTTTATCTGCAAAAAAAGTGATGTCTTTTTCGGGGTTATATGGCGCTGTCGGCTCTTTGAGGTCGCAAGTGGCTTTCCAGCCCATAGTCTCTGTTGCGGTGAGGGGCATCTGTATATCGATGTATTTGTCGTGTGTTTCCATGCGAGCTGCTTCGTGTGTTTTTCCTGTAGGCTCGGCAATTGATACATATAAATTATCGCCATCGAGCACTACCTTCCCGGCTGGAACCTGGCTGAAGTCGGTCGTTTTGAGGTATTCAAATGCTTGTTTGAACAGCGGGTGCAGCGATTCGATGGCTGCAGAGTCTTTCAACGAATTGAGAATCATGGTAATCGATTTTTGTGTGATTAGATTATTATACTATATGGTGTCTAAGTCCGATATCGCATATAATATATCGACATAGACCTATGACACATCTTATTGCAAATTTAGAGAATTTATCGAGATTTTATATATGTTGTCTCCGAAAAAATCACCATTCGGGTCGATTTATTTCCTCGGGGAGGTGGCTGCTGCGTATTCGCCACTCTTGCGGATATAGGTTATTGATGCGGTTTCCGAGGTGATTTCCCCAGCCGATGGGCATATCTTCGTAGGTGATGAGACGTATTCCGCGACGATTGTCGGGCAGGTCGCTTATCGTTTCGCGACGCAGATAAGTAATGGCTTGGTCGAATGAGAGACCCATTTCATCAAATTTTTCACGATTTATAGCCGAGCAGAGAGCCAGAGCATGGTGGGGTTGCCACTCTTTCCCTTTGCGGGTAGCAACGGCTATCCCTCGGTGTAGTACGTTGAGGTGCGTGTCCAACAATATACGGTCGCTACTATACTCGGCAGGAAAGGCGATAATACTCTCTTCGTCGGTGACAAAAGTGTAATCCTCGGGCGATTTTATCCATGTTTTTATCTCTTCGGGAGTCTTTATCGATACCTCTTTTTTTTCTTTGGCTTTGTTCTTTTTGCGAGCGATTTGTGCTAATGTTTCTGCTTGTTCGTCGTTTTCGTCATGAGGTTTACGCACCACGGAGATAAATAATCCTTCGCCACGGGTGTAGTGTGGCATAAACCGATACGCAGACAGGTCGATACCAAGCGAAGGGTGGATATGCCAATCGGTAGGTAAATCGAGGTTGATACTCTCGGCTCCTAACTCCTGTTGCATGTAGAGCACCATATCTTCGTTTTCTTCACGATTATAGGTGCAGGTACTGTAAATAAGCAGTCCGCCGGGTCGTAGAGCATTCCATACATCGGAGAGTATTTCACGTTGCCTATCGGCGCATATTCCTACTTGTGCGGGCGACCACTCGCTAATGGCTTGCGGATCTTTTCTAAACATGCCTTCGCCCGAGCACGGGGCATCGACAAGTATTACGTCGAAATAGTGGCGCAAAGTGCTGTAATCGGAGGCGCTGTTGTTTGTTACGACGACATGAGGATTACCCCACTTGATAATATTCTCGGCCAATATGTGTGCGCGTGAGCGTACATATTCGTTGCATACGACAAGGCTTCCTGCGGGGAGTGTGGCAAGGGCAAGTGTACTTTTTCCTCCGGGTGCAGCGCACATGTCGAGGTAGCGCACAGGGGTGTCGACCAATGTATGTAGTACGTGGGCAAGAAACATCGATGAGGCCTCTTGCACGTAGTAGGCACCGGCATGCATACGGGGGTCGAAGGTAAATGTCGGACGAGAGTCGAGGTAATAACCTTCGCTGCACCAAGGTACGCGTCGATATGTCGGGGAGCACTCGGCAACTTTGGCTCTGTTGAGTCGTATACTCACTTGTGGCTCAGTATGCAGGGCTGCTTCAAAGTCGGTATATTCTGCCCCTAAAAGGGCTTGCATGCGTGAGATAAATGCGTCGGGCAGTATCATTTGTCGTCTATTACTCGGTGGTGACTACCTATTTATCGGCAAAAATAACTATTTTTGCCGATAAATTACAATACCATGCACCCAATTGCGCTATATCTTATTCCCGTGACCTTGGGCGAAACGCCTCATGAACGAGTATTGCCTGCCTACAATCGCGAAGTTATTGCCGGTATACGCCATTTTATTGTAGAGAATGTGCGCACGGCGCGAAGGTTTCTCAAACGTTGCGACCCTGCAACCGATATCGATGCATTGACATTTTACACGCTCGACCGTCATACTCCTGTAGAGGATATAGCCGGATATTTGGCACCTTTGGCTGCCGGTGAGTCGGTAGGGATCATTTCCGAAGCCGGATGTCCGGCAATCGCCGATCCGGGCGCCGATGTGGTGGCCATCGCTCAGCGTAAAGGGTTTCGCGTAGTGCCGTTGGTCGGCCCATCGTCGATATTGTTGTCGCTTATGGCATCGGGTTTCAACGGCCAGAGTTTTGCCTTTCACGGCTATCTGCCGATAGAGTCTGCCGATAGAGCCAAGACCATGAAACGTCTCGAACAGCGTATATACAGTGATAATGAAACACAGATTTTCATAGAGACACCATATCGAAACACCAAAATGGTGGAAGATTGTATCAAATATTGTCGTCCGCAGACACGTCTCTGTATAGCACTCGGTATCACTTGTGAGGAAGAGAGTATCCGTACGCTGACGCTTGCCGAGTGGTCGCGTCGTAAACCTCAACTCCCCAAAGTACCTTGCATATTTCTACTTTACAAATAACTCATTACAGCATATGTATATAACAAAATGAGCGGCTCATGAAGTGAGCCACTCATTTTTATTATTTGAGTTGTAATTCTTTCCATTTGTCGATGAGCGCAGGTGCACAATATACGGTCGGTGTCTGTGTTTTGCGATTTTCGGTAATAGATGTTTTCCCTACATTATCGGTAATATATCTGCTCAACTCTTCAAATGTGGCATTGCCATTGCTCTCTTGTAGTTTTTTCAATAGATAATAGGTAAACAATCCGTGTTGTTTGTCGCGATAGGGATATGCAGTTTCATCGCCTTGTGCTGCAGAGAATACAACCATGTTGCCTTTTGGAGCTGTGGCTTTACTCTTTATTACTACGCCACGAGCCGAAGCAAGCATCTCGCCATCACGTTGTGCACCGCTGAAACATGCGTCCAGAAATACGGTTACCAAACGCGCCGGCATCTTACCTAATAGACTGTAAAGTTCCGACAGTGCATAAGCCGTGCGGGGATTGTTGGCAATACCATCGGCCGGGAGCAGGTATGCGTCTCCGGTTGCTTCGTCGGGGATACCATGACCGGCGTAATACACCACAATGGAGGCTTCTCCTTTGTAACTGCGGGCAATATTGTCAATCCAGTCAAACGCGCTTACAAGGTCGTTGAGGGTAGCGTCGGGGCGAAACTCGATGTTTTTTTCGGGAATACCTAATGTCTTGATACAATATTTGCGAAAACTCTCGCCATCGTTGCGGGCAAACTCTACACTCTCTGCTCGTCGATAATTTTCGTTGGCAATAATTACGGCAAAAGTGTTTTTGTTTTTGCGAGAGGTCTCGGGTATGTTCAAATCTACATCGGAACTTCCCAAGGTGATTTGTTGAGACGAAACCTGTTGGCGATTTACCGGTGTGTTGTTGCTGGCAACCTCAATGTCGATCGGGGCGAAATTGTAATTGATATTTGTCTGTCGATAGGTTAGAGCCTCTTGGTTGTCGTAGCGATAGGTTTTTCCTTGCGGTGTGGTAAATTTACATTCCGACAAGGCTATTTTGTCGTTGACAACTCTGTACGATGGGGTCTTACTTACCGAATTCCAATTTTGAGCAAATGCTTGCGCCTCGTTTATAGGTACATTTACCAACATTTCTCCAAGTTCGGTCGTTACTTTGTATGTCTCGCTTTCGGCGTCGTACCTACTTAATTGGTATGTTGGGATCCCATTTTCTTGTTTATGTTTTTGTATAAATTCTTTTTCGGCGTCGGCAAGGAATATCGCGGCTTGCTGTTGTCGGGTGTTCTCATTTACACGAGTTTGCCAGTGGCTGAGTTTTTCGTATTCTCCCTTTTTCTGCCATTCATTGATTCTTTCTTGTACATATTGTTTTGCGAAGACCGAAAATTTTGAAACATTCGGAGTGGCATCGAGGGTGTAACTCTTGAACATAGGTTTCTCAAAGTTGTTAGCTACCCAAAGTGGACCAATCCAACTAACTGTAGTTGTCAACATCCAAAAGAATAATTCTATAATTGAAAACGTAGTCACTTCACCATAGATATTTCTCGATTCATAATTGTACGATTCCGATTCTATGGAGACTTTGAGCGGTAGTACTTTACGGGTGTTTTTTACTTTTATATCATAAGGCAGCCGTACATTTTCGTATGTGTTTATTTTGCCTTTTTTTGTAGTCGTTGTAATGGTTACCGGTTCGTTAATGGGTTCGCTGGATTTGATGGTAACTGTCGATTTCGGTGCAAATATGCGGCAACACGATGAGCAAAGCAAGGTTACGCACAATAAATATATAACTGCATTTCTCATAGCAGAATATGATGGTAAAACTCTCCGTTCCCGAGAATTGATTTATATAAACAAAGCGTGGAACTGCAATGCCACGTCTAAGTCGGAGGTCGTAGGAATACCTTTATTCAGAGATATGTAATAGCAGCCCACGCATAGCGTGAGAACCATTACGCCCGTCTCTCTGAATAGTCTTGAATTTCCTACGTTCCCGACTTCGAGATAAGCATAACGCTTCTTATGTATCAACGGATAGATTTCTTTTATCCGATTACAAAAGTAGTTATATTTTTTTTATGAACTATTAGTTGGTTCAAAATATTTACATTGGAGTTGTGGAAATGAATCTGTAGATAAATGCCTGCAGGTGTAATTTCTGTTCCTCAGCTGTTTATATAAAAGATGGCATGACTGATATTTTCATAAAAAAAAGGTACAACAGCGCCCCGACAGTACTCTGAAATCGTAGCGTCGTTTACCACAAGAGTGTGGGGGAGTTTGTGAAGCATTATGTATGAAAAAGCCCCACAATGCAAAAGTATGTTGCGATTGTGGGGTCGTATGTTATGACACTCGGAGCGGTGTTATTTCTTGGAGTTGTGGGTGTGGTCGATATACTCTTTTACAGCCTTGAAGAGGTTTGAGGCAAATACAAAATCGTTGAGTTTCTCGTTTGTTGATGCGAAAATGCCTTCGCTGTTTCCTTCCCATGCTTTTTCGCCACGGTCGAGGAATATAATGTTTTCGCCGATACCGAGCACCGAACTCATGTCGTGTGTATTGATAATCGTGGTTATGTTGTATTCGCGGGTAATGTCGCGTACAAGCTCGTCAATGAGTATCGAAGTTTGGGGGTCGAGACCTGAGTTTGGCTCATCGCAGAATAAGTATTTAGGATTGAGAGCAATGGCGCGGGCAATGGCGACGCGTTTCTGCATACCGCCACTTATCTCTGAGGGATACTGCTTGTCGGCACCTGTGAGGTTTACACGTTCGAGGCAGAAACGGGCGCGTTTCTCTCGTTTGGCGGCACTCTGCGTGGTGAACATTTTGAGTGGGAACATCACATTTTCGAGTACGGTGAGCGAGTCGAATAGGGCAGAACCTTGGAAGAGCATACCTATCTCGCAACGTAGCGCCTTCACTTCGGGAGCACTCATTTGCAACAAGTCTTTGCCATCGTATAGAATTTCTCCGGCTTCGGGGCGTACAAGACCTACGATCGATTTCATGAGAACGGTTTTTCCCGATCCGCTTTTGCCGATTATAAGGTTGGTCTTTCCGGTCTCGAAACGTGCAGATATATCTTTCAGTATCGTTCTTCCGTCAAATGATTTGACAACGTTTTTTACCTCTATCATTACAGTAACAGTTTAGTGAGTAATACATCGAGCAGCAAAATCACTACACTGCTCACCACTACCGAATTGGTACTTGCTTTTCCCACTTCGAGAGCGCCACCTTTCACATTGTAACCGTAGTATGAAGCCACACTGCTTATCACAAAGGCGAAAAAGAATGATTTTATAATCGTGTACCACACATAGTATTCGTTGAAGTAGGATTGCAGACCATATATGTATCGCGAGGCCGGTATCACGTCGGTAAATGTGGCTACCACATAGCCACCAAACAGTCCCGAACACATACTGAATACCACCAGTATAGGAATAAATACCACCAATGCGGTAATTTTAGGCAATATCAGGTAATTGGCCGAGTTTACCCCCATGATGTCGAGTGCGTCTATTTGTTCCGTGACGCGCATGGTGCCTATTTCCGAGGCAATGTTTGACCCTACTTTTCCTGCCAGTAGCAGACACATTATCGATGATGAAAATTCGAGCAACAATGTGTCACGAGTCACAAGCCCTACTGTATATGCCGGCAGTAGAGGCGATGAAATATTACCTTGAGTCTGTATAGTGATAACTGCACCGATAAACAGTGATATGGTGACTACAATGGCTATAGAGTCGATGACCAACATATAGGCCTCGTTTTTGAACCGACGGAAAAATTCGCTCCATCGGTCGGGTGTGGTGAATGTTTTGCATAGAAGCAATATATATTCTCCAAATTGTTCTAATGACTGAAATAATATTTTCATAATGGTCGTCTATAAAACAGCTGTTGAGATACTTTTTGTATCTTATGATTCGAACATATATCCGATACTTGATGTATCGGTAATGTATCGAAATATCGTTGCAAACTTACTGAAAAAAATCTTTTTTTGGTAATCTTCTTTTCAAAACTCCTTTTATCTACACCTTATAGGTAAAATAGTACATTAGGGTGTATGAACTATTTTGGATTGATTTTCGAGTAAATCTATGGTATTTTGCATTTGTTTTCGGTTTCGCTCTATGCGCGATATGGTATGACGTAACGCGAGGTAGTTGTGACACATCTCGAATGTGTATTGCTCTTCGGCAGTCATAATATAGGAATAAGGTTCGTTTCCGGCATACGATATTTTGATTTGTCGATTACCTGCGGTGGCTATGGCTTCGATCATGGGGCGTAATTCATAACCGGTATAGCAAATGCTTTCGCAATATTTCCCATCGGGTAGTACAAATCGATAATTGCGCATGCCATCGTATGCAATGGTGGGCGATAGCGCGTATGTTCCGTCGGGCAACTCGACTTTTATCGAGGTGTGTTGTAGCGGCTCTGTGCCACAGTATGTGCTTATTACTCTCATCTGTCCCCCGGCGCTAAATTCTATGCGCAGACAACTACGATCGATGATACCGGCATAGCGGTCACTGCGGTGACGATATAGTGTGTCGGAGCAGTATGTGGGGTCATATATTTCCACAAATTGCGTAAATAGCTCTTGCAGTGTGGCTTTCATCTCGGGCAATATACTGTCAATGTATGCGATGTTTTGGCGATTACGGGCGATTATGATACGTCGGTTGAGGTCCATTCCCAGTCGTATCGTGTGTATGGCTTGCGGATCGGCTTCGGGTATGGAGTCGATTATATGTTGGGCAAGGGTATAGTCGCCTTGTGTGAATGCCGCTTCGGCTCGCTCATAAATGTTCTCTACGCTGTTGCTGTCGTTGCAACTGCTCATCGTTGCCATGAGTGAGGCGACAAACATGGTGCATAGAATGTTCCGTATATCCATTTTTATTGCGTGTATGAGGTTTCGCGTGTTACACTTTTTACCCCTTTTACACCTTGTATTTTTTTGATGAGGGCACTGAGTGCGGTGGTGTCGTCGACAAGTACTGTGATGTGTCCTTGGAACAGACCGTCGTTGGAGTCGATGGATATACTGCGCATCATGATACGTTTTTCTTTCGAGATTACCGATGTGATATTAGTTACAATGCCTATGTCGTCGTTGCCAATGACGCGTAGTATGATGGCATACTGCGAGCCGAGTTTTCCGGCCCATCGGGCTTTTACAATACGATAACCGAATTGTGTGCGCAGATTCTCGGCATTTGGACAATCGTGTCGGTGTATATTGATAGTACCTTGTGAAGATACAAATCCAAATACGCTGTCTCCAAAAATCGGATTGCAGCATTTGGCCAAGCGATAGTCGAGCCCTTTGATGTTTTGGTCGATAACGACTTCGTCTTCACCACCGGTGTCGACCGTCGGTGGTGTTACCACAAAGTTCTCGGCGGTGCGATTTTCGTTCGTTTCTTCGTTTTCCTTACGCTCCATTTCGTTGTAGAGGTCGAGTACGTGGGTTACGTCAAGACGCTCTTGTGCCAATGCACAATAGAAATCAGTCACGGTTTTATAGCCGGCTTTGCGTATCAATTTCATCAGTAACGACTCGTTGACATCGATTTTGCGGTTTTTGAATCGTCGGGTAAGTAACTCTTTTCCCAACTCGGCCTCCTTGTGCTGTATCTCATTGAGAGCTTGTTTTATCTTTACGCGAGCTTTTGATGTGGTGACAATCGAAAGCCACTCTTGTTTGGGAGTCTGGTTGGGAGCGGTAATAATGTCGATGGTATCACCGCTTTTGAGTTTGTATCTGATATTCTGGTTTTGATTATTTACTTTTGCACCTACACATTTACAGCCTATACGGGTGTGTATGAGGAATGCAAAATCGAGTACTGTGGCACCTTTGCTCAGCTTATATAAGTCGCCTTTGGGAGAGAATACAAAAACCTCTTTGTCGTAGAGATCCATGCGAAACTCTTTCATCAGTTCCATAGGTCCCCCTTCGGCCGACTCTAATACATCGCGTACGTTGTTGAGCCAGTCGTCGAGCCCTTTCTCGCTCTTTATGCCTTTGTATTTCCAGTGTGCGGCAAGGCCTCTTTCGGCAATCTCGTCCATGCGTTTGGTGCGTATCTGCACTTCTACCCAACGGTCACCAGGTCCCCATACTGTGATATGCAACGACTCATATCCGTTGCTTTTGGGGACCGAAAGCCAGTCTTTTAATCGTTTAGGGTTGGGACGATACATATCGGTGATGATGGAATATACATGCCAGCAGTCGGCCGATTCTTTTTCGATAGGGGTGTCGATGACAACGCGTATGGCAAAAAGATCATATATACCTTCGAGGTCGATATTTTGCTTGCGTATTTTGTTGAGAATGGAAGAAATCGATTTTACACGCCCTTTTATTTCAAAGTTGAGTCCGGCGGCTTCGAGTTTCTCCTTTATGGGGGTAATAAACTCTTTGATATATTTATCGCGGCTCTGTTTGGTTTCGCTCAGTTTGCGCGCTATATGGTCATATTCCTCACGATTGGTATATTTGAGCGACATATCTTCGAGCTCGGTTTTTATGCGGTATAATCCCAATCGATGGGCAAGCGGAGCATAGAGATATGATGCTTCGTAAGCTACGTTCTCGCGAAATTTGTGGTTGGGGTGGTGATTGATGGTGCGCATGAGACACAAGCGGTCGGCAATCATGATAATAATCACGCGTACGTCTTCTGCAAATGTCAACAGCAGGTTGCGAAAATTCTCGCTTTGCACTGTCTCTTGTTTGGCATATAAACTGTTGGCTTTTATCAATCCGCGTATTATCTTCACACAGTCGGCTCCAAACAACTCCTCGACCTGCTCGACGCTGAGACGCTCTTCCACTACCAGATTGCATGTGAGAACAGCACCCAGAGTACTACGGTCGAGTCCTACTTCACTTGATAAAATGAGTGCGGTGGAAATATCACGCAACAATCGATTTATACCGTTGTTGTCACGGAGGTAACTGCCCGATCGCACCGCGGCACTGATGTGGTAACGCAGAAATTCAAACTCCTGCTCTCCAATAAGTGAACGTGCCGAACCGAGCAATGCCCGATAGCCGGAAAGGAACGCCTGTCGCTCATCTGCTGTAAAATATTGTATTTCACTCATAGCGTGCATCTATTTTATAACCGACCTCAAAAGTAACTTTTTTCTCCGAAAATTGTTGGTTTTTCCGATAGAAAATTTCTAACTTTGGAGTGTATTTGACAAAATATGATATAACCTGAAATAATATCTGAAAAATATCATATGAAAAAAAACACTATTGATATGTTGACACAAGATGATTTATTGTTGTTGCAGGAAAAAGGTATTTCCGAACAACAAATACAAGAACAGTTACAATGTTTTGCGTCGGGATTTCCTTTTTTGAAATTGGAAGATTCTGCCGGATTGGGCAATGGCGTACTCGCTCTCGATGAATCTGCCGCTGACCATTACCTCGAAGTGTGGGACGAATATCTCGCCATAAACCCCGCTATAGTGAAATTTGTACCGGCATCGGGCGCGGCAAGTCGTATGTTCAAAAATCTTTTTGAATTTCTCGACGCTCCATACAGTGAGCCGACAAACGATTTTGAAAAGAAATTCTTCTCTCAAATACGAAATTTTGCATTCTATGCCGACCTTGACGAGGTTTGCCTTCGCAACGAAGGATCCGATATAGCCGCTCTTGTGGCATCGGGCAATTACAAAGCTGTAGTTGACAATCTTCTCTCTGTCAAAGGGCTAAACTATGGCTCATTACCAAAAGGAATGCTTAAATTTCACCATTATGCCGAGACCAATCGCACAGCTATGGAAGAACACCTTGCCGAGGGTGCCATGTATGCGTGCAATGAGGTCGGTGATGTAAATGTACATTTTACGGTGTCGCATGAACATTTACCTTATTTCAAACAACTGGTGGCCGATAAAAAAGCCGCATACGAGAAAGAGTATGGTGTAAAATACCATATATCATTCTCTGAGCAGAAGCCATCGACCGACACTATCGCAGCCGATATGGAAAACAATCCATTTCGCGACAATGGCAAGTTGCTTTTCCGCCCCGGAGGTCACGGCGCTCTCATTGAGAATCTCAACGATATCGATGCCGATGTTATTTTTATTAAGAATATCGATAACGTAGTGCCCGACCGTATAAAATCAGAGACCGTGCGCTACAAAAAAATAATCGGAGGGGTATTGATTTCTCTCAAAAAGCAAATAGACGCATATGTTTCGCTCCTCGAAAGTGGAAAATATACCATCGACGATGTGCGAGAGGTAATATTGTTTATGCAACAACAACTCTTCACTCGTCACCCCGATATCAAAACAATGGAAGATGCCGAATTGGTGCTCTATCTCTTGAAGAAACTGCGTCGCCCGCTCCGTGTATGCGGTATGGTGAAAAATGTGGGCGAACCGGGAGGTGGCCCGTTCTTGGCTTACAATGCCGACGGTTCTTTTTCGTTACAGATTCTCGAAAGTTCGCAAATCGATTTCTCCAATCCCGACGCCAAGAAAATGTTCGACAGCTCTACTCACTTCAATCCCGTAGATCTTGTCTGTGCGGTGAAGAACAACAGAGGTGAAAAATACAATCTGCCGCAATATGTTGATAAGCAGACTGGATTTATTTCGTATAAATCGAAGAGCGGTAAAGAACTTAAGGCTCTTGAGCTCCCCGGGTTATGGAATGGCGCTATGAGCGATTGGAATACCCTTTTTGTCGAAGTGCCCATTGATACATTCAACCCCGTAAAAACAGTCAACGATCTCTTGCGTGAGCAACATCAATAATCTCTGATTATATTGTATAGTACGACGGAACCACCATATAAAGGGGCTCCGTCGTTGTTTTATGTAACTGTCCAAACATAAACCATCCGAAAATTCATCGAGTGGTTTATAACCAATAATTAGTATTATAAAAAGAGTGGAATTTATAAATTTATGTGTCAATCGGCTATCAGCGGTTGTTCACTCCATCTGTCTTTTATATTGTATGAGGGACTTATATGGGGTGTCTGTTTTACCCCATTTACCACAATAGATTTTTGGCTCACATTAGTTTTTATGTAGTCGGCTAATTCTCCGAGAGTGATTTTACCCTTTGTCTCTTGCAATTTTTTGAGTAGAAAATAGGTAAATAATCCGTGACCTTCTTTTTCGTATGGATATGCCGCCTCCACATCTGAGGCCGCACTGAATACGACACTATTCCCTGAGGGTTGAGCCGTCTTTGGTTTTATGGCTATACCGCGAGCTGCCACAATCATATCGCCGCCTCGCTGTGCCCCACTGAAACAGGCATTTAAGAAGAATACGGCGCTGCTCAATCCGAGTCTGTCGATGTCGCGATAGAGTCTGTTGAGTGAGAAGCACACCTCGGTGTCGGTACCATCGGCATCTACGGGGAGTATGAATGCATCTTTGGTGGCGTTATCGGGTATTCCATGTCCCGCGTAATAGACAATAAGATTAATTTCGCCACCGAATACTGTCGCAATGTCTTTGATGTCTTTTAATGCTTTGGCTATCATGCCAAATGTTGCATCTGTATGGAATTTTATGTTTTCTTCGGGAATACCAAGTGTGTTTACACAATACTTTTTGAATATTTCGCCATCGTGCCGTGCCATAGCTACAGGTGCAACCTTTTGATAATTTTCGTTGGTTATGACGATTGCAAAAGTCTTATTATTTACTCGTTTTGTCATAGGGGCGTCGTCGACACTTGATGCGATTCTTGGAGCAGATCGCTGGCTTATTGGCGAATTTGTCGCGTAAGTCGTTACGGTAGGTTGTGCGACAAATCCTTGTTTTTCTGTGTGTTTTACCACATATGTGCGATCGATGGGTTCTCCTGTCCATCGTGCCATTTTGTAGTCCGATTTCGAATACTTTGGTATGTATATCGATGTGTATGTGTAATGCGGAGATTCCAATGTTATGGTTGTCGGAATATTTTCTTGTTGCAAAGTGAATGTATAAGGCAATCTGTCTATTTGAACAATTTTGCCTGCGATGTGAGCTGTGACAGTTTCATTCAGATGCCCGGTGAATGTGATACTCTCGACTGCAGGTTGTGCTTGACAAATCATATTGAGTATCCAAAACAAAAATAAATAGATGAACCTCTTTCCCATGATGCGTTGTAGATATGAGGGTTGTCATTCTTTTAAGGAATTGACAACCCTCTTGATTTTAACAATGCCCTAATGTTGGCTTATTCGCCATATACTCTTGTGATGTATTTTTTGAAAATAAGGCAATTTTTTACATTTTGATCTACGTGCGAGATTCTGGAAATTCCGGCTTTTTTTGCTGCCGTATTTATGCTGCCGTCAGCGTTGGGAGAACCGATAAATCCAAGCCAGATGGTTTATGAACTTTCTCCGCATTTATTACCTGTAGGATTCGATGTAGCGGTAATCGGCTTTGAAACGGAGTAACTAACCAATGCCAAGCAGCATATAGCTGCGAATAGTTGTTTTTTCATCGATGTATTTATTTTAAGTTATTTTTTTGCAAAGATATGATATAATGATTTAGTCGCAAATAATTATTGGGAAATTTTTATGAAAATTCAAAAAACGCTTCTTTATATAGTTTCATCTGCATTTTGTCTTATTGTAGTAGGAACAAAAATTTTAGAGCAAACTTGTTATTTATTCACACATTTCACTATCTTTGTTCCCTACGTAATATTAACACATATAATACATAGAGTAAAAAATGGGAAAAGTCCTTATTATCGGCGCAGGTGGCGTGGCTACCGTAGCCGCTCATAAAGTGGCACAAAACGCCGACGTTTTTACCGAGATAATGATTGCAAGTCGTACAAAATCGAAGTGTGACGCAATAGTAAAAGCTATCGGCAATCCGGCTATCAAGACTGCGCAAGTCGATGCTGACGATGTGGAACAATTGGTGGCTCTTTTTGAGAGTTTCCGTCCCGATATTGTGATGAATCTGGCTCTCCCGTACCAAGATCTTACCATAATGGAAGCCTGTTTACGTACCGGGGTGAACTATCTTGATACTGCTAACTATGAACCTATCGACGAGGCACATTTTGAGTATAGTTGGCAATGGGCATACAAAGAACGCTTCGAGCAAGCCGGACTCACTGCTATTCTTGGTTGTGGTTTCGACCCCGGTGTCACCAGCGTATATACCGCTTATGCAGCCAAGCACTATTTTGATGAAATACAATACCTCGACATCGTCGATTGTAATGCAGGTAATCACCACAAGGCTTTTGCAACAAATTTCAACCCCGAAATCAATATTCGAGAAATCACACAAAAGGGCCTCTATTGGGAAGATGGCAAATGGATAGAGACCGAGCCGCTCGAAATACATCAACCTATTACATATCCCAATGTAGGGCCGCGTGAAAGTTATCTGCTCCACCACGAAGAACTTGAAAGTTTGGTGAAAAACTATCCTACCATCAAGCGTGCCCGTTTCTGGATGACCTTCGGGCAGGAATACCTTACCCACCTGCGCGTGATACAAAATATAGGTATGGCGAGCATCAAGCCCATCAATTACAATGGAATGGAGATTGTACCCTTGCAATTCCTCAAAGCCGTACTTCCCAATCCGCAAGATCTCGGTGAAAACTATGATGGCGAAACCTCTATCGGTTGTCGCATTCGCGGATTGAAAGATGGTAAGGAACAGACTTACTATGTATATAACAACTGCTCACACCGTGCCGCCTATGAAGAGACCGGTATGCAAGGCGTAAGTTATACCACAGGAGTTCCTGCCATGATAGGCGCGATGATGTTCCTCAAAGGTATATGGAAAAAGCCCGGCGTATTCAATGTCGAGGAGTTAGATCCCGATCCTTTCATGGAACAACTCAATAAGCAAGGACTGCCCTGGCATGAAATACATAACGGCGATCTCGAATTGTAGTACCAGTCAACAATATAGCAGAGGCGTGTCGATTTTTTTGATACGCCTCTGTTTTTTTATATTTCAATGCTATTGGGAAAACGAATTTTATCGCTATATTTGTTGCAAGCAACGAATATCGACCGCGATGGCGTTACGTCGTGGAAAATAGGTCTTGAAACGGCCTATAAAAGTAGGGACGCACGGTTCGTGCGTCCGTCGGAGTTCAACATCTAAAACGTAAATAATGAAAGTTGGTGATAAAGTTCCGGAAATATTAGGCATAAATCAGGCCGGTAAAGAGATTCGTCTCAGCGACTATGTCGGGCGTAAAATTGTGCTCTATTTCTACCCCAAAGACAATACCTCGGGGTGTACCGCCGAGGCTTGCAGTCTGCGTGACGGATACGACGAGTTGCGCAAGGCCGGCTATGAAGTGATAGGGGTGAGCAAAGATAGTGAAAAGTCGCATCAGCGATTTATCGAGAAACAATCGCTACCTTTCGACCTTGTAGCCGATACCGATATCACGCTCAATCAGGCCTTTGGCGTGTGGGTGGAGAAAAAACTCTATGGACGAGCCTATATGGGTACGGCTCGTACCACATTCATTGTCGACGAACAGGGATATATAGAACGTATTATCGACAAGGTCGATACAAAAAATCATGCACGACAAATACTCGACAATAAATAATTCAATATATGGAAGACGTTAAGAAAGAAAAAGCGTCCATTCCCACAGAGAAACTCAATGCTCTGCGTGCGGCAATGGATAAAATTGAAAAAAATTACGGTAAAGGCGCCATTATGAAATTGGGCGATGACCAAGTAGAAGAAATTGCAGTAATACCTACCGGATCTATTGCCCTCAATGCCGCTCTTGGCGTGGGGGGGTATCCGCGTGGACGTGTTATCGAAATATATGGTCCCGAGTCATCGGGTAAAACTACGCTGGCCATACATGCTATAGCCGAGGCGCAGCGTGCTGGCGGTATTGCTGCCATCATCGATGCCGAGCACGCTTTTGACCGTTTTTATGCCGAAAAATTGGGCGTCGATGTCGAAAATCTGTGGATTGCCCAGCCCGATAGCGGAGAACAGGCTCTCGAAATTGCCGAGCAACTTATCCGCTCTTCAGCTGTAGATATTGTGGTTATCGACTCTGTCGCCGCACTTACCCCCAAGGCCGAGTTGGAAGGCGATATGGGTGATTCGAAAATGGGCTTGCAGGCTCGTCTTATGTCGCAGGCGTTGCGAAAACTTACCGCTACTATCAGCAAGACCAATACCACCTGTATTTTTATCAACCAATTACGCGACAAGCTGGGTGTAATGTTTGGTAATCCCGAAACCACCACCGGTGGTAACGCGCTCAAATTCTATGCCTCTGTGCGTCTCGACATACGACGTGTTACTCAAATAAAAGATGGCGATGAGGTTATCGGTAACCAAACCCGCGTGAAGGTGGTGAAAAACAAAGTTGCACCTCCTTTCCGCCGTGCAGAGTTTGATATTATGTTTGGCGAAGGCATATCGCGTGCCGGTGAAATTGTAGATCTCGGTGTCGAAAAAGGGGTTATCAAAAAGAGTGGCTCTTGGTTCAGTTATGGCGATACCAAGTTGGGGCAAGGTCGTGATGCCACCAAAAAGTGTATACAAGACAATCCCGAGCTTGCCGAGGAACTCGAAACTCTTATCATGGAGGCACTCAAATCGGGTAAATAACATAATATACAATAAAAAAAATGGCGGATTTCTCCGCCATTTTTTTTATGTGTGATATAAGCAAAACGCACCATACGTCGTATGGTGCGTTTTTGTGTTGTTGTAATTTGTTATGCACCGAAATCGTCGTACATAAGCATTTCGCGAGGCACGCCAAGATTCCACAACATCGTCTTTACGGCATTGGCCATTGGCCCGGGACCGCACATGTAGTATTCGATGTCTTCGGGTGCATCATGGTCTTTGAGGTAGTGATCGTACAATACTTGGTGTATAAATCCGGTATATCCTGTCCAATCGTCTTCGGGTTGAGGGTCGGAGAGGGCGATATGGAATTTGAAATTGGGAAATTCTCGTTCTATCGCTCTGAAATCTTCTTCATAAAATATCTCACGACGTGAGCGCGCGCCATACCAATACGATATTTTGCGGTCGGTGGTTTTCAATGTATGGAACAAGTGTAGCAAGTGCGAGCGCAACGGAGCCATACCGGCTCCGCCTCCGATGTATATCATTTCGCGCTTGGTGGGGAGAATATGGAACTCACCGTAAGGACCCGAGATCGTCACTTTGTCGCCTGGTTTACGAGTGAATATATATGATGAGCATATACCCGGTTTCACACCTGCTTTCCACGTGCCTGTCGCGCGATCAAACGGCGGTGTGGCTATACGTATATTGAGCATGACGATATTACCCTCGGCAGGGTGGTTGGCCATAGAGTAAGCACGATAGGTTTCTTCGTCGTTTTTGCATACAAGACCCCACATTTTGAATTTATCCCATTCGTCGTGGAATTTTTCATCGATATCCATATCGGTAAATTTGATGTCGTATTTGGGTACATCGATTTGTATATAACTTCCCGATTCGAAGTTGAGCGTTTCCCCTTCGGGGAGTTTTACCACAAACTCTTTGATAAATGATGCCACGTTGCGATTCGAAACCACTTCGCACTCCCACTTTTTGATACCAAGTACCGATTGAGGAATTTTTATTTCTACATCGTTTTTTACTTTTACTTGGCAGGCGAGACGATAGTTGTCTTGTTGCTGTTTACGAGAGAAAAATCCCGTTTCGGTAGGAAGTATTTCGCCACCGCCCTCGATTACTTGGCAACGACACATACCGCAACTTCCGCCACCACCGCAGGCCGAGGGAAGGAATATTTTGTTGTTACCAAGCGAAGCGAGCAGAGTAGTGCCGGCAGGGGTTTCTACCTCACGTTCGCCATTGATGGTGATGCGACGATTTCCCGCAGGTACAAGGCGGGCTTTGGCTACCAATAGCAGTGCTACAAGCAGTAAAATGAGTATCAGAAATATGGCTACCGCAGCAATGATGGTGAGGTTGCCTATCGATAGTAATATAGTATTCATAGCAGTCGTTAATTACAATTTAATACCGAGGAAACTCATAAAAGCAATTCCCATAAGTCCGGTAACGATAAACGTGATACCGATACCTTTGAGTGGCGCGGGAACGTTGGAATAAGCCAACTTTTCGCGTATGGCTGCAATACCTACAATGGCAAGTAGCCATCCGATACCCGAACCGAGACCGTAGACTGTTGCCGACCATGCATCGGCAAAATCGCGTTGTTGCATAAAGAGCGAACCTCCGAGTATGGCACAGTTTACAGCGATGAGAGGCAGAAATATACCTAAGGTGTTATATAATGCCGGAGCAAATTTTTCTACAACCATCTCAACGATTTGCACCAACGCGGCTACTACAGCGATGAAAAATATGAGACTCAGAAAGCTGAGATCGACATCTTTGAATTCTTCACCCAACCACGATAACGCTCCTGCTCGTAGTATATAGTTCTCGAGCAAATAGTTGATGGGTAGGGTAAGTGTCAAAACAAAGGTTACGGCAATACCCAGGCCCATTGCCGTTTTTACATTCTTCGATACTGCCAAATATGAACACATACCCAAGAAGTAGGCAAAAATCATATTATCGATAAAAATCGATTTGATAAACAGATTGAGATTTTCCATTGTTACAACTTTTGGGGTGTGTGATTATTTTTCTTGTAAATCTTTATTGTGTAAGCGATGTACCCATATAATGCAGGCAACAGTGATGAGAGCCATAGGCGGGAGTATCATAAGACCATTGTTTTCATATCCCCACTCGTAAAATATCTTGGGTACGACCGGATAGCCGAAAAGTGTTCCTGAACCGAGCAATTCCCTAAAGAAAGCGACAATTACAAGTATGAGTCCGTAGCCTATGCCATTACCCACACCGTCGAGAAACGAGTCCCAAGGCCCGTTGCCGAGCGCGAAAGCTTCGAGACGTCCCATCAATATACAGTTGGTGATAATCAATCCTACAAATACCGATAATTGTTTACTTACATCGTAGGCGTAGGCTTTGAGTACCTGATCTACAATGATTACAAGTGAGGCCACTACTACCAATTGCACGATGATGCGTATGCTCGATGGTATGGTGTTGCGTAAAAGCGATATTATGACATTGGCAAAGGCCATGACTGCCGTTACCGAGATGGCCATGACAAAAGCAGGCTCGAGTTTGGCTGTTACGGCCAGAGCCGAGCATATACCCAAGACCTGAACTATCACAGGATTGTTACGGGATAGCGGGCCGAGTAAAATCTGACGAGTTTTCTTTGATAACATATAGGATAGGTGTTATTGTAACGATTTGAAGAAATTTTGATAGGGCACTAAACTGTTTTCGAGCATCGATTGTACCCCTTTACTTGTGATGGTACCTCCCGTAATGGCATCGACATACTCTGCTCCGTTTACTGGCTTTTGACCTTTTTTCTCTACGGTTACGGGCTTGAATTCACCATCGATAAAAAGATGCTTGTTGCTGAATTGTCCCGAAAACTCGGGTTTTTCTATTTCTGCGCCCAGACCCGGAGTTTCGCCTTGGTGTGCGAAGTATGCTCCATATATAGTATTTCCATCGGCATCGAGTGAGAGGTAACCCCATATCGGTCCCCATAAGCCGGCTCCGTATAGAGGTATAATATATTTCTCAGAACCCTTATCAAGGCGACATACAAATATAGGTAATTCTCGTTTATCGACGTCTCGCTTTACCTGTACGGCTACGTTTATGTCAAAGGCGTTTATGCCTTCTATGCGTGTACCCTTGCTATCGATTACAAAACTATCGACGATATATTTATGGTAGAGCTCTTGTGCATCGGCGGCGGTGGCCGTAATATGTACCGAACTCAATATTTGTTTCATTTTATCGATCTCTATATTGCGGGTTTGCTTCTCTTTCAACCCCAATGATGTGATAGCCAGCACGGCTGCCACAAGTATCACCATGACCGATGCGTAGATGATAGTATATGTATTACTTTGTCTGTTCATAGTGGTAATGTTTATGCCTTGGGGGCGCGTTTGAGACGTCGTTTTATATGCGCTTCGACCACGAAATAGTCGATGAGCGGTGCGAATACATTCATTAGCAGTATGGCCAGCATGGCTCCTTCGGGGTATCCGGTATTATATACACGTATGAGAATGGCGATGACCCCGATGAGGAATCCGTAGATAAATTGTCCGACTTTGGTGCGTGAGCCGGTTACCGGGTCGGTCGCCATAAATACAGCGGCAAAGGCAAAACCTCCGAGGCATATCTGTTCCATTGGCGAGAGTAACGAGCCCGCATATATGGGAGATGCAAAAGTATGTGCTATCCATCCCATAAACAATCCTCCGGCAAATACCGAAAGCATCACCCGCCAGCTGGCGATGCCTGTCCATAGTAGTATGGCGGCACCTATAAGAATGGCAACGAGTGATGTCTCACCGATAGAACCGGGTATAAGACCTATTGCATAATCAAGCAGTGTAAGAGGTTGACCTATTATGTCGGTCAGTACCATCTCTCCGCCGGTGTATGTCGACACTTGTCCGAGTGGAGTTGCACCCGTAAAATTATCGACAACCTCTCCGGCTCCTATACCGAAGGTGTCGCCGGTACGTACAAAAACATTATCGCCCGACATCTTCGATGGGTAAGCAAAAAATAGAAACGCGCGTGTGATGAGGGCTACGTTGAATATATTCATACCTGTGCCACCGAATACCTCTTTGGCAAATATTACGGCAAATGCGGTAGCTACAGCTATCATCCATAGCGGAGTGTCTACCGGTACTATCATGGGTATGAGCATACCCGACACGAGGAATCCTTCTTGTATTTCGTGTCCGCGCCATTGGGCTACGGTAAATTCTATGCCGAGTCCTACTGCGTACGATACAATGATTTTGGGAAGTACGGCGAGAAATCCGAACAGAAACACGGACAAAAACGATGTAGAGGACAATAGCCCGATAGATAGATAGTGTTGATAACCAACATTGTATATTCCGAATAGTAATGCCGGTATAAGTGCGAGTATAACCACACTCATAGTGCGTTTCGAGTCGATATTGTCGTGGATATGTACTCCCGACCGAGAGGTGGCAGTGGGTACAAACAGGAAAGTTTCAAAACCCTCGAAAACCGAGCGGAACATAGATAATTTTCCTCCCGGCATGAAATTGGGTTTCACTTTATCGATATACTTTCTTAGCGTTTTCAAAGCTCGTTATATTATAGATTAATATCAATTCATTTCTTTTTGCAGGCGGTCGAGACCGTCGCGTATTATCGATTGCAGGGATAGTTTTGAGGTGTCGACAAACTCGCACAGTGCAAAGTCCTCGGGAGCGACCTCGTATATGCCGAGATTTTCCATCTTGTCTATATCAAATGCAATGACAGACTTGATAAGGAACTCGGGTAATATATCCATTGGCAATACTTTGTCGTATTCGCCACACATGATTATTGCGCGTTCGCCGCCACGCAATCGGGCGTCCATTTGGTACGAACGTTTACGACCGCATATCCACGAAAAAAAAGAACGAGATACACTGTATTTGCCAAATCCCGGTAAGGCCCAACCCAATATCTCATGACAATCGTCACCTTCGGGTATGACGGTGATATGGCTGTGCGGCGCTCTCAAATAGTCGTGCTGCGACACTTGCGTGCCGGTGAGTACGTTACCACTGATATAGCGACGATTGACCGACGACTCTATGAGTTTGTCACCAATGATGGAGTCGAGGCGTGCGCCCAGCGTGGTACGCACATAACAAGGCGACTTTATTTCACTGCCCGTAACGGCTACAATGCGCGAGAAGTCGAGTATACCTTTATTGAAGAATCGTCCTATAATCAATAAATCAAACGCATTGAGTGTCCATACCGTTTCGCCTTTGTTTACAGGTGCTATATGCTGTATTTGTACACCGACATTCCCTGCGGGGTGTTTGCCCTCGAAAGCTGTGATTTCTGCACCTTTTACCGAAAGTGCGCTACCGTTGCGTACTCCTACATATACATGACCGGGTGTGAGTTTGCGTAGCGCATCGATACCGGCTTGTAAGTTTTCCTCTTCGCCTTGTAATATAAATTCGAACTCGGGAGCCAGCGGTGCAGAGTCCCATGCCGTAACAAAAATGTCGCGTGGTGTAATGGCCGGATTGGCTATTACATCGTATGGTCGCTGATGAATAAAGGGGAAAAGTCCGTTGGCAAGTAAGGCGTCAAGTATTTCTTCTGAGTTCATCTCGGCTTTGTGTGCCACGGCCGGAGATTGCTCATACTTACCATCGCTTTTTATGATGATGTCGAGCACTTTGCGCCGTTCACCTCTGTTTACAGCGTGTATCTCTCCGCTCACCGGTGATACAAATTGAACTGTCGGATTGTTCTTATCACACATCAAGGGGGTACCTACCTGTACTGATTCTCCGGGTTTTACCAACACACGAGGTGTGACACCGTGAAAATCATCGGGAACAAGAGCATAAAATTCGCACGGATCTGCGTCGATTATCTGATGAAGAGCCTGCCCGACGAGTGGAATGTCCAATCCTTTCTTTAATTTTATTACATTCGCCATCTCTTGGAAATTGATTATCTTGTGTTTGCTATGAAATCGATTTGTTTTTCAAAACATATCAATATTTTGGAAACCGTATTGTTTTTATTAGAAATTTCAAACAGCCTTTCAATACCTATTACAAAATTTCTTTGCAAAGATACGACATCTCCTTAAATCTGTATTCATGAATTATGGAAAAATTCTTTAATTCGTCCGATAATTATATGTGTCAGGTCAAAAAGGCGATTTGGAATAAAAAATGGTATTATTTGTCAATTTATCATAAATACATTATTTTTGTGCCATGCAAGGTATATACAAATCTATATTATCTATAATTGTACTTTCGTTTTTTATGTTGTCGCAGGGACTTATCCTTATGCCACATCATCATCACGAGAGCAATGCGTTGCCTTGTTTTATTATCACTCATTGTGCCGATGATTGTCATTACGCACCTATAGAAGGAGCGCATCACGACAATGACGGATGTTGCAATCATCACCATGATAATACGGCGGTATGCGATTATAAAATAGATGTGATGATCGATGTGAGACCGCCGCATTTGCCTTTACCGACATTGCCGACAGATTTATTATCTGCATTGTTGCCCGATTTTGCCGATTCTTTATTAATACAGATGCGACACACAACAACCTCTGTTGCCTCTTCAAAAATTGATAACGGAGATACCTCCGGCTATTTGTGTGTGGCATATATTGCCGTTGCGCACACACCTCGTACCGACCTTCCATACTGTGCGTAGAGCATATTGCAAGCAATATACGACCATAGATTCTATCGTTACCTCGACAGGTATCGCTATAACTTGTCATCAATTTAATATGAAATCTTATGAAACACCTATTTTATATCTATATTATATTCTGCGTAACACTATATGTGGGGTGTAAGCAGCACACACATGAACATAATAATACTCATACTCATGTTCATGGAGAAAAATGTACCCAGAATCATGACCACGATCATGAACCCCATGTCCATGATGCACATACTCATGAAGGGCATACGCATGTTCATATGTATGAACATGGTGCAGATTGTACTCATGACCACCAACACGATGCCCACGCTCATACACATTATACTCATAATCACGAGGGCGATGCTCATGTTCATGATGCGGGCGATAACCATGATGATGAAATCACCTTTACCGACGCGCAAGCTTCTCGTATTGATTTCGAGGTAGAGCAGGTTGTTCGCCGTCCTTTCGGAGGTGTAATATCGTGTAGTGGAGATATCACCAATGCGCCGACATGTCGTGAGGCTGTGGTGGCTCCTGTCGGAGGACGTGTAGTGTTTGCTTATGACATCTCCGAGGGTGTTGCCGTGAATTCTGGGGATATTTTGTTCTATATCGACACGAAATCATTAGCCTCGGGCGATGCCGCCATAAAAGCAAAAGCGGAGTATGAACGTGCAAAAGCGGAGTATGAGCGCGCTCAATCGTTGTACGATGAAAAAATTGTATCGCAAAAACATTTAGATGCAGCATATGCCACATTCCTTCGAGCTGAAGCCGAGTATAATCCCGTCGCAACAGGCAATGAGAGCGGTATCGCTATAAAAGCTGTAAAAGCGGGGCATATTGCCAATCTTATGGTCATGAATGGCGATTATGTTGAAGCCGGTGCGGTTATGGCTTCGGTGGTTGCCAATAAACGTCTGCGATTGGTGGCTGAGGTTCCTCAACGATATTACTCGGCTCTTACAAAAGTGGAAACAGCCAATTTTACAATCGATGGAAAGAAAATATATGATTTGTCGACACTCAATGGCAAAGTTTTGTCTGTGGGACGTTCCGTTGCTGAAGGTGCTGCTTTGATCTCTATTACATTGGAATTTGATAATCCAGGTGATTTGGTTTCGGGTCTGTATGTCGAGACGGCTTTGCGTTGTCGTCCCGAACATGATGCTGTCGTAATCCCCGTATCTGCTTTGACTGAGGCTCAAGGTATATACTATGTATATGTGCAAGTGCACCCCGAGAAATACATTCGTAGAGAGGTGAAACTCGGTGCGAACGATGGGTGTCATGTTGTTGTTACCAAAGGATTGCATGTCGGTGAGCATCTGGTTACAAGAGGAGCCATACAAGTGAAAATGGCTGCCGCATCAGGAGCTATACCTCATGGCCATTCTCATAACCATTAATCTCGGCCGTTATGTTGAATAAGATTATTAACTATTCGTTACACAATCGTCTTTTGGTCGTAGTTGTTGCTGTATTGTTGACAATAACAGGCTTGTATACGGCTTCGAATATGGAGGTAGACGTATTCCCTGATCTTAATGCACCGACGGTTGTCGTTATGACCGAGGCTCCCGGTATGGCTACAGAAGAGGTGGAGCGTACAGTAACATTTGTGATAGAAACCGCGCTCAATGGAGCCACCGATGTACGTAGAGTGCGTTCTGCTTCGAGCAGCGGTTTTTCGGTGGTGTGGGTAGAGTTTGATTGGGATACCGATATATATGTAGCTCGTCAGATTGTTTCTGAAAAATTGGCGACTATCGGTGAGTCTCTGCCAACGACGGCCGGGCAGCCGATTCTCGGCCCTCAATCATCAATTCTTGGTGAAATGCTTATCGTCGGACTTACCTCAGACTCTCTTTCTTTGCAAAGTTTGCGTACGTTGGCCGATTGGACCATTCGTCCTCGTTTATTGTCTATCGGCGGTGTCGCACAGGTTACGGTTATCGGTGGCGAAATAAAAGAGTATCAGGTGCAGTTATCGACGCAACGCATGCGACATTATGGCGTTACTCTCAATGAGGTGCTCGAGGCGACCGCTGATATGACACTCAATGCGTCGGGTGGTGTTATATATGAGTATGGTAATGAATTTGTAGTGCGCGGAATGGTCGCAGACCGAGATGCCGATGTTCTTGCCAAAGGTTTTATAAAGTACACTCCCGATGGCACACCCGTCACACTTGCCGATGTGGCCGAGGTAGTGATAGGAGTGAAATTACCCCAGATAGGTGTGGCTTCGGAACGCGCCCAACCGGCTGTATTGGTGACTGTGACCAAACAACCCAATACCAATACTCTTGAACTTACAAAGCAACTCGATGCTACGCTTGCCGAGTTGCAGAAAAGTCTTCCCGATGTAAAAATCTCTACGGATATTTTTCGCCAATCTCGATTTATAGAAACCTCTATCAATAACATAGGACAATCTCTGCTCGAAGGGGCTATATTTGTTGTCATTATATTGTTCTTGTTCCTCATGAACGGACGTGTCACCATCATATCGCTTGTGGCGCTTCCCTTGTCTTTACTCACAGCTGTACTTACGCTCAAAGGTCTCGGATTTACTATCAATACAATGAGTCTTGGTGGTATGGCTATTGCTATCGGTTCGTTGGTCGACGATGCCATTATTGATGTGGAAAACGTATTCAAGCGGTTGCGTGAAAATTATGCATTGCCTAAGGAGGAGAGACGTTCTTCATTGCAGATTGTATATGATGCTTCTCGCGAAATACGTACATCGATTGTAAATGCAACACTTATTACGATAGTGGCTTTTGTTCCACTCTTTTTCCTTAGCGGAATGGAAGGACGTATGTTGCGTCCCCTCGGTATATCATTTATAGTTTCTCTGTTTGCCTCTATGATAGTGGCCGTTACGCTTACTCCGGTCATGTGTAGTTATATGCTTACATCGGATAAAGTATTGTGCAAGCATGACAAAGAGTCTCCGGTGGCTCGTTTCTTGAAGAAAATCTATGCCGTGGTATTACAATGGGCAATCAATCGCGGACAATGGATTATAGGTGGCGCGGTAGTTTTGTTTGCGGGTGCGGCCGTGTTGTTCTCGACACTTGGCAGTAGTTTCTTACCCCCTTTCAACGAAGGTTCTCTCACTATCAATGTCAGCACATTGCCAGGAATATCTATCGAAGAATCGGATAAAATAGGACGTATGGTCGAAGATATTCTACTCGAAATACCCGAAGTACAGACCGTTGCGCGTAAAACAGGTCGCGCCGAACTCGATGAACATGCTCTCGGCGTAAATGCTTCAGAAATAGAGGCCCCGTATGTACTCGATGGCCGTAGTCGCGATGAGTTTCTGTCCGATGTGCGTGCCCGACTTGGGGCTGTGAAGGGTATTGACCTTGAAATAGGCCAACCCATATCGCACCGTATTGATGCCATGTTGTCTGGAACAAAAGCCAATATCGCTATAAAATTGTTTGGCGAAGACCTGAACAAAATGTATGCTTTGGGACAAGAAATAAAAACGGCTATTGCCGATGTCGAAGGTATTGCCGATGTTACGGTCGAGCAACAAGTCGAGCGTGCACAATTGCAGATTATCCCACGTCGGGAAATATTGGCCCGTTACGGTATCTCTATTCCGCAATTTGCCCGGTGGGTGAATGTGGCGTTGGAGGGTGAATCCGTTTCGCAGATTTATGACGGCAGTGCCACTTTCGACCTTACTGTAAAGGTGGGTGATGGTCGTAATCGTACCATCGAAGATATCGAAAATCTGCTTATCAACACCGGTAATGATAAGTATGTACCACTCGATCATATTGCTCATGTGGTATCTACTACCGGCCCCAATGCCATCAATAGAGAGAATGTGAAACGAAAAATTGTGGTGTCGGCTAATATTGTCGGTGGTGATCTTGGCGGTGCTGTCGCAGGTATCAAAAAGGCTATTGAGACTCAAATCGACCTTCCGCAAGATTATTATATCGAGTATGGCGGGCAATTCGAGAGCCAACAATCAGCTTCTCGCGTGTTGTCGTTTGCCTCGGCTATAGCTTTGTTGATAATATTCTTACTACTTTTCCAAGAGTTTAAGAGTCTCTCACTTTCGACGATGATTATGATTAATCTGCCGTTGGCATTGATTGGAGGTATTGTTGCCATCGCTATTACATCGCGAGTGGTGAGTATACCTGCTGTTATAGGTTTTATTTCGCTTCTCGGTATTGCTGTGCGTAACGGAATATTACTTGTGTCGCACTATGACCGATTACAATCCGAAGGGCTTTCGCTTACCGATTGTGTCATAAAAGGTTCGCTCGATAGACTCAATCCTATACTCATGACATCTCTTACCTCGGCTTTGGCGTTGATACCTCTAGCCATTGGGGGAGATGTGAGCGGAAATGAAATACAAAGCCCGATGGCAAAAGTTATTCTCGGTGGACTTATCAGCTCTACATTGCTCAATGGCTTTGTCGTGCCGGTCGTCTATCTTATGTTGAACCGTAAAAAATGAATCATGCGTAGTATCATTATATTTCTAACTTTTTTCGTATCCATGTCTGCATCGGCTCAGAATATAGAGCATGTTTTGCAAAGTATCGAACACAATAATGCCGATTATAAAGCTCGGCAATGCTTGTCAAAGGCTCAGCGTATTGAAGCTCGTACAGGTAATGTTCCCGAAAATCCCGAAGTAGATATGATGCGTGGGTGGAGTCGCGATGGTTCACATAAAGCATTGGAATTTGATGTGTCGCAGAGTTTCGATTTCCCTTCTGCTTATGCAGCGCGTCGTAAAGCGGCAAATGCTAAAATCGAGCAAATAGGTTATGAACAGAATGCATATCGCCAATCGCTTCTGCTCGAGGCTAAAACGTTATGTATCGATATTGTTGCCTTGCGGCAGGAATATGCATTATTGTCGAAACGTGTTGCCAATACGCAACGCATGGCCGACGCTCAAGTCGTCGCATTGCAAAATGGCGAAATTACTGTACTCGAAAAGAATCTTACGGATATAGAACTTATCGACCTGCAAAGTCGTCTCAGTATGAAGACTATCGAATTGAATACTGCATTAGAGCAGTTGCAAAACATGAATGGTGGTATCGAAATAGTATTCCCCGATTCTCTTTTTGCGATGCCTGAGGAGGTGTTGCCCTACGATGTGATGGTGCAAGAGTATAAAAGCCGTGCTCCGCAACTTCTGATGTTGGTTAGCGAACAAAAGCATGCCGAGATGGAACTGAAGGCAGGACGTTCCGAAGCCTTACCATCGTTCAGCGTTGGGTATCATTTCGAGAAAGAAGGCAATGAAACTCTCAATGGATTGGTAGTAGGTATGTCGCTACCCTTATGGGGAAGTCGGAGACGTATACAGCAAAACAAAGCTCAAGTCGAATATGCCAAGAGTCAATATGTGACAACAGAAACCGATATGCTGTCGACCTTGCGTGAGTTATATGCCCGATACAATGTGCTGAAAGAGGCATTGGCGCAACTTCGTGCAATAGATTTGCGACAAGTTGATATAGAAAAATATTTACATAAGGCTTTCGAGGCGGGGGAGATAAGCGAAATAGACTATCTCTCCGAGTTGAATATGCTTTATAACGTAGAGGAGCAGTGTATTGCCACCGAGCGAGATTTGCATAAGGTTATTGCAGAAATCAATGCCCTCAATCTGTAAAGCAAAAAATTTTATGTCGGTTCCCCGACAAGAGCGGAAGTAATATAATGTTGCGTATAGTCGAGATCGGCGGCTATGCGCATCATTGTACATCATTGTATATGTTGTCGCTAAAATTATTTGGAGTAAAGTGGAGAAAGTTCAAAAGATTGTATTATCTTTGCATCGCTTTTTCGGAAGTTTGCCGCAATAGCTCAGCAGGTAGAGCGTTTCACTCGTAATGAAAAGGTCGCCGGTTCGAATCCGGCTTGCGGCTCTCATCGGTCGGACGTTGATACCAACGCTTCCGATTTTTTTTTGAGGTTGTGTCGTTTATATACTATAATTTTATGTCCAAGACTCATACAAGCAAATCCAATGTCCTCTTTTTTCATATATTGGCTATCGTGACCGTTTCTATATGGGGTGCGACATTTGTTTCCACAAAGGTCTTGTTGCATCATGGTTTGTCTCCCGTCGATATTATGGTATATCGTTTTGCTTTGGCATATCTCTGCTTATTGGTCATATCGTATAGACAATTATGGGCAAGATCTTTCCGTGATGAGATGCTTTTTGTAGGGGCTGCTCTTACCGGTGGTTCGTTGTATTTCTTGGCAGAGAATGTGGCGTTAACATATACTTATGCGTCGAACGTATCTCTTGTCGTATGTATTGCGCCGTTGCTTACGGCGATAGTCGTACGGGTATTTTACAAAAAGTATCGTCTCTCATCTCGATTCTTCGTTGGGTCGGGTGTTGCCATTATGGGCGTTGCAATGGTAGTTTTTAATGGACAATTTGTGTTGCGATTAAGTCCGCTGGGCGATATATTGGCTCTGATGGCAGCTCTGCTATGGGCATTTTACAGTCTTATCATCAAACTGCTTGCCGACAAATATTCCAATCTTTTCATTACACGCAAAATCTTTTTTTATAGTTTGGTGTCGTTGGTACCTTATTATATAGTCAATCCGTTGCAATTCGATATAGAGGTGCTGATGATGCCTGCTGTTATGGGAAATCTCTTGTTCCTTGGTATTGTGGCCTCTATGCTATGCTTTCTATCGTGGAACTGGGTGCTTGTGAAATTGGGTACGGTGCGTGCCTCCAATTACATATACCTCAATCCTATCGTTACGTTGTTGGTATCGGCCATCGTTCTGAGCGAGCCACTCATGCCGATATCGTCGTTGGGAGCAGTCGTTACTCTTCTCGGAGTATATTTGGCTGACCGTAACCGCCCTCAGGAGTGATTCTTTATAAAGTGAACAGATATCTATTTATAGAAAAAAGCCAAGGCCTCGCTATTGCGAGGCCTTGGCTTTATGTATATGGGTTGTATTATACAAAAAGTAGAATCAAGAGTTGTGCGGTAAGTACGCGAAGAAACATTGTCAGTGGGTATACGGTAGAGTAAGCTACTGCCGGAGCATCGCTACCCGATACTTTATTGGCATACGCTAAGGCAGGAGGATCGGTCATACTTCCCGACATAAGTCCCATGAGGGTAAAATAGTTGAGCTTGTATTTCCACCGACCGATAATACCGATTATCAGCATCGGTATGCAGGTAATGAGGAATCCCCATAGCACCCACAACAATCCGTCGCCACTGAATACCGTTTGGGCAAAATTACCACCGGCTTCAATACCCACACTGGCGAGGAACAGACATATCCCTATCTCGCGCAACATAAGACTTGCACTGGTAGAGGTATAGGTTACTAATTTCATCTTGTGACCGAAACGTCCGATGAGAATAGCTACAACCAGAGGTCCGCCGGCCAGTCCGAGTTTCATCGACTGTGACATACCCGGTATTGACAAGGGGAGACTGCCTAATAATATACCGAGAAATATGCCTACAAAAATTGTAATCAGATTGGGTTCGTTGAGACGTTTCAAAGAATTACCCAACTTGGAGGCGAGACGATTGATGTCCTCTTGTTTGCCCACTACCGTAATGCGGTCGCCGATTTGCAATACCAAATTGGGCGTGGCAAGCAAGTCTATACCGGCACGATTTACACGAGTGGCATTCAGCCGATAACCCATACGCATACGCAATGAACCTAAAGTGCGACCGTTATATTCGGGTTTTGTTACCACGATGCGGCGAGAGACTACCGGCGAAGGTATAGCCTCCCAGTCCATCTCTACTTTCGGTCCGATAAAAGCTTTCAAGGCATCTTCATCTTGTTCCGAGAGTACAGCAAGCAATAGGTCTCCTTCTTCTATAATAGTAGTATTATTGGGTATGATTACTTCTCCGTTTTTCTGTATACGTGATATAACGAAATTACGGTCGATAAGCAGAGACAGTTTTTCCAGTGTGCGTCCGGCAATAAGCTTATTTTCCACTTTATATGTTACGATATGAGGCACCAATGTGCTTGCTTCGGTTTCATCTTTTATTTGTTGGGCCTCTTTTTCATTATTGATACGGAATATGGCACGAATGACTATCATCGATAAAATGATACCGATTACTCCCAATGGGTAGGCTGCTGCATATCCCGAGGCAATTTCGGGAATGTCCGTAATTTTATTATCTGCCATCAACTGCGATAAGGTCTGCTGTGCGGCACCAAGACCGGGTGTATTGGTCACAGCTCCCGATAGGATACCCACTAAGTCGGGCATTGACGCGTCGGTAAGTGCGTATATGGTGCATACAACAGCCAGGTTGAGTACTACGACACCTACAGCAAGCATATTGAGACGCATACCCCCTTGCTTGAACGAGGAAAAGAAACCCGGACCAACTTGTAACCCGATGGAGTATACAAATAGTATTAAGCCGAATTCTTTGGTGAAATGTAATATTTCTTTATCGACTGTTTGTCCGAAATGTGCTACAAGCAACCCTACAAATAGCACGAATGTTACTCCCAAAGATATACCGAATATCTTGCGCTTTCCCAAATATACACCTACGGCTATAACAAACGCGTAGAGTATAACGGTATGAGCAACAGATTCGCCGGTAAGCAAAGTCTGAATCCAATCCATTTTTAGAATCTGATTTTAATAATACCTTTATTGAAAACTATAGTGAGCGTAATATCGATAAAATTATCTTTCCTGCCCGATTTTTGCGACTGCAAAGATAATTCTTTTATGTATTATAACCAATGAATATTATTTTCTTTTGTTATACTTTTTTTAATGTGTGTATTGTATTACCGGACTATGAATGTATATTTGTATTCTTAATATTATCGATGCAAATGGTAGATGTCATTATAGGATTGGGAGCTAATACAGCCGATAGTGAGGCACAATTGGCTCGGGTATGTAACTTTTTGAAACAGAAATTCCTCGGGGCTCGTTTTTCGACCATATACACCACACCGGCCGAAGGGGGCAGTGAGGGAGTTCCCGATTATTGCAATGCTGTGGCTATATTGTCGGTCGATTGTACTTTCGATGAATTGAATGCTATGTTTAAGCGTATGGAAATCGATGCGGGACGCACTCCCGAAAGTAAGCAACAAGGCCTTATTCCGCTCGATATAGATATTGTTGTGTGGGGCGATAAAATTGTCCGACCTCGTGATTTCTCTCGAAGATATATGCGTATAGGCCTTCATCAATTAGGCATATAGTTTTTCTCCGCATATTAGGTGTGAAATATTTTTTATAAAAAAAACTTGCGATTAAAATATTTCCATTATCTTTGCCAATGTATTGGTTCGAAGTATCCGTTCAGGGTATGGAGATTAAAAGGGAATCGGGTGTGAATCCCGAACAGTCCCGCTGCTGTGAGTTCCATCTCTAAGCGCAAGCCATCTATTGCCACTGGGTAAAACCGGGAAGGCTGCTTGTCGCCGGAACAAGTCAGAAGACCTGCCATACAATCCAACATTCAAGAGCTTTCGAGGAAAGAGCTTTATGGAGGTCATAAAGGATGTATCCTATTCTGTTATTACCACTCTGCATTCAAGGCTTATTCCACGTCGATTTTTGAATGTAACCAAAAAGAATCGAGGAATGAGAAATTGTGTTATGCTTACAATCTTGTTTTTGTGTCTGACGTTTTTGCCTCAGGCACTTGTGGCGCATACTCGGGTTTCTCTCGATTCGTTACAACATTTACAAGAGGTGAGTGTCACTGCTCGTCGCAACGTTACACTTGTAGCACCGCAACGGCTTTCCGGTGATAAATTACAACGTCTTAATGCCCACTCGGTAGCCGATGCAATACGTTATTTTTCAGGCGTGCAACTCAAGGATTATGGCGGAATAGGAGGCTTGAAAACCACCAATATACGCAGTTTGGGGACTAACCATACCGGTGTGTTTTATGATGGAATACAATTGGGAAATGCCCAGAACGGTCAAATAGACCTCGGAAAATTCTCTCTCGATAACATGGAGGAAATATCGCTCTATAACGGGCAGAAATGCGATATATGGCAGCCGGCTCGTGATTTTGGCACCTCGGCATCGGTATATTTACGTAGTCGTACACCTCGATTCTCGTCCGAAGAACATTATCGTCTCAAAATTGCCATGAAAACGGGCTCTTTCGGGCTTGCCAATCCCTCTATATTGTGGGAGCAAAAAGTGAGTGAGAGGGTAGGCTCCTTGTTTAATGCGGAGTATACCTATGCGACAGGTCGATATAAATTCCGTTATTTTCGTACTAATCCCGATGGCTCTACGGCGTATGATACAACTGCAGTGAGAGAAAATGGCGATATTAATGCTCTCCGTCTCGAAGGAGGTTTCTATGGAAAGACACGACAATCGGGCGAGTGGAACGCCAAAATCTATTTCTATAACAGCCAACGCGGTATACCCGGTCCTATATTGAACAATGTGTGGCGTCATGGCGAGCGGCAATGGGATCGCAACTTCTTTACACAAGGGGCTTATAAAGAGAATTTTGGCGAGCACTATCATCTCCTCATCAATACCAAGTATGCCTATGACTATACCGAGTATCTGCGCGACGACCCTCGTGAACTATATATACATAATCACTACCGGCAACACGAATATTTCCTTTCGGCGGCACATCTGTTCAATCTTTTTTCTTGGTGGAATCTTTCGCTTTCGACCGATTTCCAATGGAATTATATGGAGGCCGATCTCCACGATTTTGTATATCCGTCGCGCTATACCGAATTGGTAGCTTTGGCCACATCGTTCCAGTGGGAGCGATTGCAACTGCAAGGCAGTGTGCTTGGGGCATTCATACAAGATAATACCGGCAACAGAAGGGAGAAAACTATTGATGAAAATCGCAAAAATGAATTTTCGCCGGCAATCGTAGTCAATTATCGTCCGTTTGCCAGGTACGATTTGCACTTGAGAGCGTGGTGTAAGAAATCATTCCGTATGCCCACATTCAACGATCTCTACTATACCGATGTGGGGAATAAATATTTGAAGCCCGAGCGTACCATACAATATAATGGCGGTGTAACGTATCGTAAAAATTGGACGAGTGGATTTCTTCGTTATATCGAAATACAAGGTGATGCTTACTACAATGTGGTGACAGATAAAATTATAGCATATCCATCGGGTCGTCAATTTCGATGGAGTATGATGAATTTGGGGCGAGTAGAGATACGTGGTTGCGACCTCGCAGTACAGGCAGCCGTGCGCGCGGGTAGTTGCGATATCGGTGTAAGAGGCACTTATACGTTCCAACATGCCGAAGATTACACCGATGCCAAGTATCGCTACTACGGCCACCAAATACCTTATGTGCCGACACATAGTATATCGGCACTTCTATGGGGCGATTGGAAACGATGGTCGCTCAATTACAGCTTTATTTACACAGGAGAACGATACAGCGGTAGCGAAAATAGTCGTAAAAATCGTTTACAACCTTGGTATACGAGCGATATAGGGTTAGCGCGCACGTTCGAAATAAAAAATGTCTCTTGTAAAATTGCCGCGGAGGTCAATAATATCTTCAACCAGCACTACGATGTTGTGGCCAATTACCCGATGCCGGGAACAAACTTCAAAATCACCATGATAGTCGAAATATAACACTATAAGTCTGTATAGGAGTAAATACCCGGGAAAGTCTCCGATGCAGATTTGTTTTTTAATCTAAAATAAAATGTAATAATATGAAAAAAACAATTCTTTTCTCGATGTTATGTGCATGCGCTCTGTTGAGCGGTTGCCGTAGTGATGATGATAACGATATTCTTGGTGGTGGGCAGGAGTCGGTGACCGATGGAGAAAATTCTGCAGTAAAAGGATTTTATCTACTCAGTGAAGGGCAGATGGGAATGAATAATGCTACACTCGACTATTTCGATGCTATTACAGGTACGTATCACACCGATATATTTCCTACCATGAACCCCTCGGTGGTGAAAGAACTGGGCGATACGGGCAACGACCTTGAGATATACAAAGATCGTCTATATGCAGTAATGAATGGCTCTCACAAGGTGGTCATAATGACGGCTGATAGTGCGCGACACATTGCCGATGTAGATATTCCCAACGGTCGAGCCATCTGTTTCGACGAGAAGTATGCCTATGTTAGCTCATTTGTCAATGGTAGTTGGAGTGCGCCAGATGCTCTCGGAGCCGTTTTTCGTTTCGACTTGGTGACGTTGTCGGTTGATAGTGTATCTGTGGGCTATCAGCCCGAAGAGATGGCCATTATCGATGGAAAACTCTATGTTGCCAATTCGGGGGGAGTACGTGCCACTTATGACAATCGGGTGTCGGTTATCGATCTTAATACCTTTACACTTATAAAGCATATAGAGGTGGCCCCCAACTTGCATCGTGTGCTGTCGATAGGTGATGGCAAATTATTAGTATCTTCACGAGGTAATTATTACGATGTTGCCTCCAATCTCTATGTTGTAGATACTCGTATTGATGCAGTGACAGATACACTTGGCATGGGTGTTACAAGTATGTGTATTGTAGGTGATACGGTCTATTCGTACAATGCCGAGTGGAGTTACGATACTTATAGTTATAAGTATGAATACAAAACAATCGATGTTCGTACGATGCAAATATCAGAGGCACAATTTATTACAGATGGAACCTCGCTTACAGCGTTGTATGGTCTCTTTGTAAATCCTACTACACGTGAGATATACCTTACCGACGCCGAAAATTATGTCGATTCGGGTACAATTTATTGCTTCGGTACCGATGGGGAGCTCAAGTGGTCTAGTGCTACAGGTATATGTCCTGCAAATGTGGCGTTCCGGCAATAAATTTATTGTAATGAATAAGGAAAAGGCGAAAAGTAATATTACTTTTCGCCTTTTCCTTTATATATTATATAGTGTTGAAAATGTATGTAATCGCCTAAAACATTTTTACAATACGTTGCATGGCCGCAACAAAGGCGTCGACCTCATCTCGGGTATTGTATAGAGCAAATGAAGCACGCAGAGTACCCTCTATACCCAAGCGTTGCATTAAGGGTTGTGCACAGTGATGTCCCGAACGTAATGCAAAGCCCAACTTGTCGAGCAACATGCCCATATCATAGGGGTGTATATTACGCACCAAAAAAGAGATGACACTGCTTTTTTCAGGGGATTTACCATATATGCGTATCCCATCGATTTCGGAGGTGAGGCGTTGCGTGGCATATTGTAGCAGGTCATGCTCGTGTAAGGCAATTTCTCGTATACCTATACTCTCGATATAGTCTATCGCCCGAGCAAAAGCCATGGTGCCGATATAGTCAGGTGTACCGGCTTCGAATTTGAATGGAAGCTCGTTGAATGTCGTTTTTTCAAATGATACGTGTCCGATCATTTCTCCACCACCTTGATAAGGAGGCATAGTATCGAGCCATTTTTCTTTACCATAAAGCACACCGATGCCGGTTGGCCCATACATTTTGTGTGCCGACATGACATAGAAATCGACATCGAGAGCTTGTACGTCGATGTGAAGGTGTGGAGCACCTTGGGCTCCATCGATTAGTACAGGTACATCGTGATTGTGTGCGATTTTTATAATTTCAGGTATGGGGTTGATGGTCCCCAATACATTCGAGACATGCGTAACGCTTACTAAGCGTGTATGTTCGTTAAAGGACGCTTTGTATGCCTCTATATCGAGCATGCCGTTTTCGTCGATGGGGATTATGCGCAGTATGATTTTTCGAGTTGATTGCAGTAATTGCCAGGGTACTATATTGGCGTGGTGCTCCATCTCCGAAATTATCACTTCATCTCCATCGTGCAGATATTCCTGTCCAAATGAGTGTGCCACAAGGTTTATGGCTTCGGTTGTTCCCCGGGTGAAGATTATTTCGTATTCGTGTGCAGCGTTGATATATTGTTGTACTCGACGGCGTGCCTGCTCATGCCCATCAGTCGATTCTTGACTCAGTCGATGTACACCACGATGTACGTTGGCATTGATACGGCTATATCCATCGGTAATTGTATCGATGACACTGCGAGGTTTTTGGGTCGTTGCGGCATTATCTAAATATACCAACGGCTTGCCATATACTTCGCGAGTAAGTATAGGAAAGTCTTCGCGGATACGAGATATATCGAGCATAATCGATTGTTTTATTATTGACATATACGACAACCGGCACATTTATCGAGTGTGCCACGGAAACGGCGTTCGACAAGTTTGTGCAGGCTCTCTTTGAGATTGTCGATGCGCACCATATCTATGATATCGTAGGTGAATGCTACCATCAGCAGCATACGTGCTTCTGCTTCGGGAATACCTCGCGAACGCATGTAGAAAAGTGCGTTATTGTCGAGCTGCCCTACTGTTGCTCCATGACTGCACTTCACATCATCGGCATATATTTCGAGTTGAGGTTGTGTGTACATGCGTACCTCTTTGGTAGAACATATATTGCGATTTGTCTGTATGGCTGATGTCTTTTGTGCTCCTTCACGCACCAAAATACGTCCGTTGAATACCCCCGTAGCCATCTCATCGAGTACATATTTGAAAAGTTCTCTACTGCTACATTCAGGCGCTTTGTGGTCGATAAAAGTGTAGTTGTCGATTACTTGACGTTTATCGCCGATACCCATTCCGTAGAGATTTGTCTCGGCATGTGCGCCATCGAGAGTTATGTGGTAGTTGTTGCGAGTATATCCGTTATGCAGGGTTATACCATTGATGAGCAAATTTGAACTTTCTTCTTGCTGAACAAAAGTCGATACTACACGACGTGTATTGAGAGTAGACTCTTCGAGGTCATAAAGATCAAATGTAGCATTGGCTCCCACATATATTTCATTTACTTGAGAGGAAAGAAAATTGCCTTTATCGATAGTGTGGTCGCACGATAATATTTTGGCTTGTGCGCCCTCTTCGAGGATAACCAACATGCGTCGGCACGCCATAAAGTCATGCTGCCCGTGCATGATGTTTACCAATTGTATCGGCGTTTCTATAACAACACCTCGGGGTACATATAGGAAGAATCCGTCTTGAACCATGGCTGTGTTCAGTGCTACGGTACCATCGGTATCGCTATGAGCGAGTTTTCCGTAATATTGCGATACCAATTCGGGGTGTATGTTGGCTGCTTCGTTGAGGCTGCATGCGATGACACCTTGCGGTAATTCATAATTTTCTCGCATGGCAAAATAGCTGTCTCCTACAAAAACAAACAGGTTGCTTTCGAGATTGTGTACATGGCAGCGGAATATCTCTTTGGGATCGTTTACACGTTTTATGCGTGCCAGATTCAAGCCATAATCAGGCTCAAAAAATGAAGCAACATCGGTATGTAGAAACTCTTCGATATTTTTATCGGGCAATCCGATACATTCGAGTTGGGCAATAGCCGTTTCGCGCATAGCGTTGAGCACCGGTGAAGAATGTTTATCGATAAGTAACCGATTGGCGTGCAAGAGGTCGATATATTGTTGTACTGCGTTCATGGTAAGGATTTATTCGTCTACCTCTTTTTTTATCCAATCGTATCCTTTCTCTTCGAGTTCAAGGGCCAGTTCGGGTCCACCCGATTTTACGATGCGTCCTTTGTATAATACGTGTACAAAGTCGGGCGATATGTAGTCGAGTAGCCGTTGGTAGTGTGTAATTACGATGGTGGCGTTTTCTTCTGATTTCAAATAATTTACGCCTTGAGATACAATACGTAATGCATCGATATCGAGACCGCTGTCGGTCTCGTCGAGTATTGATAGCCGCGGTTGCAACATGGCCATTTGGAATATTTCATTTCTCTTCTTCTCTCCACCCGAGAAACCTTCGTTTACCGAGCGACTGGCGAGTTTATTGTCTAACTCTACGATAGCGCGTTTTTCTCGCATCATTTTCAAAAAGTCTGTGGCCGATAGGGGAGCTTCGCCGTTATATTTTCGCTTGGCATTGATGGCGGCTCGCATAAAGTTGACCATGCTTACTCCGGGTATTTCCACCGGATATTGGAAACTGAGAAATATCCCTTCGTGAGAGCGATCTTCGGGAGAGAGTGCCAATAAGTCTTTGCCATAAAACTCTACACTGCCTTCGGTTACGTCAAATACCGGATTTCCGGCTAATACCGACGATAATGTGCTTTTCCCCGAACCGTTAGGCCCCATGATAGCGTGTACTTCTCCGGGTTTTACTTCGAGGTCTATTCCCTTCAATATCTCCTTGCCATTGATATTGGCATGCAGATTTTTTATGATAAGCATATATTTATTCCTTTTTTATGATTCGATAGTAATAGTTATCCCACTGACCCTTCGAGGGTAATCTGTAATAGTTTTTGAGCTTCGACTGCAAACTCCATGGGGAGTTTGTTCATCACCTCTTTGGCATATCCGTTTACGATGAGGCTTATTGCCTCTTCGGTTGGGATACCCCGTTGATTGCAATAAAATATCTGTTCTTCATTTATTTTCGAGGTAGTGGCTTCATGCTCTATTACGGCGGTGTCGTTTTTAATATCCATATACGGAAATGTATGGGCTCCGCAATGGTCGCTCAATAGCAAACTGTCACATTGTGTGTAGTTGCGGGCATTATCGGCACTGGGAGCAACACGTACCAATCCTCGATAGCTGTTTTGGCTGTATCCTGCCGATATGCCTTTGGAAACAATGGTACTGCGGGTATTCCTTCCGATATGAATCATTTTGGTTCCGGTATCGGCTTGTTGGCGATTGTTTGTTACTGCTACGGAGTAAAATTCTCCGATGGAATTATCTCCGGCCAAGATACAACTGGGGTATTTCCATGTGATAGCCGAGCCAGTCTCGACTTGTGTCCACGATATTTTGGAGTGATCGCCTTTGCACAATCCACGCTTGGTTACAAAATTATATATACCACCACGTCCCTCTTTGTCGCCAGGATACCAATTTTGTACTGTCGAATATTTGACTTCGGCACGTTCGTGCGCCCGTATTTCTACGATGGCAGCATGTAGTTGATTCTCATCGCGCATAGGTGCGGTACACCCTTCGAGATAACTTACGTAGCTGTCGTCGTCGGCAATGATAAGGGTGCGTTCGAATTGTCCTGTTCCGGCGGCATTGATGCGAAAGTAGGTCGATAGTTCCATCGGACAGCGTACACCTTTGGGGATATACACAAAGGAGCCATCGCTGAATACGGCCGAGTTGAGAGCGGCAAAGAAGTTGTCGCGGTAAGATACCACCGTACCGAGGTATTGTCGTACCAAGTCGGGATAATCTTTTACCGCTTCGCTGAATGAGCAGAAAATAACACCTAATTCGGCAAGCTTTTCTTTGAATGTTGTCTTTACCGACACGCTATCCATTACCGCGTCTACGGCAATGCCTGAAAGTCTCATCTGCTCTTCGAGAGATATACCCAACTTGTTGAACGTGTCACGCACCTCCGGGTCTATCTCATCAAGGCTTTTGGGTCCCTCTTTTTTCTTGGGAGCAGCAAAGTAACTGATAGATTGATAATCTATTTCGGGAATGTCGAGATGTGCCCATTCCGGCATATCGAGTGTCTTCCAGTGGGCAAAAGCTTTCAATCTGAAGTCGAGTAACCATTCCGGTTCTCTTTTTTTTGATGAGATGAGACGTATAACCTCTTCGTTGAGACCTACCGGTATTATTTCGGTCTCAATATCGGTTACAAAACCATATTTATAATCCGATGATGTAACCTCGCTTATGATTTTTTTCGATTCATCACCGTCCATTTCTTCGGGTTCGGTGTGTTTCGAATATTCTTTTTTATCTTTTTCCATTGCGTTATTGCATGCGTTTTTATAGTACCGCTTACGATATAACGTCTTTTATTTTGTTATAGTTTATATCGGGCAGTTCTATTTCGATGTCGGGTAGCTCTACCTCATTTTTTGACCAATCGATAACAGCCGGAGCCACTTTCGTCACAATATTGCACAATTGGGCATTTTCGGGTATCTTAGGTACAGATACTTTCATCTCTTTGCTCATGACCTCATAGAGATTGAGCAATGCGCTTATGATAAGTATATATTTGAAGCAACAGAAAACGGCACCTCCGATGCGGTCGAACCAGCCAAGGTGTAGCATGCGCAATGTCTTCTTGATAAGACGAGCCAAAAAATTGCACCCAAATAGTAAAATGAGAAATGATATAAGATAAGCCAGCTTATGGGTTATGGTTTGGCTGGCAAAATCCCAATCATTCAGTATGCTTTCAAATATAGGTGTAAATAAGTTGGCAAATAGTATAGCGACAACCAATCCGCCCAATGAACCTAATTGTTGTATGGCACCCAGAAAATATCCACGTATAATACCGTATGCAAGTATGCCTCCTACAACGATGTCTATTGCTTCAATGTTCATGACTGTTATATATAAGCAAGGTGTATATCGGACCGGTTGCGCCCGATTACACCTTACTGATTATGTATTAAAGGGTTTTCTTTATTTCCACTTCTTCGTACGATTCGATGAGGTCGCCGACTTTTATATCGTTGTAGTTGGTAATATTCAAACCACATTCGTAGCCCGAAGCCACCTCTTTAACATCGTCTTTGAAGCGTTTGAGCGAGCCGAGCTCTCCACTATAGATTACGATACCGTCGCGAATAAGACGTATTTTGTTGTTACGTTTTATCTTACCCTCTTTTACCATACAGCCGGCGATAGTACCTACCTTCGAAATGCGGAATGTCTCACGCACTTCAGCGGTTGCTGTAATTTCTTCCTTGATTTCGGGTGAAAGCATACCTTCCATAGCGGCTTTTACCTCTTCTATGGCATCGTATATGATAGAGTAAAGACGTATATCTACACCTTCGTTTTCGGCTTGTTTACGAGCTGCCATGGAGGGGCGTACCTGGAATCCGACGATGATGGCATTCGATGCTGCCGCCAAGGTTACGTCCGATTCTGATATTTGACCTACGGCTTTATGTAATACGTTTACTTGTATCTCTTCGGTCGATAATTTGATAAGTGAGTCGCTCAATGCTTCGATAGAGCCATCAACGTCGCCCTTCACAATGATATTTAACTCTTGGAAATTGCCGATGGCGATGCGGCGACCGATGTCGTCGAGAGTCAGCAATTTATGGGTACGCAGACCGAGCTCTCGCTGTAATTGTTCACGTTTATTGGCAATTTCGCGAGCCTCTTGCTCAGTTTCCAACACCTTAAACTGGTCTCCGGCGGTAGGTGCGCCATTGAGACCGAGTATCAACACCGGTGCCGAAGGTCCTGCTTCGGAGATGCGGGCGTTACGTTCGTTGAACATTGCTTTTACACGTCCGAAATGGGTTCCTGCCAATACAATGTCGCCTGTACGTAATGTACCATTTTCTACAAGTATGGTAGCAACATATCCGCGACCTTTATCGAGTGCCGATTCTATGATAGAACCTGAGGCGCGACGATTGGGATTGGCTTTCAAATCGAGAAGTTCTGCCTCCAAGAGTACTTTTTCCATCAATTCTTCTACCCCAGTACCTTTCTTGGCCGATATGTCTTGCGACTGGTATTTACCACCCCAATCTTCTACCAAATAATTCATGTTGGCGAGTTCTTCTTTTATTTTATCGGGGTTGGCATTAGGTTTGTCTATTTTGTTGATGGCAAATACAATGGGAACACCAGCTGCCGAAGCGTGGTTGATGGCCTCTACCGTTTGCGGCATCACATTGTCGTCGGCAGCTACAATGATAATGGCGATGTCGGTAACTTTGGCTCCGCGGGCACGCATGGCGGTGAAGGCTTCGTGTCCCGGTGTGTCGAGGAATGTTATACGACGACCATCTTGTAATTTTACATTGTAAGCACCGATATGTTGTGTAATACCTCCGGCCTCTCCCGCTATCACATTGGCGTTGCGTATGTAGTCGAGTAGTGAGGTTTTACCATGGTCTACGTGTCCCATCACAGTCACGATAGGAGGACGTTGTGTGAGATCTTCCTCATTGTCGGCTTCGTCGGCGATAGCCTCTACCACTTCTGCACTTACATATTCGGTTTGGAAACCAAACTCCTCGGCCACAATATTGATGGTTTCTGCGTCGAGACGTTGATTTATCGATACCATCATGCCGATGCTCATGCAGGTCGCAATCACATTGTTTACAGGTACGTTCATCATGTTCGCGAGGTCGTTGGCGGTAACAAACTCTGTAAGTTTCAATATGCGGCTTTCCTCCATTTCGCGTTCGGCAGCTTCCATGGCTTTGTTTGAGAATGCTTCGCGTTTCTCTTTACGCCATTTGGCACTTTTTTTCTGTCCTTTGTTGGTGAGGCGAGCCAAGGTCTCTTTCACTTGACGTTGTACATCTTCGTCACTTACCTCGGCTTTGATGATTGGCTTTTTCGCTTTGGACGATTGTTTGTTGTTTCGTTCATTGCGCTCGTTGCGATTGTTACGTTCGTTTCCGAATGAACTCTCGTGTTCTATATCGATACGTTCTTTTTCGATGCGTTTACGTTTTTTGCGCTCTTTGTTGTTTTCAATGTTGTTACCATTATTGCCTCCGGCATTGTTGTTGCCCGGTTGTGCATTATTGGGACGAGGTTTGTTGTCGGTGCGCTGTTTTTCTTTTTCGGCACGTTCTTTACGACGTTCTTCTTTGCTCTTCTTCTTGGGACGAGTCGATTGGTTGAGAGCCGAAAGATCTATTTTCCCTACGACGTTGGGACCGGCAGTTTTGGGTACGTTTATTTTGAAAACATCGTCTTCTGTCGGTTTCGATTTATCTTCTGTCGTTTCATTATCATCTTCTTCTTCATCTTCTTCGACTATTTCCGCATGTGCCTCCACAACCTTTTCTACGACAGCTTTTTCTTCTTGTCGGACATTTGGTTTGGCGATGACCTCTTCGGCCTTGACCTCTTCGATGATGGGAGTTTCTACTGCGATAAACTCTTCTTTTATGTCGGGTTGTTCTATTTCGATCTTTTCTGCTTTGACCGCTTCTTTTTCAGGCTTTTTATTGAATTTGTCAAGATCTATTTTCCCGATGACATTTATCTGAGGGCGTTTGGGTTCTTCGGTTACTGCAGGTTTTGGCTCCGCAACAACTTCTTCCTGTACAGATGTTTTACGCTCTTTTTGACGTTCTTGGTTGATGCGGCCCGACTCGATTTTCAGCTCCTTGTCATTGCTGAATTCTTTAATGAGAAGGGCATATTGTTCGTCCGTAATTTTGGTGTTGGGAGTCTCTTCTATTTCAAACCCCTTCTTTTGTAGAAATGCCACAACAGTCGACACTCCTACATTGAGTTCTTTGGTTACTTTATTTAATCTTATCGGCATAATTTCTTTTTAACGTTGGTAAGAAGTTGTTTTTTGTCTCCGCGCTATTTTCGAAATGAAGTATCGTTTTCAGGTTGGGGAATTATGCTTCAGGAGCCTCTATATCCTCAAATTCGGCTTTCAATATATTGATTACTTCATCTACGGTGTCTTCTTCAAGGTCTGCACCCTCGATAAGTTCTTCACGAGATTTGCTTAGTACCGAGCGGGCGGTAGCGCAGCCGATGCTCTTCAAGGCTTCGATAATCCATTCGTCGATTTCGTCTTTGAATTCATCGAGGTAGATGTCCTCTTCGGTTTCTTCGATGTCGCGATATACGTCGATGGTGTATCCGGTAAGCATGCTGGCAAGTTTTATGTTGTGTCCGCCTTTACCGATTGCGAGTGAAACCTCTTCGGGTTTGAGGAACACTTCGGCCTTTTTCTCTTCTTCGTTAATGCGGATAGATGAAACTTTGGCTGGGTTTAGTGCTCGTTGTATGAATAATGATGCGTTGGTTGTGTAGTTGATTACATCGATATTCTCATTGCGCAACTCTCTTACTATGCCATGTATACGCGAGCCTTTTACACCTACGCAGGCTCCTACGGGGTCGATACGATCGTCGTACGACTCAACGGCTATTTTGGCACGTTCTCCGGGTATGCGAGCCACCTTGTGTATGGTGATGAGCCCATCATGAATTTCGGGAACCTCAAGCTCGAACAAGCGACGAAGGAAATCTTCTGAGGTACGCGATATGATGATTTTTGGGTTGTTGTTTTTGTTATCGACTTGAGCTATTACGGCACGGGCGGTCTCGCCTTTGCGGTAGAAGTCACCGGGTATTTGCTCGTTTTTGGGTAAGAGCAGTTCGTTGCCGTCATCATCTATGAGCAACATCTCTTTTTTCCAAATCTGATATACTTCAGCGCTTATAAGTTGACCGATTTTATCTTTGTACATTGTATACAAAGCATCTTTTTGAAGTTCGAGTATTTTCGATGCGAGGGTTTGGCGTAGATTTAATATGGCGCGACGACCGAATTTCTCAAAAAATACTTCGTCGGTTACTTCCTCATCTACTTCGTAATCTTCATCGATCTTTTTTGCTTCCGATAACGATATTTGCAAATTGGGATCTTCTACTTGGTCGTCCTCTACCACTTTGCGATTACGCCATATCTCAAAGTCTCCTTTATCGGGATTAACGATAATGTCAAAATTTTCGTCTGTGCCGAACATTTTTGCCAATACGTTGCGGAATGAATCTTCCAAAACGCTGATCATCGTCGTGCGGTCGATATTTTTCAGTTCCTTAAATTCCGAAAAGGTATCGATCATGCTGATTGTTTCCTCTTTTTTCGCCATCTTATTTGAATCTGATTAGATATTTTGTATATTTTACTTCGTTATATGTGTATGTGAGGTCTTCTTCTACCTCTATTTTGCGTTTTGCACCTTCAGGCTTTATTTTTTTTGTTATGGTTACTACAAATTGCTCGTCATCGGCGCTTTTTAGTACACCATATAATTTTTCTCCCGATCGGGTGAGTACTTCGACCTCGTTGCCGATATTTTTGATGTATTGCCGTACGACCTTGAATGGGGCGGTAATGCCGGCCGAGCCTACTTCCAACTCATAGTCTTCCTTGTCACGGTCGAGTCGGCTTTCGATGTGATGATGTAGCTGTGTGCAACACTCGATGTCTATGCCCTCGTCATTGTCTATTTCTACTACAATGCGATTGTCGGGAGTTACATTGATGTCTACTACAAAGAGGTCACTTCCTGCAATGCCTTCTTCTACAATTTGCTGTACGATGGTTTTGTCTATCATACTTTTATCGTTTGTTATGAGAATGAAACGAGGGGGCAAAACTGCCCCCTCGCACTCGATTCGTTACAGTGTGCAAATATATGCCTTTCTGCCCGCATGTGCAATACTGCGTCTATTATTTATGTGTAATAATCTGTTTAAGGGTAAATATTTTATATTTTTTTAACAATTAAGATCATTTATTTAATGGGGAACTTGAATTGTTTCAACTCTTTTTCCAAAATCTTTTCGTTGCCATTGCAGTAGTTGTCGCATATGAGATGGAATCGCCGACTGTGATTTAGCTCGTGAAGATGTGCAAGTTCGTGGAGTATTACATAATCGATCAGTCTGTCGGGTAGGCACATAAGGTGATATGAAAGAGATATTTCACCTTTGGTATTACATGTGCCGAGGCGTTTCAATCCGTGTGAAATCGTTACATCGGCATAATGATTACCGGTCGTATGGGCGAGGTAGGCGATTCGCTCAGGAAGATAGCGTTTGGCGGCATGTTGTAGATGAGGACGCACCAGTCGGCCTATCGATTTCTGAATATATTCGTTGTTGTAGTCATCGAGTGGCGGAAGAGTTACGATTACTCTGTTTTCCTCTTTGTGACAACGTATAATGTCTACGCTTCCGCTTTCTACAATGAGAATAAAATCGTGTGTATATACCACATCTCCGGGCTGTAAGTAATTTGTGGTTGCCTTTGATAACAATTTTCGAATGGAGTCTCGTTTCCGGTCTATACTATTACGTATCGTTGAGGTGTCGGTGTATGGAGATGCTGTAATATGCAGTTTGCCGTCTTTGACTCTGAATATGATGTTGCGGACATTGCGACGTGACTTTACAACGATATGTCCAAATTCTGTATCGAAGAAATCTCTTACGTCCATATCGGAGGTCGATATTTACATATTGTTGCTACGAATATCTGCACCCCACATCAATTTTTTACGAAGAGTCTCGCAGTAACAATATTCATTACGTTTTATGATGCGTGTGGCAAAGGGGGCTTTGCGCAATGTGATGCTTTCTCCCGATTTCAATTCTTGAGAACGGCCATCGAGACTTATGAGGAAGTGGCTGCTACGGCTTTTAACCATAAGACGTATCTCGTCGTTGTCATTTATGATGAGTGGCCTTATATTGAGACTGTGCGGGGCGACAGGGGTGATGATGAAATTTGACGCTTGGGGTACAACGATGGGACCTCCTGCACTAAGTGAATAGCCTGTAGAGCCGGTAGGGGTAGCCACCAATAGACCATCGGCTTGATAGGTGTTTAGAAACACATCGTTGAGATATGCATTAATAGTAATCATAGAAGAGGTATCGAGTTTCAATACAGCAACCTCGTTCAACGCATATGGCCAATCCGTATCGCACCCTGATGTTACTTGCAACAAACTACGCTCTTCTATTTTATATTGTCCGTTCATTATGTCGCTTATTGCAGCATCTGTCTCGATTTCAGGAACATCGGCCAGAAAGCCGAGCCGTCCGAAGTTTATACCCAATATGGGTATGCCTTTGCCTCCGATACGTTTGGCTGTCTTCAGAAATGTGCCGTCACCACCAAGACTGAGCGCGACATCGGCATTGAAATCTTGCCCGCTGAATGTTGCACAAGTAGGAAGTTGCATACCGATGCTCTCAAGTTTCTCTTTGAAACTTTTATCGATAATGAAAGTCGTATTGTGTCGTTCAAGAATTTCAAACAAACAATTAATGATTGATTGCTTGTCCGATGGAAGACTTTTCCCGAATAAGGCGATTTTCATATAATATTTGTTATAAAAATGACAAAAACGTAAAATGCGACGATTTGTTCCCGTTATTTTTTTAAGAATTGAACAAAACCTATTAAATTTGCGCATTATATGTATAGACGTACAAAAGTATAAAAAAAATAATTGCGTCTGTGCTATTTTTGAAAAAACAGAACATTCAATCTTTTTATGACACAACTGAGTGTAAATATAAACAAAGTTGCTACATTACGCAATGCGCGTGGCGGTAATATGCCCGATGTATTGAAAGTCGCGCTCGATTGTGAACGTTTCGGTGCGCAAGGTATTACAGTGCACCCGCGTCCCGATGAGCGACATATACGATATACCGATGTATATGCTTTGCGCGATGCGATAAATACCGAATTTAATATTGAGGGTAATCCTATCGACAAATTTATTGATTTGGTTCTCGATGTAAGGCCTGCCCAAGTTACTTTGGTACCCGATGCACATGATGCCATTACTTCTGATGCAGGGTGGAATACCCGCGACAATTTTGACTTTTTATGTAAAATCGTGGCTCGTTTCAAGGAGTCCGGTATACGAGTCTCTATATTTGTCGATGCCGATCTCGAAATGGTTGAATGGGCTGCAAAAACAGGAACAGATCGTGTCGAATTTTATACCGAGCCTTATGCTGCAGGCTATAAAGTCAATCGTGAGAACGCTGTGGCGCCTTTTGTCGAAGCGGCTGAGTTGGCTCATTCGTTGGGACTCGGAATCAATGCCGGACATGACCTCAATCTCGACAATTTAGCCTTTTTCCATGAGAAAGTACCACACTTGGCCGAGGTTTCTATTGGACATGCCATTATATGCGATGCCCTCTATCTCGGTCTCGAAGATACTATACACCGTTATAAAGAATGTTTGAAATAATTATTGAATACTAATCTCGAAAAAATCTCTGTCATGAGTATGCTTCTTACTATTTTACTGCAAACTGTTGCCGGAAATGCAACTGTAGATGTAGAACTCGGAACTATAACAGAACCATCTCTCAATCTATGGGAACTTACCCTCAAAGGAGGCTTTATAATGATACCTCTTTTGCTTTTATCGATACTTACCATTTACATTTTTGTCGAGCGTATGCTTGTGTTGAGAGCTGCCGCCAAAGAAGACGACACTTTCATGCAACGTATCAAAGATTATATACACAATGGCGACATAGAGTCGGCATTAGCTTTGTGTAAAAACAATAATACCCCGGTAGCTCGCCTTATCGAGAAGGGTATTACTCGTCTGGGACGTCCTATGAACGATGTGCTGGTTGCTATCGAAAACGAAGGTAACATAGAAGTGGCCAAACTCGAACGTCGTTTCTCATGGGTGGCTACTACGGCTGCCGGCGCTCCTATGCTCGGATTCTTGGGTACTGTACTCGGTATGGTCTCGGCTTTCCATAGTATGGCTGCGGCCGGTGAGGCTGCCGATATTTCCACATTGTCGAGTGGTATATATGAGGCACTTGTTACGACGGTAGCCGGTCTTGTGGTAGGTATTATTGCCATGTTTGCATACAATTTACTCGTTTCGCGTGTAAGTTCGGTAGTAAATACTCTCGAAGCTCGCACGATGGATTTTATGGATTTACTCAACGAACCTGTCGTTAAAAAATAACAGGAGATTGCACTATGGCACTTAAACGTAAAAATCGTATCGAAGCCTCATTCAGTATGTCGTCGATGACCGATGTCATTTTCTTGTTGCTCATATTCTTTATGGTCACTTCTACTTTTGTTTTCCCTAATGCAGTAAAAGTGAATTTGCCTCAAAGTAAGCAACAAAATGTGGCAAAACCGTTGGCACGCGTTACTATCGATGCTTCACTCAACTATTTTGTGTCGATAGGAAAAGAGAAGACCATAAAAGTCGATTTTGCCGATTTGTCGTCCTTTTTGCTCGATGCTCGTGACCGTGACTCCGAGATGTATTTTGCACTTTATGCTGACGAGACTGTGCCCTATCGCGAAATAATGAAAGTCCTCAATATCGCCAACTACAACCAATTGCGTATGGTGTTGGCTACAAAACCTGCAAAGGAATAGTTTACGGTGGAAGATAAGAAAAATAATATACTGGCACTCGTTACAACTCTTGTGGTACATTTGGCTATATTACTTATATTGCTGTTTTGTACTATGGATATGCCCGTCATTCCCGATAATGATGGAGAAGGTGTAGTATTACAATTGGGCATGGTCGATGCCGATGCCGGGACTTTCACGCCGGCTCCTACTCCTCCTCCCGTGCCGCAATCTCAGCCTGAGCCTGCGCCGGTCATAACTCAGGATATTGAGGAGACTGTATCTATCGATGAAGAGAAACCTGTAGAGGAGCAGCAACCCGAGCCCGAAACTACCCAACTCGATAATTTATGGACCAGTGCTGTGAATAAAGGGCAGAATGCCTCAGATACCATTGGTTCGAGTGCTGTGAAAAAAGGCTCACCTACAGCAACTTCTACTATTGGTGCTGTATCGGGTTCGCCGGGTTATGGTGAGTACGACCTTGGCGGTCGTGGTTTGGTGGGTTATCTCCCACGACCCGACTATTCGGGTACCAACGACGAGGGTATTATAGTTATAGAAATTACCGTCGATGCACAAGGTAATGTTATCAGTGCCGGCGCAAAACTTGATGGTAGTACCGGGTCGGTATATACCAACAAAACTCTGCGTGAGCGTGCCGAATCGGCTGCCCGTAAGGCAAAGTTTGCTGTGAAATCCGATGGTAAAGAGAATCAGACAGGTACGATTACATATCGTTTCAATCAGAAATAGAATAATATAATTCCTACTCTCGGCTATGGACAACGGTTTATTGTTATTGATTATTCTGTTGGTTTATTTTGCCGTATTGATTATTGTAGATCGTTTCTCTAGTGAAAAATCCGATGATAATACGAACTTTTTTATTGCTCGAAAATCGTCTCCATGGTGGTTGGTTGCAATAGGTATGGTGGGAACCTCTATATCGGGAGTAACCTTTGTTTCGGTTCCCGGTATGCCGTTATCTATCGACATGACTTATATGCAGACGGTTTTTGGTTTTTTTGTGGGTTACATAATCATTGCCAGGATATTGTTACCACTATATTATAAACTCAATCTTACCTCTATTTATACCTATCTCGATCGTCGTTACGGAATATGCTCGTATAAGACCGGGGCAATATTCTTTTTCTTTTCCAAGATCATTGGAGCAGCCGCACGCTTGTATATTGTGGTGCTCATATTGCAACATATTGTACTTGCAGGGTATGATATACCCTTTTGGTTTACGGCTACGATTGTGGTATTGCTTATTTGGCTCTATTCTCATCGTAGCGGTATCCGTACTATTGTGCGTACCGATGCTTTGCAGACGGTGTTTATGATTGGGGCACTTGCTCTTATTTTATATCAACTTATAATGCGTATGCATCTCGATGTGGGAGGTGTTTTCGATACAATAAGGCAGAGTGGCCTCGACCGTGTTTTTGTGTTTGATGATTGGCGCTCTACTCAAAACTTTTTTAAGCAGTTTTTCAGTGGTATATTTATTACAATCGTCATGTCGGGACTCGATCAGGATATGATGCAAAAAAATCTTTCTATTCGCACCTTAACGGCGGCACAAAAGAATATGTATGTGTATGGAACGCTGTTTATTCCTGTGAATTTGCTTTTTTTGGTGTTGGGTATATTGCTTGTGTCGTATGCCGGGCAGGAGGGTATAGCCATTCCCTCCAAAACCGATGAGTTACTACCGATGTTGGCGACAAACCATCTTGGATTTGGTGTTCTATTGCTATTCAGTATAGGTATTGTGGCTGCCGCTTTTTCGAGTGCCGACTCGGCTCTTGCCGCTCTTACCACGTCGGTGTGTGTTGATATTATCAATGTGTCGAAATACAATACAGCGAAAGCTGTTGGCATACGAAAGAGGGTGCATATACTTATTTCTCTGATGTTTGTGTTGCTTATGTGTGCTATAGAGGCAATAAATGATACAAGTGTTATCGACGCGATATATACAATAGCCGGATATACGTACGGGCCATTACTCGGATTGTTTGTATACGGACTATATATGCGAGGTATGCCTCGTGATAAATATATACCATTGGTGGCTGTGGTGTCGCCGTTGCTTTGCTTTGCATTGCAATCGACACTGTCGGCGGTATATGATTATCGTTTAGGCTATGAGCTGCTTATGCTCAATGGATTGATAACATTTGCGGGACTTGCCCTTTTATCTGTCGGACGTCCTCGTGTCTCTCATTTATCCGATGTGCGATGATTAGTTCCGAGCCGCATATTACAGTAGGTATAGTCGCTGACGCCAATCTTCGTTTCCGACTCTTGGGCGACTTTGTATCAGATAGTGGAGAATATTTTCATGCCGGCGAATATTGTGCGGAATCGATACCCGGTGAAGAATCTTTCTATATCGGCAATACCGTGTATTCGTCGTTGATACTCAGCCCTTGTTGTGAAAGCTCATTTTTTGAATTACCCGAGGTAATTATCGGGGTGGAGTTTCATTGGCAACGCAGCGAATCACAACGATTCTCCGGTAAATTACGAATGGTTTGTGTCGATGATAAAGTATGGGCAATAAACGAAGTATTGCTCGAAACTTATCTGTCGAGTGTTATATCATCGGAAATGAGTGCTACTTCGTCGCCTCAATTGCTTAAGGCGCATACCGTAATATCTCGCTCGTGGTTGTTGGCGCAGTTGCCCCGATTTACCGAAAAGACATTACGCACCTCTACGATAAAAAAGGGTCTGAACGAAGATGAAATACTTCGATGGTACGACCGCGATGACCATACCCTATTCGATGTCTGTGCCGACGACCATTGTCAGCGTTATCAAGGTATAACACGTATCATATCTCCTCATGTGTTAGAGGCGGTAACTGCCACAAGAGGACAGGTGCTGATGTACGATGGTGCGGTATGCGATGCTCGATTTTCGAAGTGCTGCGGAGGAGTGAGTGAGCGGTATGAATCTTGTTGGGACGATACTAATTATCCATATCTTACGCCGATAATCGATACACCCGACTCGCATTTGTCGTTCGACCTTTCCGATGAGCAACAAGCCTCACATTTTATACTTTCATCGCCGGAGGCTTTTTGTAATACAGCCGATGTAACCATATTATCTCAAGTTCTCAATAATTACGACCGAGAGACTCCCGATTTTTACCGTTGGCAGGTACGATATACCGCCGACGAATTGTCCGCGCTTATATATCGTCGTTCGGGTATAGATTTTGGTCGGGTGTTGTCACTTGTACCGGTGCAACGTGGGGCATCGGGGCGTATCGTAAGATTACGCATAGAGGGAACCCGTCGCACGATGATAGTGGGTAAGGAACTCTACATACGTCGTATATTGTCGCCGACTCATCTTTACAGTTCGGCCTTCGTGGTAGAGCGTGACAACAACGATTTTATACTCAGTGGAGCAGGGTGGGGACATGGTGTAGGGCTGTGCCAGATAGGAGCGGCTGTTATGGCTCAGCGTGGATACGACTACACACATATACTCCACCATTACTATCCTGCTGCCACTTTGCAGATTATCTATCGGTAATTAGGGACGTGTCGTCTCGAATATTTTATAAATAGATGTCAATGCCCTGCACTTGTTATACGCCTTCTTCGTATTCGATGTCGATACAGTCGAGGTGAAATTGTGCCGATACCGTACCGGTTATCGCTATGCGATGATATTTATAGGCCGGTGAGACGGGGTGTAGCGTTATTCGCCCGGGAATGTCGCCATCAATGCGATATCGCGCGATACACCCATATCCGTTTTCGGCACGATTTGAGCCCCATAAGCTGAGTTCGAGTTTGGCTTTTTCGCAGCATCGTAATGTGCAACGTTGCAGACGATGTGCCTTGTCGGGCAATAATTTTATGGCACGCGACACCCAAGCAATATCCACTTCATTATTCGTCGTTTTGTGACTGCAATCGTATATGTTACCATCGATGCCTCTTGCCAACAATAGTGGGTACAATGCATAGAATGTACTATATCGGTTGTTTTGTAGCGACCAAGTACCGTGGCTTAAATCATATACTCGTATATATTGGCAATCGGGACACAAAAACAGTAATTCTTTGGTGAAATAGTCGTATCCGATATTGGCTTTCAGCATAAAATCAAAAAAAGATAATCCTTCTGTGGCATTGGTGATATTCGCCGGGAGGGAATCTGCCACTCCCGAGAAAGGAGAGGAAAGAAGTGAAACCTCCGAACCTCGTAGCGCCATGACTCCTTGTGCCGAAAGATAAATTACTGCGTCGTCGACCGATACAATATGCCGGGACGATAGAGCAATTTCTCGGTTTACCGGGTGGATCGTGGCATATACTGTTGTGTTGTCTCCGTGTTGCATAGCCCAAATGCCGTCGGTCGTAAATACATAGAGCGGAAATTCTCCATATTGCCCCTGCGACAATGCGGCAGAGGTTGCGGCCATACCTATAATAGCTCCTTGAGATACCATATAGGTGTTCTCTTGAGGAAACACAAAGGGGTTGTAAAGGGCCGACACACGCATTTTCCCGGGAGTATATTCTTCGATATTTTGCTGTACAAAAGTCACTTCTTCGCTCATCGTTTCGCATATAGATAGGTCAATAGGAGCAAAATCGGGAGATAGATAGTACGCGCGATTTTCGTTGGGAGATGTATGTAAAGGGAGTCGTCGGTAGCAAACCAGTTCTCCGTTTTTCCCATAACCCACAATCTCAATCGATGTTGCACGTGAGTCGGGATATGATACAAAGGCCGAGAGTTTATAGCTCTCTCCTCTGATATATGATACGAGATACGATTGCGTTGTACCTTGCAGGGTTACTCTTATATAGCCGTACTCAATATATATATCGTCGAGTGTATAATTGTGATACCTCTCTTGTTTTATCGAGAAAATAGAGAGTGGATACCCCTCATAAAATCGGGTTGTAATATCGCCTATGTGTAATCGCCCATTATATACATACGAGCGATGTGCCTGCATGGTATGCAAAGAGAAATTGTCGAGTGGTAATGTGGGTTGATGTATCAAGTCGTTGAGTGAACAGATGTGGTTAAGAACTATTGTAGCATCGGACGATACCGTTATGTCGTCAATATCGATAGTCGCTACTTTGTAGTAGAGTGATTCATTAATGATGGCTTCGCGTTGTGCGTCGTTGTTTATAAGTGGTAACTTATATCGAAATACCTTACACTCATTCCCGTCACTATCTTTTTCACGACTTATATAGTAATTGTTTTCTATTGTTTCATCACGTACGAGGTTCAACTCGCGTGAGAGAAATATGTCGATACCTTTCACTATGTCGTGCCATTGACTCAAGTCGCATCGTTCTATGGTATATATTATTTTTTCACCTGTTACGGCTATACTGTTTTGTCCGAGTCGAGTGATTTTCTCATCTTTTTCGGTGACCGGTGCTACGAGATTGTTGTCAAATGATAGTGTTTGCTGCGGGCATAGCAGTACCGGAGCCGATGGGTAAATGTAACTGCCGTCATATAAGCGCAGTGCATATCGTACCAAGCAAGGAGATGTGATATACCCCTCGTCCGACAGCGCGTTGCGGACGCGACTGTATGAGCCGTAAACCAATGAGGAAAATCCGATTTTGTCGCCATCTGTAAGTCTGTATCCATTGTCCGATGTCAAGGGTGTGGATAGGGTATAGTCGCTCCATGTCTCGATTTGTGTTTTGGCATCTCCGAGCGAGAACGAGAGCTCGGGAAACTCCGGTCGTTGTCCCGGCATATGGTATCTACCATCACGGAATATCAGATAGTATATAGCTTCTGAGGTAAAAGCAGTCAGCGTATTGCCTAATGATTCGATATGGTCGATATGTGTTATCTCAAACACTTCGGGGGTATCGAGCGCGACAAAAGCCCCTTCCTCTTCTCGGGCTTCGTATCGCAATGTTTGGTCGTTGTAGGTAAACATATGCTTATATCCGTCGTTTACGTGTATGTGTATATGCCGTTGCTCGGAGGTGGAAGGTGTATATATTTTACAAGGCGATTTTATCGGTCGCCACACCTCTTTGTCGCATTGTAAGTTTATGAGCAAGCTGCTTTCGCCGTCTGGCGATATGGCTGGAGGTAGGGACTGTGACATACCTCCGATTTTGATTCTCTTTTCTTTTTTCATCATTTTATAGGTATCTGAATTTTAATTTTTGCAAATGTAGCAGCCGATCATGCGCAGAGGTTGTGAAATTTATTAATATCAGGTAGTCTCTCTATCTTTTGATAAATTCCGCATTTGTTGTACGTCAAGCTCTGCTTTCTTTGTTTTCGGGAATGTCTAAGCGGCATTCTATGTTTTTACTTTTAATACACAATCAAATGAAACAAATCGATTACAAAATTTACAACAAAAATCATCTCACTCCGTCGTTCAATTCCGATTTTAAGATGGGAATATCGACAGATGACAATGAAATAAAGGAGTCGCAACAACGTGTGCTGATGCAGGCAAAAGAGGCATGGGAAACTCTTGAAAATTATCGACGACGGCGCACACGTTGTCGTAATTACACCTTTGGCAATCAATGGAGTGATGCTGTGGCATTGCCCGATGGCCGTTCTATGAGCGAAGAGATGTATCTCAAAGAACAAGGTCGTGTACCGTTGAAAAACAACCTTATACGCAAACTTGTAAAAAATGTTGTTGGGCAATTTCGTTCGGTACAGACGCAACCTGTATGTGTGGCTCGTGATCGCAAGGAGCAGACTCTCAGTGAGCTGTTGAGCAGTGTGTTGCAATATGTGCATCAACATAATCACCTATGGGAAATCGACGGGCGCACGCTGGAAGAATTTCTCATCTCGGGTTCTTGTTTTCATAAAATAGGGTACGGATACCGTCGAGGCAAAAGCGATGTGTGGGTCGATGAGGTAAATCCAAACCGAATATTTTTCAATAAAATGGAGGATAGCAGGCTATGGGATTGTACGCTCATAGGTGAGATACACGATATGTCTGTCGCCGATGTACTGAGCCATTTTGCCGCAGGATCGCGCAAGCGTGCTGTCGCCCTGCGCGAATTGTATAGCAGTGTGAGTGAAGAGCAACTTCATGCCCGATACGATACGTTGAGCAGTGTGCCGATAGAAAGTCTTGACTTTTTTCTGCCTCATGACCGCACGATGTGCAGGGTTATAGAGGTATGGAAATATGAAAGTCGCGAGCGTGTGCGATGTCACGATATGCTTACAGGCCGATGCTATACCGAGGAGTTGTATCACATAGAAGGTATAGAGGCCGAGAATCGCCGACGCATAGATGAGGCGCAATTACAAGGTATTTCGCCCGATGATGTACCGATTATTACTACCGAGTGGTGTGTCGAGCGTGTATGGTACTATCGCTTTTATACGCCATATGGGCATATCCTTGCCGAGGGCGAGTCTCCATATTGGCACGGAGAGCACCCGTATATTTTCAAACTGTATCCGCTTATCGATGGCGAGATACATTCCTTTGTCGAAGATATTATCGACCAGCAACGCTACATCAATCGTCTTATTACGTTGGTCGACTTTATCATGAGTTCGAGTGCTAAAGGAGTATTGCTATTTCCTGAGAATCAGATACCCGATGGTATGACCATAGAGGATATAGCCGACGAATGGACGCGTTACAACGGGGTGATTATGTTTCGTCCCAAGCCTGGAGAAGCTCTCCCGCAGCAAATATCGGTAAATGCGACCAATGTCGGTGCTTATGAATTGCTCAAATTGCAGATGCAGTTGCTCGAGAATATTTCGGGTGTGCATGGAGCGATGCAAGGCGAAACTCCACGAGGTGGTACGCCCGCCGCTCTTTACAATCAGCAACGTCTGAATGCCGAGGTAAATCTTATCGACCTGTTCGAGTCTTTCAAGTCTTTCAGAGAGTGTCGTGATACCAAAGTGTTGAAAGTCGTGCAACAATTCTATGAAGCCGACCGCTATGCCGAGATGACCGGCGGTAAAACCTTTGTCGGTACAACCTATTCGCCCGACGAGGTGCGTGAAGCCGAACTCGATGTGGCTATTACCGAATCGACTTCTTCGCCGACCTTCCGTTCTGCGTCTAACGAGTTCCTGCTCGAACTCTTCCGTATGGGGCAAATATCGCTCGAAACACTACTCGAAATTGGCGCTTTCCCTTTTGCCGACCGATTGTTGCAAAGTGTCGAACGTCATAAATGTCAAAACTCAAATCTTCCTATTGTTGAGAAATAAATGTATCTTTTTATTTATATATATAAAGAGCGGGAGTGTAAAATTATGCTCCCGCTCATGTCAATAAAATTTGTATTATTATAGAAAACTTGTCGATATAGATGGTTTATTCTTCTTTTTCTACAAGTTCAAAAAATCCACTGATTTCTTGTTGGTCTATGGCTTGACGCACGTTGGATCGTTTTACCTGATCTTCGTATCCTTTTTTGCTGACTTTTACCTCTATGGTTACGTCGCGAGAATTTTCATAGGTAAGTCCGAGAATATTGAACGAACGAGTCTCTTCGTAAGGGGTGGAAGTAAGATATAGTTCGTTGGTATTTTTTACGATGCTGGGTATGCTCGATATGACACGCCAGAAAATGCGTGCTCCGCGCGGATCGCTGTCGAATGCCCAGCGTATAACGGTGCGTTCGAGTGCTGTTTGCCCGGGTGCGTCGCGG
>JAZURX010000041.1:0-6980 GCA_045606385.1 Bacteroidales bacterium | reverse complement strand
ACACGTAATAATGCTGCTTCGAGAGTAGCCGTTCCAGAAGTGACTAACGCGGCACGCGACTGTTGCAACAATCTATATGTTTTTCCAAAGAGTATAGATACGCGACCACGTTGTAAATATGGCGCATAAAAATCTTCTGATACACCTGGTGCCCCGGCAATGACTATCTGATAATCGTGAAAATGGGAAACTGCTTTCATCATAATACCGAGATTGTCTCGTATCTCTGCCAATCTACTACCCGGAAGCAATGCGATAATAGGTCTTTGTGTCAATCGGTTCTCGTTGATAAAATGTAAAAATGTTTCATCGGCATAAGCACGAGAAGTCAATTCATCGACTGTAGGATTTCCCACATAATCTATTATATATTGGTGTTTTTTATAAAAATCAACTTCAAATGGGAGTATTGAGTACATATGGTCGACATATCGTTTAATTTCCTTAACACGATACTCTTTCCATGCCCAAATTTTAGGAGAAATGTAATAATGCACTTTCAATCCGAGTTTTTCCTTGGCATATCTGGCTATTTTAAGATTAAATCCCGGGTAGTCGATGAGTATCAGTACATCGGGAGAATACTTGGCCAAATCGGTTTTACACATTGCTATGTTTTGTAATACCTTGCAAGCGTGCAAGGCTACTTGTACAAAACCCATATAAGCCATATCGCGATAGTGGCGCACAAGTGTACCACCAACCGCCTGCATGGCATCTCCACCTAAAAAGCGAAATTCTGCATCGGAGTCTTCTTCTTGTAATGCACGCATCAAATTGGCGGCGTGTAAATCACCCGATGCTTCTCCTGCTATGAGATAGTATTTCATATTCCAGATTATTACGAAAACAAATATACTCACAAACAAATAAAAATAGGGAATTTACAGCAACTTTTTTACAGCAACTGCTGTATATATACATTGTTCACTACAAATATTGAATATTTTCCTTGTGAAATAAGACAATCTGAATTAAATCGCAAGAGTAATTACTATCAAAAATAATAAAGAGCAATTGGTTGCGTTATATATAATATGAAAAAAAAAATTGCACACTATCTGATAATACTCATGGCTCTTATGCCGATAATAAGCGGGTGCTTCGATGAGAAAGTATCCGAAAACCCATCGCATTTACTTTCTTTTTCGACCGATAGTGTCAAATTCGACACTATTTTTACTGACAAAAGCACCGCAACCGCAAAATTTAAAGTATACAATCGTAACAATAATGCCCTGCGTATAGAATCGATATGGCTTGCCAAAGGTGAAAAATCAAACTTTTACATAAATGTCGATGGAGAACAAGGTCCTATGATAAGTAGCATCATACTGGGATCGAACGACAGCCTTTTTGTTTTTGTTGAGGCTAATATTGATGCAACAGATAGCGCCACACCTTTTTTAGTAAAAGACTCTATTGTATTTATAACCAACGGTGTACGGCAAGACATAAAATTAGAAGCATACGGACAAAATGCCGTTGTATATAGAGGTGGGAAAATAATAAAAACCGATACGACATTCACAGACGAACGTCCATTTCTCATATACGATAGTCTGGTCGTTGCCCCCAATGTGACATGGAAACTTACAGAAGGAACAACACTCTACTTACACCAAAATGCATTTATACGCATCGATGGCAAGATGATAGCTGAAGGTTCATCAACAAATCGTGTTGTATTTCGCGGAGATCGTACCGACAATCTGTTCCCAAATCTGCCCTATGATTACTATTCGGGACAATGGGGTGGTATTATATTTGCAGGCGATAGTTACGACAATCGATGGGACTATGTAGATATGCATGGTTCATCATGGGGTATACGTCTCGACTCGGGTGATATAACCCGCGATAAACTTATTATCGACCACAGCATCGTACATAACTCGGCAACCAATCTCATATCAGCCACATATGCACGTATTGCTGCTTATAATAGTCAGATAACCAACGCAGGAGGATCTATACTCAATCTCACTTCTTGTCCAAGTGAATGGATACATTGCACAATAGCCAATTATTACAATTGGGACATTATAAAATCGTCTATGCTATCATTCGCAGGATATGATACCACAGACACAACTATCACCACTGCGATGCCAAGTATTAAATTCGCCAATTGCATTACAGTAAGTCGTAGCACCTTAATGTCGCCCATCGATATAGCCGGACATAATATTATCTTTGACCACTGCTTATTTACACCTCATGGAAACGATGATGAAAACTTTATCTCATGCATTTGGGGTGCAAAAGCAGGATTTTTAGCAACCGGTGAAGAAGATTATCTGTTCGATTTCAGACTTACCGAAAAATCAGAAGCTATAGCAGCAGGTGATACCTCATATATAAATGATACTACTGCGATAGATTTATATGGTATACCTCGACCTTCCGATGGTACATCACCGGACTTAGGAGCTTCGTGCTACATCGTGCAGACGGAGGGCCTCAAATAATGATAAATAGAAAGTTGGTCTACCACCTTTTCTTACCACCATTTTTGACATTATTCCGCTTTAAAGACATTGCTTGACGGCGTTTTTCGGAATTGAAATTGGGATTATAGGAAGTAGTACGTAACTCTTTTTTCTTGGAGTTTGCAATTTCGCGTTTTACAGATATTTTACCATAAAGCTTTTCTATAAGATCTTCTCGTCGCATTCGCAACAATTCTTGTTCTATACCACGTCGCATCTCCGATTTGTACCAAAAGAAAAATTGGCGTTGAGCAATTTTATCTTCTTGTGTACGAGCAGTATATACTTTTTCTCCGGTATAAGGATTTATACCGGTATAAAATATTTCCGTCGCCAAAGTCATAGGTGTAGGTGTAAAATCCTGTACCTGTTCGAGATGGAAATTGAGATTTTTTGTAATAGCTGCCAACTCGGCCATATCCACCGGTCGACAACCCGGGTGACTCGATATAAAATAGGGTATCAACTGCTGATTGAGTCCATACTCTCGATTTATACGTTCAAATGTACGACTAAACTGTTCAAACTGCTTAAAATCGGGTTTCCGCATATAATTAAGCACGTGCGCAGAGGTGTGTTCAGGAGCCACTTTGAGACGACCCGACACATGACGAGATACAAGTTCTTCGGTATACTCATGCGAAGCAAGATTGAGCGATTCATCGGCACTGCGATGTTGCAATAAATCATAGCGTACACCACTACCAATAAACGATCTTTTTACACCGGGAAGTTTATCGACAGCCCTATACAAATACAACAATGGCGCATGATTTACATTCAGATTTGAGCATACCGCCGGATGTAGACACGATGGCCTTTTACAAGCCTTACAAGCCTTACGATTACGACCTTGCATGCGATACATATTGGCCGATGGACCACCCAAATCACTAAGGTAACCTTTGAACCCCGGCATAGTAACGATACGACGCACCTCATTCAATACAGACTCTTCTGAACGAGACATAATAAATTTTCCTTGATGAGCCGAAATAGTACAGAATGCACATCCTCCAAAACAGCCTCTATGCAATGTAACCGAAAATTTAATCATTTCAAATGCAGGTATTGTTTTACCATTGTATCGAGGATGCGGTAATCGAGTAAAGGGCAAAGCATATATTTCATCTATTTCATCGGTCGTCATGAGTGGATATGGCGCATTGATACGCAATAATCTATCACTACACTTTTGCCATAGTATGCGAGACTGCAAGCTATTCGATTCTTCTTCGACGACACAGAAATTTGCAGCTTGCTTGCGTTTATCGTGTAAACATTCTTCGTGCGAATATAGTACGATATGACTATCAGATTCTTTTTGTGTCGGAATTTCGGAGAGAGAGACAACGACTTCGGTTTGAGGCACATCGGTCAGTGATGAAACATGTTCACCCTGCAACAATCTCAATGCAATCTCTCTTATTGGCATCTCACCCATACCATATACCAATATATCGGCACCGCTATCAAGCAATATCGAAGGGCGCAATCTATCCTGCCAATAATCATAATGTGTCACTCGCCGCAATGAGGCCTCAATCCCTCCTATCACCACCGGAACATCGGGATATAATTGCTTCAATATACGCGTATACACAATAGTAGGATAGTCTGGACGCATACCCGCACGACCATCAGGCGTATATGCATCATCGGAACGCAATCGCTTATTGGCTGTATAATGATTAACCATAGAATCCATTGCACCGGCCGACACTCCAAAAAACAAACGAGGAACACCTAATTTCTTGAAATCACGTAGATCATCGCGCCAATTGGGTTGTGGAACGATTGCCACGCGTAAACCCTGGGCCTCTAACACGCGACCTATTACAGCAGAACCGAACGAAGGGTGGTCAACATATGCATCTCCCGAAAAAAGGATTACATCAATATAATCCCAACCCAATTGTTCTACTTCTTTTCGAGTAGTCGGCAACCATTTCTGCGTAGAGTTCATATAGTGCATAATCATTGTTACTTACTATTGTATATATCTTCAAGCTTGAGTAACTCATCGCGCAGACGAGCAGCTTCCATAAAATCCATATTTTTGGCAGCGGCAACCATCTGTCGACGTATATTTTCCATATTTTTTTTGAGTTGTTCCTTGTTCATATAGGGGATTATAGGATCTGCCGCAATAGATATGTGTGTAGTATCATACTCATTTTCATACGTTGGCTTGATTATTTGAGGTGCTTTTGTTTCATCACTACGTACCAAGGTTGTATTATAGGCTTTGCGTATGGCTTGTGGAGTTATATTGTGGGCTTCGTTATAGGCCAACTGTTTCTCACGACGACGATTTGTTTCATCGATTGTGAGACGCATACTCTCAGTAACTGTATCGGCATACATTATGACACGACCGTTGAGATTGCGAGCTGCACGCCCGGCAGTCTGTGTAAGTGCTCTATGCGAACGAAGGAAACCTTCCTTGTCGGCATCGAGTATCGCAACCAACGAAACTTCGGGCAAGTCGAGCCCCTCTCTCAAGAGATTTACACCTATGAGCACATCATAGAGCCCCTTACGTAAATCATCAATAATTTGTATCCGCTCAAGTGTATCAACATCTGAATGGATATAATTACAGCGTATATCGAGTCGTAAAAGATAAGAATTCAATTCCTCGGCCATACGTTTGGTAAGAGTTGTTACCAAAACACGCTCGTCACGTTCTACACGTTGTTGTATCTCTTCAAGAAGATCGTCGATCTGATTGAGACTCGGTCGCACCTCTATAATAGGGTCGAGCAGACCGGTAGGGCGTATAATCTGCTCTACAACAACACCTTCACTGCGACGAAGTTCATAATCGGCCGGCGTGGCACTTACATATATAATCTGAGAGGCCAATGATTCAAATTCAGCAAAGGTAAGCGGTCGGTTATCAATCGCAGCAGGCAATCTGAATCCATATTCAACCAAATTTACTTTTCGAGAACTGTCTCCGCCATACATGGCTCTAATCTGCGGTATAGTAACATGACTCTCATCAATGATCAGAAGAAAATCTTTCGGAAAATAATCGAGAAGACAGAATGGCCGCGTACCAGGTGCTCGTCCATCAAAATATCGTGAATAATTTTCAATACCCGAACAATAGCCAACCTCTTTTATCATCTCAAGGTCGTATGTAACTCGCTCATATAAGCGTTTTGCTTCGAGATGTTTTCCTATAGATTTAAAAAACTCTACCTGCTTGCCCAAATCAAGAGCTATTTCATCTACTGCTCTATGAATTCGTTCCTTGGTCGTAACAAAAATATTTGCCGGATAGATATTGTATGAATCGAAATGGGCAATGGTAAGCCCACTATCAGGATCGACACTCTCAATCGACTCTATTTCATCACCCCAGAAAATAATGCGAATAATAGACTCCTGATAGGCGGGAAATACATCTACTGTATCGCCTTTTACTCTGAAATTTGAACGGCCAAAATCTGTCTCATTTCTCGAATAGAGAGCATCGACCAAACGCCGAAGAAAATTATTTCTCTCCATTCTTTTTCCCACATTCACTTCTATCATATTTTCGTGAAAGTCGGCAGGATTACCTATTCCATAAAGACACGAAACCGAAGAGACAACAATTACATCACTACGACTTGTAAGCAATGCCGATGTAGCAGAAAGCCGCAAACGATCGATTTCGGCATTTATGGCCAAATCTTTCTCAATATACGTATCGGTCGTGGGAATATATGCTTCGGGCTGATAATAATCATAATACGAGACAAAATATTCGACAGCACTATCGGGAAAAAAATTTTTAAATTCACTATATAATTGTGCTGCAAGAGTCTTGTTATGGCTGAGAATAAGAGTTGGTTTTTGTACCTGCTCTATCACATTGGCCATAGTAAAAGTTTTACCTGACCCCGTAACCCCCAACAAAGTTTGAGCCGGAAGTCCATCTCTTACACCTCGTACCAATTCAGAAATAGCCTCTGGTTGGTCACCGGTGGGAGAAAAGGGTGATACTATTTTGAACGCCATATACCATTATTTTGTCAAGTGACAAAGGTAGTAAAAGTACGCCACCCGTCATATATAGAACATGATAAATTTAAAAATTTGACAGACTTATCAAACTTGCTTAGTTATTTTTGCAATAGGTGCTAACTATTTTCAAGGTTGACTTTAAATATAGTGAATGCGAAAAAGATATACAAATCCATTCTATTTTATTCCGAAATGTATCTTGTTAGTAATTTTTTTTAATGCCCCGAAAATATCACTACTTCCGGGGCAGGTGTTTAATTATAAGGGTCTTTTGCACCTATGATTGTATTCTTAGTACCACATCAAAATGTTTTTGTCACTGAAACGCCTAATCCATTGTCTCGTATATACAAGCCGTCGGCCAATGCAATACCGTAAGGGTCTCGGTTATTATGGTAGTATATTAAACACGATACGCCCGAAATAACTCCTATACCGCAGACAATACTTGTTATAGTCAGTGCTTTT
>JAZURX010000040.1:0-6814 GCA_045606385.1 Bacteroidales bacterium | reverse complement strand
GGGAGTGGCCGCTGCACTTGGTATTCCGCTCCCCGATGATTTATAATGCATCTTCGAGACACCCCTCAATAGGGTGTCTCTTTATTTAATCAATGAATTACTGCAACAACAGTGAAAAATATCCAAGCAAGCTTGGTATTTCTCGCTCGTTTATTACTATATTTGCAGTAAGTTGTAGAAGGTGTAGGGGTGTCGCAGGTCGACACAACGAAAAAACACATTGTTATGAGAAAATCAATTCTGTTGCTTGTCGCCATGCTTATATGTGGTGCAGGTTCTGCCGAGAAAAAAGGTTCTGCAGTGGCGACGTTTACATTCTTTGAGTATGAAGGTCAAGATGATTTCTATCGTGAGAATCCATTGCCCGATGCAAGCAGTTTCTACAATCCCATAGTGCCGGGTTGGCATTCCGACCCCAGTATATGCCGGGTGGGCGAAGATTATTTTATGGTAATGTCCACATTTACCTACTTCCCCGGTGTGCCTTTGTATCATAGCCGTGACTTGGTCAATTGGAGATTGATAGGCAATGTACTCAGCCGTGAAAATCAGATATTGTCGATGAAAGGGCAACCTATCAATACCGGGGGTATATATGCACCGGCTATCTCCTACAATCCTCATAACAAGACCTATTATATGGTTACGACCAACGTGGGCGTAGGCAATTTCTATGTTACGACCAAAGACCCCTTTGGTGAGTGGAGCGACCCGATATTACTTCCCGACATAAAGGGTATCGACCCATCGTTCTTTTTTGACGATGACGGCTCGGCGTACCTCATACACAAAGAAGATGTGACAGGTAAACCTAAGTGGTGCAACCACCGTGCGATACGCATTTCCCGTTTCGATCCGACAACGGGACAGACCTATGGAGAAGATATGCCATTCAGTGAGTTGGGTGTAGGTCCCGAGGAACGTCTCGATCGTGATGAAGGTCCGCATATATACAAAATCAATGGTTATTACTATGTGATGTGTGCCGAAGGCGGTACAAGCTGGGCACACTCGGCGGTGGTGTATCGTGCAGAAAATGTGCTGGGCCCGTATACTCGTTGGAGTCGTAATCCCATGCTCACGCAGCGACTGCTCAAGACTTCGCGTTCCAACCCGGTGACCTGCACCGGCCATGCCGACCTTATCGATACACCCAACGGCGAGTGGTGGGCGGTGTTCTTGGGTACACGCCCCATGAATGGAGAGTTTGAGACTCTGGGACGGGAGACTTTCATTATGCCGGTGCGGTGGAGTGCCGACGGATTTCCCTATATGACACAGAGTAAAGATACCATACCCTGGGTGTTGCGTCGTGAAGGGGTGACACGCACTCCCGAGACCACATACGGAAACTTTATGTGGCGCGACGATTTTGAGAGTAAGAAACTCCACTCCGAGTGGGTGATGTTGCGTGGGTCGGCGCAGAAATATTACAAGACGGGCAAGGGGCTGCGATTGCAATGCTCCCCATACACTACCAGTCAGAAAGAAGAGATTCCGGCCTTTGTGGGACGTCGATTGCAACATCATAAATACACGGCAACGACGGCTGTACGATTCAGCCCTCCGGCCGGCGAGCGGGCAGGAATGTTGCTTTTGCGAGATGAGGGACGCCAGTATTTTTTTGCAGTGGGTGTCGATGATGTGACACTCTACAAGATAGGTCGCAAAGGCGAGGAAACTCTCGCACGACACTCGTTACAGCACGACGGTAAGCCGGTGAGCCTGCGTGTAGTGTCGCACGGATTCACATACGATTTCTATTATAGTACCGATGGTGCGACGTGGACACAATTGTGTACCGGTGTCGATGCCTCGCACCTCTCATGCGGCGGTTTCACCGGCTCCATCATCGGCATGTATGCCGTATCGAAATAAGGATAACGTAATACAACAGAACAGGCCGGCAGACTTTTACTACCGACCTGTTTTTTAATTCAGAAAATAATTGACATCGTTTTTTGTGATAGAGAGCCTATTCAAATTCTATTATATTTGCAGTTGCGGTGCAAGTAAGTTGAACATAAATAGGAGTTATCATCTTCATTGAGGTTTGAACGGTAACATTGGTTAAAGTTTGAGCACCGGTAAGTTTCGCATTTTTTGACATTTCATTAATAGCATTGTTTTTGAGAGCTTTTTTACGAATGCCTCCCAGACCAAATACATAAGTAGATTTAGCTTCGCCATAAGCTTGACCTACGACCTTGAAGTTCTTTTCTGATAATACGACTTTAGTTTCGGAAAGGTTGTTGGATAGGGTAGAGGTAAATCCACAACCGGTAAAAGTCAGAGACGCAAGAGATACAGCACAAACGATTAATAGCTTTTTCATAATTTTCAGAATGAGTTCATGGCTCTGGAACTCAGCAAAAAAGTTAAAGTAAGAGATATAAAAAGTATATGAGCCAAGTTTACATGTAAATAAAGTAAAATATTCTTCCTATATCTTTTTCTAATCGCACAAAGATATAAATTACAAATAATCTAAAAAAGGTTTATTCAAAAATTTTTCTAAAAATATCGGTGTCAGGTATTTTTTTTGGGGGAGTTCCATATGAATGTTCGATTTATATAGTATATTATATTATCAATGATTACCGTTAAGTAATCGATTTGTGTAGCGTGTGAAAAATTTTTCGGGAAGTCAAACAAGTAAAAGAAACACGTGCGATGCGCAATTGCGCATCGCACGTGTCGTTATATTGTCGTCGGGTACCCGGAGCCGCTAAACCTATAAAGAGATACAAGAGAAAGTGCTCCGAAGCTTATTTGATGGGAAATATCTTTCGGAGAAAAGTGGTCATATATTCAATTGTGGGGGTGAACCATGGCTCGAAAAACCAATAGGTGTGGGGCGTGTTGTCGTGGGTGTGTACCTCGGTGTATGTGCCGTATTTGCTCAGTAGGGCGATGGCAGTGTCGCGTCCGTTGTGAAAGCGGGGTTGTGAGCTGTTTATAAAGCACACGGGAGCCGATTTTTTCGAAATCCAGTAGAGGGCTGAGGCCTCCTCCCAGTTTTTCTGTTTTTCGGCATAGGTGCCTCCCAGCCAGATAGCATCTACCGGCAGCGCTTTTCCTTCGAGGCGGGCTTGGTGCGAACGCCCTACCGACTCGTCGGTGACGAATGAAGATATTCCGTCCATATTGATGACCGCACCTATTTTACCCGATTTGTTTTTGGCACCGAGCAGCATGGCGAGCTGTCCTCCGGCCGAGCAGCCCGACACGGCGATATGCTTGCGGTCTATGCCGTAGCGATGCGCGTTGCGATAAATCCACTTTATGGCGTCTTCGAGGTCATCGACACCGGCGGGGTAGAGAGCCTCGGGTATAAGGCGATATTCTACGGGAATGGTCACATAGCCGCGGGCGGCTATGTGCTGGGCCATGGGTACTTGCAGGTCGAGGCTTCCCGAGTTCCAACCGCCCCCGTGTATCATTATCAGCACGGGGTATTCTTTGTCGTTGTCGGGACGATAGATATTCATTTTCAGTTCGTGGTTGCCCACACGCTTGTAGATGACACCTTCGATGGCTTTCACCCCATCGGGTAGAGAGGCATATACCGGCACGATGTGCGGGTGGCGTTTCCGCTCTTTGAGATAGGTCTTGTGCAGGGTGAACGAGGTGTCGCGAGGCACTCCGTCGATAATCACGGTCTGAGCCGATACGACACCGACCATCAGCAGGAATACTATGAGTGCAAGTGTGTGTTTCATGTGGAATTATTGTTTGTAAATGTATTCGAGTGCGCTATCTTGGTGTTGTTTGAAGTCTATGATTGATACCGGTATATGTTTGTCGGGGCATAGTGCACCGTCGTACCTCTTGTCGTTTTGGAAATACTTGGTGCTGTAGCATACCGTGGCACGAGAGTGAGGTAGGGTGAATTTCCCAAGTTCACCATAATGATTGATCGAGCCGGCGGTGTGTTCACCCACGAGCGTGGCATTGCACCTTTTTTTCAATTCGATAGCGTTGAGTATGCCCGATGAGAAGGTCTGTTTGCCGATGACGACATATACTTTTGTCTCGGGTGATGTGTAATTGCATTGTAATGAGTCAACAAGTGGCTTTATTATGTGTGAATTTCCGCCACTGTTGTATCGTAGGTCGATGACTATTTTACGGGGACTGTAATAGGTGAGGGTGTCCATAACATCTTTCACGAAATGGGTAAAGGGGTATTTGGCATCTTCGCGACAAGTATGGTAGTGCAGATACACCAAATTACCTGCATGGTCGTAAGACACACCATATATCTTGCCGGTGGCGGCCGTGTTCAGAGAGTGAATATTGTAGTAGGCGTCGATTACCTTCGGTTTGGCTTTGGGATTGGGCCTCAGGGTGATGGTAAATGTCTCTTTGTTTTCGTTACGGAAGGTGAAATCGATGGAGTCGGTTGTGGGGGCGATACCCAATCCCTGTAAGTAGAAAGCGTTGCTGATGTCTTGTGGAAATTTATAGTCGAAGAACGCCTCGTTTTTATTATAAATTATATTCTTAAAAATCGATTTTAATTTTTTGATTTTCACGCCGTTGATGGCTATAAGCTTGCAGTATAACAGCTCTTTCTTCTCGGCGCGATCGACATATATGCCCTCTTTGAAAGGGAGAAAATGTATGGGAAGTTGGTATTTTCGGGCTTCACGGAATGAGATGGAGGTATGCTCGTCCTCGATGATTTTCACCACTTTCATCAGTTCGGCGTAAAATTCGTTGTTGCTAAGTGTGCCGATACATGATTCTATGTCGGAAATGCGTTTTTCGAAATCCTTACGACTGAGATCAAAAAAGAGGTTGATGTGTTTCGCCGGCAGGGTATCGCGCAGGTAGTGCAGGTCGGCTGTCATTTGTTCGCTCGTCAACTGTGCATTTATACCCATTATGGTCAGCAATAATGTACAAAGGAATAGTGCTTTTTGCATGATGTTATCAGGGTTGAGTTTCTATATATTAGACGCACCTACCGCAAAAAGGTTACAAACCTTTTTAAAAAAATACAGGAGTGCCATAAATATTGGCACTCCTGTAAGTGAAAGTTTCTTATTTAGAGAGAATAGCTTCAGTATCGGAAGCGATCATATACTCTTCGTCGGTGGGGATAACCACTACACGCACTTTCGACGCGGGAGTAGAGAGTTCTACCTCAATACCACGTGATTTGGCGTTGAGGTCGGCATCTATTTCTACACCCATGAATCCGAGGTGGTCGCAAACCACTTTGCGGGTAACGGCTTGGTTTTCGCCTACACCACCGGTGAATACGATGACATCTACGCCATTCAATGCGGCGGCATAAGCGCCCACATATTTGGCAATACGATATTCATACATGGCGAGTGCGAGACGGGCACGTTCGTTGCCTTCGGCAATCGCGCTTTCTATTTCACGCATATCCGACGATACGCCTGATATACCCATTACACCACTTTGCTTGTTGATGAGAGTGGAGAGACCTTTGGCATCGAGACCCTCTTTTTCTTGGATAAACGCCAATGCACCGGCATCGACATCACCGCAACGAGTCCCCATCATAAGACCTTCGACCGGAGTGAGCCCCATAGAGGTATCGACCGATTTACCATCTTTAATGGCGGTGATAGAACCACCGTTACCGATGTGACAGGTAATAATGCGTTGGCTTTCGTAGGGAAGATTCAGAAATTCGCATGCGCGACGCGATACGTAACGATGGCTGGTTCCATGGAATCCGTAGCGACGTACACCATATTTCTCGTACATTTCGTAGGGGAGTGCGTACATGTAGGCGTAGTCGGGCATTGATTGGTGGAACGCGGTATCGAATACTCCCACTTGAGGAACATTGGGAAGAATCTTTTCTACTGCGTCAATACCTTTGAGGTTGGCCGGATTGTGCAACGGAGCTATGTCGATACACTCGATGATTTTTTCTTTTACGGCTTTGTCGATGAGTACCGATTGGTTGAATTTCTCTCCACCATGCACCACGCGATGACCTACGGCTTGTATCTCTTCGAGAGAAGCGATGCACCCATATTCTTTGCTTACCAAGGTGTCGAGTATAAATTCGATACCAACGGTGTGTTCGGGTATATCTTTTTCGAGAATCACTTTTTCGCCCGATGGAAGAGTGAATTTCAAGAATGAGCCTTTGAGACCGATTTTTTCGATACCTCCTTGTGCCAAAACCTCTTTGGTTTCGGTTTCAAACAATTTGTATTTGATAGATGATGAACCGCAGTTCAGGACAAGTACTTTCATGTCATATAATTTTTACGACAGATTGCAAACCATATCTTCGAGGAACGGACTGCATCTGTGTTGAGTTTTTATTTCAATTTTTTAGCACCGATGGCTTGGTTACAAGCGATGGCAACCATTTTGTAAATGTCGTCGACAGAGCAACCTCGTGACAAATCGTTTACGGGAGCGGCCATGCCTTGCAGGATAGGACCTACGGCTTCGGCACCGGCGAGACGTTGTACAAGTTTGTAAGCGATGTTACCTACTTCGAGGGTGGGGAATACGAGAGCTGTTGCTTTACCGGCAATTTCGCTACCCGGGGCTTTGCTTTGACCTACCGAGGGAACGATAGCGGCATCGGCTTGCAATTCGCCGTCGATGAGCATATCGGGAGCCAATTCTTTGGCAAGACGGGTGGCTTCTACCACTTTGTCGACCATTTCGTGTTTTGCGCTACCTTTGGTCGAGAAACTTAGCATGGCAATGCGGGGTTCGTATCCTGCGATGTCGCGAGCGGTACGGCCGGTCGATACGGCAATTTGTGCCAATTCTTCAAGTCGGATCGTAGCCATGTCGTTCTGTG
>JAZURX010000039.1:0-17192 GCA_045606385.1 Bacteroidales bacterium | reverse complement strand
GGCCTCCGACTTGCCTCGCAGGCTCGATAATGAATTATCAGACAATGCTCGTGGTGTAAAAGGTTTTGTCAACAGCCTGCGTAAAGTACTACCCGATATTCCTATAGAGTATGTCGACGAACGATTTACCTCGGTACTCGCTCATCAAGCCATGCTCGATGGTGGATTGCGTCGAAAACAGCGTCAAAATAAAGCTCTGGTAGACGAAATCAGTGCCACAATCATTTTGCAGAGTTATATGGAAAGTAAAAAAAATAGTTTGTTATGATATATCCTATTTATCTCTACGGACAGCCGGTATTACGCAAAGTAGCCGCCGATATTCAGTCTGACTATCCGGGCTTGAAACAGTTGATTGAAGATATGCACGAAACAATGGACGCCTCTGATGGAGTAGGACTTGCTGCTCCGCAAATAGGTCTCGATATAAGAGTATTGGTTATCAATCTCGATGCATTGTCTGATACATGGCCCGAGTACAAAAATTTTAGAAAGACAATGATAAATGCCCGTATCATAGAGACTTCTGGCGATGCTGTTTCGCGCGATGAAGGGTGTCTCAGTCTTCCCGGAATACATGAGCCGGTAATTAGACAAGAGAAAGTAACCATTACATATCGTGATGAAAATTTTCAAGAGCATACCGACACATTCGATGGATTTTTCGCGCGTGTCATACAACATGAATATGACCATCTCGAGGGGAAAATGTTTATCGACCATTTATCACCTATTCGCAAACAACTCATCAAGTCAAAACTTAATAATATATTGAGAGGTAAGGTGCGTTGTGATTATCGTGTAAAAGCTGTAAATGTAAAAAGATAAGAAATAATATTACTACATATAAAACCTTATGGCAGACGACAAAAAAATTATCTTCTCTATGGTAGGGGTAAGTAAAATATACCCTCCCCAGAAACAAGTTTTGAAAGACATCTACCTTTCGTTTTTCTATGGCGCAAAAATCGGTATTATCGGTCTTAATGGTTCAGGTAAATCGACTTTGCTCAAAATTATTGCCGGTCTCGATTCTTCATATCAAGGCGAAGTCGTATTCTCGCCCGGTTATTCGGTAGGTTATCTCGAACAAGACCCTAAACTCGATCCCGAAAAAACCGTCAAAGAGGTTGTTCAAGAAGGTGTGCAACCGATTCTCGATATTCTTGCCGAATTTGAAGAGGTAAATATGAAATTCGGAGATCCTGATATTCTCGACGACCCCGATAAAATGGATGCTCTTATGACTCGTCAAGCAGAATTGCAAGACAAGATAGATGCATGCGATGCATGGAATATCGATAGTAAACTCGAACGAGCTATGGACGCTCTTCGTTGCCCTCCCGAGGAACAACAAGTAAAATTCCTCTCAGGAGGTGAGCGCCGTCGTGTAGCTTTGTGCCGTTTGCTTTTGCAACAACCCGACATTCTTTTACTCGATGAACCCACCAACCACCTCGATGCTGAGTCTATCGATTGGCTCGAACAACACCTACAACAATACGCCGGGACGGTCATAGCCATTACTCACGACCGCTACTTCCTCGACCATGTAGCCGGTTGGATTCTCGAACTCGACCGTGGTGAAGGTATCCCATGGAAAGGCAATTATACTTCATGGCTCGAGCAAAAAACCAAACGTATGGAGCAAGAGGAGAAACAAGCCAGCAAGCGACGTAAAACACTCGAGCGAGAACTCGAGTGGGTGCGTATGGCTCCTAAGGCGCGTCAGGCCAAAGGTAAAGCGCGTCTTAATTCTTATGATCGACTCCTCAACGAAGATCAGAAAGCTCGCGAAGAAAAACTCGAAATATATATACCCAACGGTCCTCGATTGGGTAATAAGGTCATTGAAGCTCAAAGTGTGGCAAAAGCCTATGGCGATAAACTTCTTTTCGACAATCTCAATTTTATGTTGCCTCCCAATGGTATTGTGGGTGTGATAGGACCTAATGGCGCAGGAAAAACCACGCTTTTCCGCCTTATTATGGGACAAGAAAAGGTTGATAAGGGTACATTCGATGTGGGTGAAACCGTGAAAATTGCCTATGTCGACCAAACACACAAAGATATCGACCCAGAAAAGTCGGTATATCAAGTCGTTTCAGGCGGACAAGATACTTTCCGTATGGGCGGTCGCGAAATGAATGCTCGTGCTTACCTTTCACGGTTTAATTTTACCGGCGCTGACCAAGAAAAGAAATGTGGCGTACTATCAGGTGGTGAGCGTAATCGCCTTCATCTTGCCATGGCTCTCAAAGAGGAGGGGAACGTATTGTTACTTGACGAGCCGACCAATGACATCGATGTTAATACCTTGCGTGCACTTGAAGAGGGTCTTGAAAACTTTGCCGGTTGTGCGGTTGTCGTTTCCCACGACCGTTGGTTCCTCGATCGTATTTGTACTCATATTCTTGCATTTGAAGGCAATTCAGAAGTATTCTTCTTCGAAGGTTCATATTCCGAATATGAAGAGAATAAACGTAAGCGTCTCGGCGATGTCGAGCCTCATCGCCCTCGCTATCGTAAACTTATGGAGTAAGACGAAGATAAATATAACACAAAGAGGCTGTCTGAAAATTCTTGGACAGCCTCTCTATATTATATAGCGTGTTGTAGAAGTTATTCATTATTGTTCCTTGATGTATTCATGGAAAATCGGTGAGGGAAGCAATATTCCTCGATAGATTATTTATTAATACTATCGAGCAACTCTTTTATATCATCTTTGTCAAATAGCACATAAACATGCCCCAATACGCCTATGCTGGCAAGTTGAGACTCCTCCTCTTTGGTGTCGATATAGCCCATAGATACTACAAAATAATCTTTAGCTACAACCAATTCATCTGCTACCAGTTTTATCAAGTAACCGCCAAACATCGACACCAAAACATTCTCATTTTCTGTTATGGCATCGTTGCAAACCTCCGATATGGCATCGCGATGTTCATCGACAGTAGGGCAAGTCATAGCCATAGCCATTCCTATAATTACGATAATAAGTAGTACAATCAGTTTTTTCATAAATATGTAGTTTTGAATATTTCTGTAAAGATAGGAAATAGTTTCCAATTTATTGCTGATTTTATAAAACATCAAGTTATAAAAAAAACACCCATTGACGGGTGTTTTATAATATTGATATAATTATCTATCAGTCGTCGATTTCGATAAGGTTAAATTTCAAATCAAAAGTCAGACTCAATCCATTGGTGAGTTTTACCTCATAGTCGCGACGGTCACGGTCAATGCTTATAATTTTTGTTTCGGGATAATTGGTTGTTACATACTGTGCTATTTGTGTTGGAATAATAGCTTCGGGTACTGCACTATATTTGCAATCAACCTCTTTCCAATCACCGTTTTTCAAAAATTCTATTTTTATACTATTGGTAAATACCACCTCGTAGCGACTTTCGAGAAAATCTCGTTCGTTTTTGGCAAAAGAAACTTTTTCGTTAGGGAAATGTTGTTTGATAAATTGTTGTGCTTTTTGAGGAAGTTGAGCAACGGTGATGGGACGATCGTTATCGGCCTGAACGGTAAAAATACCCAACATTGCAAAGAGGACTGCAAAAGAGATTAACTTTTTCATAATACATCGGTTTTTAATGTTATACTTATCGTTTTATTTGTTTTTCTACTGCGAAAATGATGCACGATTCTGAAATGAATCTGAAATTTGGTATTTTTCGTGAGAAAATTTAAACAAAACCACATTTTGATAACAATTACCTCTCCTCTTTGTGCATTGATGAGCGTATTTTATCCCAATTTATGGAGAAACGGTGCATTCCGTCGCTATATTCATAATCTATATCTATCGTATAATATCGGCATATAGCACTTACGAGAGCAAGCCCCAGTCCTGTCGAACCTTCTCGGTCGCTCTTTTTGTAAAATCTGTCAAATATATGCACCTTATCGAGTGGCGATTGTCCGCTATTGGCGATTGTCAGTTTGTTATTTGCAACGATGATTTTTATTATTGCTTCGGCATCGCTATGTACTATGGCGTTTTTCATAAGGTTGTTTATCAATATCGATGCCAAGGTGTCGTTCATTTCTATCTCATATTTTGGGGGACAATCTATTTGCAGACGTTCTGTAAGGTTGGGGTATATGTCGATATATGTATCTTTATGTTCATGTATTATGCCGATAATATCGATACGTCGGCTTTCGGGATATTGCCCGTTTTCGATTTTTGTAAGCAACAGTAACGTTTTGTTCAAGCGGGTAATGCGATTCAATGTATGACGCATCTTCATAACCTCTTGCATTTGTTCCTCATCGAGCTGCGTATGGTCGGTGAGCCATTCGAGGCGGTTGCTAAGTATGGCGAGAGGAGTCTGTAATTCATGTGAGGCATTACCTACAAACTGTTTCTGTCGTTCTATCTGTTGCTCCGACCGATCTACCGCCTCCTGTGCCGCTTTATTCAATCGGCAGAACTCGCGTATATTTGTATCATTAGGTACGGGTGCCGAATGTTTTCCGGGACTATAATTGTCGAGCCAATGCAGGAGGTTGTATAGTGGTCGCATATTGTTGTGAAATATCCATAATGTGATACTCATGACAGTAACAATCGCTACTACATATATTATGATGAGCCAATAGAGTATGGTGGCTATCATGTCGTCGCGTTCGAAACTCGGTGTCGATACTTTCAGCTCATAGTATGCGCCGCTTTTGTCTTGGAATATCGAGCATACTATACGAGCAGGCTCGGTTTCTTTCTTGGCTGGTATGTATATATCGGCATCGTAATATGAAATATGTGGGTGCGTAGTCGCATATAGCGAGTCGACTTGCACTATGGAGTAAGTGTTATTGGTGCCATCGCCCGAACGGGGCAATTCCTGCCCGGCAAGCATATCTACGATTATCTGTTCCGAATAGTCGTCTAAGGCATCGTCTACTTCGTCGATGATTTGTTGTTCGATGGCGAAATAGAAGAGAACCGCCCACAGTGCCATTATAGGGAGCAGTATCAATGATAGTCGTATGGCTATACTATAGATAAGTTTCATATATTTACAAGTTTATAGCCGAATCCGTAAATCGATTGTATCTCTATATCGGCACCGGCATTGCTCAGTTTACGACGTAAGTTCTTTATTTGTGCATATACAAACGAGAAATCATCGGCTTGATCTATGTGGTCACCCCATACGGCTTCTGCCAGTACTTGTTTATCGACGAGGTGATTGGGGCGTTGTACAAAATAGTGTAATATGTCAAACTCCTTTTTCACTAATGCCAAAGCTGTCCCGTTTATCGTTACCGAAAATTTATCGGGGTCGATACAAACATTTCCTGCCTTTATAAGGCGTGCTCCATCGTTACGTGAGCGACGCATCACACTCTTTATGCGGGCTATCAATTCTGCCGTATGGAATGGTTTGGGCAGGTAGTCATCGGCACCAAGTTCGAGCCCCTCTATTTTATCATCGAGTGAGTCGCGGGCCGAGGTTATGATTACGTGTTCGTTACGATGTGATTGTTTCAGGTGGCGCAGCAAGTTGAGTCCGTTGCCATCGGGCAACATCACATCGAGCAGTATGCAATCGTATTGATAACCGGCGATTTTTGCGTCGGCCTCTCTGTAGTTTGTCGCAATTTCTACCACGAAGCGTTCTTGTTGTAATGCTCGTTGCAGTATATCGCGCATCGATGGCTCATCTTCTATAATCAATATTTTCATATCGGTAATATCCGAGTTTTTTCAAAAATAGTGAATAAACGAGCGAGAAATATCAAGCTTGCTTGGTTATTTTTTCGCAACGAGTGCAAACTATTTTCGAGGTTTACCTCAAAGATAGGAATTAATTTTATTTTCGCATAGAAATTTTCTCGATTTCCCGATATTGTATAGATATTGATGTGGCATCGCAGTTTAATATCCCTGAAAATTGTAGACGAATTATTGTAGGCCATACAACCGAACGAGGTGAAAAGTGATAGGTGAAAGATGAAAGCGCACAATCCGTGTGCTCTCCATCAATACCCACGACGCGCAGATCATGCGTTCCTACAATCCCGAGGAGCATGAAAAATGTATAATCCATTCAATGAAACTAATATGACACGAGAAAACGAAGTTTTGGGTGTGTATCGATTAAAAGTATAATTCCAATTACACGATAAATATCAAAGGCAATTCTATGAAAGTTGTCTCTATTTTGTACCTTTGCACTACAAAAACACTATTATTATGATAAGACAATGTGCGATACTTTTTGTCTGTTTGGCTTTGGGCGAATTGGTTGTTTATCTCACAGCCATAAAGTTACCTTCAAGTATTATCGGAATGTTGTTGCTTACACTCTTCCTCAAAATAGGTGTGATAAAATTGTATTGGGTTAGAGGAATTTCCGATTTTTTAGTCTCTAATCTCGGTTTCTTTTTTGTCCCGCCCGGTGTGGCACTTATGTTATATTTCGATGTGATAAAAGCGCAATTTATATCCATTGCCATTGCTACAATAGTGAGTACCATATTGGTATTGCTGGTTACCGGGTGGGTTCATCAGTTAATGCGTAAATCAAATGAACTTTTTAGAAAATAAATTCTTCCTGTTGGCTCTGACATTCGTACTCTTTTGGAGCGTAAAAGAGTTTCAGAAAAAGACCGGATTACTTCTTTTGAATCCGATTTTGTTGACAATTATATTGCTGATAATATTTTTAAGAACCTTAGGAATCGATTACGATACATATCAAAAAGCCGGCGATATAATCGAATTTTGGTTGAAACCGGCAGTTGTGGCATTAGGTGTTCCCTTGTATTTGCAACTCGAAAGCATAAAAAAACAGATAATACCGATTATTGTTTCACAGTTGGCAGGATGTGTGGTGGGTATACTGTCAGTTGTACTTGTAGCTCGCTTTTTCGGCGCGACACAAGAAGTGGCTGTTTCGTTGGCATCAAAGTCTGTAACAACACCTATTGCTATGGAAATTACTCAAATGGTAGGCGGTATACCTTCGCTTACTGCCGCTGTAGTGGTATGTGTGGGTATATTCGGAGCTATGTTTGGATTTAAGATTTTGGCGATAGGAAATGTCAAAAGCCCTATAGCACAGGGCCTTTCTATGGGTACTGCATCGCATGCCGTAGGTACATCGGCAGCCATGGAGGTGGGTGAACGTTATGGCGCTTATGCCGGTCTTGGGCTTATTATGAACGGACTTCTTACCGCCTTGTTTACTCCGACAATACTCCGTTTATTGGGTTTGTTATGAGATATTTCTCATCTGAATATTGTTTTTATGTATCGATTTTTTTATTTTTGAACCAGAATAACAGAGGTATAGATTATGAAACTTTCCAATAATTGGTTTACGGCAATAACCGATGCAGAAAATGGTGCTGCAATCATAGTCAGTGGTCGTGATGAAATCGCGGAATTTATGAATTCGGGTAAGCTTCGAGAGCGGGTTGAAATTTCGTGGAAGTATGATGGGGAGAGTAACGGCTTGCCCACAGAGAATGAAGCAGCCTGCATGGAAGAACCGCAAGAAGCATTGCAAAAAGCAATGGAAAAAGATAAATTGGCGATTCTTACAGGGGTATATACCGGTGATGGAGAGCGTACATGGGTATTTTATACACGAAATATTCCGGCGTTTGGCGAGCGGCTTAATATGGCTTTGGCTCCGTTTGAACAATTACCTATAACCATCTATACCGAGAAAGACTCCGATTGGAACGAGTATCGTGAAATGTATTCCCTTTGTGAAGAAGGAGCGTGCAGGGATAGTCTATGCGAAGAATAATTCCATTTCTGTTTTTGTGGATACTTGCCTATAATGTTTATGCCGACGATGGGAGTCGTTTATGGCTCCCCGATGCTCCATCTCTGCCCGACACTGCATCGGTATTTGATATAGCCCGAGCCGAATTATCTCTCTTGCCCGAAGTTTTCCCTGTTTTTGCTACCAAAGATGTATGCGCCGATGTTGTGAAATATGTCGATGCCGAAGAAATACAATCTCTTGGCGAGGAGGAATATATTATTCGCACCCATCGTTCTCATATTATTTTTGTCGCAGGTTCCAATCGTGCATTATTATATGCTGTTTATAAAGTCTTGCGTGATTACAAAACCGGCACATTGCCTCATAAATATAATCTAAGAGAAAAACCATCGTACAAGTATCGTATATTGAACCATTGGGATAATCTCGACGGCTCGGTAGAGCGCGGATATGCCGGACGTTCGATTTGGTGGCAAGGCGATACATTACGTATTCCGTTGTTTCTACAATATGCGCGAGCATGTGCTTCTGTCGGCATCAACGGTGTCGTACTTAACAATGTAAATGCAACACCGGCCATACTATCCAAGAAATATATCGACAAAGTGACGATTATAGCCAATACATTGCGTAGATATGGCATACGGGTCTATTTATCGGTAAATTTTTCTTCGCCGATGAAATTAGGCAGATTGACCACAGCCGACCCACTCAATGACGAGGTGCGCAAATGGTGGAAAAGTAAGACCGCTGAGATATATGGGCAAATACCTGATTTTGGCGGATTTCTTGTCAAAGCCAATTCCGAGGGGTTACCCGGTCCGCAAGATTATGGTCGTACTCATGCCGATGGTGCCAATATCCTGGCCGATGCGTTGGCACCGTACTGCGGGATAGTTATGTGGCGAGCCTTTGTCTACAGCCCCAAAGGCGATGATAGGGCGACACAAGCGTATGAAGAATTTGTCCCCCTTGATGGGCAATTCCGTGAGAATGTAATCGTACAAATCAAAAATGGACCCATCGATTTTCAGCCGAGAGAACCTTTCAGTCCGCTTTTTGCCGCTATGCCTTATACCGCAGTGATGCCCGAGTTGCAGATTACGCAAGAGTATTTGGGTTTTTCCAATCACTTGGTGTTTTTAGCTCCGTTATTCGAAGAGTGTCTCGATAGCGATACTTATTGTGCGGGAAAAGGCAGTACGGTCGCCGCTATTACCGACGGAACGTTATCCGGTAATCCTATATCGGCTATTGCCGGAGTCGCTAATATCGGGCTGGATAGGAACTGGTGCGGACACCATTTTGCACAGGCCAATTGGTATGCTTTCGGACGGCTGGCATGGTGTAACACATTGACATCGGAACAGATTGCCGATGAGTGGTTACGTATGACTTTTACTCATGACGACAATTTTGTGACGACAATTAAAGAGATGATGTTGCAATCGCGAGAAACCTGTGTCGAATATATGATGCCTATGGGGTTGCATCACTTATTTGCATACGGGCATCATTATGGCCCTGAACCATGGTGTAGTCGTTCCGGATCTCGTCCCGATTGGTTGCCATCATATTACCATCGCGCCGATAGTGTCGGTATTGGTTTCGACCGTACGACATCGGGTAGTAATGCAGTTGCTCAATATTGTTCGCCATTGTCTGAAATATACAACGATATTGAAACCTGTCCCGATGAATTGTTATTATGGTTTCATCATGTGCCGTGGAATTATCGTATGAAAAATGGAGAAACACTTTGGAATAATTTATGCTATGCATACAATCGCGGAGTCGATAAAGTGCGGCGAATGATAGAGGTATGGAATAGTGTCCGACACTATGTCGATAATTCTCGATTTACGCACGTGGAAAAACGATTGAGGACACAGTTGCACGACGCTATATGGTGGAAAGATGCTTGTTTGTTGTATTTCCAAACATTCTCGGGTATGCCTATTCCGACCGGCGTGGAATCTCCCATATACACGTTACAAGAATTGAAAGCAATTCGTCTCGATATACTCCATCACAACTGACGTATTTGTGATTTATCAAGGCGGGATTCTTGACAGACTTTATTGCTTGCGACGTGTATTTAGTGTCAGAAAATTCTATGGTGCGGTGCTACGCAGTGCGTAGAGGGCAGCGGCATAGTTGGGCTCTTGCCCTATCTCAGGAACAAGTTCTGTATAAATAATAGTCCCTTTACAATCTATTACCACGATAGCTCGAGCCAGCAGTCCGGCTAAAGCTCCGTCTTCAATCTCTATGCCATATTGCTCCGAAAATTTTTTAGATCGAAATGCCGATACGGCAACAACATTTTTTATTCCTTCTGTGGTACAGAAACGATTTTGGGCAAAAGGTAGATCTTTGGAGACAGCTAGTACAACTGTATTATCGATGTCGGCAGCCAATTGATTAAATTTACGTACCGAGGCGGCACACACTCCGGTATCGAGGCTTGGAAATATATTCATGACTATTCGTTTGCCACGCAGATTTTCGCATTTGAGCGTGGTGAGGTCGCCTTTTACAAGTTCGAAACGTGGTGCAGGACTCCCGACCGGAGGAAGTTCTCCGCAAGTGTGCACAGGTGTACCTTTCAGAGTTATTGTTGCCATACTTTTCGTTTTTTTTGATGGTGAATTACCAAAACTTGGTAGATACTATCATAACATACAATACCTCTTTGTGGTTTGCGAAATCAAACTATTTCCCCTAAAAAATAGAGTACTCTTATTATTGTGTGTCTGAACAGCTACACCGAGAGCCATTTTAGACATTCTTCGTGCGAGAAACCTCTATATTTGCAGTATTGATTTCGTTGCTCATCATCGATACTGCCTATATGAAAGTAGGTAGATTGTGGGTGTGCAATGTACAACCCGGTAATGGTGGCATTGGGATACATGGCACCGTTTTCTGTAACCGATATATCGATTTGTGCAAAGTCGAGCAATCGATTCATATCGAATACCAACGATTGGTCGGGGAGAGAGGGGTATCCTACTGCCGGACGTATACCTTGGTAATGTTGGGCGAGGAGCGAAGGTATATGTGCCTTTTCCATGGGAGAATATCCCCAGTATCGGGTACGTATCTGATAATGTAACCATTCGCCGGCGGCTTCAACGAGCCTGTCGCAGAGTGATTGGAGAAGTAGTGCATTGTATGTATCGCCAAGAGAATTGTATCTTTCTATTTCTGCGGTAAAAGCCTTACATACACTTATAACAAAAGTCCCGACATAGTCGGTGCGCTCTTCGCTTTCGGGCATGACAAAATCCGATAATGCCAGATATTCCCCATTCTCTTTTGCTTGTTGCTGACGTAAGCAGGGAATGATTATATCTTCGTCATTGTGTAGCACGATATTGTTTCCTTGGCTATTGGCACTGAATATACCATATCGGGCCTGCAGATAGTATTGTTTCTCTTGTTTCACTATTTCATGGAGCATGCGATGAGCATCGTCCAAAAGTTTTTGAGTTTCGTCGGTACGACTTGTTTCAGTACTATCGGGATATACGGAGGTATATGTATTTTTACGCGATATGCAATCACAATGATTGGGGTGATTACTTCCTGTCATTTTCCATGTATGCAGAAAGTACTTCCAATTGATATATGCGCAAATGTCCTGTATAGAGATTTTTTGCCCGTGTACCTTACCCTTCTCGATGGGACACGTAGGTCTGTAACTTTTCCAATCAATCATTAAACGGCTGTTGTTGGCAGTCGAAAAGTCGACAAGAGATGTTGTGCTTTCGAGTGACTGTCGCAGAATATTTTGCTCGGTATGTATCTCATCAATCAATGCTTTACGCATATTTTGATTGAGCCATCGGGCAGCTATGATGGGCATTTGTGCAGCGTCACGTGTGTGTATAACCGGTCCGCTGTATCGAGGAGCTATTTTCACGGCAGTGTGTAGTTTCGAGGTAGTGGCACCGCCCACCATCAAAGGTATTTTCATGCCGGCACTCTCCATGGCGTCGGCGATACGGCACATTTCGTCGAGCGAGGGGGTAATAAGTCCACTTACGGCAATAATGTCGGCTTTTTCGCGTAACGCGGTTTCTATTATGGTTTCTGTCGGTACCATCACGCCAAGGTCGATAATATCATAATTGTTGCAAGCCAATACCACAGAAACAATATTTTTACCTATGTCGTGTACGTCGCCTTTGACGGTAGCCAAAACAAATTTTCCGGCACTGTTACTGTTTTTATTTTGAGACTCGATGTAAGGTTTCAGTATGGCAACAGCCTGTTTCATGGTGCGTGCCGTCTTTACAACTTGTGGCAGGAACATTTTTCCTTCGCCAAAAAGTTTTCCAACTTTGTCCATTCCTGTCATCAGCGGGCCTTCGATGATACTCACCGCATCGCCATATAGTGACAATGCTTCTTGCAAGTCGTGCTCGAGTCGGTCGCTGACGCCTTTTAATAAGGCATATTGCAGTCGCTCGTCGAGTGTCATGGTATCTCTTATATCGACCTTTACCTCTTGTGTCTGTGTATTTTCACCCTTTATTTGTTCCGCGATTTCTATTAAACGGTCGGTGGCATCGGTGCGACGATTGAAAATAACATCTTCAATACAGATTAGTAACTTTTCGGGAATATCGGTATAAGTCACTTTGGCAGAGGGATTAACGATAGCCATATCCATGCCGGCATTTATGGCATGGTAAAGGAAAACAGCGTGCATGGCTTCGCGTATATAGTTGTTGCCACGGAATGAAAATGATAGATTACTGATGCCACCACTGACTTTGGCTCCGGGTAGATTCTCTTTTATCCATGCTGTGGCACGTATGAAGTCTATACCGTAATAGGCGTGAGCATCTATGCCGGTGGCAAGAGCCAGTACATTGGGGTCAAAAATGATGTCGTTAGGCGATATGCCATTATTGGTGAGTAAGTCATATGCTCTGCTGCAGATGGCTGTTTTTCGTTCGAATGTATCGGCTTGTCCCTCTTCGTCGAAAGCCATGATAACCATGGCCGCGCCCATACTGTGGATGTATTTGGCATGAGCTATAAATTTTTCTTCACCTTCTTTTAGACTTATAGAGTTGACGACACCTTTGCCTTGTACGCATTTCAATCCCGATTCTATTACATTCCATTTCGACGAGTCTATCATTATCGGTACGCGGCAAATATCCGGTTCCGAAGCGATGAGGTTTAAAAACGTTACCATCTCATTTTCGGCATCGAGCATGGCATCATCCATGTTTATATCAATAATTTGTGCGCCATCATCGACTTGCTTACGGGCAATATCGAGGGCTTCGTTGTATTTCTTTTCAGATATAAGACGCAGAAATTTTCGTGAGCCGGCCACATTGCAACGCTCTCCGATGTTTATAAAATTGTTTTCGGGTACTATTTGCAAAGCCTCTAATCCCGACAGGGTAAGGCATTCGCGTCGGGTGATGGGGTAATGGGGGAGAGCCTTATCGGCAATACGAGATATAGCCGCAATATGAGCAGGTGTTGTACCACAGCAGCCACCTATGATATTTACCAGTCCTTCGTTGACATACTCTTGTAATTGTGATGCCATCATTTCGGGAGTTTCATCGTATTGCCCAAATCTGTTTGGCAAACCCGCATTGGGATAGGCCGATATATAGTATGGGGCAATTTGCGCAAGTTGTTTCAAATAGGCTTTCATGTCGCGTGCTCCAAATGAGCAGTTGAGTCCTACTGTCAATATCGGAAAGTGTTGTATTGAAGCTATAAATGCTTCTAATGTTTGTCCTGAAAGTGTTCGTCCTCCCTCAGAAAGTGTTACCGATAGCATGATTGGTATTTTTTGCCCTGTTGTTTGCATGGCTTTTTCTGCCGCTATGAGAGCTGCTTTCGTATTGAGAGTGTCGAATATAGTCTCTATGAGCAGTAAATCGACACCCCCTTCAATCAGCGCGACCATCTGTTCATAATAAGCCATTTCCATTTCATCGAATGTGACGGCTCTATACGCCGGATTGTTTACATCGGGCGACATCGAGCAGGTTTTATTGGTAGGACCTACCGAGCCGGCTACGAAACGCGGTTTTAGAGGTGTCATTTGCGTATATTTATCGGCAACTTCTCGGGCTATACGGGCAGCTGTTCGATTTATTTCCGATACATATTCACACATATCATAATCATTCATCGATATACGATTGGCATTGAACGAGTTTGTCTCTATAATATCTGCCCCGGCATCGAGATAGGCTTCGTGTATGGTTGTAATTATATCTCTACGGGTGAGACACAGTATATCGTTATTCCCACGTTGCGCTACTTTACAATCTGCAAATCGTGTACCTCTGAAATCGGTTTCGGTAAGACCGTATTGTTGTATCATGGTGCCCATTGCACCATCGAGTATGGCTATACGATTATTCAATATGTCGTTAAGTCTCATTTTTATACGTGCTAACTGATGAATGTTTTTTTGAAGTTGAGGATATATTTCTTTAAAGATAATTTTAGATTGATTTCTTACAATTGATAACTCATACTTCAATTGTTCTTGACAAAGATAAGCATAAACGAACGAGAAATATCAAGCTTGTTCGAATATTTTCATGGCGACAGCATACTTTCTTTGCGGGAAACCAAGAAACAAATGCCGGCATTAGGAGTAAATCACAGACCGGTCGGCTTGCTGACCTTCCGGCTATACGGAAGGCCAGCATGCGAGCTATAGAGCCTTATTGCCCATGAGCTTGACAAACAGCCATATTGTTTGCCTATGCTATGGCAGTCTCACCATTCACAAACCACGAATTGAAACTTTGGAGTTGTGTTCTTCTGGACACAGCAAAGTATGTTTTCAGCCGCTCGAAATGAATTGAGCCACTTCAAACTTGATGTTCGCAGGAACATGGCAAGGTATGTTTTGAGTTACTCAAAACCTTTCGGGTTACTCCCGAAAACCTTGCCGCATTCCGCGAACTTTTCCCTCCGAAGTCGGGATAATTGAATGTTTAACGATAAAATAACAATGCTTTTTTATGTTTGTCGCCAAAGCAGACCCTCAATTTCAAATTAAATAAGTACTTTTGTATCTTGGATGTGGTATATACCGCTTTCAAAACAAGAAAGATAATGGACCGCCTGACAAAAGAACAGCGATATAAGAATATGTCGGCAAACAAAGGAAAGGTACCAAACTTGAACTTTTGTTTGGCAAATTGTTGTGGAATGCCGGTGTCAGATATCGCAAGAATGTTTAATTCAAATATAAGAACAACAATATGAAGAAGCAAATTATCCATATTGATAATTCTGAAATATCAATTCTTTCGCAAGGCACGGAGGACTATATTTCATTAACGGATATGGCTCATAGTCAAATGCAAGAACATATCATTTTCCGTTGGATGAGTTTGAAAAGTACTATTGAATACATAGGAGAATGGGAAACACTTTATAATCCGAATTTTAATTATACCGAATTCGGTACAATTAGAAATGCTGCAGGTAGCAATAATTTTGTCTTATCTGTTAAAACTTGGATTGAAAAGACGAATGCTATTGGTATTGTAGCTAAAGCAGGCAGATATGGTGGCACCTATGCTCATAAAGACATAGCTTATCATTTTGGAATGTGGATTAGTCCTCGTTTCCAATTATTGTTAGTTAAAGAATACCAACGTCTTCAAGAAGAAAAGCAAAAATTATTAGGGTGGACAGCTAAACGTGAATTGTCAAAAATCAATTATCATATACATACTGATGCCATTAAACAAAATTTAATACCACAAGAATTAACCCCACAACAAATTTCGTATGTCTATGCCAATGAAGCGGATGTTTTAAATGTGGCACTATTTGGAATGACAGCCAAACAATGGCGTGATGCTAACCCTGGACTAAAAGGAAACATTCGGGATTATGCCACAATAAATGAACTTATCTGTTTATCTAATATGGAAAATCTGAATGCTGTTTTCATTAATGAAAAAATACCTCAAAGTGAAAGGTTGATAAAACTAAATCAAATAGCTATTCAGCAGATGAAAGTTCTTGAGGACTCTCGTAATCGAAATCTCTTAAAATAAATGTCAATGGATAAATGGACTCGTGAGGAAACTATCGTTGCGTTTAATGTATATTGCAAAATACCATTTAAAAGCAGTAGTAAAACGCATCCTATGATTATCAAGTATGCAAAGTTACTTGGTCGTTCATCGAGTGCGTTAAATATGAAGGTTGGTAACATTGGACGATTAGATCCAGACTTGAAAGAACAAGGTATATCAGGATTGATTCATGGAGCTAAGATGGAAGAAGAAGTTTGGAATGAGTTCTATGGTAATCCTGAACTTTTGGCTTTTGAGAGTGAAAAAATTATCGCTCAAATGTCAAATCAAAGCATAGAAGACTCTACTGCAATCCAAATAAACGATTTACCACAAGGAATTGAACGGACTGCAATAATAAGACAACGTGTAAACCAATCTTTTTTTAGGTCGGCAGTGATGAGTGCATACAATTTCAAGTGTTGCATATCGGGAGTAAACATGCCTCAATTAGTTGAAGCTTGTCATATTGTAGATTGGTCTGAAAGCCCTAATAATAGAACTAATCCAAAGAACGGGCTTTGTATGAATCCGTTCTTTCATAAAGCATACGATAAGTATTTACTTGCAATTTCACCTGATATGTTAATTATGGTATCAGAGGAATTGTTTCAAGGTGCAACTGAAAAATCATTCTTTAATTATTTGAAAGATATTAACGGGAGAAAAATATTGCTACCAGATAAATTCTTTCCTCAGAGAGAGTTATTAGCACTTCATTACAACAAATTTACAAACCGATAACCTAATGAGAAACTATTTATTAAACATATTATACTTATTGCATGAACATAATAAGATTCAAGACCTGTTCTACCCAATCATTATGATTCTTCGTCAAGAGAAAGACGGAAATTATAATTATAGGCTGCAAGATAAAGACGTAGTAATTCTGACACCGACAGGTGAGGAATTGTTACGTGTTCCGGCATCGGTGTTCCTTGTCGAAGCAGAGAACTTGTTGAAAGCCATAAATGAAAATGACGGAGCTTTTGGAGTCCCTCAGATAGAAGTGTTCATGAACAGTATATATTGCCATTCATTGAAAGCAAAATCTTCTGACAAGACGGATATTCGCATCATATTGCATGACCGCAGAACAAAAATCAACTCGGAAATGGGATTCAGCATTAAGTCTCAATTAGGAGGTGATTCGACACTATTGAATGCTAGTAAAGCCACCAATTTCAACTTCATGATAACCGGAGCTGATTTGTCAGATGATGAAATAACAGCAATCAATTCTATCAATCCCAAACGTAATAAAGTTATTGAAAGAGTGAATGCCATAAAGAGGAAAGGTGCATCACTGGTATTCGAGAAAGTG
>JAZURX010000038.1:0-5761 GCA_045606385.1 Bacteroidales bacterium | reverse complement strand
CATAATATTCTACGCGCACGGGGTCGAGAATACGGGGATTGGCTTTACCGGCACGTATGGCGGCAAGCGCATCGTCGAGGAACGCGACACTGAGTGTCATTTTTTCTTCGGCATCGTTGAGATATGTCTTAACGTCGGTCATAGGATATAGTGTTTATGGTTATATTTCAATAATTTTAATATACAAGGGTTCCAATATTTTCGCCTGTCATCACTTTCTTGAGATTACCAACGGTATCCATATCGAAAACGATAATGGGCAAATTATTTTCTTTACATAGTGTGGTTGCAGTAAGATCCATCACTTTCAATCCCCGATTATAAATTTCATCGTAGGATATTTTGTCGAATTTTGTAGCTGTAGGATCTTTTTCGGGATCGGCCGTATATATACCATCGACACGAGTACCTTTGAGCATGACTTGCGCACCCACCTCTACCCCACGTAAGGCCGATGCCGTGTCGGTGGTAAAGAATGGATTTCCCGTACCACCCGATATGATGGCTATCTCGCCACGCGAGAGCGATTCAATGGCACGCGCAGGACTGTAATGCTCACCTATGGGGTGCATGGCCACAGCGGTGTATACACGAGCTTTTTGTCCTATCGACTCAAGAGCCGAACAAAGTGCCAAGCTATTGATAATGGTAGCCAACATACCCATTTGGTCGCCTTTCACGCGATCAAAGCCTTTGGAAGCGCCACTGAGCCCGCGAAAAATATTCCCGCCACCGATGACGATGGCAATTTCAATACCAAGGTCGGCAATTTCTTTTATCTGTGCGGCATACTCTTGCAAGCGCACTTCATCGATACCGTATTGCTTTTTACCCATAAGGCTTTCGCCACTGAGTTTGAGCAATATTCTTTTATATTGTTCCATGTATGGTAATGTTCTTGATTAGAGAAAGCAAATATATATAAAAAATCGGGAATATCAGCGATTGATTCGTAAAAGTTTTGGTGATAGAAGCGAAAGTACTACACCTCGACACACAAGATAAGATATAAAGGCCAACCACAATGCATGGTTGCCCAGTGCCACATGAGTAGAAAAATAGAGTACAAAAAAGAGTATCGTGGCCGAAAACATAGCTGTAAGCATACCTCTCGTAGCTGTTGCACCTATATATATTCCGTCCCACGTAAAAGCGGCAAATCCGGCAATGGGAATGGCCAATGTCCAATAAAAATAATCTCCGGCAAGCGATAGTACCTCGGCATCATCGGTAAGCAATGAGAGGAAAGGCTCTCCTGCCACGGCATAGAGTGTGATAAAAAAAGCAGACAACATAATACTCCACAAAAACGACTGTCGCACTACTCGTCGCAAGGCTTTTTGGTCGCTTGCGCCGATGTATTTTCCGGCCAGAGCCTCGCCGGCATACGCTATACCGTCCATGATGTATGTATAGAGCGTAAACAATTGCATAAGCAGGGTATTGACGGCCAAAACAATATCGCCCTGCGCGGCACCCGAAGAGGTGAAAAACATGGTGACCGTAACCAGACAAAGGGTACGAAAGAATATGTCACGATTGACTTGAAAGAATCGCCACATTTCCCGACGGCGCATGAGAGCTGCTTTAATATCTATATAGATGCGCAGTGTACCATAATAACGTATACATAACCACACCGCCATCATAAAACCGGCATACTGAGCAACCAATGTACCGATGGCAACGCCTTCGACTTTCATTCCAAAGCCGAAAACTAACGTAAGACTGACAAGGATATTTACAACATTCTGTGTAATGGCTACCCACATCGGGAAGCGAGAATTTTGCATACCGATAAACCAGCCTGAGAGCGCATATAATCCCAACACCGCCGGCGCGCCCCATATACATATTCGGAAATATCGTGTCGCCCACAGAGCTACTTCGAGAGTGGTGTCTATGATATGGAATGCCAGTTGCGTAATCGGATAATGCAAAAATATGAGACACGATGCAATGATAAGCCCCACCCCTATCGCTCGTATGAGCAAGAGGGTGACTTCGCGCCAATCGTTCCGGCCATAGGCCTGAGATGTCAATCCGCCGGTACCCATGCGCAAGAACCCAAATATCCAATAGATGATATTGAAGAGCATACCTCCGACCGCAATGGCACCTATGTAGGCAGCATCGCCCAAGTGCCCAACAATAGCCACATCGATAAGGCTCAAGAGGGGTACGGTGATATTGGAGACGATAGCCGGAAGGGCTATGCGCAATATCTCTTTATGGCCGGCCAGCAATCGCATATCTATTCAATGCACATAATGGGTAGATCGATTTTACCGCCAGCCATACCTACATCGCTACGCAACACGACCGCATTGCGCGAGGTAGGCAACAGAGGACTGTTATGTAGTACATGACGCACCCGGGTGCGTTGGTCCGACGTGAAATGATAATTGGTAACCCAATGATAATCCATGATATTGTCACTGAAATATATTTCACCGCCACAGCTTGTGCGCTGATAGAGTGCATTATAAAGTTGCTCACCACGATAATTCTGCACAGCATAACCCACATAGCCTAAATAGTCGGCGTAATTGTAACTATACGTGTCGGCGCAATAATCGGTATCGGCGCATGTCTCAGCATTGTCGTTGTCGGAAAATACATGTAACAAGCCCAAGTAGTGACCCAACTCATGCGCGAGAGTGCAGCTTATATTGTCGGGATCGTATTGCTCCGGCGAACCGTCTTCATAGAAATATCGACTATTGATGGATACCGAATAGGGATATTGCAGATTTTCCAATGTGAGATAGGGATATGTGGTGGAATTGGTTCCTTCGAGATAATTGCTCTCCGGGGTATATGGCAGATGCGATATACCCAATATCTCACTATCGGAGTCGGCCGAAGGTACGAAATTATAGAGCATCACATTTATATACTCATTAGGTTCCCATAGGTATGGAGTATATTTGCCGGTGTTGTCGGTCATAAATTCATTGCAATCCATGGCCGGGACATCTTGTTTCACATATTCGACACCGGGCGGGTCGAGAGGTGCGCCATAGGGATTGTGTGTGGCGAGAGAGAATTGCAAATTCATATTCTGCCCACCATTCTCGCCGGCATAATAGGCATTTACCTTATCGAGTATCGAGGCTATACGTGATGCATCGACATACTGCAATGAGTCTTCGGCATCGCTATAAAAGACGTGAAATACGACAGGGAGTACGATGTTTTCGGCAGCCGATTGCGTTATGGTGATGGCACAACGCACATCATCGGAGATCGCGAGCAACTCGCACACACGTTCCCTATCGCCGGTGTTGGCTTCGACTGTGACAGGCAACGAAGTGGCAAATCTACCGCCTGTAGTGGCCGTATGACACCAATCGGTAGTACCTGTAAGAGACCATGGTAACCGACAGGGTATATCGACATAAAGAGTTGTACGCACCTCGGCTACTTCGTATTTGCGGGTAAGATTGCGCTGCTCGTTGTCCTCGACGCATGCCACAATGGCAAACAAGAAAAAGGCACAGAATGAGCGAAAAAATATCTTCATAATCATAGTATATATTTTATTTCTTTGAAATAATAGCTGCGTTCCTCCCCCCTATCGGTAAGCAACACAAGACGACCCGATGGCTCTACACGCAAGAACGACGCAAAAATCTCTTCATCGGCTATGCAGTCGTAATAACGATGGACGCCTTCTCTACGGAAAAGTATGTTGCTATAGCGCATATCTACCTTATGGTCGCATGCCGGCATATATCGCTCGACAGCAGAGACAATACATCGGGTAAGTTTCTGCAAGATAGGCATACAGTCATAAGTTTTACCTGTAACCTGCCTCATAGATATAGGATACACATCGGCTATCGGTGTGTCGAACAGCTGATTTACATTGAGACCCACCCCCACCACCGAATAGGCGACACATGCATCTGTCATTGTATTTTCGATAAGTATACCTGCCAGTTTACGAGTACCAACATATATATCGTTGGGCCATTTCACGAGAGCTTCGATGGTATAATCGTGCAATATGTCGACTACAGCCAATGCCACTATTTGCGAGAGACGAAACAGATGCGTGGCCGGTATATCGGGGCGTAACAAGATAGAGAAGAGCAGATTTTCGCCGGGAGCCGAAACCCAACCATTACCGCGCTGTCCACGACCGGCTGTTTGGTAACGAGCACTCACCACCGTTCCCATGGGCAGTGCAGCATCAGCGGCAATCATACGTGCAAGTACGGCCGAGGTAGAGTCTGTTTCGTTATAGTGATAGTTCATTTTCCACGTCGAGATATGAGGCAAAATCGGCACGAAGAGCATCGATATATAGCACCCTGCGACACCGGGGGAAACGAGTTACCACCTCTGCATAAGAGTGGCATATCCAGCGACGCATCTGCTCATCGCGAGCCCGCGCATAGTCGATGGTATTCCACAGACGTTTGTTCATGTGATAACCTGGGTAAACATAGTCATATCGATCGCGCCACTCCAAGGCTTTATCGGGATCGCATTTCACATTGCACCAAGGTATGGTACTACTCAGGTCGGTAAAAAGAAATATCTTACCACCGACTTTGAATGTAAGAACATACTCATCGAAGGGAAAATCCTCTGTGGCGTAAGGCAGTGACAGACAAAACTCTCGAAGCGTCTCTATATCCATGACTAAAATCTACTACAATGTAGGGAAAAATGCATCGGGTATATGATCTATCGCATAAGAACCATCGCCATTGCTTATAAGGGCTATTATATCGAAACGCACATCACAATGCAAGTCGTAATGGTGAATATAAGCATCGGCGGCATCTATCACACGACGGCATTTCTTGCGGGTTACAGCCTCCTCGGGACGGATAAAACGATCGTTTGTACGGGTTTTCACCTCTACAACCACCAACATACCCTGATGGTAAGCTACAATATCGAGTTCATAGTGACCGCTACGCCAATTGACGTCGCGCACTACATAACCTTGGGTCATAAGGTACTCGGCAGCATACTGCTCACCACTCTTACCGGTATCATTGTGCTGTGCCATATCGCATGCGGCTATGCATTTATCATGAGTTACTCATCATTGCGCTCAACAGCCATCAACGCTCTCGCACAAGAGTTTACATAAACCCTCTCGTCGATTGCGAGCCATCGGCAATTTTATCGATGCAACTCACTATTTGTCCGATACAAACTTACGCAAAAATTCGATTACCACCACCGATTTTAATAAAGAAAACATATCTTCCACTTAATAAAATTTACAACAACAATAAAAAACACCGAAGTTAGAGAATAAAAAAGATCCAATTATTGTATTTTTGTCTTATTAAATACAGCTAAAAGGATGAGAACTATGAGTAAGGACACGTTGTGAATTGCTTTCAAATTAGTATCTTTGTCATATTGAATACAACGGGGTCATAAGGTTCATTAACGCGTTGTTGTTGTGAATTGCTTTCAAATTAGTATCTTTGTCATATTGAATACAACACACTTGCAAATTCAGCGCCAGTACCCGAGTTGTGAATTGCTTTCAAATTAGTATCTTTGTCATATTGAATACAACAGTATCTGGGCAACCGTTCTTGGCGTAGCTGTTGTGAATTGCTTTCAAATTAGTATCTTTGTCATATTGAATACAACCATTCGTTGTCACGGTAACGCATACCGCCCGTTGTGAATTGCTTTCAAATTAGTATCTTTGTCATATTGAATACAACTGGTGTATCTCCTATTGTTGATATGTATGTGTTGTGAATTGCTTTCAAATTAG
>JAZURX010000037.1:0-13155 GCA_045606385.1 Bacteroidales bacterium | reverse complement strand
AATAGAAAAAGAAATTGTTATTACTCCTGAAAAATGCAGAAGTAATATTATAAATTGCAAAATTATAACTACTGTCAATTGGATAGGGGTAATATTCCCATTATTCAAAAGGGGAGCGAATATAGCATTTGAAATATCCTACATGTAAATGGATTAGTAGCCACTATCTCGTGAATAGAAATTGTACAAGAATCATTATAATTAGTATAATCTGCATAGGATTATTTCTCTATTACCGATACAATCCTGCGGGGAGCGAGTGGTTTCCGAAGTGTTGGTTTCACGAATTGACAGGATGGGAATGTCCTGCATGCGGGGTGCAACGTGCGCTGCATGCCACATTGCATGGCGACATACAAGAAGCCATCGAATACAATGCGTTTTTGCTTATAGCATTACCCTATCTTTTGCTGCTTATATATACAACAGCGAGCCGAAGTAATGCTTCGGCTCGTATGCGCAAGTATGTACAACATAGATATGTGGTCTATATATACTTAGGGCTTGCCGTTGCGTGGTGGGTTACCCGCAACTGTCTGTTCTTCCCAATGGAAAGGTTCTAACTGAGCATCTTTGTCGACCCATGAAGGCTTACGCAAGGCGTATATAATAAATGGAGCTGCCACCACTACGATTCCTCCGACAAAGAGTATAGTGTACCACACGGCATTGCTACCGACCGAGATCTGTGTAGGTGGAATAAAACTCAAAACAAACGCCAACAAAGAGCCACAGAATCCCAGCCCACCGACAAACCACATAAGTCCGTTTCCTTTACTGCCGATACGGAAAGGCCGCGCCGTATCTTTCATACTATATCGCAAATATATAGCCGCACTGAACATAAGCAAATACATTATGAGATATAGCAGTACGGTAAGTTGTGATAATATCTGATAGAAACTTTGAACTGAAGGCATCACCACAAAGAGTAGACTCAACACAGTAACCAATCCCCCTTGTATAAGGAGAATATTTTTCTGCACACCTTTTTCATTGGATTTTTGAAAAAATGGGGGCAAATAACCGGCTTTTCCCACAGCATAAATACCTTTTGAAGGGCCTGCAACCCATGTCAACACACCGGCCAACACGCCAAAAGCCAAAGCGATAGCAATAATCGGGCCAAGCCATGATGCGTGTATATAGGCAAAATAGCGGTCGAATCCCACCAACAGACTTTGTGTAAGGTTTATCTCTTGCGAAGGAATTATGATACCCAAAGAGAACGTACCCAATATAAAAATCAAGACCGTAATAAATGAACCAATAAAAACGGCTTTAGGATAATTTTTCGACGGATTTTCAACATCTTTCACATGGATACCCCCCATCTCCATACCTGCATAAAAGAGAAATATACTTGCTGCCAATACCAAATTGTTGAAATTGGAGAGATCGGGGAAGAAACTCCCGTGGAAATCCATTTGAGGCACACCGCCGCTTGCGAGATATACTATCGCAAGCACGACAAGCAATCCGGCCGGAATAATAGTTCCTACAAGACCGCCGACTTTCGAGACTTTACCTACCCAATCCATACCTTTGAGCGAAATAAAAGTTGCACCCCAATATATCACAAGAACGACGAGAAGGGTATAAATACGATTTGAGGCCAGAGCCATATCGTGCGCACTGTTCATACCGATGAATGCCAATGAGACAGCACCAAAAGTTAACACAGTAGGATACCATATCGCATTTTGTATCCATTGAAGCCAGATAGCCAAGAATCCCATTTTTTTACCATAAGCCTCACCTACCCAACGAAAAACGCCTCCCTGCTTATCTTGAAACATCGCTGCCAATTCGGCTGCGACCAAAGCCATAGGAATAAGAAATACAACAGCTGCAAATAGATAATAAAACGCGGAACTGAGACCATAAACCGCCTCTGATGCCAATCCACGTAAAGAAACGACAGCTGTAACATTCATGATAGCCAGCGTAAAAACGCCTAACTTTACAGTTTTTCCAACATTTGCCATATTCTGAAAATTAAGATATTAGTAGTTCCTTAAAAATATTTATCTCACAGACAAGCACCCACACAGTCCAATGTCTGACTATAGAAGGTGTAAGTCAAAGAGTAACTCCGCGCACCATAAATGACGACGGAGTTACATCAAAACAAATTAGAAATTATATTGAATGGCCGCATTTATACGACACGCACTGCCGGCAATATTATCGCGATCGACACGACGGCCATAGAGATACTCAACACCTATTTGGCAATCTTTTGTAATATTGTAAAAAAGGTTTCCCACCACATATTGGGCATATCGATAAGTGCCGGGCGATAACACGCCATCGGAACCATCATACAAGCGACACTGACTGTACGTAGCCGAGGCAAAGAGTTGCGAGGTGATATTTACTTGTACACCACCCATGGCACCCCATGCTTGAGGAGCCGTCATTTTACCTGCAACATTCATGGGTATCAAGTCATATCCACCACCTCCCAAGTCATTGATATACTCGGATATACCACGTCCATACACGCCATCATAATATAGAATCAACCGGTCGGATATATTGGCAACACCGCTCAATTGCACCCCCCAACCTATTTTCATTTTGTTTTTGGCTTCAACAAGATTTCGATAAGAAAGTCCCCGTACAATACCCGACGCACGCACGTGACTGCCGGCGTCGCCCCAAGAATATTGTACATACATAGGAATGTCGGGCATACGTTGCGTAATGTTCTGTGTATATTGCGGTGAAACGGTAACTGACAAATCGGGCGATTCTACAGCAACTGCCATACTCCAATGCTTACCGATATGAGGGTGATATTGCAATATCACATTGCGTTCACTGGCAATACCGCACGGACCTTGATTATCAATGGTGGGAGGACCTGCCGCAACATCGGTAAATGTGCTCCACGCCAAACCGGCCTTAACATCGCGCATATCTATATAAGCCTGTCGCAGTTGCATAAAGGCATTTCCTGCACTTCCTCCACGAAAATCGCTTTCGAGATAGACCGTAAAGTCGCCCATGAAACGATTATTTCCCACCAATGACAAGAATATACGAGAAGTAGATGCGTCCATTTGGTATTGGCCATTCTGCGCAGGATTGCCGGGTGTCGGGATTGTATTTGTCACAAAATCTTTGCTATCGGCTATACCTTTGAAATCGACCGACACAGTACCTTTGACATAACCGCCGATACCAAGAGCCATTGTACTCTTACGATTGATAAGGATAAATCGAGGAGCACGAGGGTCTTGAAATTGTCGTTCGATACGCAAGAACATGTCTGTAAGAGAATTTGTAACAGGCATAATTGTCGGTGTGCGTTGTGAGAATATAGGTCGCGTATCGTATAAAAGAAGTACCGAAGATGGCTCATGTAATACTGTATCACTCGGAAGTTCTTCTATCTCCACAATCTCGACCTCGTCTATTTCTTGTGCCCTCAACAATGCAACAACAAGTAAACAAGAGAAAACAAAAATCAACTTTTTCATAATATATAGTATTAGAATACTGAGTAACAAAAATTGATACAACACATAAACACGTAACGGATTAGAATGTTCTGTAATAAAGGTAATCTATAGCTACAGAAAAGACGATATTTGATTTTTTTTTCAATCTTTGAGAAAAGAGGTTTGTTTAATTGGAATAAATGTTTTACTTTTGCACACGAAAATCGGGGTGTAGCGCAGTCCGGTTAGCGCACCTGCTTTGGGAGCAGGGGGTCGCGAGTTCGAATCTCGCCACCCCGACTAAAGACATCAAGAAAAATCTTGATGTCTTTTCTGTTTTTTAAATATTTTATAAATCTCTTGTAGCCGGGCGAATATACCCATAAAAATGAGTGAGATATATAAAGTTCCTATCCTATTTTTTATCCACGTAACCGAGAAATGAGAGAGAGACATACATTTATGTTATAGAAATCGGTATAAATCAATTATTACATACACTATAAATAGGCGTCACATCGGTATCTATATGTTAAAACAAACTTTTAATCAGAAAAGGTTGTTATATTTATAAAAATACGCATTGACGATATATTAACTATAATACACATAATAATTTTATAAACCTTTTATAATTGAACGATTATGGAGATGTCACAATTTACTTTCTGGGGAAAAAGTCGCCATTGGTGGGCGATAATGATGGTGGGAATACTTCTAATACCATGTGGTATGTGGTTAATATTCAAACCCATAATAGGATATGACATTATTTCTATGCTGTTGGGGTGGATATTGGTAATATTAGGTATCTTACAACTTATAGTAGCAGGAGACATCGCACGCAACACGCACGGATGGGGTTGGTGGTTTGCCGGTGGCATCTTCGACTTGTTTATCGGATTTATGCTAGTCGGAAATTTTATGTTGAGCGAGGCATTACTCCCCTACTTTTTTGCATTTGTTCTACTATATCGAGGCGTAAAATATATCGTATCGAGCATAGATGAGAAGAAAGAACGTCGCACTTGGTGGGCATATATGCTCAACGGCATAATGCTTATGCTTCTATCCTTTTTCTTTTTTTTCACCCCCACAACGGCAGCAATGGTCATCGTATATCTGTGCGCGATTGCATTTATCTATTGGGGCATCACATTGATAATATTTTCTACAGATATAAAACCCGACAGGCAACACATCGCTACCACATAGGCTGCAAAATATTTCATATATAAAGGTCGATATTCTTCAATATCGACCTTTATATATTATTTGCATTTATATCAAGGTTTTCACAAGTAAAACCCTTATCTTTGTAACGATATGCGTAAGTATATTTTTGTTAAAAAGCAGACTCCGTCTATAAACCTATGTAGGAGATACAAGTCTATATATAAAATACGATAATCAAAGATTCCTAAAAGGATCACCAAAGAAAGAAGGCCAACATGAATAAAATATCGTATCGTTTTGTTTTGGTATTGTTGTTACTTGTAGTACCCGGCTCAATGATGGGTCAATACTACGATGACTTATACATACGACCGAGCAGCAAAAAAAACAAAAAAGAAAAAGAGAAGGAGTCAACAGAACAGGCTGTATATAAACAGCCTGCTACTTCGAATAGCAGTACGGTTGTATATTCCGATGATAATTATGTACCCGACAGTGAATGGGACGTCGACGCATACAATCGTCGGTATGCAGGCAATCCGTCAATATACACCGACTCTGCAACGACCGATAGTACAGCAACTATATATAGAGCCACAACCCTATTAACTAATGACGAAGAAAGCGGATACTATTTGAATGGTTTCAATGGAACACAAAGCGATCTCGAATATGCCGAACGAATACGACGATTCCACAATCCACGATTTACCGTACATATATCAGACCTGGCATATATGGACATATATTTTCTCAACTCATGGGATTGGAACGTATATATCAGCGATACATATGCTTATGTAACACCCACATGGAGTAATCCATGGTACTGGGATTACACGGTGTCTCCATATTATTACTACCCATCATGGCGCTGGAACATGTACTATGGTTGGGGGTATCCTCACTATAGATACCCATACTACGGAGGCTATTGGGGGCCGCACTATTATGGCTGGGCACCATACCCACCCTACCCCTACGGTCCATATTATCCCGGATATGCTCCACTACCACCGCATCATAAGCCCGACTATAGACCCGATGGAGGTCCGTCGCACAATCGTCCTTCATACAGCCAAGGCGGCTGGGGCACACGACGACCAAGCGACACCGGCTCTCGTTACAATGGTAGTAACACGCAACGAGGAGAGCAAGTAACCACAAACGGACGCAGGGTACGCGAGGGCAATGCATCGCGCTCGGCACAAGGACAGACAACCATACGTCGTAACGAAACACAACGCTCGTCATCAAATTACAACAATAATAGTACAACCCGCCGACCCTCATATAACTCGGGTAATAGTGGTAACGTATCACGCGGGAGCAGTTTCGGCAGTGGCGGTGGGACCTCGCGCGGAGGCGGACACGTAGGTAGCGGTGGCAGTCGCAGTCGCAGATAAAACAAATAATGATAAATCGGGAAACGAGAATGTCATGAAAGCAAGTAAAATAATTTATTCCATCATACTATGTTTCGGCACATTACCGATAATGGCTCAGTCGGCCGTTGAAGCCCTACGTGTAAGCGAAACCAATGCAATAGGGACAGCCCGTTTTATTGCTATGGGTGGAGCATTCACCTCGCTTGGGGGGGATTTAAGCACATTATCACAAAACCCGGCCGGCATAGGAGTATATCGATCGTCTGAAATTGCCGCCACCTTAAATATATCACCACAATCGAATCGAATAACCAATTTACCGGGAAATGTTAAAAACAACAAGACACGTGTTTTCCTTGACAACGTAGGATTTGTCGGCACAATGAATTTTGGAGAAAACGCATTGATTCAAAACATAAATTTCGGTATGGCATTCAATCGCCGACAAAGTTACGCACGTCGCTATAACATAAACTACGCATCGCTCAACGGCTCATTAACCAATGCCATAGCAGGCTTGTGCATAGACGCCCCCGAAGATTTGCTTACCGCCAATGGTTCATATCACAACGGTGCTCCATGGCTCGATATTCTTGCATTTGACAATTTTCTCATAGGAGAGTCGGCCATATCAGCACCGGGCAATAGGCAATATCACGGCTTGTGGAAGAACGGCACACGTGGTAATGGCTACTTAGAAGTAGACGAGAGCGGCTACAACAATGAATATACTTTCAATTTTGGAGGGAATATCTCGAATCGTGTATTTTTCGGTATCGGGTTGGGTATTACCGATATGAGATACCACGCAAAAACATTGTATGGCGAAATATTGAATAATACAAACGGATTAGCAGATATAGATGGAGCAACCTATCCTATTGTGGCATCGGATTATTCATTATATAATGAACTTGAAATAAAAGGAACCGGCGTAAACTTCAAAGTAGGCTTGATAGGTTACATCACCGACTCGTGGCGAGTAGGAGTAGCCATACACACCCCAACCTATCTGACCTTATCGCGTAATGCATATGGTGACATCATCAATGATTTTGTATATATCGACGAAGAGGGCGAGATAGAAGGACACGCAAGCAGCTATACACCAACGTCACAAACCGATTTCTCTCTGAGGTCACCCTTGAATGTATTGGTCGGTACATCTTATATATTTGGCACAAAGGCGATAGTCAGTGCCGACTATGAATTCAATGCTTACCGACGTATGAAAATGCACGATAGCGACGGGTATCCATACACCTACGACAACGATGATATGTCCACATATTTAGAAAATGCGCATACTGTGCGTATCGGTGCAGAATATCGTATCACTCCACGGCTGAGTGCAAGAGCCGGATACTCACTAACGACAAGCCCGGTATCGATGGAATGGCAAAAAAACAGCATGTATGTACCAACATCGGGCACATACACAAGTTATACATTGCCACGGACAAAACAAAGTTGCTCTGCCGGACTTGGATACAAATTCAGATATGTATACCTCGATGCCGCCTATCAATATCGTCACGCCGAAAATATAGCTATGGGCTACTCGGCAATACAACAAAAACAGATAGCCGGTGCTGAAAAAGGGTGTTTGATAACACAAAATCACAATATAATTCTTACCTTTGGCGTGAAATTCTAAAATTAATGTAAACCTGTCGAACGGGGTCGTACCCGAACGATGGAAAAACCTTTCTATAAAAAACACAATGAAGAGACTAATCTACCTCGTGGCATTACTTATGACATTCGGTATAAGCAATGCGCAAATGCTCAATCCGGTACATTGGGAATTTTCCTCAAAAGATGTATCAGAGACAGAAAAAGAGCTACACTTTAAAGCTAAAATCGATGATCATTGGCATGTATATGCCATGGAACTTCCTGAAGACGGTCCCAACCCCACCTCTATCGAATTTAAAACGATGGAAGGTGCCGAATTAATTGGAAAAGTAACAACGACATCGCCCATGATTACCAAATATGATGACATGTTTGGTATGGAAATCAGTTGGTATGAGAAAGAAGTAGATTTTGTACAACGTATCAAAATTACCGGTGAGACCTATACCATCGACGGATATGTAAGATACATGGCATGTGACGATCAATCGTGTTTACCGCCCTCTAATGAAGAATTCAGTTTCACCGGCAAAGGTGTAGCCAAAGCAAAAGTTGCTCCTACCGCAAAAAAAGAAGAGCCTAAAAAGGAAACAAAAGTTGTAACAAAAGCATTACCCGTTGCAAAAGCAGAACCTACACCTATTACCGAACCGGTGGTAGAAACACCGGCAGAAATAAAAAATGAACCTACCAAAGAAACAGACTTATGGACACCCGTAATCGATAAATTGGTTCAGCGTGGAAAAGAACCAGAGACTGCAGAAAAGTCATCGACTGCAGACACATCGCTATGGTTTATTTTTATATCGGGATTTGTCGGAGGTCTACTCGCACTCGTTACACCCTGCGTATGGCCCATGATACCCATGACTGTAAGTTTCTTTCTGAAACGTAGCAAAGATCGCAGTCGCTCTATACGCGATGCTATTATTTACGGACTCGGTATTATCATCATCTATCTTGTACTCGGCATACTCATAACTATGGTATTTGGAGCCAGCGCACTAAACAGTCTCGCTACAAATGCCGTATTCAACATCATCTTCTTCTTGCTGTTGGTGGTATTTGCAATCTCTTTCTTTGGAGCTTTCGAACTAACCCTTCCGGCATCATGGACAACCAAACTCGATAGCAAAGCCGACTCGACCAGCGGATTGATAAGCATATTCTTTATGGCTTTCACCCTTGTATTGGTATCATTCTCTTGTACAGGTCCTATCATCGGAACACTTCTTGTACAAGCTGCATCAATGGGTATGACCGTAGGTCCGGCCTTCGGAATGTTTGGATTTGCGTTAGCACTTGCCATACCATTCGCTTTGTTTGCCATCTTTCCATCGATTCTACAATCGTTACCCCGTTCAGGTGGTTGGTTAAACTCTGTAAAAGTAGTACTTGCATTCCTCGAACTGGCATTGGCTCTGAAATTCCTCTCGGTAGCCGACCTTGCCTACGATTGGAGAATACTCGACCGTGAAGTATTTGTATCGCTGTGGATTGTAATATTTGCCTTATTGGGACTCTATCTGCTCGGCAAACTTCGTTTCCCGCACGATAGCGAAGTAAAACATGTATCGGTGTTCCGTTTGTTCCTCGCAATGATTTCACTGGCATTTGCCGTTTATATGGTACCCGGATTATGGGGCGCACCCTTGAAATCAATAAGTGCATTTGCACCACCGTTGACAACACAAGATTTCAATCTCTATGAAGATGAAGTACATCCCGCCTTTACCGACTATGACGAAGGTATGGCATATGCCAAAAAGGTAAACAAACCTGTATTGGTTGACTTCTCGGGATTTGGCTGTGTAAATTGCCGCAAAATGGAAGCCTCGGTATGGACCGACCCCGCTGTGAAAAAGGTGATAGAGAACGATTATGTACTCATTACACTTATGGTCGACGACAAAGCCGAACTTCCAGAACCTATTAAAATTAAAGAAAACAATAAACAACGTACGTTATATACAATAGGAGATCGTTGGAGCTACCTGCAACGCTACAAATTCGGCGCCAATGCCCAACCCTTCTATGTATTGCTTGATACCGATGGCAACCCTGTAGGTCCCTCGTATTCGTACAAAGAAGATGTTCCTGCATATCTCAATTTCTTGAAGAACGGATTAAAAGTTTTCAAAGAAGAGAACAAACGCTAAAATATAAACTAAACAAAAAGTATCGCCCCATCCCATACAACTATTGAGATGGGGCGATTGTTATATACATAAATCAATCGCACTATGAGATATATTTATTTCACACTATTGTGTATTTTTGTATGTACGCTAACCTGCTGTGAGAAAGAAGAAGATATTACAATCGACAGTCTTCCACGAGAAAGTCGTACATTCCTCAGTACATATTTCGAGAATGTACCGATAAAAAAAATTGAAAAGCGTAGAGAAAACCCGCACTACAAGATTGCGTTGGTCAATGGTTTCACACTGTTTTTTTATAGTGAGGGCGGTTGTCAATGCATAAACAGCGACAACGGTACAATACCTCAGGGCGCGGTATATGCAATGTTGCCGGGAGTTGTAACGACATACGTGTACGCACACTATCCCGAGAGTTCTATTACACTTATCAGCGTAGAGGAATACGGATACTACCTCGAATTGGGTACAAGTCCTGTCGTGGCATTAAGATTTGATAGGGAAGGTGGAGTTATAACTCTTACATATAAGAGCTAACGGCGCTCATAGGTAACAAATGAATAGGGATACGCATGACGCTCATCGACCGAGAAATCTTCTCGCTTTATCTCTTGCCATAGAGCAGTATCTATTTCGGGGAAAAAGACATCGGCTTCAATAAAGTTGTGATGTATCTCAGTGATATATAAGCGACTTGCCTTTTCTATCATTTGTCGATACAATGTAGCTCCTCCCATGACCATAAGTTCCTCATCGGGCGACGTAAGATTTTCGACCTCCTGCCACGATGTACATGCCACCACATCTTGAGGCAATGTATCGGGTTGTGATGTAAGTACTATATTGCGTCGACGCGGCAAGGCACCACCGGGCAAAGACTCGAATGTACGTCGTCCCATAACCACGGTATGGTCGAGCGTAAGAGCCTTGAAATGCTTCAAATCATTGGGCAGATGACAAAGCAGGTCATTATCTTTTCCTATCGCGCCATTGGCAGCGACAGCAGCAATGAGTGTAATCACAATATTCTATTTTTATACTGCTACAACACCCTTGATATGGGGATGGGGGTCATAGTCGGTAAGTGAGAAATCTTCGTATTTAAAATTGAAAATAGATTTTACATCGGGATTGATATGCATGTGAGGTAAAGCTCTCGGCTCACGCGAGAGTTGCAATTGCACCTGCTCGAGGTGGTTTTTATATACATGCGCATCACCGAGGGTATGAACGAAATCGCCGGCTTTAAGACCTGTAACTTGAGCCATCATCATGAGCAACAACGCATAAGAGGCAATATTGAAAGGTACACCTAAAAATATATCGGCACTTCGCTGGTAGAGTTGCAGGCTGAGACGACCATCAGCAACATAAAATTGGAAAAAGGCATGACACGGAGGGAGATTCATCTTGCCGAGATCAGCCACATTCCAGGCACTCACAATAATACGTCGCGAGTCGGGGTTGTTTATAATGGTGTTTACAGCCTCTGTTATCTGGTCGATATGACCGCCATCGTAGTCGGGCCATGAACGCCACTGATAGCCATAAATATGACCGAGATTTCCGTCGGCATCGGCCCATTCGTTCCATATTCGCACCCCGTTTTCCTGCAAATATTTCACATTGGTATCCCCATTGAGAAACCAAAGCAACTCATAGATTATCGATTTGAGGTGAAGTTTTTTGGTCGTAAGCAGAGGGAATCCCTCCTCGAGATTGAAACGCATTTGATGGCCAAAAACACTGATTGTTCCTGTACCTGTGCGGTCTTCTTTATATGTTCCCTCACTGAGTACACGTTGCAAGAGGTCGAGATATTGTTTCATAATGTAAATATATTAATAACCCGCCCGATACTTTCCGGCGGTACTATCATCGATAATACTTAAATAACTGATATAGCGAGACTCGCTTATACGATGTTGCTCCAAGGCTTGCAACACAGCACAACCGGGCTCGTGGCGGTGAGTACAATTACCAAAACGACAATCGTGCGACAACGCAAAAATCTCGGGGAAGAAATGAGCCACTTCCTCCGGGGCAAAATCTATTGTCCCAAATCCTTTTACGCCCGGCGTATCGATAAGATACCCTCCTTGCGGCAAAGGGAACATTTCAGAAAACGTAGTGGTGTGCATACCTTTGTGATGCGATGCCGAAATTTCGCCCGTTTTCAGATGTAAGTCGGGTAATATAGCATTGATAAGTGTAGACTTTCCAACCCCTGAATTTCCTGACAATAACGATACTTTTCCACTCAACAATTCACGCACATTATCAACGCCTTCACCTGTCGTAGCCGATATGGGTATACAAGGATACCCGATATAGGTGTACAGGTCTATTACACTTTGCAATAGTTCTGTATCGTCATTATCGTACAAATCGACTTTATTGAATACAAGGCACACCGGAATACGATACGCCTCGGCTGTAGCTAAAAATCGATCGATGAATATAAGATTGGTCTGAGGATAATTGATTGTGACAACCAATAAGGCTTGGTCGATATTGGCTGCAATGATATGCGATTCTTTTGAGAGATTTGACGCCCGCCGTATGATATAGTTGTCTCGCTCGTCAATTTCGGTAATGAATGCAGTACCTTCTCGATTGATGTCGATATGTACGCGATCGCCAACCGCTACCGGATTGGTGCTACGAATACCTTTCAGACGAAAATTCCCTTTGATTTTACACTCTATAAGAGCTCCTTCATCGGTTTTCACCTGATACCAACTGCCTGTGTTTTTTATTACTATACCGTGCTGCATTTTATAGTCCGAGTCTCTCCTTAGACAACAAATGGCATTTGTGTCACAAGAAAGAGACTCGAGATTTTATAATTTTTACGTAAAGGGTAGAGTGAAATGTACTGAAAATAATCTTGAAAGAATTGTTTCTATACGATATTCAAATTCCTTATACGGTGAGGATTTCTTTTTCTTTAGCGGCAAAAATTTCATCAATTTTTTTGATGTATTTATCATGAATTTTTTGCACGTCGCTTTCGCCGTCTTTTTCTACATCTTCGGGCATACCTTCCTTCAAAGCTTTTTTGAGACCTTCGATGGCATCTCTACGAGCATTTCGCACGCTGACTTTGGCATTTTCGGCTTCTTGTTTTGCTTGTTTTACAAGATTTTTACGACGTTCTTCGGTCAACGGCGGGAGACGTAAGAATATTGCTTCGCCATTGTTTTCGGGAGTAATACCTATTTCAGAATTTTGAAGAGCGCGTTCTATCTCTTTGAACATTGATTTTTCCCACGGTTGTATAGTGATAGTTTTGGCATCGGGCGTAGAAACCGTTGCTACATTGCTAATGGCTACCATACTTCC
>JAZURX010000036.1:0-24822 GCA_045606385.1 Bacteroidales bacterium | reverse complement strand
CATCGATGCTGCAGGCAACGCCACGGTTTCTGATTTTGCCATCACATTGCTCGACTACAACACAGGCGGAGAAACTGTTCTTGCCATATATGGTGACGAGCCAAGCAGTGGTATAGAAACCGTTCCTGCCGAAGAAAAAGCTACTGTTTATGCCTATAATGGTGTAATTTATGTTGGTGCCGAACAGGCATACGTAGAGGTTTACAACGCTGTAGGCGCATGCGTATACAGCGGTATAGCATCTGAAATTACCGGCCTTAATCGCGGAATTTACCTTGTAAAAAAAGGTGATACCGTAAGCCGCGTAATACTCTAAAACATCTTATCCCGATGAGGCAATCCGTAAAGGGTTGATGTCTCATCGGGATTTTTTTACAAATTCATCATTCCACTAATCCATTAAGCCTTGACATCAAAATGAATAAACATATAATCATATATTTGATTTTCACCTTTTATGCCACAATATGGGCCCATATGAGTTACGCGCAAAACTACATTGGCAGTAACTCTGTATTGGAATTATCACCTATGGGTGATCGTATCGGACTCTCCTTGGAGCCACACACTGCTATAGAAGATACGATACTAAACCTCAAAGGCGGAGATCAATTTTCATTGATGGCAGGAACTATTACGGGAGGTAGCGGTTTCTCGGGCAAAGTAGCCGTAGCCTTGGTACGTAATGGCGCGCTTGTAGAAATTCTTGCCGAACAAAATTTAGGTGTCAGTGGCAACACAACACTCTTTTTCAATTGTAAAATAAGTGAAAGCACGCAAGTGCTCGAAGGCGACATAATACGACTTGTGTCGTCGGCCGCAAACGGCAAATATCAAGCTATAAACACGACTTACGGCGGGGTGATAACACAGATACCTGCCACAAACTACAAATTACCTTTCCACAAAATAAACATTCCCGACACTATCCCGGGAGCGACTATCGCCAAAGGCGAAACCACACTCTATAAAGATAAAATAATACGCGGTAGAAATTACACCTTTTATGTAACACCCGAAAGCTCGGTTTTGAAAGTCATTGTTGAGGCCAACGGACAACCCGTAACCGAGACCTACGGATACTACGCGCTCAACAATGTATTGGGCGACATCGATGTATCGGTACGTGTGTTCAATCCCGATACGGCAGAGACATTCCGAAAAATAGAAGTAACGAAAGATATACGCATCACCGACATACTTACTCAAGCAGAGATGGATTGCATATCGTACCTCGTAGTATCGGGCGAGATGAAACACGAAGATGTATACACCATTCGCGACCACATGCCGACTCTCGAGATACTCGATTTGTCGAAAACCAACGTAGAAAACAATTATATGCCCGAATATGCTTTGAATTACCGTTCATCGATAAAAAAACTATATCTTCCACTCTCTGTCGAAGGTTTTGGCAGCGATGCATTCAGAGGCATGACCGGACTAACCTCCATAGTACTCCCCGAAAAACTTTGCGTATTCGGGTATAATCAATTTTTCGGTTGTACCAATCTCAAAACCGTGTGGGTAAAATGGAATCCCACCGAAAACGGCTCGACAACCGGATTTCCAATTCCTCCCTGCGCCTTCCGTAGTACACCATATACCTACAACGGTACACTTATTGTACCCAAAGGATGCCTCAATGCTTATAAAATGACCTCGACATGGGGCGAGTTTGCCACCATACGCGAGGAATATCCCATTGATAAGCTTGTATTAAGTATAGAAGAGACACTCGACGAAACGCAAAAGAACGATATAAAAATTATCGCATCGAGACAACACTGTATCATAACACAACAAACCGAAAGTCTGCTACCCATTACCATATATAGTATAAGCGGTGCGATAATCCATCAATCTGCCACCACCGGAACACAAACCCGCATAGGACTTGCACCGGGATTCTATATAGTAGTAGACGACCAAAGGCAGAAAATACTCATCAGATAATGAATAAAATAAAAACGATATAAAAAACGGAATCAAATGAAACTTACGCACACCAGACTCCACAGATTATGGCACGTTGCAAAAACTCATCTTGTATGTGCGATACTGATGTTGTCTATTACCGGAATATCTCTGCCGGCAACAGCAGCAGGTAACGATGCGCCTCAAACAACACGTCCCGCAACGGGTAAACATCTGACCGGAATCATAACCGACAAGAAAACCGGAGATGTACTACCCGGTGTAACGGTTTCGGCATGGAAGAACAACAAGCTCATTTCGAGTGCATTTACAACAGCCGAAGGGAAATATCGCATACTCAAGCCCGAGGGAAAATACGAATTGCGCGTAACAACCATCGGTTACAAAGGTATCACAATAGAGCCGACCTCGGATATGCTCGACCTGCAACTCGAAGACGAAGCCACTACCATGAAAGAGGTGGTGGTAACGGGATTCTTCAACAAAAGCAAAGAGAGTTTTACCGGTGCCGTACAACAAGTATCGGGCATGGAATTGAAGCAAATATCGAGCAGCAATATTTTCACGGCTTTGTCTGCACTTACACCGGGTATGGAGATGGTACAAAACCACAGCATGGGTTCTAACCCCAACCATGTACCCGAACTGATCATACGCGGTACAAGTTCATTCTCAAATGAAGGACAATCGGTAAACCAGCCCACCATCATACTCGACGGGTCGGAAATATCAATGCAGGAATTATATGACCTCGATATGAACGAAGTAGAGTCGATAAACGTATTGAAAGACGCATCGGCATCAGCGCTCTACGGTAGTAAAGCCGCTAATGGTGTGATAGTCATTACCCGTAAGCCCATTAAAGAATCGAGTATACGTGTAGCCTACAACTTTACCGGAAATTTCCAATTCCCCGACTTCAGCGATTACAACATATTGAACGCTTCGGAAAAATTGGAATATGAACGTCTTGCGGGATTGTACGATGCCAAAGGCGCCATTGACCCGGTAACCGGCCTGCCCGAACAATATGAACTCGACAATTTGTACAACCAAAGATATAAAACGATACAACGCGGACAGACATCAGATTGGATGAAACAACCTGCACGTGCAGGAATCTCTCACGACCACTCTCTGCGTGTATATGGCGGAGCCACCAATTTGCGCTACGAGCTTACCGGACGCTTTGGAAACACCCAAGGTGTAATGAAAGATGACTATCGCAAACGCTACAATTTAGGATTCAAACTTGATTACTTTGTAAGTAACTCGATACAAATATCGAACCGTACTACCTACGCCGAAGTATCGGTGAAAGACAGTCCATACGACAGTTTCTCCCAGTACACACAAATGAACCCCTACGACGCTATGTATAACGAAGACGGTACAGTAAATACCGAATTGTCGTGGGACTTGAACAACCCCCTCTATGAAGCGACACTGGGCAACTACGACAAGAACGGCACTCGTTCTCTTACCAACACGACCGATTTCCGTTGGGACATAAACAAAGAGTTCCGCGTAACCGGTCATTTCACCATTACAACCAACAGCGGTTGGGACGAATCATTCACGTCACCCCTATCGCAATATTATAAAAACGAGACCGACTACACAAAGAAAGGTTCTCGCATGCAAACATCATCGAAAGGTGTAAATTACAGTGCCAATATTGTAGGTGCATACAACAAATTTTTCAAAGATAAATCGTTATTATCACTTACCGCGGGGTGGGAGCTCAACTATGCCGATAGCGAAAGTGAAACCACTCGCGCCATCGGATTCTTCAACGACAAGCTTTCGTTTATAAGCAACGCGGCGGGCTACCCGACAGACGAACAGCCGTTTGGCAGCCAGTCAGAGACTTCAGATGTGGGAACATTCCTCACCGGTAGCTATACCTTCCGTAATCGTTATTTGGTCGAAGGAACTTATCGTCTTACAGGCTCTTCGCTCTTCGGAGAAAACAACCGTTTCGGGCACTTCTGGTCGGCCGGAGCCGGATGGAATATCCACAACGAAGATTTCATGGGCGGTTACGACAATATCGACCTTATGAAACTGCGTGGTAGCGTGGGATACACCGGTAAAGTAAGTTTCAGCGCATTCCAAGCCATGACCATGTATCAATATCTCAACACATACGAATACAAATACGGCATAGGAGCAATACCACTTACCATCGGTAATGTCAATCTCAGTTGGGAGCGCACACTCACCTATAACGTAGGTTTTGACTTGAGCCTTTTCAATCGTCGGCTCAATTTCGTTGTCGATGCCTATGTAAAGAATACGCAAGACCTGTTGCTCGACAAGTCCATGGCACCATCGACCGGTGTAACCACTGCCACCGACAACCTCGGAGAGATGCAAAACCGCGGTATCGAATTCCAAATAGACGGATATATTTTCCGCACCAATGATTTCTATTGGAAACTTGGTATGATGGGATATGCCAATCGCAATAAAATCACCGACATAAACAATGCTCTCGAAGAAATGAACAAGCAAAACGAAGCCAATCAATACTCGTCGCTTACGCCTCTGCCACAATATGCCGAGGGTGAATCTGTATCAGCGCTGAAACTTGTTCGTTCTGCAGGTATCGACCCCGCAACAGGGAAAGAGATCTATATCAAACGTAACGGAGAACTTACATTTATTTACGATACAGCCGATAAAGTATTGATAGGCGATACCGAGCCTAAGTTTACAGGTTCAATCAACACATCGTTGTATTACAAAGGATTCAGCATATATGCGCTATTCAGTCTGCGATGCGGTGCGTGGGTATACAACACCACACGTGTAACCAAAGTAGAGGGCTCCGATCCCAAGACCAACGCCGACGAGCGTGTATTTGACAGTCGATGGAAAAACCCCGGCGACTTGGCTTTATACAAAGATATCGCCGATCAATCGCGTCCGCAACAAACCGACCGATTTGCCGAGAAAGAGAATACTCTCACCTTACAATCGCTCAATTTCGGATATGAGTTCCCGCAAAAAATATGCTCAAAAATGCGTATGCGCAACCTACGCGTAAGTCTCAATCTTACCGACATCATGCGATTGTCGAGCGTAAAAATAGAACGCGGTACCGACTATCTTTACAGTCAAGGATTTGAATTCACTCTTAGCACCACATTCTAAAAATATAGAACAATGAAATTACAATATATATATATACTGATTGGCTGCCTGTTCGTAACGACATCGTGCGAGAACTTTCTCGACATCACACCTGATGGTCAGGTAAAAAGAGACGAACTACTCAATACCAAAGCCGGTATAGAAGATGCGTTATATGGGGCACATTCGCAATTACGCAATGCTTCGCTATACGGACAAGAAATGTCGTTTCACACACTTGAAATTTTAGCCCAATATTTCGACTGCTACGGCAACAGTACCATCACAGCCATGGGGCAATACGACTATACCAACACTTCGGTAAAATCGGTGTTTGAGGCAATATGGATAGAAATGTACAAAAATATCTCAAATGTGAACTCAATACTCGAGAGTGACCTGATAAACAGTAGTGAAGAATTTCCATTCAACATATACAAAGGCGAAGCATTAGGATTGAGAGCCTTTATGCACTTCGATCTCATGAGACTCTTTACCGAACCTATCACCCTCAATCCCGAAGCGACAGGTATTCCCTACGCCACCGAATTCTCTCTCAATACGCCCGACTTCAATTCTGCCCGGGAAGTGTATGGTTACATCATCAACGACCTGCGAGAATGTGAACGGCTGCTTGCCAACGAAAAAGATTTCGAAAACACGACACCGTATATGACCGAGCGACGTATACATTTCAATCTCTATGCAGCACAAGCCACTTTGGCCCGTGTGTACCTCACCATCGGTAACAAAGACAGTGCATACTACTACGCAGACAAAGTAATCACCGAGAGCGGATACAAACTATCGTCAAAAACCGAGGTTAACGGCGACCTTGCCGGTGTGTTGTCAAACAATGAGACAATATTCGGAGTATACTACTCGGGATTTTACTCGCTTGTATATCCCAAATTACAACAAACCATCTCGTTCTCATCTCTAAATCCTCGCAACGACCTGATGAGCCATTACGAATCAGCGAGTGGTCTCGACTATCGTTCAGCAGCCTATTTCACAACTACAGAAACCGGACAGGTGCGTCTGAGCAAACTCACCGACATATACGAATTACAAAATATCCCGAGTAATCGCCCCTCAACTCTAACTTTAGGTATCAACCTTATACGCATACCCGAAATGTATCTGATAGCAGCCGAAGCTCTCCTCGATAAAGACTACGACCAAGCCATGATTCTCTTCAACGAGGTCATTACCCATCGCGGATTGGAGGCTCTTGACCGTCGCCCCACTCCCGAAATACTTACACAAGAAGTCATCAATGAAGAACGCTACAAAGAGTTTATAGGAGAAGGTCAGACATTCTTCAATATGAAACGACAAAATCTTCCTATTCTTGCCGTCGATGGCGAAACAACATACACTCCGAGTAAATCGATTTATGTCGTACCCATACCCGATATCGAATACGAAAACCGCTATTAAAAACAGAGAGCTATGAAACAGAATAAAATATCAAGTATCATCTTGGGGCTGATAGCCTGCTCGATGTTTGCAACAAGTTGCTCCGAGACCGATTATCTCATCTACGACAAAGATTATTCGGGTATATATTTTACTCGCGACACGCTCGAATACTCATTCGGCGTATCTCCTATAGAAAAGAGAGAACATCTCTTCAAAGTACCTATGCAAATCATGGGTATCCCCATGGAACAAACCCGTGAGGTCGCATTTGAAATACTCCCCGACTCAACCACAGCCCAAGAAGGAGTACAATATCGCATAGGTGATGCCGTAATCGAAGCCGATTCGATTGTAGGATATATACCTCTTACCATTCTTCGCGATGGATTAGAAGGTAATTACACCGACGGATATACCCGTTACAGAGTAGGCATCCGTCTCAAATCGAACAAAAATTTTGTACCTACACGCAGTCTCAAAGATCAAATACGAGTTATTGAATTTGACAATGCGATAGACCAACCCGAATGGCTCGACTACAAAGGCGATAAAGTATGGTCGGAATCGACATTGGGTAAGTGGCATCCGTTGAAACTGATAAAAATGGTAGAATACTTCCACGAATTGGAAAATATATTACCCGAGACCTACAATAATATCGTTGTAGCTTATGGCGAGAACCTGGAAAATATTCCATACGGAAGTCCATATCAATATAAAACGACCTTCAACAAGTACATCTATGCACCGATGTATGAGTATTTCAACGACCCTGCCAACAAGGAGGAAATAGATAATCTGTACCCCGATTTCCCATACGATTTTCCCAATCCGTTCAGCGGTCAATAGAGGAAATTAAAATCATCGAATTTTCATAAAAGATACTCAAAATGAAACTTAAATATATATTTGCAATAGGAGCATTGATAAGTCTCGCATCGTGTATCAATGACGAAAGCCACGATGCCGATAAGCCCATTTCTGAAATTATTATCGAGGAGGGCTCGATACAAGAAGTGTACAATATAGAGAAAAACGATGTACTTACCATCAAACCCCAAATATCACAAACCACTCGAGAGAAAGAGGTAACATACACATGGGAAATAGATCAAGAGGTATATTCACACGACAAAGATTTTATATACCACGGCAACGTATTGGGTAAATTCAAATGTCGACTTATACTTTCGAATGAAGACGGAAAAACATTTTTTCCTTTTGTAGTAAATGTAAATTCGCCCTACGAAGAGGGAATTACCATTATCAGTAAAGACAAAGAGGGCAAGAGCATGTTGTCGTTTATGTTGGGGAATCCCGACGGCACCGATAGCGGAGTATTCAAAGGAGGCGATTGTTTCTCTATTAACAATCAAGACATTGCTTTTGCATCAAATCCGGTAGATATGTTACAATCAAGTGGGAATCTTATCATTGTATGTCAAGGTTCAGGCAGTAGCGATGACGTCGCAACATTCTACTATCTCAATGAAAAGACCTTCATCGTAGAAAACATGGTAACCGTCACAGAATATCCCGACTTCAAACCCACGAAAATGGTAATCCCTGCCACAAGTTCGGTAGGCGGAGCATATCCCATACTATGCGAAAATGGGAAGGTCTATGAATTTTCGACAACTGAAGGCGTATTGTCAGAAGCACGTACATTGCAATCGACCTACGCACAACCCACAGGATATTATCAAAACATGAATGGTTACTACAATCTCCTCTTCTGGGACTCGGAGGTCAACGGATTGTGCCAAATTTACAACGGATACGGACCATACTATTGCAGTAAAAAATACCACCTCACACGTCAGGAATGTATCGATTCGACACAATACAATTATTTCCTTGGACGAGAATTTATAAATATGTTTGTGCCCCGACTCACCGAGACACAAGCATTCACAGAATCTGCACAAGCGGTCGTCATCACCAAATCGGGTATTCTCAATCAGAAAACCATACTCGACATCGGTTTTTGGCAGCACAATTACGAAACAGCGGAGAACGTGCTTGTCGATAACGGAGGTACAACAATGTGTGGTATAGGCGCATCGAAATTCACTGCACAGTCGCCACATATTGCCAATCGCACATATTATTCCCTTCTGTTCGGCGTAGAGAACGACATATACAAATGGAATTACACTTCATCTGAACATATCACCGCGGCCAAAATACTTACATCTGTGGGTAGCGAAAATGCGGTCATAACAAGTATGGAAATAAGCTATGACCACACTCGCACATACATTGCATATTATGAGCCCGACGAAGAGGGTATGAATGGTTACGTGGCCGTAATCAACACCGATACCGGTGAATTGATTACACAATACGATAATATCTGTTATCGCCCTGTAAAAATTATGTACAAGAAAAAATAATAGGTTGTTTCAACTTTTCCAACCAATTAGTACGCCTTTACAAAAATAATGTTTATGAGTTTTTTTATGTTGGACTCTTTTTCACCAAAAAGCATCTGAATATGAAAAAAAATTTTCTATCTATATTATTAGTACTGCTTACCAGTCTGTCATATGCCACACCGGTAAAACTCTCAGGTAAAGCGATTGTAGAAAAAGGAAGCAGTATAACAGAGATGATACTCGCACGGTTCCGCGCAGGTGAGTCTCAAGAGACCCTTCCCGTCACACTCAAAGGCAACAAATATGAAATCACCATAGATTGTGAGCCTTCATGTTTCGGCATGTTGTATGCCGTAATAATCGATAATAAAGGTAATAAACGCCAAGAATACCTGCCCGTATACCTTTCAAGTGAAAATAAAAAGGTAGGACTTGATGTAGATTTTGCCCCAAAAGGTGCCCCGATAATCAAAACCAAAAATGCGAATCTCGCTGCCTTGTTACAATACAACGAATTGGCATATACACATTATCTCACAGGTAAACTTACACAAGATGAGATAAAACCATTTATCGACAAGATTTTCGTTTCGGCACAAAACGCCATCGATAAACATAAATGCAATACAGAGGTAAGCACATACATAAAAATCGGAGCGTATATGCAAGCTGTCTCGGCCATTGAACAGTTGCAACGTATGGCACAAAAAGATGAAGTATATATGGCAATGATAGAAAAAGTTGCCGATACACTCCCCGCCGAAGATGAGATATTCGACAATGCAACCACAATGTTGTATGCCTCAGGGGCACACTATGTAATGAAATCGATTGCCGGTGAAGAAAAAAGTGCCGAAGGTCGCTTACGTATATTACGCGAAAAATATTCATGTCCTATCGTTATAGCGACAGTAGAACGTCTCATTCTCAACAGTTTTGTATCATCGTATGACTACAATACCAATGCACATGAAGGTTATGAGCGACTGAAAAAAATGGTCGAAGGCAATAGTGATGCCGAGAAATATTTATCACAATTCCGCATGCGCTCCAAATCGATAGTTGGAGCCGATGCACCCGATATTGCATTTCTCGACATTAATGGCAAAGAGGTACGATTCTCCGACTTCAAGGGAAAGTATATCTACGTTGATTTTTGGGCCTCGTGGTGCAGTCCATGCGTGAGAGAAATTCCTTTCCTCAAAAAGCTCGAAGAGGACTTACAAAACGAGAACGTAGAGTTTATAGCCATCTCTCTCGATACCGACCGCGATGCATGGATCAAAAAAATGGAACAACTCGGTATGAACGGACACCAATATATAGTAAAAGACTCTCAATTGGCAACAATGCTCAATATAAAAGGGATTCCTTTTTACCTCATATACGACAAAGAAGGCAAACTTCTCGAATATAAAGCGCCACGACCCAGCACAGGCGCCCCCCTCAAAGAAAAACTGGAATCACTGAAATAAGACGAATTAAGAGAACAAAGACAAGGCACATACCCAATTACGGATATGTGCCTTATTTATAACGAAAAATTCTATTTACAACTTAAAGTTTGGGGATAAAACCTTTTTCGGCCGCCACTTGCAACATATATCGGTATGCGGCCTCCCGTTCATTGGGTATCACGCCATCGAGTATTGCATCTTTTATTGCCATTTTTATATCACCGACCATACGGCACGGCTCCAACGCAAATATCTGCATGATTTCCTCTCCGGTGACAGGCGGTTGAAAATTTCTCACACGATCTTTCTCCTCAATATCATGCAATTTTGTACGGACCAAAGCAAAATTTTCGAGAATACGGCGTACTTTCTCCTGATTTTTTGAAGTAATGTCTGCCTCGCACAACATCATAAGCGATTCTATATCGTCTCCTGCATCGAAAAGCAAACGACGTACTGCAGAATCGGTAACCTCGTCTTCGACCAAGGCAATGGGGCGCATATGCAAACCCACCATCTTCTGTACAAATTTCATCTTCTCGTTGAGAGGTAATTTCAAACGTCTGAAAATACCGGGGATCATCTTCTCTCCGATAAAGTTGTGGTTGTAAAAAGTCCACCCCAACCGTGTATCATATCGCTTGGTAAGAGGTTTTGCTATATCGTGCAAAAGAGCCGCCCATCGCAACCACAAATCATCGCTTTTGGCTGCAATATGGTCGAGAACAGCCATGGTATGATAGAAATTATCTTTATGTCCACGACCATCGACGGTATCAACCCCTTTCAGTGCGCTAAGTTCGGGAAAAATGAGAGGTAATAACCCACATTTTTCGAGCAACTGAAAGCCTAACGAAGGGCGTGATGAAAGCATCATTTTATTGATTTCGTCAATGATACGCTCAGCCGAAATGATACGTATACGATCCTTATTTCGAGCAATGGCCTCGAACGTCTCATCGACAATACGAAACCCGAGTTGCGTAGCAAAACGTATGGCCCGCATCATACGCAACGGATCATCACTGAAGGTTACATCGGGGTCGAGAGGAGTGCGTATAAGTCCTGCATCAAGATCGGATATACCACCGAAAGGGTCGACCAACTCCCCGAAATTATCTCCGTTGAGACATATTGCCAACGCATTGATGGTAAAATCACGTCGATTCTGATCATCGGTAAGCGAGCCGTCTTCTACTATAGGCTTACGCGAATCGTGCGTATAAGACTCGCGACGCGCACCAACAAACTCTATTTCATGATTTTTATATTTCACTTGCGCTGTACCGAAGTTACGGAAAACCGATAAATGGGCTTTTTTTTCCAGCTTCTCGGCAAAAGCGGTAGCCAACTCTATACCACTGCCCACGGTTACCACGTCGATGTCTTTAGACGGACGTTGCAAGAATATATCTCTAACATAACCTCCTATGACATAACAAGGCATAGCCAACTCATCGGCTGTCGCCGTAAGTAAGCCAAAAAGCGGATGCCCAAGGTGCTGTTGCAATATCGAGTTGTCAAGTTTCATATAATTATAATACAATTTTACACTGCGAAGATAATGCAATCGATAAAAAGACGCAAATTATGTGCATCACAAGCGATATATTTCAGCATTTACGCTCAATTACGAGATACCTTATTCTCATCGTCCCGAATATTTCGTTTTTGAGGCAAGGTCTTATAACTCAAGACATGCCATGTAACACCTACGGCTACAAGCAATAGCACAACCCGCACATATATACTATCTGTCACAAAGAGAGCGCTACACAATATCACTATCCACAACAATAAGAGCGTCGCAATCTTAGTCGACAAAGGTATTGCTTTGTATTCCATATAATTACGAATATATTCACCCAAATACCTATGCGACATAAGCCAGTGATATAACTTGCGTGAACTGCGCAAATAAAGTGCAGCAGCCATTAATAAAAATGGCGTTGTAGGCAATAATGGGACGAATATTCCCACTATACCTAACGTCAAAGACAACGTTCCTGCAACGATACAAAGATACCTTTTCATATCTTATAAACAAAAAAAGCCACCTTTTGGGTGGCTTAAATTTTGTAGCGGGGACGAGAATTGAACTCGTGACCTCCGGGTTATGAATCCGACGCTCTAACCAACTGAGCTACCCCGCCATCACATATCCAAGAAAATTCTCTTTCGGAATGCGGTTGCAAAGGTAAGACTTTTTCTCAAACAACAAAAATTTTATCTATCAAAAATACGCTCAAACAAAATATTTTCTAAAAAAATACCGAAAAAACGAATATTAACGATTTTACAAACAGGCTTTTTAATCCTATATTGCGATTATATCGTAAATAAATATTACCTTTGTGTATAGAGATTCGATAAAAAAATGAAACTCTGAAGCGGTTATTTTTGTTTAATATAAAAATTCCACCAATCATGAAAAAAATATTAAAATTGATGTGTCTTATCTGCATAATCAGCATTATGCCGACACAACTCTACGCAGTAGATTTCAATTGGGGTCTAAAAGGGGGTCTCAATCTATCGGGGTCGACTTATAAAGGATTGAAAAATAACATAACAGCAGATGCTTGCGGAGGGAACGGATTTTTCGTTGGACCAATGGGTGAAATAGACTTTCCAATAGGTATATCTATCGACGGCTCGGTGTTATATCTTCAACGTCGGCAGAAATTCACCAATGAAGATATTATGGAGTCGGTCAATTTCTATCGTCATTCACTCGATATTCCCTTATACCTTAAATATACATTCAACCCGCTTAAAGCACTTGGAATATATGCCGGTGTGGGCCCATCATTTACTTTCGACTTCAAAAACGACAATCTTACCGACAAATTGTACCAACTTGCCGGTGTAGAAAACACCCATGCCGAGAGCGCAAATCTCATAAGCAACGAAGCACAAATCGGACTTAACTTTACACTCGGTGTGGTTCTTTTCAAGCACTTGCGAGCAGGCATCAACTATCGGCAACCGTTAGGCAATAGCGTAAAAGAAACATTCACCGATGCATGGTCAGACGTCTTAGGTAATGATTTCTACAATAAAAACAAATTATGGCAGATAGTATTCAGCATCACATTCTAACTAATAAAACCCAAAGAAATACCATGAATTATACAATAAAAGTGATGTGTACAGCAATATTGTGTTGTGCAACGTGCATGCAAGCCCAAGAGAAAATAATATTTATTTCGGCTGAAAACCCCTGGGAAGAGAACAAAAATGATTACCCGGTGGTAATTTCCACAAAGAATATCAAATGTGATTTCCCCATTATTTCGTCGACCGTATACGATGGAGAAATAGAAATTCCCTCTCAAGTCGACGACCTCGACCACGATGGGGCCGGCGATGAAATTGCATTTGTGACCGACATGTCTGCAAAAACAAAAAAAATATTCAAGGTGGTACTTTCGAGTGAAGAATCTTCGGCCAATCGCTATACCCCACGCGTATATGCCGATATGAAGATATACGATAAAAGCAACAAAAGAGAGAAACACCAGAAAATACATTCTCTTACCATTCCCGGCACAAGCAACGTATATAATAATCTCTATCACCACGGTCCTGCTTTCGAGTCGGAACTTGTCGCTTACCGCATATATTTCGACAAGAAACAGACCGTAGACATATACGGCAAATTCAATAAAGGATTCGAAGTAGAGCCCAGCGGTTGGTATCCCGACGACGATCAACTTGCTGCAGGATTCGGAGATGACGTATTGCGAGTAAGCGGCAGCTGCGGAATGGGGGCCCTCAAAGGGTGGAACAGCAAAAACAAAAAAGCAACACACATAGAGCCTGTCTCCGAGCGCACAGGCACGATTCTCGCATACGGTCCTGTACGCACAGTGGTAGATATGAGCGTGCGCGGATGGAAATATGGCGATAGTCGTCTCAACATGACCTGCCGATATACTTTATATGGCGGACATCGCGATGTCCAAGTAGATGTAATTTTTGATAAGCCTCTCGATAAAGAAATTTTCTGCACCGGTGTACAAGACATCAAGGGCTCGACATCGTATAGCGACCACCAAGGGCTTATCGGTTGCTGGGGACGCGACTGGCCAGTAAACGACACCGTTAAATATGCAAAAGAAACCGTTGGGTTGGGTACATACATACCGAAAAAATATATAGCCGGCGAAACAAAAGACAAAGCCAATTATTTATATCAGGTACAAGCACCCGGGAAATCAGTAATCACATATTATATAACATTCTCTTCGATGAAAGAAAATTTCGGATACAAAACGCCCGAAACATGGTTCGAATATCTGAAAACATGGAAAGAGGATATTAATAGACCTTGCAAGATAAAAATTCTCAAAAAGAATAAGTAACCGATAAAATCGGCAGGCCTTACAACCTGCCGATTTTATTTATGCGCACATTGATGCACCAATTGCAAAAATGTATCATACAACGGTCGGTTCACAGCCAAGACATCGAAACATATATTGCGCCACTTATCGGGCATAGAAGATGATGTCAAGTGAAGAGCGCCACAAAAATCGGTGACAACACCACCGGCTTCGCTGAGAATAAGCAAACCGGCAGCAATGTCCCATATATGCAATCCGGGTTCGATATAAGCGTCAGCACGTCCGGCGGCAACATTACAAATATCCATGGCCGCAGAACCACAGATACGTACAGCACCTACCACACCATACAAAGCATTCAAAAGCGAAACCACCGTGGGACGGTGGCACTCTGCATCATAGGGCAACCCCAAGTGAACATACGAAGATGTGAAAGCCCCCCTTCAGAGGCACGTATCGATACACCATTGAGATATGCACCGCCATTTTTCCATGCATAAAAACATTCGTCGCGACAGACATCATACACCACACCGACCAACATTCCTTCAGCAATACTACCCAAAGCAATACTGACAGCATAGGGCGACTTATCGTGCATAAAATTTGTAGTACCATCGAGCGGATCGACAATCCAATAAAAATCTTCGCCACTATACGATGCGATGTTTTCCTCAGTAATGTATCCGACATCGGGAAGTATCGTCGACAAGGCCGCAATTATGCGATGTTCGGCCTCCCTATCGACATACGAAACATAGTCATGCCCCCCCCTTTTCTTCTACTCGAGAAAGATCGAAAACTCGACGTTCTTCGCGAAGGAAACGCCCGACTTCGCGAGCTAAATCACAAACATTCGTCGCAATTGACTCCAATGAATAAGATTTTTTCATAATCATATATATAAGTACATCAACTCTAAGTAAACAAAAGTAGCAAAAAGAATACTGTTTTTCGCTCTGCACATACAACAAAAAGAGGTATAATTGTTAATTTTTTCTTTTTTTCAAGCAGGCTCTACAAAGTTTGAGCGATACTTTTTTTTTCAAATTCTTTCGATTTTGAAAAAGAAACTCTATATTTGAGCCATATTTTCGATAAAGATGACGCACAAAGCAGGCGGAATTCATCAGCGAATACCGTGTAACACGATAATGCAGAAATAGTTACCCCCGAAAACAGAGGGTAATATTGCGCATAGTCGACACCCAAACGACTACGCATTATAACGCAAAAAGCACTGCGCCGCCCTTTAGTATTCGAAAAAAAGATACGAAATATAAACAAAAAAAATATATCATTTTCACAAAAAACTGTAAACTAACCTAAAATTGTTATGGAGACAAAACAACCCAAAACCCCGAAAGCTAAAAAAGCTAAAAAAGAATCTAAAGGATTCCGTGGTATTGAATCGGCATTTGCCGTTATCGTATGCTGCTTTATCGTAGCTATTATCGTGTTTACCCAAGTACTCGGTAACCCCGCGAACTTCGAAGGTAATGATCCTGTAGCCGGACACCCCCACAACATCTTAGGAACTATCTATAAAGGTGGTTTCATCGTACCTATTCTTCAAACCTTGTTCCTTACCGTTATCGTATTGTCTATCGAACGTGCTTTCGCACTTGTGACAGCTAAAGGTAAAGGCAGCATGACCAAATTTGTGATCAACGTAAAAGCCGCTCTCGCCGCTAACGACATTGCTGCAGCTCAAGCTCTTTGCGACAAACAAAAAGGTTGCGTAGGTAGCGTAGTTTCATCAGCTCTCAAAAAATATGCTGAAGTAGAAGCTAACGAAGAAATGAGTAAAGAACAAAAACTTGCAGCTATTCAAAAAGAAGTAGAAGAAGCTACTGCTCTCGAACTTCCCACTATGGAAATGAACCTTGCAGTTATCGCTACCATGACCACCCTCGGTACACTTGTCGGACTTCTCGGTACTGTAATGGGTATGATCAAATCGTTCTCGGCTCTTGCCACCTCGACCGGTGCTCCCGACTCAGTAGCCCTCTCGACCGGTATCTCTGAGGCTCTTGTAAATACCGCCTTCGGTATCGCAACCGGTGCATTCGCTGTAATTTCTTACAACTTCTTCACCAGCAAAATCGACAAAATCACATACGCTATCGACGAGATCGGTTTCTCTATCGTACAATCTTACGCCGCTAACCACAGCAAGTAATTCCTAAAATTAACTTCTGAAACAGTAAGATTATGCCAAAAGTAAAAGTAAAAAGGAAGAGTACGTTCATCGATATGACCGCGATGAGTGACGTAACCGTGCTTCTGCTTACTTTCTTTATGCTTACCTCTACATTCGTAGAACCGACACCGGTACAAATCGCTGTACCATCGTCTGTATCAGAAATCAAGATACCCGAGACCAACGTTCTCAACATCTTGGTAGAAAGCAACGGACGTATCATTATGGGTGTTGATGCCAACTACCGTGTAGAGATGCTCGAAAGAATGGGCGAAGAATATGGATACGCCTTCACTCCCGAAGAATTGGCAGCTTTCCAAGCATCGTCATATTTCGGAATACCTATGTCACAGATGAACGCGTTGCTCCGTATGCCACTCGATGAACAAGAAAAAATCATGGCATCACAGGGTACCGGTATTCCCATCGATACCACCGATAACCCATCGAACGAATTCAAAGCATGGGTAAAAGCTGCTCGCAAATCGAGCCGTGATTTGAGAATAGCCATCAAAGCTGCTCAAAACACGCCCTATTCAGAGATACACAAAGTAATGTCGTCGTTACAGGATATACGCGAAAACCGCTATAACTTGATAACTTCACTCAAAAGTGTTTCCGGCGATTTTTAATAACCATTAAAGTCTAAGAAACTATGGCAGAAGTACAACAAAAAGACGGCGGCAAAGAAAAAGGGAAACAGAAGAAAATGACTATTCGCGTCGACTTCACCCCGATGGTCGACATGAACATGTTGCTTCTTACCTTCTTTATGCTCTGTACATCAATGAGCAAACCTCAGACAATGGAAATCAGTATGCCGTCGAACGACAAGACACTGACAGAGCAAGAACGCGATAAAGTAGCAGCCTCTCGCGCAATCACCCTCATTCTCGGTAGCGAAAATCGTGTGTATTACTACACCGGAGAGCCCAACTATGAAGATTGGCAATCACTCCAAGAGACCAACTATGGCGAAGGCGCAGATGGTCTCCGTGCCATGCTTTTGGGTCGTAACCAAGAAGTAGTAAGCAAAATTCGCGAACTGAAGAAAGAGAAGAAAGAGACAGCCATGAGCGATGAAGAGTTTAACAAACGCGCCACTGAAATAAAAGACGCAAAAACCGCACCCATCGTCATCATCAAAGCTACTGACGAGTCTACCTATAAAAATCTCGTTGACGCACTCGATGAAATGCATATTTGCAGTATCAACAAATACGCTATTGTAGACCTTGCCGAAGGCGATGAATGGTTGATCGAGAACTACGAGAAACAGGGAGAGCTTACCAATCAAATCGACAGAGATCAAATGTAATTAATTCACTAAACATCGAACGAAAATGGCAAAAATTGATTTAACTTCGCGCGAATGGTGTGAATTAATCTTTGAAGGACGTAACAAAGCATACGGCGCATATGAAATGCGTAAAGACACCGCTAAACGTCACAATTGGGCAACAATCATTGTGATTATAGGTGTAATCGTAGCTTTCACATTGCCCTTGTTGATAAAAGCTATCACACCCAAAAGAGAAGACAAAATTGTAGTAAACGAAGTAACGACCTTGGCCAAGCTTCCCGATGCAGAAATCAAACGTAATCAGGAATTGCAACCGGCCTTGAAACCCGCTACACCTCCTCCTCCCTTGAAGAGTACCATCAAATTTACCGCACCCGTCATTAAAAAAGACGAAGAAGTTGGTGAAGAAGATGAAATCAAATCACAAGACGAGTTGCAGGCACGCGGAAATGTAGCCATCTCTGTAGCCGACGTAAAAGGTAACGATGAAATCGATGGTCAGGATATTGCCGACTTCAAAGATTACATCGCCCCCGAAGTAGAGGAAGAAGAGGTGTACATCATCGTAGAACAGATGCCCGGTTTCCCCGGTGGCGAAGAGGCTCTTATGAAATATATACGTGATAACCTCGTGTATCCCTCTATCGCAATCGAGCGCGGTCTCGAAGGTCGTGTAACCGTACGCTTCGTTGTTAACAAAGAAGGATATGTACAAGACGTAACTGTATTGCGTGGTGTACACGAATTGCTCGACAAAGAAGCTGTACGCGTAATCCAAAGCCTTCCGCGCTGGAATCCCGGTAAACAAAACGGTAATGCCGTGGCTGTTTACTACAACGTACCTGTTGTGTTCAAACTCCAGTAAAAGATACAACATCATCATAAAAAACTCCGAGACATTATCGACTCGGAGTTTTTTTTGTGCAAAACTGTTCCCTGCCACATTTATAACGGGGAATAATGACAAAATATGGGTTTTGTTAAACATAAGTAACACCAATTTGTTTCTCAAACGAAATTATTTATCTATCTTTGAACCCGCTATTGAAATTGGGGTTATATGTCCTCCCTATTTCGAGCAGGCTGACTTAAATTCAGAATTAAGAAAAGAATAAGATTATGCAAAACGCTGAAAACAAAGAAACCGGCACACCCAAAAAAGGTTGGAATGTAGGATACATTTTCAGTATCATTATGCTTATAATATACTTTGGCATGGCATACTTATTGGCGTTCTCCGAATTATTTGCCGCTCGTTTCGGCGCAGGAATGCGCTACTCCTTTGCCGTAATATTTATGGCATACGCCATATTCCGCAGCTACCGAGTAATACAAGATTTCAAAAAAATCACGAAATGAGACAGAACATATTAATATATAGTCTTTTCATTGTTATATGCACGCTGGTTGCATGCTCACCCAAGAAATCCGAAAGTACTCTTCCCCAAGAGACTACTACATCGGGCATCATCACCATGTATATCGATGAAACCTTGATGCCAATCATACAACAGGAAATAGACCTATTCGAAGCCTTATATCCCAAGGCTCACATCATACCATATGATACCACCGAAACAGCTGTTTTTAATGCGTTGTTCAATGACTCAACCCGACTTGTTGTAACAACACGCACGCTTACCGAGGAGGAAATCAACGCATTCAAAGCACAAAAGATATACCCTAAAATCTCAAAAATAGCTACCGACGGTATCGCTCTCATTACCAATCGCACCAATCCCGACTCCCTAATCACCATGGAGCAGTTGCACGACATATTCACCGGTAAAATTACCCGTTGGAATCAAATCAACAAAAAATCGCGCATGGGCGATTTGGAAGTAATATTTGACAATACCGCATCGAGTACAGTACGCTACGTGATTGAAAATATTTGTAAAGGCGATTCACTGCAGGGTAATATCAAAGCTCGCAAAGACAATGAAGAGGTCATCGAATACATAAGCCAAGTGCCCAATGCCATCGGTGTGATAGGCTCTAATTGGATAGGAAATGATGCAGACTCGACCAATTTGTCATTTGACGAACGCATACAGGTAATGTTGGTAAGCAACGATCCATTGGCATTCAACGGCAACAGCTACCAGCCCTTCCAAGCCTACCTTGCCATGCAACTCTACCCGTTGAGTCGCGATATATATATGATATGCACCGCGCCTCGACAGAGTCTCTCATTCGGATTTGCCTCGTTTGTAGGTTCCGAAAAAGGACAGCGCGTGATATTGAAATCGGGAATATTACCCGCTAACGTACCGCTGCGCGTGGTAAATGTAAGAGAGAATTTATAATAACATAATAAAAAAGAAAGAAACATTATGCAAACCAAAACTCTGTTAGTATCAGCACTCCTCAGCATAGGAGCGACCTCGGTCATGGCTCAAAACTATGCCGACGGTATTGAATACTTCAAATCGGGACAACCCGACCGTGCAAAAATCATCTTGGAACGCACCATCGACGATGCCGAAACAAAAAAAGCTGAATCGTATTACTACCTCGGTGAAATTGCTTTCCCCACCAGCAAAGATTCAGCCAAAATGTATTACGAAAAAGGTATCGCTACCGACCCGACATTCCCCCTCAACTATATCGGTGTAGGAAAAGTTGCCATGGGACAGCCCCTTGCCGATGACGCAAAATCGGTAAAAGCCGCTATCAAAGCCGGTGAAAAACTGATGAAACAGGCTTTCAAAGCCAACAAAACCGCGAAGAAAGATCCTGCCGTTGCTCTTGCATTTTTAAAAGCGTACCACGACAACGTATTACCTTTCGACGCTGCTAAAGAAAAATACTATGAGTCGCACCTTGCCGACTATGCCCCTTACTACGTATTCCTCGGCGACATCGAAGCTGCCAAAGAAGACTGGGGTGAAGCATGTAAAAACTACGAATTGGCATTTTCTTGGTATGACACCGACGAAAATCCCTGCGTAGAGGCTTACATCAAATTTGCCGGTATCTATTTCCGTATCAACCCCGACATGGCTATCGACTACGTAACCGAGCTGCTTGGTTTCCGTCCCAACTCGGCCATCGCACAACGTGAGCTTGCAGAGTCGTACTATCGTGCCGATAAATTCAACGAGGCCGTAAAAGCTTATGAGACATATATGAAAAATCCTACGGCATTCGATACCGACCGTCCTCGTCACGCAGCGCTCCTCTACTACGACAAACAATATGACCAATCTATCACCCTTGTTGAGTCGTTGATGGACAAATATCCCGACAACCTTATGCTTAAACGTCTTGCACTCTATAACTACTACGAGATAGGAGATTACACATCGGCCATCAAAGCTGCAGAAAAGCTCTTTGCCACCCCCGATGCAAAATTCAATAGCCGTGACTATGTGCAATATGGTAAATTGTTGCTCGACCTTGGTAAATCCGAAGATGCAGTAGCAAACCTCGAAAAAGCTATTGAAATCGATCCCGATCGTCTCGAGAATTATAAAGAACTCGAAACTGCTTGTACCAAAGCAGGTAAATATATGCGTCGTGCCGAGGTACATGAAGCATACATCAAAAAGCTCGAAGCCAAAGAACAAGCCAAGACTCAAGACTACTTCGTAGGCGGTCGTTACTACTACATGGCTGCAGCTCGTGCATACCAAGCACAAGACACCCTTAATACCCGCATCGGTGCAACCAAAGCCGACAGTCTCTTCGCCATCGTTACCGAAAAGGCTCCGGAAGACTATCGTGGTCACGAATGGAGAGCTACCGCCACTTCGCTTCTCGACCCCGAACGTAAAACCGGTATTGCCATACCTCTCTACGAAAAAGCCATAGAAATTATCGTTAAAGACCTCAGCGCAGAGAATGTTCCTGCAACAAGACAAAAAGCTCTGCAAAAATCGCTTATCGATGCATATACCTATATGGCAAACTTTGACTACGTAGCTGAGTATAACAAATATCTTGCTATGAGCGAAGAGGCAAGACAGACATTCAAATTTACCAAAACCATCGAATGGTGTAATAAAATTCTTGCTATCGATCCCAACCACGCAGCGACCAAAGAATTCCTCGCGGTTATCAGCCAATAATAAGATTTACATCTATTCAACATATAAGTGCTTCCCGGTAAACGAGAAGCACTTTTTTATTAAGCCAAATCGCGATACCTTAACAAGTAATTAAGTAAAACAATATCTTTGTGCGTATATAAGAAAAACAGACAACAAAATGAAAAAGCTTTTATTTCTTTTCGGCATTATGCTTTGCGCCATAAGCGGCCGGGCACAACTTGCCACATACCCCGAAGGGCTCAATACAGGTATGCCCCATAACGACGACTACACAGTGCGGGTACGTACCATCGGCGGAGAGTGGTGTGATGTGTTCGAATACAACGTACAGGTCGATATGGACAACGTGCAAAACGCTTCGATGGTGCAATTTGACATGGGCGAACCGATAGAGATCATGGTGAAGAAAAACAACGGCACTATTAATGATGTAGCTATACGCCCTCTCGATCGCAAAATCGTCCACAAACAAGTGGGAAATACCATCTTATTCACCCTCGACAAGCCTCAATATCTATCAATAGAGTTCAACGGAGACCGTTTGCACAATCTGCACCTCTTTGCCAACCCTGTCGAGACCGAAACCTATTCGCGCGAGGAAAAAGGTGTTATCTACTTCGGTCCCGGCACACACAAGCCCAAAGACCTGCCCAATAACCAAATACGCATACCTAGCAACACCACGGTATATCTGGCTCCCGGTGCCGTAGTAAAAGCCAAGCTGCTCATAGACAAAGCCGAGAATGTGCGCATTATCGGACGCGGTATACTCGACCACCCCATACGCGGCATCGAAATCACCGACTCCCGCAATGTGACAGTCGATGGCATCACCGTGGTCAATCCCGATCACTACACCATTTTCGGCGGTGGCGCGAGCGATATTACCATACGCAACCTCAAATCATTCAGCTGTAAGGGGTGGAGCGACGGTATAGACATGATGTGCTGTCGCAACGTAGTAATCGACAACGTATTCATGCGCAACAGCGACGATTGCATAGCCCTATACAACCACCGATGGAATTGGTGGGGAGGTTCGTCCGACATCAAGGTGCAGAATTCTATTCTGTGGGCCGACATTGCCCACCCGATAAATATAGGAGGGCATGGCGACCCCGACTCTCCCACCGGCGAAATCATGGAGAACCTTACATTCCGCAATATTGATATTCTCGAACATGACGAAGATGATGTACCTTATCAAGGCTGTATGGCAATAGGTGTAGGCGACAAAAATCATATAAAAAACATTCTTTTCGAAGATATTCGCGTCGAAAGCATACAAGAGGGTAAATTGTTTCATATCCAAGTTCAATTCAATCCCAAATATGATAAACAACCAGGTAATAGTATCGATGGTATAACTTTCCGCAATATAATATACAACGGTATAGGCGAAAATCCATCATCGATAAGAGGTTACGACAGCAGTCGCATGGTACGAAACATTACTTTCGAAAATGTCGTAATCAACGGTAAAAAGATGAAAAACTTCGACCAGTTTATCACCAATGAATACATCGAAAACATCATAGTAAAATAAAATACCACCCTTAACCTCGACAATGGTATCGGGTAAATACATCTACAGCAAAGGCTGCCTCTCGATGAAGAAGCAGCCTTTGCTTATGTTTGTAGAGTAATGATTAGCAGCAAGCGCATTTGCCGGCGCTACCCAATACGTCAACTATTTTTGCAACGTAAAGTTTTTTCATGTTTTCGCGAGCCGGACCGAGGTATTTGCGGGGGTCGAACTCGGCAGGCTTGGTAGCCATGGTTTCGCGAATAGCGGCTGTCATGGCAAGACGGCTGTCAGAGTCGATATTGATTTTGCAAACGGCCGATGCAGCAGCTTTACGCAATTGCTCTTCGGGGATACCGATAGCATCTTTCAATGCGCCACCGTATTTGTTGATAGTTTCTACTTCGTCTTGGGGAACTGATGAAGAACCGTGCAATACGATGGGGAAACCGGGTAGCTCTTTTTCTACACCTTCGAGCACATCGAAACGCAAAGGAGGAGGCACGAGACGACCTTCGGCGTCGCGAGTACATTGCTCGGGGGTAAATTTGTTGGCACCATGCGAAGTACCGATAGAGATAGCGAGGCTGTCGCAACCGGTCTTGGTAACAAAGTCTACCACTTCTTCGGGACGAGTGTAGGTGTGGTGGTCGGCCGAAACTTCATCTTCGACACCTGCCAATACACCAAGTTCTCCTTCAACGGTTACATCGAATTGGTGGGCATAGTCTACCACTTTTTTAGTGAGAGCCACATTTTCGTCGTAAGGGAGGTGTGAACCGTCTATCATCACCGACGAGAATCCCATATCGATACAAGATTTGCACAATTCGAACGAATCTCCGTGGTCGAGGTGCAAAACGATTTCGGGTTTTTCACAACCCAATTCTTTTGCATACTCTACGGCACCTTCGGCCATATAGCGAAGCAATGTTTGGTTGGCATAGTTACGAGCGCCTTTTGACACCTGCAAAATGACAGGCGATTTAGTTTCTACGGCAGCTTGAATGATAGCCTGCAACTGCTCCATGTTGTTGAAGTTAAATGCGGG
>JAZURX010000035.1:0-19598 GCA_045606385.1 Bacteroidales bacterium | reverse complement strand
AGTTTATTCGTTCGTGTCATGACAATAAGTAATTTCTCAACAGGGCTATTGTGAAAATTTATTTGATGTATTTATATTCTATTCCGCAAAGATACTCGAGAATTACGGGTCGTACAACTTTTCAGAGGAAATTTTATATAAAAGAAACAGAAATAAGTAATAGGAGCCTCGCAAAAGCAATGAAAAAACAAAGCGACCGATATGAGATACATATCGGTCGCCAAGCGGAAGGAGGGGGATTCGAACCCCCGGTACCCTTACGAGTACGTCAGTTTAGCAAACTGGTGGTTTCAGCCACTCACCCATCCTTCCTTATGACTACACTCGGATAGGCTCCTTATCGTAATCGGTGTGCAAATTTACTACAAATTTTCTAATCTCCAAATCTTACAACGATATTTTTTTGCCAGCATTCTTATCGAAAATAGTTTATGAGGTGTAATATAGACTGTTAAAGGGAGAAGCTTCTCAAAAAAAATCATTTCACAATCTTCCATACCGTGTTCTCTTCGTGAAATATCCCGGAGCGCGTTGAATATCTCGGTCGTTTGCACTATCTTTGCACAAAACTGTGAAAACAAGCCACGTCGGCAGTAAGATAAAGAACCACGTATCATTATTTTTTATGTCGAGACTAATTTTCGCACACATTTTATAAAAACTTATTTTTCTATGCCCACATTCAAAACCCGAAAGCACTCTTCGATGCGACTATATACGGCTATAGCGTTTCTTATCATCGTAAATATAGGCATTGTAATCGGATGTATAGCCATAAAACGATACAAATTCGACGCATTCTCCGACAAAGATTTTATCATATACGTCGGCAAGAATTTCACGGCAGACTCTGTCATAGTTGCCATCAGATCGAACGATACTACGCATCATAAAAAGACTTCGCGACTTGCACATCTTTTTGCGACCAAAGGTCTGGAAGAACCACTCCGCACAGGAGCGTATCGCGTAACGCAAGATATGTCGGCTCTCGACGTATATGAATTGCTTACTGTCGGCGCTCAAACACCCGTGCGTCTGACCTTTAACAATCTGCGCACCATAGATGATTTTGTGCGGTCGATGGAGAGACAATTGATGCTCGATAAAAAGGAAATACTTATGTGGTTGCAAAATGACAGTGCATACCAAACATTAGGTTTTACTCCGGCTACCCTACCGGCAATGCTCCTACCCGACTCATACGAGGTGTATTGGAATACATCGGCTGAGCGACTGTTGCAACGTATGAATCGCGAATATGGTTACTACTGGAACGATACTCGCCGAGCCAAAGCCAAAGCCATAGGGCTTACCCCCATAGAGGTAGCAACTCTTGCCTCGATAGTGGAGGAAGAGACAAAAGTTGCCGACGAAATGCCGATTGTGGCCGGATTGTACATCAACCGCTTACGCAAACAAATACCGCTGCAGGCCGACCCTACCATAAAATATGCCGTAGGCGATTTTACGCTCAAACGTATTCTTACAAAACATCTCGAGATAGAATCGCCCTATAATACCTACAAGAATTACGGACTTCCACCGGGACCGATACGAATCGCTTCCAAACGCGCCATCGAGGCCGTTCTCGATTATAAGCGACACAATTACTTATATATGTGTGCCAAAGAAGATTTGTCGGGTCGTCATAACTTTGCCACTACCCTCTCGGAGCATAACCGCAACGCAGCTCGTTACCACAGAGCCCTCAATAAACTAAAAATATTGAAATAACGACATTTTCACGAAAATTCAAAGAACATGTTATAGACAAAAAGCGCAATGGGCTATCTTAAGTCTCTATTGCGCTTTTTGCATTATTATAACTGATGGTAATTTATTTCAATAATTGTTCACGGAAAAACTTGATAAAACGCTTGTACAAATGGGGGCGAGCATTACGTCCATATATGCTATGGTTACGATCGGTATAGAGTTGCATTTCGAACTGTTTGTCAACAGCTACCAATTCATCGACATATCGCAAAGTGTGAGTGTAGTGAACATTGTCATCTGCGGTACCTGCTACAATCAACAAGTTGCCGGCCAACTCTTTGGCTCGCAACAATGCCGATGAGGCATCGTAACCATTTTTGTTTTCTTGTGGCGTAGCCATATATCTCTCGGTATATACCGTATCGTAAAATCGCCAATCGGTAACAGGTGCTATGGCCACACCGGCTTTATACACATCGGCACTCGATGACATGGTCATCAATGTCATGTAGCCGCCAAAACTCCACCCCCATATAGCGACACGTGAAGCATCGACATAGGGTAATGATGCAATGTATCGAGCAGCTTCTATTTGATCTTTAGCCTCGGTAACGCCCAAATTGAGGTATGTACATTGACGAAAATCACGACCTCTCGCACCTGTACCTCTGCCATCGACACAAGCAACAATAACCCCTTCGGGGACAAAAGCCTGCTCCCAATCTATCGAAATCCACTTATCGAGTACCTCTTGAGATCCCGGTCCGCTATATTGTGTCATCACCACCGGATAACGACGTGTAGCATCGAAATCTTTTGGTTTCATGATAAAACCATTCAACTCTATACCTTCAGAAGTTTTGAATGTAAAAAACTCCGGTATTATAAGGTCGTTAACCGGATAGCCCGCGTTATCTTCGAGTGTGCGAACCTCTTTCTTGCGACGTACATCATTAAGTGTATATATAGGAGGAGTATTAACATTGCTATACTGATTGATATAATAGGTACATGAAGGATTGAACCAAGCGGAATTGGTACCTTTCTGCTCTGAAAGTTTATGACGTTTGCCTTTTTTGTCGACACAATATACTGCACGATATAAAGCACCCTCTTCACACGATTGATAATATATATTGCCCTTGTTGTCTCTACCATAATAATCGGTTACTTCCCACTCTCCCGAGGTTACCGCACGGCGCAATTTACCATTGTAATCGTATTGATATATGTGCCTATAACCACTTCGTTCGGAGAATGTAAGGAAACAATCGGGATAAAAAATTGCCGAAATTATATCGCGTTCATGAATATAATTTTTGTCAATATCCTCATATAGCAACCTTGCTTTCAAGCTGTTTACATCTACCGCCACTAATCGAATATGATTCTGACGACGATTGAGCATTGTAATTACAGCTTCGCCTGTGCGAGGTATAAAATGTATGGCGGGTAAATATTCGGCTTCATAAGGCAAAGAAACCGACACGACATCGCCACCATTCCACACACACAGACTTACACGACTATTGTCGACCCCGGGTACGGGATATTTGAAACCGGCATAGCGTGGATATACCTCCTGCGGAGTATCGTATATATATGACGCCGAACGGAATAATTGCATCGGATACTCTTCTACTCCACTCTCATCGGTACGTACAAACGCCAATGTACGACTATCGGGCGACCATGCCATAAGTGTTGTCTGTGCAAATTCCTCTTCATACACCCAATCGGTAACACCATACATTACCTTATTAAATGCGCCATCGCGGGTTACTTGCAGCTCTGACTCATCAATTAGATTCTTGACATATATATTGTTGTCGTAAACAAATGCGACTTTTGTTCCATCAAGTGAAAGCGTAGCAATACGCTGCTTGGGGCAATCGACCGACAATAGTTGCAATTTGTTGGATCCTACAATTGTAAAATAATATGTCGCCTTGAATGAACGACGATATATATACTCTTCATCGGTATATACCAACATACGGTTCTCATCAGTACCGAAAGAATATCCTCCAATACTTTTCATAGGCATATCAGGAACTTTCTTTATATCGAGTAATGTATCAACTACTTTTCCGGTAGCATAAGCATAGCGCACAATAGATGTGCGGTCGGGCGAAAGGCACGTGTAATGTACTCCATCGGCCGAAGGACGAATGCCTGCAACCGATTTAGCGCGATATTTACCAGAGAAAATATCATCAACTTCGATAGCCTGCACCGATAGTGCAACAATCGCCACAGATAATAAGGTTACTATTTTTCTACAATTCATACTCATGACAGTTGTAATTTATTATATTTGTGAGAGGCCGTTCATGCCTCTGCGGTATATTTTATTAGTACAAAAGTAGTGATTCATTATCAAAGAGAAAAATTTCGGGCATAATTTGGATAAATAGAAATGATTTTTTCTACCTTTGTTCTCATTCAAAGCTATGAGTCGTATGAAGTATGGATTTATAAAAGTGGCAACAGCCGTTCCCGATTGTCAAGTCGGAGATTGTAAATACAACAGTGAAAAAATAATAGAGCTTCTGCACGAAGCAGACCGCCAAAAAGCCGAAATCGTTGTATTTCCCGAACTTTGCGTTACAGGATATACTTGTGGTGATTTATTCGGACAACGCCTTCTACTCGAATCGGCAGAACATGCCATCGCAAAAATTGTCGAAGCGACACGTTCTACCCGCCTCATAGCCGTGATAGGCGCGCCACTACAGCAATGCGACAAATTATTCAATACCGCCATCGTGGTAGGAAACGGACATATATATGGTATAGTACCCAAAACCAACCTGCCCAACTATAAAGAATTTTATGAAAAAAGATGGTTCTGTCCGGCATCAGATGCCGATAGTAACACTATTGAATGTTGTGGAAAATGTGTACCTTTCAGCACACAATTACTGTTTACTGCAGGAAAAGTAAAAATAGGTGTGGAACTATGTGAGGATCTATGGGTCACAATACCTCCATCGTCACTACATACACTCAATGGCGCGAATATTATCGTCAACCTATCGGCGAGTAACGACCTTGCCGGTAAACATGAATATCTGCGTACACTCATCGCCCAACAATCGGCACGTACCACGTCGGCATACCTATATGTATCGGCCGGTCTCGGAGAGTCGTCAACCGACTTGGTTTTTGGCGGCAAAGGAATCATTGCGGAGAATGGCAGTATCATTGCAGAAGGTCGACGTTTCTGTGATGAGCCACAATTGGTTATTACCGAAATAGATATAGAACGATTACATAATGGAAAAAAAGGATATGCGGGAATACGCTCCAACGACAGCCTATCGGAATATCGCCATATTCCCGTCGTTCTACCCGGATATACCGACACGACCCTCACCCGACATATCGATTCACAGCCCTTTATACCGAATGACAAAGCATTACTCAATGAGCGTTGTGAAGAGATATTCAACATACAATCATCGGGGCTTGTAAAACGATTGCGTCATACTCATGCACAATCGGCTGTTATCGGCATATCGGGCGGGCTCGATTCTACATTGGCGTTACTGGTTACGGTACGAGCCTTTGACCGATTAGGGCTCTCTCGAGACAAGATTGTGGGTATTACCATGCCCGGATTCGGTACAACCGACAGAACATACAACAACGCTCTTGATTTAATGCGTATGTTAGGAGTAAGTATCCGTGAAATAAGTATAAAAGAGGCCTGTATACAGCATTTCAAAGACATATCGCACGATATCAATACCCACAATGTGACCTATGAAAATAGTCAGGCACGTGAACGTACTCAAATACTGATGGACGTTGCCAACGAAATAGGCGGTCTTGTCATCGGCACCGGAGATTTATCGGAATTGGCTCTCGGTTGGGCAACCTACAATGGCGATCATATGTCGATGTATGGAGTAAACGGAAGCGTGCCCAAAACAATGGTTCGACACTTGGTTTCGTGGATAGCTTCTCAATTGAATGATGATAAAACGCGCAACACACTACTTGATATTGTTGACACCCCTATCAGTCCAGAATTGATACCGGCCGATAAGCAAGGAAATATCAAACAGAAAACAGAAGATTTGGTAGGGCCTTACGAACTGCATGATTTTTTCTTGTTTTATTTCATTCATTTCGGCTTTACCCCTGAAAAAATATTCTTCTTGGCTCTTAACGCGTTCGATGGAGTATATGATAGAGAGACTATTAAACACTGGCTCTACACATTCTTCTGTCGTTTCTTCAACCAGCAATTCAAACGTTCTTGTCTACCCGACGGGCCCAAAGTAGGTTCGGTAAGCCTATCTCCCCGAGGAGATTGGCGTATGCCAAGTGATGCCAGCAGTGCTTTATGGCTACAAGCCTGCGAAGCATTGTAAACTATTAATTGTCGAGCACCAAACGAAAACCGCTGTAATTGTTCCGTAAATCGGGGGCACTGAAATTGCGATATGATACACGGGTACAACTTGCGGAGAAAAACCAATTTCCTCCTCGTATCACTCTATCATTACCCGTAATAGGTCCGATAGGATTGGTCTGTGATGAATTACTATATTTTGCATACCTATCGCGACACCACTCGGCAACATTGCCACTCATATCATAAAGTCCAAGTTCGTTCGATTTCAGGCTTTTTACAGGGTGGGTCGAGACAGAACTATTTATATCATACCAAGCGACTTCGTCGATTGCGTTGCTACCAGCATATTTGTAACCATGACTCTTGTTACCACCTCGGGCAGCATATTCCCATTCTGCTTCTGTGGGCAGGCGGAAGGTCAACCCTGTTATAGCATTAAGCCGTGGCAAGAATATGTTTATAATATCCATATAGCTTACATAATAGGCGGAAATATTTCACCCACGCCATATATCGATGATGGAGCGTTCCCGACATCACTACCCGGCCATACGTTTCGTAGCGACCTTAAAGTTTCGCCTGTGATCGTCGTACCACTATATGTCATTACAGTTTCCCATAATCCTTGTGTCACTTCTGTTTCACCCATATAAAAATTGCTGAGCGTTACATCGTGAATCGGTTTTTCATCGTCATAGACCACATTCCCCTGTTCACTTGTAGCACCCATAGTAAACATTCCACCATCTATCTTTATCATAAAAAATTATATATCAGATACCTGTATTATTTTGCCGGGTATAGACTCTATCAGAGATAATTCTCCAAAGGCCGTTCCTTTATCGGTAAATATAAGGCCGTACATAATAAATAACATCGGGCATAATATCGCTTATTGTAGCCATAATTGATGTGCCGGGTGCCGTACTTATAATTTTTGTATCGGCAAGAGTAGGCTTTGTATTTGTTGTACTATATACATACCCTTTTTCGAAATTTACAAAATCACCATTTCTTATTATTTCCGAGGAAATAGTCACAACATTATATCCATCATAATATTTCTTAATCGTTGAAAATATTGGTGATATCGGTAAGGTAACTGATAGCGTATTGCTATATGCCGTTCCAATATCGTTAGTAGCATATGCACGAACACGATAGGTTGTACCGGGAATGAGCTCGTTGAGAATAACGTTTATCGAATCTCCTTCTGATATATCAACAGCCTTTGTATCATCACATGTCGGCACATCACTCACAGAAGTATATACGACACCTTTCTCTTTTATATCGAGACCACCCACATCTAAAATTAGCGAATGAAGATATGCCTGTCCATAAATAATATTAGAAAGTGTTGCATCGGACAACATCGGCGGTGTTGCCACAATAAACGACGCTGTATCACCATAAACCACTCCAACACTATTGATAACATAGGATCTCACATAATAACGAGTCCCGGCTGTAAGATTATCGAGAGTGGCCAGTATGGTATCACCCACTATGGTACTTATAATTTTTTCATCTTCAAGTACAGGCTCGGCATTTTCAGAACTATAAACAAATCCTTTTTCGGATACTACCGCCCCACCATTGTCGACAACAGCCGAAGAGAGTGTTGCTCCATTAGTGCTAATACGAGAAATAGTAGTAGGTGCCGAGGTCGGCAGAGTAGTCACTGTAAAAGTAGCAGTACCACTATATGATACGCCGTTTTTATTAGCGGCAAAAGAACGTACATAATACTTTTGGCCTATTACAGCGCCATTAAACAAAGCTAAAAGCGTATCACCGGCGATAGCACTACGCACAATGCTATCACTAATGATGGGCATTTTAGTCGATGTGGTATAACAAAATCCCTTAGATGTGATGTCGGCACCACCATCACACTCAATTTTTGAAGAGAATAATACACTGTCGACATTGACAATTATAATTTCGGGCATTGATAATCGTGGAGTGAATGTTTCATCAAGGGTTTTAACAAAAATTGTTGGAGAATACCCCACTCCTGCCGAATTAACAGCATACGCACGTATCGAATAGGTATGAGAGGGTTTTAAATTTGATATAGTGGCAATAGCCGTATCTTTTGTAATTTCTATTTTTTCGGTATAATCAGTGACATCGGGCTTGGGATTCTCATTTTTACTCCAGAACAAACCAAATGATTTAATTTCACTACCTCCGTCATCATTTATCACGGTCGATACGGAAATACTCGTTTCCCCCACATCTGCAACCGACAAATCGGCTATTTGCGGAAGAGAAGAGTTCGCTACATCATTAGTTATATCATCTTCTGAACACGACAAAATCGATAATATAATCAATATATAAAACAGCGTATTATACCGGGCAAATATATTCATATCGTTGTAATTACAGGAATTGAGCGAAATTTCCACATATAGAGTAGCTTACAAAACCATCTATCATTTCAATGCTTTTCCGCACGAAAATGCTTTTCCAACTTTTTCTGTGACAAGCAAATAATCGTGGTTGCAGGGATCATATATAATAGGTTGCAATAAAGCAATATCTATTTTTCCATCTTCGGATAATACCGACTCATCGACAGATATATTGACAATGCGGCCAACCAAATGACACGATTCTCGATCGTACGAAACAAGTTCGCACTCTAACGTCATTGGCAATTCCTCAATAATAGGAGCATTTACATATTGCGACTTGAAAGTATGAAAGCCAGATTTTTCCAACTTATCGGGAACATTATTGCCAGAGACAATCCCCACATAATCACAAGGAACGACAGTACTTCGAGTTGCCATACTTATAGTAAAAGCTTCGGTTTCCAATATATTATGTGTGGTTTTATGCTCTTCTGATAGACAAACGCAAACCATATTATCGGTATACACACCACCCCATGCCGCATTCATGGCATTGGCAATACCTCTTTCGTCATATGCAGCTACTATAAATACCGGCATAGGATAGAGCCAAGTTTTTACTCCAAAATCTTTACGCATATATCAATATTATATTTTATAGTTAAACAATCGAATAGTTTTTATTAATCCTCTATAACCTCTAAAAGGAAAGAGACAGGGCGAAAGCCATCGTTACATGAAATCATGGCCGAGCATGGATTTTTCATCCAATTGCCATAAATATGAGATCCGCCATGAGCCAAAGTCATTACAAAAGGAGACATAGACTGCCACGCACTATTACATAACCCTTCGGGACGCTCCCAACCATCAGTAACAAATACCTGCCCCTCACACATATCACAAGGGTGCTCCATCGGATTTTCATATCGAGCCATAAGGTCGGGATAAGAAGTTTTACGCACTACTGTAATTTTCACTTTTTTCATCTGCCGAACTTTTACATAAATATATAATATACATAAGTATATCTACTCAAATTGAATATCTGCGGCACATTGATAACCTTCGTTATAGAGTGCAAGCAACTTACTTATATCTCGTTCTATACGATCAACAACTATGGGTTGTTTTGGACGTATGACGGTAATTTTCCCCAACTCCTCAAGATGTTCTATCAAAGAAATTTGTTCGTTATAAAGCAAATTTCTTTGACTTACGGCATTACGCAATCGAGGGTATTTACTATATATAAAGGGTGGAATAAAGGATTTTTTATTGGGTTTTCGATAACCTTTATTACGTGTGAGGACAACAACGTTATTGTCGTATCCCATTGATCGGGCTCTAAGCAAAGGTATCGAATCGGCAATACCACCATCAAGCATAGGTACACCATCGACATAGGAGATAGGGCATACAAATGGCAGACTGCTTGACGCCTTTACTATATCTATAATACGCTTTGGGTTATTTTTTTCATCATAATAGCAAGCTTTTCCTGTTGTACAATCGGTAGTAACCATCTCATAACGTTCGGAGCATTGCGCAAATGAGTTATAATCGTAAGGAAGAATTTCTTCGGGAAATATATGAAACAGCAAATCAAAATCCATGATATTACCTTTGGTCAAAAGCTGTTTTATCCCTATATAGTGATACTTTTGTAATAACTCTATGTTACTGTATCTGGCACGACCTCGCTGCCCCGACATATAAGATAGACCATTACATGCTCCGGCACTAACACCAATAGTATAAGGAAAACGTATACCACGATCCATAAAATTATCTAATACTCCACAGGTGAACACACCTCGCATACCGCCACCTTCGAGTATCAAGCCCGATTTTTCGGACAATATAACACGGTCACCACTCATACGTTACATTTTATACTTTATACCTAATCCACACCGTCCCTTCGCCTATACATTTTACTACGAAGAGAGAGTTTTATCGGGGTATGATTTATATCTTTTATTCCATCGAATACCGATGGAATACCGGCTCGTCCATCAATATCGGGAGTATCATAAGACATATAATATATGGTCTCATCTTTTATATTTATACAATGAGGTTCAACATTTCACAGTGAATGTAGAATATATTTTACAAATATAGTAAATTATATATTATACATCAATAGAATAATTGTAATAATTGAGCACACGAAAACAAATGATACAAAAAAGTCGTAAGCCACAATATAATATTATGGCCTCGACTTATTATATACAGATTAATTAATTATTTAGTAGAGAATAGTACTATACGATTCCAATTGTTATTGGTTGGATAAGGTTGCGAGGCACTACCGGCAGCTACCATTTCTACACGCGAAGCCGGCAACTTATATTCTCCGATAAGAATATCCATGACAGCTTTTGCGCGACGTTCGCTTAGTTGCTTGTTATATTCAGATGTACCGGTATCTTCGTCGGCATATCCTGTAATGACCAACGTACAATCATGATGTTTGTGCATGTATTGCGCCACATTATACACATTGACCATCTCGGAGGGTGTTATAGTTGCACTATTGAGTGCAAATCTCACTACAGACATCAATTTCGCTTCGCATGAAGGTTTTACATCGATAGTTTCTGGTACATAGACAATAATCTCTTCGGGAGGAGGTAACGGACGGCTCTCGGCCTCGGCCAATCGTTCACGTAGTGAATTTACTTCATTATTCAATCCATTACGTACTGCTTGTTCGGCATAAGGATTGTAGGCAAAGAATCGGTCGCGTCCAAAATTAATGGTAACACCGGCCATAAGTGAAACAATAGATTCAATTTGGCGACCTTGTCTTACTCCCGAGAAATTATTTCCCATGATATTTGCACGCCCTTCGAGGAAAATATCGGCATATTTGCAAAGACGGAAATTGACATTAAGACCTCCCGAAACAGGGAATAGATAAGTACGATGTCCTGCCATAGAATTTTGGAATGTAAAAACCGACCCGACACCGGCAAAGGGCCTCAAAGAGACAATACGTTCAGGATCATATCCTCCGAGCGCATTTGTAATATCCCACATTAGGTCGGCATAAGTTGCAACATATCGTGCTGATTGTATATTATCGAGTGTCGGCCACTTTTTTTGTACTTCACCACCCATTACATTCAACCGCAATGCCAAATAAGGAGACACCCATTTACCTCCGGCAATATCGAGAGCCATATTATACTCAAGTGTACCTTTGTGCGAAGAATGAAGATAGGTGTTCATACCAGCACCAAGCGAAATAAACCAATTATCACCGATGTGCTTACTATAATACTTTGTACCCGGCAACGTCTCAACTTCGATAAAATCTTCTTCTACGATCAATGTTTGAGCCGAAACTACTGGGATACACATAAATAGGGCAAATGTCATCAATAGTATCACAGCCCCCATACTTTTTTTTGTTTTCATACAACTGATACAATTAATTTTATTCCCGGCAAACTTAATGAAACAAAACCTCCCCGGGTAACAGAGATTCAGTTTTATTGCTGACAATAGAACAAATGAAAGAATAAATGTGTTCGAGAATCTGAAATAATGTTATAAAGGCAATGAATACCGAAACGACTGTAACAAAATGAAAAGTTTCCTAAAAATAGGGTAACAGAAAGGCTTTATGGCGAATATTTATTAACTTTGCAAATTGGAACTATTTTGAGCATAATATAACAGCCATATTTTATCTATAGATGAGTAATAATAAGATAAAATCGTTCTGGAAGAAATTACGATTCTCCTATAAAGTAACCTTATTCAACGAGAACACGTTGGCTATGGTGTGGGAGTTTCGTGTATCACGCCTTACGGCTCTATTGGCCGGGACATTTGCTGTGATTATAATCGGGATTATTACCATATATTTAATAACCAGCACCCCGCTACGTCGTGCCTTGCCGGGATACATCAGTGCCGATATGCGTAGCCAAATTATCGACAACGCACTCGCAGTTGACTCTCTCGCTCATATCGTAGATATAAATAGCAACTATCTCAACAATATATCATACATACTATCGGGAGAAATAGAAACAGACTCTATAACAAACAAAGAACAACCACTCATAAGTTACCCTATTGACTCGTTGTTACCTGCATCATCGGTAACAAATATGTTTACACACGAATACAAAGAAGATGGGAAATATACGCTCGATGTTTTTAAGCATAACATTAACGAAAATCTCATCTTATATCCACCTGTCAAAGGAGCAATAGTACGCCGATTCAATCCACAAAAAGGTATATTCGGTATACATATCACTCCGGCACGCCAGTCAAATATCGCATCTATACTTGATGGGACTGTGATTGCAACATATTATAGCTTAGAGTATGGTTATATCATCGAAATACAACATGAAAACAACTATATTTCAATATATCGATATAATTCAAAACTATTGAAAAACGTTGGAGAAAAAGTTGCCGAAGGAGAAAATATCGCTCTATCGGGGAACCGTAAGATAGGGCAATCAAACCCATCTGTCGAGTTTCAACTATGGCACGAAGGAACGCCATTAAATCCAATGGATTATATTCGATTTTAAAAATCAAAAGTTGTTTTTAAGGTTTATGTAAAATTTTCAAAACTTTGTTTTTGAAGTTGGGAATAAATTTGAAAGAATATTCGAACGACTTCTGAAATAAAAATATATGAGAAAGAAAAAACAATTAGCAATATTAGGTTCGACCGGTTCTATTGGCACACAAGCATTAGAAGTCGTATCGGAACATTTGGATCTTTTCGAAATATACGCACTGACAGCAGGTCGCAATGTTCAGTTACTGATAGAGCAAGCTCGAAAATTCAACCCTGAAGCCGTCGTTATCGCCGACGAAACACTATACCCGACCTTACAAGAAGCATTAAGCAATCTACCAATAAAAGTATATGCCGGAAAAGAAGCCATAGCTCAAATAGTAGAGGCTTCACCCATTGATATGGTATTGACTGCGATGATGGGATATGCCGGACTATACCCGACAATACGTGCAATAAAAGCAGGTAAGGCGATAGCCCTTGCCAATAAAGAGACTCTTGTGGTAGCCGGTGAATTGATAACACAACTTGCGTTTGAGCACAAGGTACCTATCATACCGGTTGACTCGGAACACTCGGCCATATTTCAATGTCTGGCCGGAGAGAACAATAGCCCTGTAGAGAAAGTTATCCTCACTGCATCGGGCGGTCCGTTCCGCACATTCTCCATGGAACAATTGAAAAATGTCACCAAAAATGAGGCCTTGATACACCCCAATTGGAAAATGGGTTCAAAAATCACTATAGACTCGGCAACGATGATGAATAAAGGATTTGAGGTAATCGAAGCCAAATGGTTATTTGGGGTAACACCGGAACAAATAGAAGTGGTAGTACACCCTCAATCTATTGTCCATTCTATGGTACAATTCAGCGATGGAGCAATAAAAGCTCAATTGGGATTACCCAATATGAAATTACCTATACAATACGCATTTACCTTTCCTCACCGACTATCGAGTAACGACCCCAAACCGACACTTCCTCACTATGCTACACTCACTTTCGAACAACCTGATACGAAAAAATTTCCTTTACTTACTTATGCATTCGAAGCGATGCGTATAGGAGGGAATATGCCCTGTATACTCAATGCCGCCAATGAAGTGGTGGTTGATGCATTTCTACATGATCGTGTATCCTTTACCGATATGCCTAAAATCATTGCCGACACAATGCAAAAGGTTTCGTTTATCACCACACCATCATACGACGATTATGTTGCTACCGACAACGAAAGTCGCTACATTACCAAAGAATTACTACATATAAAATAATACACGAAAAGATATGGAAACATTTCTGATAAAAGCCGCACAACTCATGCTCAGTCTTTCTATTCTTGTATTTATACATGAATTGGGACATTTCTTTTTCGCACGTCTCTTCAAAGTAAGAGTAGAGAAATTTTATCTATTTTTCGACCCTTGGTTTTCACTATTTAAATATAAGCCCAAGAATAGTGATACAGAATATGGTGTCGGCTGGCTACCCCTCGGCGGTTATGTGAAAATTGCCGGTATGATAGACGAATCGATGGATAAAGAACAAATGGCACAACCCGAGCAACCTTGGGAATTTCGTTCAAAACCGGCATGGCAAAGGTTACTGATTATGACCGCAGGTGTTATCAATAACTTTGTTTTGGCTCTTATTATCTATTCTATGATTACATGGGTATGGGGAGAAACTCGATTGCCCATGAAAAATATAGGGAATGGGCTTGTATATAGTGAAATTGCCCACAATGCAGGATTTATTGATGGAGACCTTCCGCTCAATGCAGATGGCAAAGAGATATATACATTCTCGGGAGAGACTATTCGTATGTTGGCAGAAGCTCGCGAAGTAGAGGTGCTACGCAATGGCGAAATTGTAAAACTTACCCTCCCCGAAGATTTGATGTTGCAACTATTGGGGGCTAATCAACGTTTTGCATCATGCCGTATGCCTGTAGTTATAGATGAGGCCATAGTCGGATATGGAGCTTACAATGCCGGCATGCAGAAAGGAGATAGCATCATCTCTGTAAATGGTATTGCCACCCCAGACTTCTCCGATTTTACCATACAACTGGGTAACAACAAAGGGCAATCGGCCGATATTGCATATATACGTAACGGAGAAAAACGCAGTACCACTGTATCGGTAAATGAAGAAGGGAAAATCGGAGTTTCATTGATACCGGCAACAACCTTTTATCCTACCGAAACTGTCTATTTCGGATTCTTCGAATCTATACCAATCGGAATAAAAAAGGGATTTGACACATTAGCAGGCTATGTAAGCGATTTCAAATATGTATTTACCAAAGAAGGCGCTAACAGCCTCGGAGGATTTGGTACTATCGGAAGCATATTCCCTTCGGTATGGAATTGGGAAGCATTCTGGCAGATGACAGCATTCCTTTCCATTATATTGGCTTTTATGAATATATTGCCCATACCTGCACTTGATGGAGGTCATGTATTATTCTTACTCTACGAAGTAATAACACGACGTAAACCCAATGAGAAATTTATGGAATATGCCCAAATTACCGGTATGGCACTCTTATTCGGATTACTGATATATGCCAATATTAATGATATAATACGATTCTTTTTTTAACCCATGAGCTATATTGAGATAAAATTAAAACCAGGAAAAGAAGAGTCGTTAAAACGATTCCACCCCTGGATATTCTCAGGGGCAATACATAGTATGACATCACAACCCGAGGAAGGCGATGTCGTAAAAGTTGTTGATAACAAAGGTAATTTTATAGCTGTAGGTCACTACCAGATAGGCAGTATCATGGTGCGTGTACTATCATTCGATGATGTTGCCATTGATATCAATTTCTATAAAAACCGGTTGCAAACAGCCTACGAGGTGCGTCGCAGTATAGGTCTAGTCGATGGAGAATATAACAATACATATCGACTGGTACATGGCGAAGGAGACTACTTACCTGGACTTATCATAGACATATACGATAAAACGGCTGTAATACAGGCTCACTCGCCTGGTATGCATTACGCTCGACACATATTGGCCCAAGCACTGCAAGAGATAATGAGCGAGACTATAAAGAGCATATTCTACAAATCGGAGACTACATTGCCTTACAAAGCACAACTCGATGCCACAAATGAATATCTATACGGCGGTGACGCAGGTAATATTGCTACCGAAAGAGGCTTGAAATTTCATGTCGATTGGTTGAAAGGTCAAAAGACAGGTTTTTTCGTGGACCAACGCGATAATCGCGCGCTTCTCGAACGATATGCGCAAGGGCGTTCTGTGCTTAATATGTTCTGCTACACCGGAGGTTTTTCGTTCGCCGCCATGCGTGGTGGAGCAAAATTGGTACATTCTGTCGACAGTTCGTCCAAAGCTATCGACCTTACCAACAAAAACGTAGAACTTAATTTTCCGGGAGATGACCGCCACAATGCCTATGCCGAAGATGCTTTCAAATATCTCGAAAAAATGGGTGACAGATATGACTTGATAATACTTGACCCACCGGCATTTGCCAAACACAAAAACGTATTGCACAATGCACTGCAAGGATATAGGAAACTCAATGCACTGGCCTTTGAAAAAATTCAGTCGGGAGGTATACTTTTCACGTTCTCTTGTTCACAAGTTGTAAGCAAAAACGATTTCAGATTAGCAGTTTTCAGTGCTGCCGCGCAGGCTCGTCGCAGAGTACGCATATTACACCAACTTACCCAACCATCGGATCACCCTATCAACATATATCACCCCGAAGGAGAGTATCTCAAAGGATTGGTATTATATGTTGAATAATCTTAAACAATATACATTATCCAAACATAAATGATCTATGAAAAAATTTATCGGAATCATGACAACAACAGTTCTATTATCGGCATGCTCCGATTGTGCGGAAAAAAATACCGCCGAAAACTTTGACTACACCGTGGAACAATTTGCTGACTTGGAAATATTACGTTACCAAGTACCCGGTTTCGATGACTTGTCACTACAACAGAAAAAATTAGTTTACTACCTTACCGAAGCTGCTTTACAAGGTCGAGATATACTCTTTGATCAAAACGGTAAATGGAATCTGGCCATACGTCGTACACTTGAAGCCATATACACCGAGTACGATGGAGACCGCAATAACAGCGAATTCAAAGCGCTGGAAAAATACCTCAAACAAGTGTGGTTTGCCAATGGTATACACCACCACTACTCCACCGACAAATTCGAACCGGAATTCAGTCAAGAATATTTCGAGACAGTCGTACACTCTCTGCCTATTGCAGCCCTTCCAATCAAAGAAAACGGATCGGCTGATCAATTGCTCAACGATATATGTCCGATTATTTTCAATCCCGACACACTATGTAAACGCGTAAACCAAGAGTCCGGAGCCGATCTCATCGCCACATCGGCATGTAATTACTACGACGGTGTAACACAAGCCGAAGCCGAAGCATTCTACGATGCCATGAAAGTACCCGGTGACACTATGCCTATTTCATACGGATTGAATAGCCGTCTCGTAAAACGTAATGGTAAACTTATAGAACAGACTTATCGTCTCGGCGGACGTTATAGCGAAGCCATCGAAAAAATAATATATTGGCTCGATAAAGCCGCAGAGGTTGCCGAAAATGATCACCAACGTACTGTAATCGCCACATTGTCGGACTATTATCGAAGCGGAGATTTGAAAACATTTGACCAATATGCCATTGAATGGGTCACCGACCATTCACAAGTCGATTTTGTCAACGGATTTACCGAAGTATATGGTGATCCCATCGGCCTCAAAGGTAGTTGGGAATCAATTGTCAATTTCAAAGATATAAAGGCTTCACAACGTACAGAAATAATAAGTTCAAATGCTCAGTGGTTTGAAGACCATTCTCCTATCGATTCCGCATTCAAGAAAGAGGAGGTAAAAGGCGTTTCGGCCAAGGTTATCACTGCGGCTATTCTTGCCGGCGATTGTTATCCGTCAACACCTATCGGTATAAATCTGCCTAATGCAGATTGGATACGTCACATTCATGGCTCAAAGTCGGTAACCATCGAAAACATTACCTCGGCATATGACAAAGCCGCGCAAGGTAACGGATTCGGCGAAGAATTTATATGGAGCGATAAAGAGCGTGAACTGATAAAACAATACGGGTTTATCGTCGATAACCTACACACAGACCTGCACGAATGTTTGGGTCACGGTTCAGGAAAATTACTCCCCGGCACCAGCCCCGACGCACTGAAATCATATAGCTCGGCTCTTGAAGAAACTCGCGCCGACCTCTTTGCCCTATACTACTTGGCTGACGACAAAATGGTGGAACTCGGTCTGCTACCCAATAAAGAAGCCTACAAAGCCGAATACTATCGATATATGATGAATGGTCTTATGACACAACTGATGCGTATCGTTCCGGGAAAAGATATCGAAGAATCGCACATGCGTAATCGCCAACTCATTGCTCGCTGGATACTCGAAAAGGGGGCCGAAGACAAGGTTCTTGAAATAAGAAAACGAGATGGAAAAAGTTACGTTATTGTCAATGATTACAACAAAATGAGAGAACTCATCGGTGAATTATTGGCCGAAGTACAACGTATAAAATCGACCGGAGATTATGAAGCAGGTAAAGCATTGGTCGAAAATTACGGTGTAAAAGTGGATCGTACACTTCACAACGAAGTCCTTGAGCGTTACAGCAAACTCAATATCAAACCTTACAAAGGTTTTGTAAATCCTGTATACACTGCGATAGTCGATGCAAATGGCGAAATTACCGAGATAACAGTTTCGTACAATGAAGGATATGCCGAACAGATGATTCGTTATTCAAATGACTACTCACACCTACCGACATATAACGACTAAAAGCCAATATAATATTTATAAACCGTCCTTGAAAACCCTATATTTTCAAGGACGGTTTAATTTTAATAATAAAAATATCTACAAACAACACCCTAAGAATGACAAACATATCTTTAACAATTCTTTATTGAATCCATTCAGAGAGAAATTCATTGGCGTGCTTATATTAGAATGTCTTTGTAACGGCTACGCCTAATCCGTTGTCCCGGATACACAAGCCGTCGGCCAATGCAATACCGTAAGGGTCTCGGTTATTATGGTAGTATATTAAACACGATACTCCCGAAATAACGCCTATACCGCATACAATACTTGTTATAGTCAGTGCTTTTATTTTCTTTTTTGACCATTTATTTACATCGTCTATATCTTTTTTGCCCGATGCGTAGTCCAACGCTTCATTATTCATTTTTAATGCTATTGTTGGCGCTGTAATAGTATATGCAGCTCCCGACAATGTTAGTAAAGATATACCCCAATTTCGTATGTGTTTTATATTTTTTTTACCGCTTGTATGTCTTGCTTTCATATTTTCGGGTTTGTAATATTCATACCATTTCCCCGAATACTTTTCATACACTTCTTCCCAATTCTTGTTTTGTTGTTGTCCATAACTTAGAATTAATACAACGAATAACACCGAAATAATCAAAAAAAAACTCCTCATAGTTGTAATGTACACTTTATGACTGAAAAATCAAAAGCAAAGAT
>JAZURX010000034.1:0-2790 GCA_045606385.1 Bacteroidales bacterium | reverse complement strand
CCCACTTGGGCTTGAACCAAGGACCCCCTGATTATGAGTCAGATGCTCTAACCAACTGAGCTATAGGACCGATGTTTTGAAATGAATCCTAAGAACAAGTCTTATTCCTCTCAAAAGCGATGCAAATGTACAACAATTTTTCGAATCATCAAATTTTTTATCGGCTTTTTGCAAAAGTTTTTTTTCTGTTAAAAAACAAGAGATAGAGAGAACAGTGATAAACAAGTATAAAAGGTATCACAAAAAATAAAATACCCCATCAAAAAAAAAACGCGAAATCTTTATTGATGGGATACTTTCTTCACGAGAATCGTATTATTTTTTTCTATTAGGAAGTTTTTCTCCGTTGACAACTACATTTTTCATTTTCAGCCCGTTAATCACACCATCTTTGACATTACCATCTTTAGTTGCCGTAACATCGATGTTTTCAAACGTAAAGTCGGTAAGGAAATAATCTTCAGATGCGCTAATATCAAAAAATCTACTACATTCCAATTTGATGTTGCGCATAGTAATATTATTGGAATATGAATATGGTTTATCTTTACGACCTTTGAGATCGAAGAATTGAGTCCAAGGCTTTACATATATAAAACTACCAACATTGCCCTCTATATCCTCTACAGTAATGTATTCATATTTTTGAGGGGTATCGGGGCGCATTTTGAGCCACAACAGACGTCCGGCTTTAGTTATTTTACAACGACGCAAAATAACATTGCGATCATGTATCGACTCGCTTCCGCATGTAAGCGAACTATGACAATAACCGTATTCGCAATCTTCAATGATTATATTGTAATTGCCACCATTTTCGGGAGCTTCATCCGCAAACGGACCCTTACCACCTTTGAGGGCTATGGCATCGTCATTTACCGAAAAATAGCAGTTCTTTATCAACACATTGGTACACACATCGACGTCAATAGCATCGGAACTGGGAGCGCCGACCGGCTTTGAAGGTGCAAAAATGTACAAGCCAAGTACTTTTACATTCTCACAACGATAGAGGTGTGTAGTCCAGAAGGGCGAGTTCATAAAGCGCGCATCTTGCAACTGCACATTTTTACAATTAGATATATATATAAGACGCGGACGCATCTCGTCCATATTAGTACACTTGGGTATCACTTTACGACGCAACCAAAACGACTCCCAGTAGCGTTGTCCGTTACCATTTATCGTACCCTTACCGGTAATGGTAAAGCCATCAAGGCCATCGGCATTCACCAATGCTGCAAAATATTTCAGAGACTGTCCCTCGACACGGGTATTAACAATGGCAAAATTGCGTATATCGTCACTACCTTTGAGAGTAGCCCCCTCTTCGAGATGTAAATGTGTACCGGGCTTGAAGAAGAGTGATCCGCTGAGAAAAGTTCCTTGCGGAACGACAATCACACCACCACCCGCAGCCGAGGCTTTATCAATGACGGCTTGTATAGCAGCAGTCTGCACCATATTACTATCGGTCGATACTCCATGGTCGGTAATACGATATTGTGTACCCAAGGTAGCAATATCTATTTTTTCGGCTTGGTAGAACCATTCAGGAATAGTTGTACCATCGGGAAATTTTTCTTTGCCATGCACCGTAAAGCACAACATAACAGCAATAATCAGAAGTAATTTTTTCATGAATACTTATTTTAATGGTTTATAATTCTTACTCTAATTCGAAATTTCGACGAATATAAGGATAATAAAAGAGTACATAGATTTTTACAAGAAATCCGCATCTTCGTAGGCAAAGATACGGATTTACCAATATATGTACCAAAAATATTTTAGTGAAAATTACAAATTAGAACGAGTCATACCCACAACTCGATATATAGTGTATATATCATCGCGCTCCAATGTAAAAGGTGCATATCTGTCGTCATCGAACGAGCGACACAAAAAATAATCATCTTGACTATACAATAATCGGAATATAAGTCCGGAACTTTTTGTATCTATCACATATGGACTCCCATTAATTATTGGAGCCTCCTGAGGGACTTCAGAAAGTGCCAAACGATCGCCCAACTTGAATTCCGGCATCATACTGTCGTTCTGAACCTCGTATATAAGTTCGTATTTTGAAAATTGCTTGACAGCACTTGCATAACGAATCTTTTCGGGATTTTCTATTACATAATTATATGCATCAATATTCTTCTCTGAATATATTTCACGAGGGAGTATGGGCACTTTATAATCGAACATCTCACCCATACCGGTAAAAAGCCATCGCGACGAAATATCTTTATATGCCTTTATTATAGAAGCAGCAATGATAAGAGAGGCTTGCAGATCTTGCTCGAAAACTGCATCTAACATTTCAATGGGCACATGTATTTTTTGTGCAAAATCTTCTTTCGAAACACCTTTGTTTTCCAATATAATCTCAATACGCGAAACAATCTTCATATCAAGAGGAATAGGATGGTCTTCAAGATCCCACGAAAACGATAAAATTCCATCATCAACTTCATTTTCGTCACTCTGCCACATATTGCCCTCGCCCGTCATAAGCCACGCCTTACTATATTTACTATATTTTGATAGTATTTTATCGGCCATGCGAGTGGTTATTTTCTTAATTTTACCCGATTGTAAATCATAAATCTGCGTAGGTGTAACCCCAATAGTCTCCGCAAACTGCTTTGCATTCAATCCTGAATTCACAATCAAGTGATTTACAATATCTTTTGTCTCCATATGTAGTAATTAATATTTTTTAACAGAAAAAATGCAGTAAAATACTTGATAATATAGGTTTTTACTATATCTTTGCATTGT
>JAZURX010000033.1:0-82757 GCA_045606385.1 Bacteroidales bacterium | reverse complement strand
AAAAGCACTGACTATAACAAGTATTGTCTGCGGTATAGGAGTTATTTCGGGCGTATCGTGTTTAATATACTACCATAATAACCGAGACCCTTACGGTATTGCATTGGCCGACGGCTTGTATATACGAGACAATGGATTAGGTTTATCGGTAACAAAGACTTTTTGATGTGGCACTATGAATACAATCATAGGTACAAAAGACCCTTATAATTAAACACCCGCCCCGGAAGTAGTGATATTTTCGGGGCATTCTTTTTAAAAAAATTACTAACAAGATACATTTCGGAATAAAATAGAATGGATTTGTATATCTTTTCGCATTCACAATATTTAAAGTCAACCTTGAAAATAGTTAGCACCTATTGCAAAAAATATCCAAGCATGCTTGATATTTATCGCTCGTTTTTTGCTACATTTGTATTTTAATAGAAAACTCAAATGTAGGTTATGAATAGCTTCGGACATATATTTCGCCTTACGACATTCGGAGAGTCACATGGAAAAGGTGTAGGTGGTATCGTCGATGGCATGCCTGCCGGTATAGAGATTGATGTAGAATACATACAACATGAGCTCAATCGTCGTCGCCCCGGGCAATCGTCGATAGTGACAGCCCGCAATGAAAGCGATAGAGTGGAGATACTCTCGGGAGTGTTCGAAGGTCGTTCTACAGGTACGCCGATAGGTTTTGTTGTCTATAATCAAGATCAACAATCAGACGACTACGATAATTTGCGCAAATGTTACAGACCTTCGCATGCCGACTATACCTATACACAGAAGTATGGTGTACGCGATCATCGCGGTGGTGGCCGTTCATCGGCTCGAGAGACTATAGCTCGTTGTGTAGGTGGAGCCTTGGCCAAATTGGCGCTACGATCGTTGTCGATAGATATCTGTGCATATACATCGCAGGTGGGTGATATTGTGCTTACCGGCAGTTATACCGATTATGATTTATCTCAAATCGAAACCAATATAGTGCGTTGTCCCGATGTCGCGGTAGCCCAACAAATGATAGAGCTTATTACCGCCGTGAAAAACGATGGTGATACCATAGGCGGTGTGATTACCTGTGTGATACGGGGTGTACCGGCCGGCTTGGGTGAACCGGTATTCAACAAATTACATGCCGACCTTGGTGCTGCAATGCTCGGTATCAATGCCGTGAAGGGTTTTGAATATGGCATGGGGTTTGCCGGTGTGCAGTATCGTGGCTCGCAAATGAATGACACATTTGTAATGCGCGATGATAAGGTGGCAACGCTTTCAAACCATTCAGGGGGGATTCAAGGTGGTGTTTCAAATGGTGAAGATATATATTTCCGTGTTGCATTTAAGCCGGTCGCCACATTGCTGCGCGATGTTGAGACCATTGATTCTGAAGGGAATTGTGTGGTGGTGAAGGCGCGTGGCCGTCACGATCCTTGCGTACTTCCGCGTGCCGTGCCTGTGGTAGAGGCTATGGCGGCTATGGTTATATTCGATCATTATCTCATGAGTAGGACCAATCGGTTGTAGAATTTTTTATAAAAGATTGAGTAAAAACGCATATTTGTCCGTATCTATATTAAAAGATATACATTATGCGTAGAATTATTTTTGTGAGCATTTTTATGCTCACGGTCGTTTCATACCTATGGTCACAAAAGAGCAATAAAAAGCTTATTTATACGCCTGAGCAGATAGAATATGCTCGTGAGCGGGTCACTATCGATTCTGTTATGCAGGTGGCTTGGCAAGAGATTCGAAGCCGAGCCGATGTTTTGTCGCAAAAACGAGAAATCAATCAAACCAATTATCTTTCATTGGTATATCTTATGACCGGTGATGAGCGTTACGCCGAGGAAAAACATCTTATTTTTCTTCGTTGTCAAAGCTTTATGTCATAATAAAAAAAACGAGAAGGAGAAGCTGAATTTATGGTTAGATGTGTAGCCTTGTATCAACGCCTCATTCGGGAACTTTCAGCGTCCGGCGGAGCTTGTCGTAAAAGGAAAAAGTGTCTCGGTAAAATATGTCGATAAAGTACTGAAAGTAAAAGTAGAACTTTAGGAGAAATAAAAATATGAAAAATATACTATTGGTTTTATCTATTGTATCAATATGTTTCTTGGGCTATTCGTGCCGTAATAATGCATCTGCACATTCCTACGATTTCACATCGTTGGATACGTTGGTGCAAAGTTGGTTGTATAAAGGTTATTATCCCGGTGCGGCGATAGCTGTTGCTCGCCACGGTGAAGTAGTTTTTGAAAAATGTTATGAGGATTATACTCCCGATACCAAAGTGTATGTTGCGTCGGCAGGAAAATGGGTGGCAGCTGCAACAATAGCCGCTGTAGTCGACCGTACATCACTCTCATGGGACGATTGTGTAGAAAAATGGCTCCCCGAGTTCAAGGGCGACATTAAGGGGCAGATACCGCTCCGCAATCTTCTCTCTCACACCTCGGGAGTGAGGCCCTATCTACCCGAACCGCGTGTCGATAATTATAACAGTCTCGACTCGGCTGTTGCCGAAATATTACCTTTAGATACAATGTTTGCCTCTGGCTCGCGATTCGAGTATGGCGGATTGGCCATGCAGATAGCCGGTCGTATGGCCGAGGTTGTGGCAGGGAAAGATTTCGAGCAGATATTTCAGGATTATATTGCTCGCCCGTTAGGAATGAAGAATTCTCATTTTGTACCCGTCAATACCGATGGTGGACATGCACCGATGTTGGGAGGCGGATTGTGTACGACATTACATGATTATATGCGATTTCTCAATATGATTTATCATGATGGCGTATATGAGGGTGATACAATACTGTCGGGGAAATCTATTATTGAGATGCAGCGTGACCAAGTAGGTAGAGCCTGTGTCCAACCCGGGGAATATGTCGAACGAGCATTAGGCTCTCTCCACACCGGTATATACGGGCTTGGAGAGTGGCGCGAACTTGTCGATGAGAAAACAGGAATGGCATATCAGATAAGTTCTCCCGGCTGGGCAGGTGCTTATCCTTGGATAAATAAACGTGATAGCGTCTATGGATTTTTTATTGCCCATGTCGAAGGCGGTGCAAATAAACCCGATGGATTCTCCTCTTTTTATGGTAGCCCGAAAATCTCCCGTATAGTCTCGCATATTGTAGCTTGTCGAGATGCCGGTGTAAAATCGGGTCGAATATCAGTTCCCGGAGGCGCATTGTATTATGAGGAGGCCGGTTGTGGAGAACCACTTATTTTTGTGCATGGACACTCGTTGGATCATCGTATGTGGGACGAGCAGTTTTATGAATTTGCGAAGCATTATCGCGCTATTCGATACGATTTACGGGGGTATGGTGTTTCTTCTGAACAGACTGAGGATTTCCAATTTACACATGTTGAAGATTTGGTTGCTCTCATGGACGAATTACAGATAGAACGCGCTCATATAGTGGGCCTTTCACTGGGCGGTTTCATCGGCGCCGATATGTTAGGCTGGTTTTCTGATCGTATGCTATCTGCTTTTCTGGCAAGTGGGAATATTCGTAAGTCGAAAGGTCCGTCAGAGCCGATGTCCTCCGAAGAAGCTGCGCGACGCGACGTAGAGATAGCCGCTTTGCGAGAGAGTGGTGTTGACGCGATGAAGAAAGAGTGGTTCGAGGGGCTTATAGCCTCAGGTGGCTCTCGTCGAGAGCGTATGCGTGTGCCATTATGGACCATGATTTCGGAGTGGAACGCTTGGCAACCTTTGCATAAAGAGGTGAGGGTGGTAACCGGTCTTGATGCATATGCTGCGTTAAAGGAAAATTGCCCCGCGGTGCCAACTCTCATAGTAGAGGGAAATGCTCCCGGAAATAGATATTCTAAAACGCCTGAAATTTTAAAGTATTTGCCTAATGGCGCATTGAAGATTATCGATGACTGTGGTCACATGCTAAATATGGAGCAACCCGGAGCGTTCAACGAGACATTAAAAGAGTTTTTACATAACATAAAATAATTATATATGAGAAGATTTTTGTATTCTGTCGTATTCAGTTTATCTGTTATCGGTGCATGTGCGCAAGAGGTAGCCGATTTTACATCAAAATTATGGTATGACAAGCCTGCCGAAACATGGGTAGAGGCTTTACCTCTTGGTAATTCCCGTATGGGAGTAATGACCTACGGAGGTACGGCACGTGAAGAGTTGCAACTCAACGAAGAGACCGTGTGGGGCGGTGGTCCGCATCGCAATGACAATCCGGCCGCGCTGGACAGCCTTGCCAAAATACGCGAATTGATATTTGCCGACAAAAACAAAGAGGCGCAGAATTTGATACAAAAAACCTTTTATTCGGGTAAAAATGGTATGCCGTATCAGACTGTGGGTAGCCTCATTATAGAGAGCCATGGTCACGAAAATGTTACCGATTATTACCGCGAACTCGACATCAGTAGAGCTGTGGCACTAACTCGCTACAAAGTAAATGGTGTTACATATCGACGAGAAATATTTACCTCTTTTACCGATGGAGCCGTCGTTGTAAGAATAACGGCCGATAAACCTCAAAGTATAAATTTTGTAGCGTCTTTTACATCGCCCTTGCAACATCAATTATCGACTAAAGGGAAAAAACTTGTAATGCGGGCAACCGGTACCGACCATGAAGGAGTTCCGGCAGCGATTGAAATGGAAACTCGCTTGCAGGCTACATTGCAAGACGGAAAAATGGTGTTGTCAGATAGCTGTATGTCTATTAAAAATGCTACTTCTGTAACTCTGTATGTGGCTTCGGCAACCAATTTTGTAGCCTATGACGATGTGTCGGGAAATGAAACAAAGAAGGTGTCGGCAATTTTGTCATCGGCATCGAAATTTTCATATGAAGAATTATTGCAACGTCATGTCGAATATTATCAAAATATGTATAATCGAGTGCAATTTGACTTGGGTATAGGTGAAAATTCTTCACTTGTCACCTCAGAGCGTGTCGCACGATTTGGCGAGCAGAAAGATCCGGCACTTGCCGTTCTCATGTTTCAGTATGGACGATATTTACTTATCTCATCGTCGCAACCCGGTGGTCAGCCTGCCAATTTGCAAGGGATATGGAACGATAAAGTGTTAGCTCCGTGGGACGGTAAATACACGATAAATATTAATGCTGAAATGAATTACTGGCCTGCTGAGGTGACAAATCTTACAGAAACACATCAGCCGTTGTTTGAGATGGTAAAAGAACTTTCTGTTACCGGTCGAGGTACGGCTCGTTCGATGTATGGGTGTGATGGTTGGGTAGCTCATCACAATACCGATATATGGCGTTCTACAGGTCCTGTCGATAATGCATTCTATGGAACATGGCCCAATGGTGGAGCTTGGCTTACGACTCATTTGTGGCAACATTATTTATACACCGGCGATAAGAATTTTCTTGCTGAGGTATATCCTGCTATGAAAGGTTCTGCCGATTTCTTCCTCGACTTTTTGGTAGAGCATCCTCGATATGGCTGGAAAGTAAGTGCGCCATCTATGTCGCCCGAGCATGGTCCCGGTGGTGAAAATGTAGGCCGTGTATCGACCATAGTGGCCAGTTGTACGATGGATAACCAGATAATTTTTGATGTGCTGAGCAATACCCTTAAAGCTACTCGCATATTGGGCGGTTCTGAGAGCTATTGCGACTCGTTGCAAACTCTTATAGATGCGTTACCGCCTATGCAGATAGGCCGCCACAATCAGCTACAAGAGTGGCTCGAAGATATGGACAATCCCAATAGTAAGCATCGCCATATATCGCATGTATATGGTTTGTTCCCAAGTAATCAGATTTCACCATATACGCACCCGTTATTGTTTCAAGCAGCCAAAAATACTCTTTTGCAACGGGGTGATGAGGCAACGGGGTGGTCTATAGGTTGGAAAATAAATCTATGGGCACGGATGTTAGATGGCAATCATGCCTATAAAATGGTTACAAATCTACTAAAACTCTTGCCTAACGATGCTTCTACAAGAACCCACCCCAAGGGGCGCACATATCCCAATTTGTTCGATGCGCACCCACCTTTCCAGATCGATGGTAACTTTGGTTATACCGCAGGTGTTGCCGAGATGTTGTTGCAAAGTCACGATGGTGCTGTACATTTATTGCCGGCCTTACCCGATGCGTGGGCGAAAGGTAGTATCAAAGGACTTGTGGCTCGGGGTGGATTTGTTGTAGACATGCAATGGAACGGTGCACAATTACAACAGGCCAAAATATATTCCCGATTGGGCGGAAATCTCCGTATTCGTTCCTATATCCCGCTCAAGGGAAAAAATCTTGTACCTGCTGACGGATGTAATGCCAATGAATTTTTCTCACAGGCCGATATAAAAGAACCATTAGTTTCAAAAGAAATTACACCGCAACACCCAATGCTTTATACTGTGTATGAGTATGATGTAATGACTACTCCCGGAGAAGAACTTATTGTGGAACGATTGTAAATATAGTTATGAGAAGATTTTGTATCATATTATGCTTGTGGAGCTATTGTTGGCAACTTAGTGCGCAATATCCCCGTATCTATGTCTCTCCCGATGATAAAGCGACGATATGTGCAAAAATAAATAACGAAGTTTGGGCTGCAGAGTCGTTTGATAAAATACGTCGGTCGGTCGAAAAGCTTGCCGACCGACATACAATCGACCCCGAGTGGATTGTTTCTCGTCTTGCCATGTATTGGAAAGATGGTGAACGATATACACAATGCTATCTCAAAAATCAAAATTGGGACAGAGGTGAAGGTAATGCGCCTGTTCCTACTGTGCGTATGCCCGGTATGCGCACATGGAATAAATATGTAAACGTACCGCTTGATGAACGTATTCCGTATAATGAGACCGGTGATATGTGGGGGCGTAATAGGCACAATCCTACTGAACCGGCTGTATTGGTACCATACAAAGAAAGCGGTCACATGATACGAGGAAATAATGTGGAAATCCTTACTTTGGCCGAGAACGCAGCTTTTGTGTATTGGATTACCGGTGAGGAGAAATTTGCACGTTTTGCCGCGGATATTTTCAATACATGGTTGGTGGGAACCTATTATATGAACCCTATACTCGACCCTGAAAAGTCGTGTGGTAGTGAAGGTGGTTGGGCTCCCGGTGGTATTTGTGGATATTATGATTACGAGCAGATACACGATGATTTGGCAATGCATGCGGCCGTAGTTTATGACTTTATGCATGATTATCTACAAAGTTACATACACCCACATTTGTTGTCAATAGGTATTTCTACACACGAAGTCGCTGAGGTCGTTTTTCGCCGATTTATCGAGTTGGGCCTTGTACGTGGCGGCAAAGAAGGAAATTGGAATGTCAATGGTTGGAATATGATATTACGCCCGATACTATTGCTCGATGGTAATGACAATTACCCCGATGGTAAAGGTCGTGAATATTATTTACATTATCTGATAAACGAAACGACACCTTATCATGCCGCTATTCCCGATATGGTAAAGAACTACGATGCTGTTACAGGTTTGTGGCCCGAGTCGCCCGGCTATGCTTTCAGTACGATACAGATGATTCTTGAGTGGGCATATCCTTTGCAACGTGCAGGTATCGATATTATTGCCGAAAATCCTATTTTACAAAAAGCGGCAACGGCTATATTTCCATGGCTCGACGATGCCTCAAATCTTATCGTTTTTGGCGATTCGAGAGGGGGCAGTGCCAATTTTCAGACTTTTGAACATCTGCTTACATATTATTCCCAAATTGAGGATGAGGAGGGACGGAATTTGGCCGCATCGGCATTGAATAAAGCAATTGATTTGGGTAAATACAGCCGTTCTGCTACAAGTTGGAATGGCCTATGTACATACGAATCTCATATACCGATTGCAACGATATCAGGCGGTGATAGAGCATCATATTCACCTCATCATCGTATGATAACCATGAAAAATGGTAATTCCGATTATAAAATGATGGCCAATATATACGGTGGTAAAAAAGGCTTTCATCTTACCCCCAACGGTCTTGCTTTGCAGTTATATGCATATGGCTATGCCCTTGTACCCGATGCCGCAGCCTATGAGTCATATTGGAGCAAAGATTATGGGTATCATCAAAGTCCACTTGGTACCAATACTATAATGCCGGGCTATACCGAGGGCGAAATCAGTGTCAATATTGCCGAGCCGATGCCTTGCGATGGCCAATTTTATACCTCTGAATCTCTTACTCCATACCTTAATTTTGCTGATGTATCGGCTGGCGAAAAACGTCGAGTGATTGCGATGGTGTCGGTTGGTGAAAATGCAGGTTATTATGTAGATATATTCAGATCTGATTTGTTCGATAATGACTATTTGTTTCATAATGTAGGCCATCGTTTGCTCCTGTATGATAAAAAAGGACAAAGGCTTGTTACCGAAAATATTCCATCGTTGCAGTCTTTATCGAATCATTCATATCGTTGGTTTTCCGATATACAAGCTTGTGCCAATACAGATAATTTCTATGCCGAGTGGTCTTTGCCTCAGAGTATGACGGCTCGATTGTGGATGACCGGGGCAGATGGAAGAACCATACATACCATGAATGCTCCGGCAACAACCATGAATCACGGACTTACTCCCGACAATTGTGGTATGCCTCCAAATTCTACACCTACACTTCTTGTGCGACAGGCGGACAACAATGCCTATACGACGCCTTTTATGACGGTGTATGAAGCATTCAAAAATAATAACTACATAGTATCGCATATATCGCCACTCCGAATTGATGGTAGAGGTGTAGGACTCTCTATTTCGTTGGTCGATGGTCGCAATGATTATGTGATTTCGGCAGAAACAACAAATACTTTATTGTCTGTAAAAAAAATGTTTAAGGCGAAAGCACATTTTGTTCATATTTCAATGCAGGATAGAGAGGTGCAGTCGATATATATGGCTGGTGCAACCCTTTTGAAAAATGATGATTGGCTTATAGAATCCCTGACTTCGCTACCCATATCGGTCGCGATATACAAAGATGGCGATGACTACTACTATTCGTCCACCGGTAAGGTCCTGATTAAACATCATAAAAAGCGATTTGTAGTAGAAAAAGGAATCCATATAAAATTATAAAGCATGAAAATAAAATTGGTATTATCTGTATTACTGATGGCGACGCTTTTCTCTTGTGTGCAGGAAGAAGAAAAATATACTCAATATGTGAATGTATTTATCGGAACCGGCGGTCATGGGCATACATTCCCCGGAGCTACGATGCCTCATGGTATGGTACAATTGAGCCCCGATACACGTTTGGAAGGTTGGGACGCGTGTGCCGGATATTATTATGCTGATACCCTTATTCATGGTTTTACACATACTCACCTCAATGGTACCGGCCGAGGTGATTATGGCGATATACATTTTATGCCTGTGGTTGGGGATAAACCTCTTTTTTCGGGTGTGGGTAGGGAAAAGAAAGTGGGTTATCAATCACTTTTTTCTCACGAGAATGAGCAAGCTTTTCCGGGCTATTACAGAGTCCTTTTGCAAGACGATTCTATCGATGTGGAACTTACGACCACGTTGCGTGCCGGAATGCATCGCTATACCTATCCGTCAGGTTATGACAACCGACTTATTATCGATATGGAGCCAACTATACATGGATATGATCACCCTGTTACCGAAATAGAGATTGTAAATGATTCTACTATCAGTGGTCTGAAGTATACAGAGGGGTGGGCGATGCAACACTATGTTTATTTCTATGCGGTCTTTTCGCAACCATTCGAGTATGAATTGTATGATGATAAGATATTGCTAAAAAATGTCTCATCGGTAAGTAGCCGTATGGCAAAGGCGGTTATTCGCTTCAAACCTACGACAGTTGGCTCACCTCGTCAAATATTGGCGAAAGTGGGTATATCGAGTGTCGATCGTGATGGCGCTCGCATGAATGTAGAAACCGAAATACCTCATTGGAATTTTGATAAGGTTGTTGCTGATGCCGACAGAGCGTGGAACAAAAAATTGAGTGCTGTCGATATAGAGACCTCCGATGATGATGCACGTACAATATTTTATTCATCGTTGTATCATACAGCGGTGCAGCCATCGTTGGCTTCTGATGTCGATGGCCGATATAGAACTATGACACACCAAATAGCGAGAGATACCGCTTATACTGCTTATACGGTATTTTCACTATGGGATACTTTCCGAGCTGCGCACCCCTTATATACTTTGCTTGCACCATCGCTCAATCAGCAATTTATTCGTGTGCTGTTGCGTAAGTATGACGAAATGGGTATCATGCCTAAGTGGGAGCTCTCTTCAAATGAAACAGGAACAATGTTTGGATACCATGGCGTATCGGTAATTGTCGATGCTTATATGAAAGGACAGGCCGACTTTGATGTCGAAAAAGCCCTGAAAGCATCTATTCGTTCATCGGTGTACGATACGACCAAGATACATCAAGCCATGAATTGTAGTATTAAAACGGTAAAAGTGATGCCCAAGGCCATACAATATAAAAATGATTTAGGTTATATCCCATGTGATCTGTACCGAGGCGAGACGGTGTCGATGGGACTCGAATACGCATACGATGATTGGCTGATTGCGCAGTTGGCCGATAGCTTGGGCAAAGCAAATATTTATGAAGAGTATATGCGCAAAGCCGATTATTACCGAAACTATTTCGATGCCGAGACGCACTTTATGCGTGCACGAAAAGCCGATGGTAGTTGGCTTACTCCTTTCGATCCGTTGGCTGTAATCCGACCGGGAAATTATGTTGAAGGTAATGCTTGGCAGTGGGCATGGTTTGTGCCTCATGCTATCGATACACTTATATCGTTGTGGGGTGGAAAAGAGACTTTTGCCGAGGGCCTCGATAAGATGTTTACCATGAGTTCGGAGTTGACCGGTGAAAAAAATGCAACATTAGATGTAACAGGTATGATAGGTCAGTATGCTCATGGAAATGAACCCGGACATCATGTGCCGTATCTTTATAATTTTGTGGGGCAGTTCCACAAAACCCAAGCTCTTGTTGACTATATAATGCGTACTCTTTATCGCAATGACCCCGATGGGCTCTGTGGTAACGAAGATGTAGGACAGATGTCGGCATGGTACGTATTCAGTGCCATGGGTTTTTATCCGGTATGCCCCGGTATACCCGAGTATAGTATAGGCCGTCCTATGTTCGATAAAGCGACTTTATGTTTGGAGAATGGTCGAAAATTTGAAATCGTGGTAAAAAACAACAGTATCGATAATAAATATATTGATACAATTATACTCAACGGTCGGCCGATTACCGATATGAAATTGTCGCATGAGACTATCGAGAAAGGTGGACGTATGGTAATAACAATGAAAAATAAAGTCGAATAATGTGTAAAAAGTTACTATTGCTATTATGCTTATTGCCATCGTTACTCGTTGCAGCAGAGTGGCAATGGTCGGTCGAGGTAACGGGTATGGTATCCAAGGAGACCGGTGCTTCGCCGACAGCATTTATGTGGATTCCTAACGATTGTCATCGCGTGAATGCGGTAATGGTAGGTATGCATAATATGAGTGAGGAGACCCTATTCGAAAATCCTCTTTTTCGTAAGCATATGTGCGAGGCCGGTGTCGCGCTTATATGGATTACTCCGGGTCTCGATTGCCCGGCATGGGACGTATCTACCGGTGTTCAACCTATATTCGATAAGATTCTTACCGATTTTGCGTCGCTAAGTGGTTACGACGAGATTGCTTATGCGCCACTTGTTCCTATCGGACACTCGGCCATGGCTACCTATCCGTGGAATTTTGCAGCATGGAATCCTCATCGTACGTTGGCGATTATTTCATTGCACGGCGATGCGCCTCGCACCAATCTTACCGGATATGGTCGTGACAATATAGAGTGGGGGCGTACCCGTAATATTGATGGCATTCCGGGGCTTATGATAGAGGGCGAGTATGAGTGGTGGGAAGCTCGGGTAAATCCGGCCTTGGCTTTTCGCATAATGTATCCCGAAAGTTGTGTTTCGTTCCTTTGCGATGCCGGTCGCGGTCATTTCGATGTATCTGATGCCACAGCCGAATATATCGCGCTGTTTGTAAAAAAAGCTATTGAGTACCGTATACCTCATGGAGTAATATCTCCCGGCGCTGTAGAGTTGAATAAACTCGATCCTCGCGATGGTTGGTTGGCCGAGCGATGGCGTGTCGATGGGCGTCGTCGTGCCAAACCTGCTCCCTTTGCTCAATATAAAGGTTGTCGGCATGATGCGTTTTGGTATTTTGATGAGGAGATGGCGATACGTACCGAAACTCGGTACAATGAGCAGAAGGGTAAGAAAATGCAATATCTCGGTTTCGAGCAGCATGGAAGATTGTTGCCCTATAACGAGCGTTCGCATGTAAAAATATCAGCGAATTTTTTGCCTCTCTCTGATGGTATATCATTCAATTTCCGTCCGGTGTTTGTCGATAGTCTTCGTCAATCGTATTGCCAAGAACACGCCGACGCGCAACCTATGATAAGTCGCATATGCGGACCTGTGGTAAAAGTAAACGATACCACTTTCCGTGTGCAATTTTATCGTATGGGTATGCACAATCCGCGTCGCACGCCCGAAATTTGCCTCTTAGCCGAAGTCCCTGGTGATAAGCGTTATAAAAGTGCCGTACAAGAGTTCAGTATGCGTATACCATATCGCCAAACCAAGGGTGTTGCGCAACATATAACTTTCCCGCCTATCGATGATGTAAGTTGCGATACGAAACAGGTTCATTTGCAAGCGACTTCAGATGTAGGACTGCCGGTCAGTTATTATGTAAAGGAGGGGCCCGTCGAGATTGTCGATGGTAAAGTGATTATTACACCGATTCCACCGCGGGCCAAATTCCCCATTAAAGTTACAGTTGTTGCATGGCAATATGGTATAGCCGATAGTGTGCAGACGGCCGATCCGGTGGAGCGCGCCTTCTTTATCGTTAAGTAACCGATGATTTGGCATTGCTAACCGAGTGGTACGATATTTTTTGTCGTGCCACTCGGCTATTATTGTTTATTGAGAACAAAATATCCAATTAATCCGTCAAATATTCTACCTCGTTATTCATTATCTTGTGTAATTTTGTTACTATTTTAAATATGAGTATCTTATGATGAGACTGATATTTGCAGTATTTTTGTTGTTGGTCGGGACATTTTCTATATGTGCCGATGAACTTGTGGAGAAGACTCCTGCATTCCCGGGCGCCGAAGGTTATGGCCGTTATACCACCGGCGGTCGTGGCGGTAAAGTATATCATGTAACCAATCTCAACGACTCGGGACAGGGCTCGTTTCGTTGGGCGTGTGAACAATCGGGAACTCGAACGATAGTTTTCGATGTGAGTGGTACTATCTTTTTGAAATCGGAGCTCAAATTAAAAAACGGAAATGTAACTATTGCCGGGCAGACGGCTCCGGGCGACGGTATTTGTGTAGCCGATTGGCCCTTTACCATAGCAGCTCCTAATGTTATAGTACGATATATGCGTTTTCGCCCCGGTGATGCCTCCGGTGGTGAGCCCGATGGTTTAGGAGGCATGGACGGCAAAAATATTATTGTCGATCACTGCTCCGTGTCGTGGAGTGTTGACGAATGTCTCTCGGTGTATGGCAATGAACACATGACCGTACAATGGTGTATTATCTCTCAAAGTCTGCGGAATTCAACTCATGCCAAGGAGGCTCATGGATTTGGTGGAAACTGGGGAGGCAAAGGCGCGTCGTATCATCATAACCTCATTGCTCACCACGATTCGCGCACACCTCGTTTGGGCAATCGTCCTACGTATGCGCAAAAAGATACAACCGACCTTCGCAATAATGTTATTTATAATTGGGCCGGCAATGGCTGTTACGGTGGTGAAGGTATGAAAGTGAATTTTGTAAATAATTATTATAAACCCGGTCCGGGAACAGATGGCCGTGCCACCGGTAGTCGTAAGTCTTTGGCATATCGCATATGTGGTATAGGAGTATCAACCAAAGCAGATGATGCAAGTTATAAAATTTGGGGTAAGTATTATGTCGATGGTAATGATAATCCCGACTACCCCGAACTTATTAATCAAAATTGGGAAATGGGTATATATCAGCAGATTGCTACAACAAATCCCGGATATGATGCTACTACACGCGATACGATGCGTCTGCATGAGCCTCTACCCTTTATGTATGTAACTACGCATACTGCCGAGAAGGCCTATGCTCAGGTGCTCAAGTATGCAGGGTGTTCCAAAAAACGCGATACCGTCGATGAGCTTATAATCCGTGATACACGAGGACGTATAGCTACATACACCGGATCTACCGATGGTAATCAACTCGGAATTATTGATACTCCTTATGATTTGATGCCTGCAGATGCCGATGCAGAATGGAGCCCATGGCCCGAATTGTTTACTTTGGGTCGCTATTTCGACGAAGATGGCGATGGTATGGAAGATAATTGGGAAGAACGTAACGGGCTTGATTTTACCGACCCAGCCGATGGCAATAAACTCAATAAAGAGGGGTATACTATGCTCGAAGTATATCTCAATTCGCTCGTCGCCGATATTACTATCGCACAAAGCGAAGGAGGTGTCGCCGAAGGGTATAAAGAGTATATCGACCCCAATGAGGGTTTTATATATCTGCCGGTCGAGAATATAGACCAAACAACGGGTACAATCACCATGGCTTCTGATGGTAAAAAGAAAGCAACAATCAAAAATGGTAAGGCCGATTGTTTCAGTCACAACGATAATTTGGCTTTTGGTTTGTACAATGAACTCTCCGGATACTATATCCTCAATTTTGGGGCGGCAACAACTCGTGACGATTTCAAATTGAATGTAAAAATTACCGATATCGCATCTGCTACAATTGAAGTTGATGAAACAATAACTGTCAAAAATTCTGGTGATTGGCAATCATACAAGTCTTATAGTGTAGATATACCTAACCTTACCGCAGGACGCAAAAATATGGTGATTACTTTCATAAGCAGTAAAGGACAATATACCGGTAATGTCGAGAATATTTCGATACGTAGTGCCGGTGTCGATGCCGTACAGCATGTGATAGCGGTGCCACAACGCACTGGAATATATTCAATCGACGGACGCTATTTAGGCAATGATATGCGTGTATTATCGACTCCCGGATTCTACATTGTCGATGGTAAAAAAGTTATTGTACGGTAATTTCTATTACAGCAAAAGATTTTTAGCAATCCGGGATTATCATTCTTGCTCCCGAATGTTGTATTGATTAACAAGATTTATAGGTAAGGTATCACTTATTTGTGCACTGTCAGATAAAACGACGACGTCACACCAAGTTTTGGTGCGACGTCGTCGTTTTATCCGTTTAAGAATTATTCTGCGGGAGATTCTTCCGTTTCTTCGGTCGAAACAAACGCGGTGATACCGTGTTCTATCAGCATATTGTACCACGAAATAAGTTTGCTTATATCTGTGGGATATACGCGTTCACGGTCGAAGTCGGGCAATATTTCACCGAAATAAGCGCGCAACTCTTCTTTGTCGGCTTTGGGTGAGATTGATGCTTTTTCGCTATTCTCTTTTTCTTTTACTTTGTTAAGTACTTCCGATAGGGGTATTTCTCCACTTAAAGTGTACATGGCGATGTCGCCCAATGAGGTGACTTTGTCGTGACTATATGCGAGATTGCGTTTCCCGGTGAGTATTGATTCTACCACCAATGCACCTTTGGCTTGAGAGATAAGACGAAATAATCCGGGACGGCCCGATATAGATAAGATTTCTTTCAGCATAGATATTCTTTTTAGATTAATAATTGTGACAAATGTGGAATGATTCTACTACAAACGACAAAGATAGTATAATCGGAAAAAGTACAAAAGAGTACTGCTGTTTTTTTATGTTAAGAAATAATCGCTTGGTAATGTCGCTACGAGAGAGCAGCAATGATTTGTGGTATTATGGGCGTTTTATTATCGTTTGTGATCACTCTGTGTGCATATAAAGCTTTTGTTGTTTCGTTACTTTGAGCCATGATGCGTTGCATTGCTTCTTGTTCGGTGCAATTGTTGCGATTTACGATACGGGTCACTCTTAAGTCGGTAGGAGCTATTACCAGCCATATTTCATCGACCATATCGGTAAACCCTGACTCTATGAGTATGGCCGATTCCATAAAAACAATCTTCTGCTTACTATGGGTTTTTGTCCATGAATTGAAGTCGGTTCGTACCATGGGGTGTACGAGTGCGTTCAACATTTCGAGAGCATTATTGTCGGTAAATACTTTTGATGCCAATACTTTGCGGTTGATTTCATTGCCATAGACAACTTCCGGTCCGAATGTCTTGGCGAGTCGATTGAGCATATCTGCGGTATTCATCAGTTTTTTAGCCTCGGTGTCGCTGTCGTACACACGATAACCCATTGTTTGTAATAATTGTGATACAACAGATTTCCCGCTGCCGATACCGCCTGTAATACCTACTATTTTCATACTTATTGGTACTCCAAAATATATTCTACGCTATCGGGTACGACTTTGATGACTTGAGCTGCCGAACGGGTTATTTTTATGGGGAGACGCGACGATATATTGTGGGTGTCTTTATAGTCTACGGTAGCACAAACCTCTTTCTCTGTAAATTGGGAAAATCGACTGATGGGTATGACGCAATCAACATTTACCGATGCAGGAAATGTCCTCAATATTACTTGTGAAGGCAGATTCTCGACAGATATAGGTATTGTCAATGACTTGGTCGTAAGCTCCTCGACAGGTATGGTAACTTCTACCTTGTCTGGTACGATTTTTACGCCTTGTCGACTTTGCAGAGGTACTACATCTTTCCACGTTTCGGTAAGATCGGACGCATCGAACGACTGGGTCTCTATGCGTTCGATTTCGTCGAGAAGATAGTCTGGTGCGTAGACAAGTACCGAGTCGATGTCGGTCGTTGCCTTACCATTGACGATATATTGTGGTTGGGTGGATATATTACCTACGGGGAGTACTTTTACCTTTTTCCCTACACCTTGTGTGTAATATACAGCAATCGTATCGACCGACATAGAGGTGATCAAAGTTGTATTTTTAAGATTTTTCTTTATTTGAGAAATTATCTGTTCGGGTGCGAGAAAGAATGCGTTTCTATGATTGGAATATTCCTTGAAATTTATTTCAAACGGCGGTATCCCTTCGAGATTGTAGTTGAGCAATACGGTTGCCTCATCGCGTAAGTGAACTATGATGTGTGACGGTATTTCGTTGGTGAAAATTGTATTCTCCGGTACATTGCTGAATTTGATAGGAATACGATATTTAGTGTTTATATCTTCACTTAGCGATTGCATTATCCAGAAAAGGAAAGAAAGAGCAACAAAAAAAAGAAATGTCACTACTTCGCGGCTGTGTTCGTTGTCGAAATAGTCTCGTATAGAGTGAAATGTCGTATTATATATATTACGCCACTTTGGCAAACCTCTGTGTTTGTTCATATTACAATCTTATTAATACAATAGAGATAAGGCTTGTCTATCTTCGACGGGTAGTCTTATCTCTATTATATGTGTTTTCTGTTGTTGCTTCTTTGTTTCCCAAAAAGCTGCAAACTATTTTACAGGTGCTGCAGCGTTGGCGTCGGCTTGGGAAGCATATATCGATGCTTTATCGACAGTAATACGTACGTTGTCGGCGATTTCTATCACGACTGTATTTTCTTTGATGGCTTTTACTTTGCCATGTATACCGCCGGCTGTGATTATTTTCTGACCTTCGGTAAGAGCTTCGCGGAATTTGCGTATCTCTTTTTGACGTTTGCTTTGAGGACGTATCATGAAGAAGTAAAATATGGCTACAAGTGCCACCATCATGATAATACTTGAGTAGGGTGATGCTCCTGAAGCCGCAGCCTCTTGTAATAAAATGGTAAGTAAGTTCATAATTCTATGGTTTTAAGTTTATAATATAATAACAAAGTCGGGGCTTATTTTGTCAGTAAACCATTGGCTTTCAATTCTGTTATCACAGCATCAAGAACTCCATTGACGAAGTTGCCACTTTTGGGTGTACTGTATGATTTTGCAATTTCGATGTATTCATTATAGCTTACTTGTAACGGAATAGACGGGAATGTGGTAATTTCAGCAATCGCTACGGCCATAATGACTATATCCATAAAAGCAATGCGGTCGATTTCCCAATTTTTTATATATCGCTCTATTATTGTTCTGTTCTTATCGCTATCAAGTAATGCACGACGGAATAACTTACGTGCAAAATCTTTATCGTCATCGTCTTTGAACATGGGTAACAACTCTTGCTCTATCCCGGCTGTTTCATCAAAACGTTTGACGGTTTTCAGTACAAACGTGGCAATGATAGGCAGATCATCGTTCCAATATAAGCTTTGAGACTCAAGCAAATCAGAAAGTCGCTCATTGGTAAATATAAATTGCTTGTACACCGATTTCCAAAAAGAGCGATCATTTTCGTAAGAGTCTTCGGCATTCAGATATTCTGTATATAATCCCGATGAAAGAATTGTATCAAGCATTGTACGTAAGTAGTTGGTCTCATCACTCCATACCAATGGACGTTTTTCGATATATTTCAGAAAGAATGTGTTTGCTTCTAGTTGTGCGATGTATCTGTTGTCGATAAGGCGGGTGTTGGGATACTTATCTTCGTCGGTTGCCAACAATTTGTTGCGAGCAGCATCGAGTCTGAGACGATGCAATCGGGTGATTTCGACCGGAATTAGCAGTAACAGGTGGTATAGTTCGTACGATTTTTCAAGACTTGCAAAAAGATCTTTTTCTGCCACCTCTATGCTTTTTTCTTTGTCGATGAGGCTTGAATATACAATTTGCACCACTTTGGTGCGTATCAAAGTTCGGTTGACCATTTCGTTATCGTTGTTTTCGGCTGTAAAGATACAATTTTTTTATCTCTCATATACTATATATCGCCCTTTTTTAATCTTGATGCTCGACTCTATGTCTGAAGCATGCGCCATTTTTATAGCTTAATGCGTCGTTTTTGTGAAAAAATGCGGAATTTAGGAGATGAATAATTTTGTTTTAACATAAATACGCATAAAAATGTTGTATAATTAAGATGAATTAAATTAATTTGCATCAGAATTAGAAGTCAATCGTTTTTGGGAAATTTATAAAGACATCATTCTATAAAGAGGGAAAATTTTTATTATTTCAAAAAATAAGAAAGTGTTTCGAAGATGCTGAACGAAAAGGAAATTTATTTTACGCAATGTGTCAAATCCGGAAACCGTATTTATTATATTGATGTAAAGAGGAACTGCAAAGGTAAATCTTATGTGGTTTTAACAGAAAGCAAGCGGACTGTTGATTCAGACAGTCGGAATAATCCTCGCTATGAAAAGTATAAAATTTTCTTGTATCCAAAAGATATACAGGCATTTATTTCATCTATCAGTGAAGCGGAAAAGTATATTGAAAGCGTGGAGAATGATATAAAATGAAGGTTGCGACTCTCGCGAGCCCACCTTCGGAATATATCAAAAACAAGAAAGAGGATTACCTGGTGACTATAAAATAATCGGTCCATTTGATGAAACTCTCAACCACTCTTGGCTCTTTGGACGTTGCCATGTCCGAATGTGATTTATATTTATAACAATGTAACTTTCCAAAATGTTGGGTAGCATATATGTATATTGTCGTTTTTTTTGTTTGTAATGCTCGTCGCTAAATTGTATCTTTGCGCACAAAATGTTATAATATTTTAAATATGAGTGTAATATCGCCATCAGAAATTATTGATGCTGCTCAAAATGCCGCATTGCAAAAAGTCTCTTTTTCTACTCGTAAAACCATTATTTTAGGAATTTTGGCAGGTATTTATATTGCCATGGGCGGGTTGCTTTCATTACTTATCGGGTATGGATTCCCCGATCTTGCATTGTACAACCCCGGTATTCAACGGTTGCTATCGGGTATGATGTTCCCCTTGGGGCTTATTCTTGTAGTGTTTGCCGGGGCAGAATTGTTTACCGGAAATAATGCGGTGCTTATACCCGGTATGTGTAGTCGCCAATATGGATTGTGGCCGGTATTGAAAAATTGGATATTGGTCTATTTTAGTAATTTTGTCGGTGCTCTGTTTTTTGTATATGTGATGGTGTATATGACCGGTTTGATAGATGGTGACCCTTGGAACTCGGCGATACAGAATATTGCATCGGCTAAGGTAAGTATGTCATGGGTGACTGCATTTATAAAAGGTATCGGGGCAAATTGGTTTGTTTGCCTTGCAGTGTGGTTGGGTTTCAGTTGTCGCAGTGCCGCAGGGAAGTTTATCGGACTATGGTTTCCCGTTATGGCATTTGTGGCCATGGGGTATGAGCACAGTATTGCCAATATGTTTTTCATTCCGCTCGGTATGTTACAAGGCGCCGATGTCACTATATGCGATTTTATTGTGAAAAATCTTATACCGGCAACACTCGGAAATATTGTCGGTGGCGCTTTGTTTGTCGGTGGAATCTATTGGTATGCTTATAAGAAAGCGTAGATATTATCATACCCATTCGCTTAGTTCGAGCCATCGTATCGACTTTTCGTCAAGTTCATCGATGAGCAATGCAAATCGGGCAGCCTTTTTTTGTATTTCTTCACTCGATAGAGTACCCGAGGACATCTCTCTTTCGAGGGTGGCTTTCTCTGCCTCTAATTGAGGTATAAGGCTGTCTAACTCTTCAAATTCTTTTTGTTCTTTATATGTGAGTTTTCGTTTTGTGAGTGTGGTATTTGTTTTCGGTGCAGGGGGTGTCAAAGAAGTCTTCTTCGCATTTTCGGCTTGTAGCCGTTTTTTCTCGGCTTCTACATCTTCTTTCCATACTCTGTAATCGGAATAGTTCCCGGGGAAGTCTTTGACTTTGGCTTCGCCTTCAAAAGCCCAAATGTGGTCGACAACCTTGTCCATGAAATAACGGTCGTGCGATACCACGATAACGCAACCTTTGAAATTACGTAAGTACTCTTCGAGTATATTGAGAGTTACAATATCGAGATCGTTGGTCGGCTCATCGAGTACAAGAAAATTGGGATTGCTCATCAATACAGTGCATAGATACAGCCTGCGTTTTTCTCCGCCACTGAGCTTGTATATGTAGTTGTATTGAGTCTCGGGAGAGAATAAGAAGTGTTGTAAAAATTGTGATGCCGAGAGGTGTTTGCCATCGCCTAACGATATATCTTCTGCAATATCGCGCACAGCATCGATTACTCTTTTTTTATCATCAAATTCAATGCCTTCTTGGCTGTAGTATCCAAATCGTACAGTTTCTCCTATTTCTATTGTGCCGCTATCGGGCATTGATTCGCCCATAAGCATCTTTATAAAAGAGGATTTTCCTGTACCATTGTTTCCGACAATACCCAATTTTTCATATCGGGCGAAAGTGTAGTTCAGATTTTCTACAATTTTTATATCACCGAAACTTTTACATAAATTTTTTAGTTCGAATATTTTGGAACCAATGTATGAGGATTTTACAGCCAACGTTATATTGTCGGAAACCTTTTCTCGACGTGCTTTTTCTTGTAACTCGTAAAATGCATCGATACGGTATTTTGCTTTAGTGCCCCGGGCTTGAGGTTGACGGCGCATCCAGTCGAGTTCGGTGCGTAACAGGTTATTCGCACGCTCTATTTCGACATTTTGAGCGTCGATACGTTCTTGCCGTTTTTCGAGGTAATAGCTGTAATTCCCTTTATAAGAATAGAGCGAGCGTGCGTCAATTTCGACAATACGGTTGCATACGCGATCGAGAAAATAGCGGTCGTGAGTGACCATGAGCAGTGAAATATGGTTGCGTTGCAAGTAGTTTTCGAGCCACTCAATCATCTCCAAATCGAGGTGGTTTGTCGGCTCATCGAGAATGATAAAGTCCGGCTCGGCAATCAGTACATTAGCCAGTGCTACGCGTTTGATTTGACCTCCGGAAAGTTGAGATACCGGTTGCTCGAAATTGTCTATTTTCAGTCTCGATAGAATCTGTTTTACGCGCGACTCATAGTCCCATGCTTTAAGGTGGTCCATCAGGCCTATTAGTGTTTCGATACGGGCAGTATCGTTCTGTTCTATGGCCAATTCATACTCACGTATGGTACTAGTCAACTCTGTGTCGGTCGAGAAACACGCTTGTATTACGTTCATGTCGGCGGGGTAGGTCGGTGTCTGTGATAGGTAACCTACTTCGATGTCGTTGCGAAATACGATGCTTCCCGAGTCATAGCTTTCGATACCGGCAATTATATTGAGCAGGGTCGTCTTTCCTGTGCCGTTTTTGGCTATAAGTCCTATGCGTTCGCCTTCGGATACACCGAAAGTGATATCCTCAAAAAGTACTCTGTCGCCAAACGACTTGGTAAGTCCTTCTATTTGCAATTGTATCATTACTCTTTTGTTTTGATTTGCGAAATTAGTAATATTTCCCCGAAAATCGTCCTATATTTCATACTAATATACTCATAATTGTATCGAAAATATGTGCAAAAGATTTTTCAAACCGTTAAAAAGTTCTTTTTTGTTTTTATAATTGACAGCGAATGACTAACTTTGCACGATTATTGAGTATATATGATAAAGAAAGCGATATATTTTTGTGCGTTGATAATGCTGCTAACTTCATGTGGTGAGTATTATAAGGTGCAGAAAAGCAGTGATTTAGATCTTAAATATACTTATGCCAAGACCTGCTTCGATAATGGTAAGTATAGTAGAGCCTATTCCTTGCTCGAAGATCTTGTACCTGTATTCAAGGGGTCGGATAGAGCTGAAGAATCGCTTTATCTTTTGGCTCGCAGTCATTTCATGGCCAAGAATTACGATACATCGGGTGAATATTTTGCAACCTATTATAGAAGCTATCCCAAGGGACAATATACCGAAATGGCTCGTTACTATTCGGGCTTGAGTTATTATCTCGAGTCTCCCGATTCTCGTCTCGAGCAGTCTCAAACCTATAAAGGTATCGAAGAATTACAAATGTATCTCGACTATTATCCGCGTGGAGAGAAAGTCGAGGAGATACAAAAAATGATTTTCGACTTGCAAGAGAAGTTGGTTGAGAAAGAATACAAAAATAGTGAATTATACTATAATATAGGTAATTACCTCGGCCGCAACTATTACGAATCGGCTGTCATTACGGCACAAAATGCATTGAAAGATTATCCGTTCACGGCAAAAAAGGAAGATTTTATGATGCTGATTTTGCGTGCTCGTTACAAAGAAGCGCAGGAAAGTATTGTCGAGCGCAAAGGTGAGCGTTATCGCAATACCATCGATGAGTATTATGCATATATCAACGAATTTCCCGAGGGTAAATATCGCAAGGAGGCCGATGCTATATATAAAGATGCCAACGCCAAAATTGAAGAATAAAATAAAATCGATATAAAAATGGATTACAAGAAAACTAACGCCCCTACAAACACGGTGACCCGCGACATGATTGCTTTGTCGGAAAACACTGGTAACGTGTACGAAACTATTCGTATCATCGGTAAACGAGCCAATCAGATAAGCGTTGAAATGAAAGGAGACTTGGAAAAGAAACTCCAAGAATTTGCTTCGTATAACGACAATCTCGAAGAGGTATTCGAAAATCGTGAGCAGATAGAAATTTCTCGTTACTATGAGAAATTGCCCAAACCAACACTTATCGCAACGCAGGAATATGCCGAAGATAAGGTCTATTTCAAAAATCCGACCAAGGATAAAGACGAATTTTAATATCCTCAACGCGGATTTAAAAATACAATGCGAGCGTATCAATAGCTGATACGCTCGCATTGCTTTTGTTTAGCCCTAATAGGGTTGGGTACTCAATTTTGAATATTCTATTTATTGCTATGTGTTTTGATAGTATAGTATTCGTTTTGATATATTCTGTGTAATATAAAATATATTGTTGTGTATTTTTGCCAATTTTTGCGCAAAAAAAACAAAATTTTTACCATCATGCTTCTTACTTTTGCGTAGGTTAATGCCTTATGCAGGCGTATTAAAAAATATAAGTATTATGAAGAAAAATTCTTTAATGTTGCTGCTTCTTACGTTTTGCGTAAAAATATTTTCGTTGGAGGTAGATAGAATGCAGGTGAATTATTTGGATAATCCATTCGGAATTGATAAAACACCGCATTTCAGTTGGGCGGCACTTACTCAAGAACGAGGTGGTATACAAGTGGCATACGAAATTGTTGTCATTGATGGTAGTGATAATGAAGTATGGAGTACGGGTAGAGTAAATTCTCCTCTTTCATACCAAATAAAATATGGCGGTAGTGAGTTGAAGTCGAAAAGCGCCTATCGTTGGAAACTGAGAATTTGGGATCAGAACGAAAATTGCAGTGACTGGAGTCGTTGGCATACATTCGAAACAGCGATGCTTTCGCCCGAAGATTGGGAAGCACAATGGGTGGAAGAGAATCCCGATGCTCGGATTTCTAAGGCAGAAATTACATTCGATTCTCCTGTTACGACACGCTATGTGAGACTTGATGTTCAGAAACTGGGACTTCCCGCTGCCGGTGAAGGTTATTACCGTTTACAATTGTCCGAAATCGAAATCTTGGACGCAAATGGCACTAATATCGCTATTGCAAAACCTGTAACTATGAATACCGTAGAAACAATTGGTACATCATGGCGTGCTTCCAATCTCACCGATGGTTATATAAAAGGCTCATCATATACAGGGGCTACTTCGGGTGTATATTGGGGCGGTCCGTCGGTTACGGATTGTTATGTCGAAATCGACCTTGGTCAGGATATGGAAGTTTCTTCTGTTATATTATATCCTCGTGCCAATACTCCTGCTGAGGCAGATAAAACCAAAAGTTGTAATTTCCCCAGCAGTTACACAATTTCTGTAAAAAAATCAACCGATAGTCAATATACTGTAAAATATCAAAAGGTCGATGGCGAAGCACCATCTTATATGGGTAATAATTCCAACCTATGTGCCTTTGGTAAAGCAATTGATATAAAGGGGCCGGTGGCAAAAGCTCGTATGTACACCTCCGGTGCCGGCAATTTCGAACTCCGTATTAATGGACAATGCGTTACCGATAATGTACTCGAACCGGGAGAGTCATTCTTCCCCAAAACCGTACTTTATGCAACATACGATGTTACCTCCTTGTTGCATGAAGGTAAAAATGGTGTAATTGCTCTCGTGGGTGGTGCGCAATATCATAATCCCGGATTGGGTCGTTACCAGAAATTGACCAACAACTACGGAACAATTCGTTTTATAGGACAACTCGAAGTTGAGTATAAAGATGGTACTACCGAAACCTTTAATACAGATGACAGTTGGAAATGTGCGTTCGAAACACCTATCACATTCTGTTCGTGGTATGGTGGCGAGGATTTTGACGCAACCAGTCCTGCCGTTAATATGTTTAGCGACCCCAATATTATAGATACTTGGCCCAATGCGATGTCTTGTAAAGATTCTATAGGTGTATTGAAAGCTCAATTCTATCAACCGACCAAGGTGGTGGAAACTTGGGAAGCATCGTCAGTGACCGACCTTGGAAATGGTGAGTATGTGGTCGACTTCGGTCAGAATTTCGCAGGACAATATGAATTCACTTTGAAAGGCGAAAAAGGTCAAAAAATCGAATTGTGGTCGGCCGAACTTGTTGATGAAAAAGGCGCTATTATACAAATCAATAGCGACATGGGTTCGCCCATATATGATTGTTATACATTTGCCGGCGATAGCGAAGGCGAGACTTGGGGCCCGAGACTTGTATACCACGGATTCCGTTATTTGCAAATAAAAGGTCTCAAAACTGCACCCGCTGCCAAAGATTTTACGGCAAAGCGTATCAGACTCGGAGTAGAACAGTCAGGCAATTTTACTTGTTCCAATACGTTACTCAACGATGTACATACTCTTATCCATCGTGCCATACAATCCAACCTTTACAATTCGGTGACCGACTGTCCTCACCGTGAAAAATTGGGCTGGCTCGAAGTGCCGCAGCTGCTATTCAATTCTCTTGCATATAATTTCGATCTTGCCGCATATTTCCCCAAAATATCTATGGATACTCGGGACTCGCAATTCACTGACGGTAGTGCACAAGATGGATTTGTATGTAATGTAGCTCCCTATTTTTACAGATTGTTGGACGACTATTGGGGTAAGGATCCTTCTTGGAGCGGTTCCACCATACTGGTTCCCTATCGTTCATACATATATTATGGCGATAAGAGCACCCTTGAAGAGCAATATGCAACCATGAAACGACTTATGAAATACTATCTCACTCGTCGTGAAGGATTCTTGCTCAACATCAATACATTGGGTGACTGGGGAGCATATGATTCTCGTACAAGTGTGAAATTTACTATCAATTGTACCTATTATGCCCTTACCAAGGCCATGGTAGAAATAGCTACGGTTTTGGAAAACAAAGGTGATGTTCAATATTATAGCTATTTGGCTAATAAAATTCGTGAAGAGCTCAATTCCAATTTCTACAGCAAAAACGGATATTACGATGCCAATACACAGGCCGCTAACGCAATGGCGCTGTACTATGGTATAGTAGAAGAAGAAAATAAAGATAAGGTTGTGCAATCTCTTGTAAAAAGTGTGGAAGATGCCAATTATCATTTGACAACCGGCGAAGTCGCTTCAAAACCTCTCTTTATATCGCTTGCCGAGAACGGTTACAACGATATCGTATATAAAATGGCAACTGCTGAGGATATGCCGAGTTATGGCTATTTCTTGACACAAGGCGCGACAACGCTTCCCGAGTTCTGGGATATGAATGGCTCGCAAAACCATTGTATGCAAGGTCATATCGACGAGTGGTTCTTCAGCCACCTTGGTGGTATTCAAAATAGTGGTATTGCACACGACTGCATCACCATTGCTCCTTATTTTGCTCCCGATCTTACTTATGTAAATGCCGATATAACTTCGGTTAGAGGTAAAGTGAAAGCCGATTGGGAACGCAAAGATGAAAATACAATAGTTCTCAACGTTACTGTGCCGTTCAATAGCCGGGCTGCTCTTCGTATTCCTCAAAGTTATACCATAACCGAAAATGGTAAAGAAGCTGCAGATATTGCCGGAGTATCGAAGGTGGAGACAGACGACAAAAACACAACGCTGTGTATCGGAGCGGGAACATATACCTTTATGCTCAACGGCACAGCGAGCGCCATAAAAAATGTAAATGCCGATACTGTCGCAAGCAATCAGGTGTACGATATTCTCGGACGTCTTATCAATGACAAAGGACAATTGCCTGTACCCCCGGGTGTGTATATTATGGATAACGAGAAGTATATAGTAAAATAAAACGAAGAATTATGACCAGAATTCTGACGATAATTATTCTCGTAGCATTTGCGTTTGTATCGCCGTTGTATGCGCAAAATTATGACGAAAGCAAAGCCTATGAATATTATCCCTTACCCGAAGTCTTGCGATTTGCAAATGGCAAGAAGGTAAAAAACAAAAAACAATGGGCCGAACGTCGTAAAGAGATATTGAATATATTTCAAGAAGAGATGTACGGTATAATGCCCGGTGCTCCCGATACCGTATTGTTAGAGACCATAGAGCAGGGACGTACCATGGCCAAATACGCGACACGTCGTTAGGTAAGAATGTGGTTCAAAGAAGATAAGAGTGGCCCCAAAATCGATTGGCTCATACTTACACCCAACCATGTCGAAGGCCCGATACCTACCATTATACTTCTCAACTATTATGGTAATCACACTATTCTCTATGACGAAGAGATTCTTGTCAATGAGAATTGGCTGAAGAATGACGATACTTATTATATTACCAATCACAAAGCTTGTGATAAAAGTCGCGGTAAGCTCCTCGACCCCAATCTCAGAAGTGTATTGCCTGTAAATATGCTTGTAGCGCGTGGATATGCCGTAGTGACAGCCTGCTTTGCCGATATTTCGCCCGATCCTAGCGATCGTCATTTACAAGGCGATTTTGCATTTAGTAGCGGTGTCTTCGAATTGTGGGGAGAGCGTGATGAAAATAAAACCAACAATACCGGCGCGTTGGCAGCCTGGGGTTGGGCTCTGATGCGTGGCATGGATATGATAGAACGAGACCCGCAACTTGATGAGAAAAAAGTTATCCTTACCGGATCTTCGCGATTGGCCAAAGCTGCAATGTTGGCAGGTGCGTTCGATGAACGTTTTCCACTTATTGTAATTAATCAGACCGGAGGTGGTGGCGCTCCTTTACATAAGCATTATTTTGGTGAGAATGTGCGCACAATGAACACATGGATGAGACATTGGTATTGTAAGGCATATTCTAAATATATCGACAATGAGGCCGGTATGCCTTTTGACCAACATATGTTGCTCGCATGTATGGCTCCGCGTGCCTTGATGATTCAAGGTTTCAATATGGGTTGGTTCGATACAAAAGGTGAGTTCCTTGCTCTCGAAGCAGCAAGTCCTGTATGGGAATTTTTGGGAGCCGAAGGCTTACCCAAAGTGGAATGGCCCAACGATTACGATAAAAGTGCGATAGGGTCTACGTTGGCTTACTATCGTCGCAATCACGACCATGGTATTGCAGCTATCGATTGGGTATGGATGCTTGAGTTTGCGGATAAGTATTTTGCGAATAAAAAACGCAAATAAGAACGAATTTCTTCACCGATTTCTGTTTCTCCAGAAGTGGTTGAAAAATATAAAATCTATAGGCGTCCTATCGGGAAGCCGGTCGTTTATAGATTGTATAATGGTTTCCCAAAATTTAAATTCTTGTACTATGAAAAGTATTACAAAAATGTTTTTTGCCGTAGGCTTACTTTCTATGAGTTTTACGGTTTCGGCTCAAAATAGTATAACATGGAGCCAAAAAGCTGATTTCGCGGGAACACACAAAACCCGTGCAATTATGGCCGACCTTAACGATGACGGTTGGTTGGATATTTACTATGGCGGTCAATTCAACTTCTTGAATAGCGGTTGGGAGTGGCAGATCGCGAGCAACTTGTATCTCAACGACGGTAATGGTGGTTGGATTTACGATGGTTATCAACGTATTCCTCATGAAGAATATTCTCCAAGAGTAGACGAAGTCGGAAATCCTATTTTCGACGAAACCACGGGCGAAATGGTAATGGATACCATTGTAACATATGAGCGTGTATGGCCCAAATCTGGTCTCCCCGGAAACTCCTACTCTGTATATCAATCTCTCGATTATAACAACGACGGATTGGTAGACCTCCTTATTATGGGTAGAAACGAATGGGATATATTCGACAATGCACACCCCGAGTACTATACCTATCTGTATAAAAACATAGGAGAAGGAAAATTCGAAGTGGTTGCCGATGCTGTTTTCCCCATGTTCTATCAAGAAAGTGACAAAACATATTTCTGTCCTGTTGCTGTGGGTGACTACAACCGTGACGGATACACCGACCTCCTTTTCTCGGTAATGGTTAAAGAAAAAGAAGCCGATAACTATCCCGGTCGCGCCGTATATCTCTATCGCAATGAGGGTGGTACAGGTGTATTTACCATGCAAAATATCGCCGAAACCAAAGGTGGTGTTTGGACTTCGGAAGTAACCGATGAGCAAGGTGCTGTAATTACCGAAAAAGAAGAACTTAAAGGATATTTTGCTCCCATCAGCGGTAATGCTATCTTTGCCGATGTAAATAATGATGGTTGGCTCGATATTTTGGTAAACGGTTGGAGCGATGTTCCTGTAAGCGAGCATGTCGCAGGTAACAATGGACGTATTTATATCAGCCAAAATGGTGAGAAATTTGTCGATGTTACTTCGGAATTGCCCTCTTTCCATACCTTACGTAACTCTTCGGCTTGTATAGGCGACGTTAACCTCGACGGATACATCGATTGGCTTATGACCGGATGGGGTGATAATGGTGGTGACACTCACCTTTTCTTAGGAAATGGTATGGAAAATGCATTTGAAGACCCCTTAAATAGCGACTTATTGCTATTGAACAAAGGTGTTGAAAATGTTACAACCTATATTCGCGACTTCAATGCCGACGGATTCTTTGATATTTTATACACCGGACAAGGCAATGAAAATGATGTGGTATGGTTTGGTAATGAATCAGGAACTTTCGATCGCGACCCGTCGTCTGATTGTATAAGAAACCAATCCGGTACTGTAGGTGATATCGATAACGACGGATTGTGCGACTATTTCGTTTCGGGCTATACCTGGTATTGGTATCCCGGTTACGATTGGAACTGGGCAGGATATGCCGGCCTTAACACAAATACATATGAAGCAGAGGTTGTAGCGCCCGAAGCACCTACCAATGTAACAGCTGCTTGTGCTGATGGTAAACTCAATATAACATGGGAATATGACACCGATGTTGCTGTAATGACAGGTCTTGTATATAATATATTCGTGAAGAAAGCCGATGGCAGTGTATATACGATGATACCGGCAAATATCGAAAACGGATTTATCAAAGTTGCTGATAATCGTGAAACCGGTATTCGCCCCACTATTACCTCATACTCGCTGACCATGCCCGAAGGTGAATACACTGTAGGTGTTCAAGCTGTCAGCACAATGACTGCTTCTCAGAGCTTGTTTACCACGGCAACTACTACCACTTCGGGTGTAGAAAGTGTAGTAAGCAATGCCGAGGTTGTTGCTGTTGAATATTACAACTTGCAAGGTCAAAAATTGAACGTTGCTCCCGAAGCTGGCGCTTATATTGTGAAATCAATCAAAGCCGACGGTTCGGTTGAGTCCAATATTAATGTGAAATAATAAAGGTCGGACGTAGATCTAATATTGATCTTAAAGAGAGACGCGAATGGCGTCTCTCTTTTTACCTTTGGGCCGATTCTATGCGGCAAAGAACTTTATCATAGAAGTATATATAGCCTATCAGAAATCATTTGATTTTTGATTTATTCCATAACTTTGCATCGAAAATAAAAATATAGATTGCATTTTTGTTATTCGTAATAAATGGTGTATTGATAAAAATATCACATTCGATGTGATAATTAATATGTTAGAATATGAAAAAAAAATTATTGGCAATATGCCTGTTGCTGTCAATCTTTGTGAATACAAAGGCTCAAGTATTGACACTTCCCGACAACGAAAAGATTGCTCCGGGTATGTGGATTTGTTACAGAGCTAAGGTCGATTTCGACAAAATACCTACTAAAACAGAGATGCGTATTGCTGCCGATAGTAAGTATTGGTTGTGGATAAATGGTGAGTTGCAGGTGCGTGAAGGCGCATTGAAACGCGGTCCAAACCGTCATGATACTTATTGTGATGTACTCCGTAACGTAGACGGATGGCAAAAAGGAGAGAATACCATCGCCGTACTTGTATGGTATTTTGGAAGAGACGGATTCAGCCATCGTAATACGAAAGTTCCCGGAATGACGTTTGATTTGACTGTAAATGAAAAAAATATTGATACTGAGTGGAAAATAAAAATTAATCCGGCATTTTATCGACCTACGGCTACGACACCCAATTCGCGTTTGCCCGAGTCTAATATCGGCTATGATGCCACGAAAGATTTCCTATTTTATCAGCCGAAATTCGATGATACCGATTGGAAGCCTGCCGGCGAAGTTTCCCTTGTCGATGCCGATTGGAACAATTTGGTCGAGCGCCCCATTCCTATGTGGAAGGACTATGGTTTGAAGCGTTATGTACGTACCGAAAGAAACGAAAATAAAATATTGGCATATTTGCCCTACAATGCCCAAATTACGCCTTATATAAAACTGAAAGCTCCTGCAGGTGCGGTATTGGATATTCGTACCGATAATTATCGTGGTGGCTCTGAAAATAATGTCTATGCCGAGTATGTTACTCGAGAAGGAATACAGGAATTCGAATGTTATGGGTGGATGAACGGGCACTATGTTATATATACCATACCCGAAGGTTGTGAAGTTATAGAGCTTATGTATCGTGAGACCGGTTATGACACCGATTTTGCAGGTAGTTTTTGGTGCGACGATCCCGCTCTTACCAGTTTGTGGATTAAATCCCAACGTACATTATATATAACCATGCGCGATACGTATATGGATTGCCCCGATCGTGAGCGCGCGCAATGGTGGGGTGATGTGGTGAACGAGTTGGGAGAAGCATTTTATGCTCTCGATGAGAAAGCTCACCTGCTTACTCGCAAAGGAATTATAGAACTGATGGATTGGCAGCGTGCCGATAGTACGATTTTTGCTCCCGTTCCTGCCGGTAACTGGGGTAATGAGTTGCCTATGCAGATGCTTGCAAGTGTAAGTTATTACGGCTTTTGGACATACTATATGGGAACCGGCGATAAGGATATAATGGAGTATGTTTTCCCCAAAGTGAAAAAGTATATACATGTGTGGAAAATAAATGATGAAGGATTGGTAATTCCGCGAAAAGGCGGCTGGACATGGGGCGACTGGGGTAGCAATAAGGATATGGAGTTGCTTTTCAGTCAATGGTATATTATAGCACTTCAGGGATATTCATGTATGGCTCGCCTTACCGGAAATGATGATGAGGCTGTTTGGGCCGACAAAGCCGCCGATCGTATGCGAAAAGTATTCCACGAAAAATATTGGAATGGCTCTTATTATATATCGCCTAAATATACAGGTCAACCCGACGATAGGGCGCAAGCATTGGCAGTTGTATCGGGAACACTACCCGAAAATTTGTATTCTGTTATTCGTCCGTTTTTCAAGGAACAATACCATGCGAGTCCTTATATGGAAAAATATGTATTGCAAGCGCTATGCCAAATGGGTTATTATCAAGATGCCATGGACCGCATGACGTATCGTTATCGCTCTATGATCGACAGCCCACTTACTACACTATGGGAAGGTTGGGGAATCGGAAACGAAGGCTTTGGCGGAGGTAGTTATAACCATGCATGGAGTGGTGGGCCTCTTACCATATTGAGTCAATATATCGCAGGTATTCAAACCATTGAACCGGCATTCAAAACTTTCTCTGTTCGTCCCAATATCGGACATTTGAGCCACGTGCGTGTTTCTGTTCCACTCTCGGGAGGACGGTCTATCGATGCCGAATTGAAAAAAGATGCCGCCCAATTTACTCTTGAATTGGAAGTTCCCAAAAGTACTACAGCTTATGTATATCTTCCCGATGGCTGTTCTTCAATGACTCTTAAGGGTAAAAAATTGAAAAATGGCTCTGCGTTAAAATCAGGAAAATGGCAGATTATATATAGTAATAATTAAAAACGGAAACCATAACAAGGGGGCGGTGGAAAATTAATTTCACCGCCCCCTTGTTATGAATAGCAATAGATTTTCAGAGAATCTTTTCGAGTTGCTCGATGTTGCGAGCCACATCTTCGTCAGTTACTTCGTAGTTTTGCAGGTCGTTGGCCAAGTAGCGGTCGTATGCGGCCATGTCGATAAGTCCGTGTCCCGACAGGTTGAAGAGAATTGTTTTGGCTTTGCCCTCGATTTTGGCTTGTTCGGCTTCGCGTATAGCAGTGGCGATGGCATGTGAAGATTCGGGTGCCGGAATGATACCTTCGGCGCGAGCAAAGAGGGTTGCCGCTTTGAATGTGTCGAGTTGCAATACATCTACAGCTTCCATCAGACCATCTTTGTGCAACTGGCTCACAATAGAGCCGGCACCGTGGTAGCGTAAGCCTCCTGCGTGGATATTTGATGGCTCGAAATTGTGTCCGAGGGTAAACATCGGCAATAGAGGTGTGTAACCGGCTTCATCGCCAAAGTCGTATTGGAACACGCCGCGGGTAAGTTTGGGACATGAAGCCGGCTCGGCGGCAACTATGCGTATATCTTTACCTTCGGTGAGCTTATGTCGCAAGAAAGGAAACGCGATACCCGAAAAATTAGAACCGCCTCCGAAGCAACCGATTACCACGTCGGGATATTCTCCGGCCATCTCCATCTGTTTTTCGGCTTCGAGACCGATTACAGTTTGGTGCAGCATCACGTGGTTGAGCACACTGCCAAGGGTGTATTTGCAATTGGGGGTTTGCATAGCGAGCTCTACGGCTTCTGATATGGCAGTGCCGAGGCTTCCTTGATAGTTGGGGTAGTCGGTAAGAATTTTGCGGCCGGCACGCGTACTCATACTGGGAGACGCAATAACTTGCGCGCCAAAAGTTTGCATAATCGACCGACGATAAGGCTTCTGATGATAACTAACCTTTACCATGTATACTGCCAGCTCGAGACCAAAAGCCTTTGCTGCATAAGAAAGTGCCGCGCCCCATTGTCCGGCCCCCGTTTCGGTGGTGATATTGGTTACTCCCTCTTTTTTGCAGTAGTAAGCTTGCGCCAGAGCAGAGTTGAGCTTGTGCGACCCGATGGGGCTTACGCTTTCGTTTTTGAAATAGATGTGTGCGGGAGTGTCGAGAGCCTTTTCGAGTCCTGTAGCGCGTACAAGTGGAGTAGGACGCCATATCTTATAGAGGTCACGAACTTCTTCGGGTATTTCTATCCATGAGTCGGTTTGGTTCATCTCCTGGTGTGCCAATTCTTTGGCAAAAAGAGGGTAAAAATCTTCCTCCGTCATCGGTTGATGCGTCTGGGGGTTGAGAGGTGGCAATGGCTTATTTTTCATATCGGGTACGATATTATACCATGCCGTCGGAATGTCATTCTCTTGCAATAAGAATTTTTTTGTACTCATAATTGTATTATCTAGAATCCAAAAAATAGTTTTGTTAAGCCAAAAAGTTTTTTATCGTAAAAAAGAAAGGTTTGCCCGGTATCTGACAAACCTTTCTGTATTATATACATGAAATGGTTCTTACGACCGGTGGGGATTGTAAGAATATTGCCAACTTTGCCAACGAAGTGTATTCAGCACCATTTTTGTAGTCATCTGAGTTTTTGTGTTTCGTGATACTGAAGATATTTATTATAGAACTTCCTATCAATACTCATAGAAACTCTTTTATATAATTCTTGCTTGTATCAATTTGTTCGACAAATGTATGGAATTATTTCGAAAAAGCCAAGAATTTTCCATATTTTTAGAATTATGCTTGCTTTTTTGTGCTATTCTTGGTTATAACAACTCTACGGGAGCAGCCATGCGACGCAACATTTCGCGAGCCATGACGGCACGTTCGCCGTCCAATCCGTTTCGTAAAGAACGTTGCAACCACTCGATGGCTTCACGATTGTTTTTATCGATACCTTCTCCCGCGTAGTAGCACATGCCGAGAAAATATTGTGCTTGTACGTGACCTTGATAAGCAGCTTCGCGATACCAATAGTAGGCTTTGTCGTAATTCTTCTCTATGCCGGTACCGCTATAATAGCAACTGGCTAAGAGAAATTGTCCGTCGGCGAGTCCTTGCCCTGCTGCTGCCGAAAACCATCTTACAGCCTCTTTTTCGTTGATTTCAGTACCTATCCCGTCGGCATAGCAACAACCCAATTCCTGTTGGGCGGGTGCGTGACCTTGATTGGCTGCGAGGGTAAATAACTCAAAGGCTTTCTTGCTGTCGCGTTTCACTCCTTTCCCTCTATAATAGCAGGCTCCCAATACGTATTGGGCACCGGCATTGCCTTGCTCGACTCCTTTGTAGCTCCAATTATAGGCTTTGGTATAGTCTCGTCGGACTCCCTTTTTTGTGTAGTAGCATTCGGCTAAGCGATATTGAGCCTGTGCGTTGCCTTGTTCAGCTGCTTTTTCAAAGTAAGATACAGCCTCTTTATAATTCTTTTCGGCATAGGCCGTCTCTCCTTTTATGGTAAGTTCTTGTGCGTCGAGTTTCTCTTGTGCGCAGAGGGGGATAGCAATAAATAAAGCGATAATGAATGAATAAATTGTTTTCATAATAGAGTTATTTCTTGAACTATTTTTTTAATGCTTTTTTCGTTGCACCATCACTATATACGACCGATATATCGGTAGGTACGATAATGTTCATTGATGTTTTACATTCGATTTGCATATGGCTGTGTCGCAGATTATCGATAGTGATGTCGCGACTCTCTCTCAGTATCAATTGTGGCGCGTCGACTTCGTTGTCGAGGGTAATGTCGCGAAGAGTAGCCTCTTGTACGTGCTCCATAAATAGTAGGGCTCGCGGGTCACTCGATGTGCATTGCAACATGACATTTTGCATATACAGTCCATTGACATTATCAACATAAAGTCCCGATGCAGGAGCATCGATAAAAATCAATGTCTCGGGATATTCTTTCTCTCGCGAGGGCAGGTTGCGATTAAGAGCGTAGGTTGCATCACCACCTCCGTCGCATATCAGGTGTATATTACTCAATGATACGTTTTCGACCGGGTACTCATCGAGGCCGGTAATGGAACTTGTTACCAATCCATGCATGTGGGCGGTGATATTATCGATATGAATGTTGCGTATCGTACCTACGGGTTGCGAAGGACCGCCATCATAGTAGTTTCGCCCGCGATTGGCAAGGCGTATAAACAAGGGGGTCATAACCCTGTACATAGATATATTGTTGATATTGAAATTTTCTACTATGGCACCATCGACACTTTCAATGGCAAAACCTCCGAGTGTACGGTGCGGACGGTCGTATATCGTAGGCTCGTCGGCACGGCGGAATACACAATTAGTGATGGTGAAATTTCTGAATCCTCCGTTTGTTTCGCTACCCCATTTCATGGCATTGCAATTGGCGGCTATTACGCAGTTGGCTACCACCACATTCTCGCAACGTCCTGTGGCATTGGTGGTTTTGAAACAGATGGCATCATCGTCGGTATTGAAATGACTGTTTACGATGCGCACCTGTCGACAATTGTCAATGTCGATACCATCGTTGTTGTAATTGCCGTGATTGTATACATCTATACCGTCGACCAAGATGTTCTCGCAGTTGAGATAGTGCTGTGTCCAAGCCGGAGAATTCCGAAATCTTATCCCTTTTACAGTTACACCGGTGCATCCTATAATGCGCATGAGGTACGGACGTCGTGTGATACCCATCAGTGTCTCTGTTTCTGTGGCAGGATAGTTCTTGAGCGAACCCTGACCATCGATAACTCCCTCGCCGGTAATGGCAATATTTTTGGCTCCATCGGCAACGATGAGCGAGCGGGTCGAGTATCGATTTACGTGTGATAAGTAACTCGATATGTGCTCGGGATAGTCGGCGAGCGATGTGCTACCCAGCAGAGTCGCCCCACGCTCAATGCGAAGTTCTACATTGTCTTTCAGTGTTATTGTCCCACATAAATATGTGCCGGGTGTCAATGCCACGGTTTCCCCTCCGCAGGCCGAGGCAGAGTCGATAGCGGCCTGTATGGCACGAGTGTCGAGGTCGATGCCGTTGCCTGTTGCGCCAAACATACGCACATTGATAGTAGCAACTGCGATGTGTGTATATATTATCAGTGTAAGAAACGTAAATACTTTTTTCATGATATACTTCATTAGTCGGGTAAAGATACTGTAATTTGCCATATTTGCCAACTTTTTTCAAATTTTGTGGAACGCTGCTTGGATAAATATTATTTTAACAATGATTTTAAATCCGATTAATATTCTTTCGTAAAATATAGACATAAAAATATCTATATTTCGTTTATATTAAGATGTATCAATAAGAGAATAATATTATCTTCCGATTGCATTTCGATGACTTTGGTTTGTGCTTAGTGTATTCAAGATAGGAAAATTGGCTTCAAAATTATAATGCATAAATACATACAACATGCTTACAAGTTGTGAAAGTGACTATTATATGGAGGAACGAAATATAGGGAAAAATGAAGTCTCCCCAAAAATATTCCTCCCAAGTTCCGTTGCCAAAAAACTATCCCTCCTCTATGTTAGACAGACTCAATTTTTAACCAATTAATTATCAGTGTTATTTTTTTTTACAAAAATTGCGAAATCATACATAGAAGACTACATGGAGGTCGTAATTAAGTCCAAAAACTACGAGTGTAAAGGTATCCAAATCTTTTGAAGGTAATGTGCTGAAAACAAGTATTTTTCCAAAGATTTAAGGCTGACAAACGACGGTGGCGTATGAAGGAACTACACGGTTCACTACATACACCACTTTTTTATGAATATAGGGAAAGAACAATAGAAAATTTTGCTTATCTTTGTCCTTGAATTAAGGTAAGAAAATTATTAATGGCAACAGTAGAAAAGGACATAAACGAGACTAGTGATAAGATAGCCGAAGTCAAAGCAATAGTGAAAAGGAGAGCCAAAGCTATCAAATCAATAGGATACAAAGAGGGGGATTTTTCCAGTGGTGTACATTGGAAAGGGTTGCCATTTACATATCCCGAACGAACGATTAGATTGGGAACCCTATTTAGTGGCATTGGAGCTATTGAACATGCTTTTCAACGATTAGATTTAAAGTTTGATATAGTATTTGCTGGAGACATTGATGCTAAATGCAAGAGGAGTTACTTTGCGAATTATCATATTACAGACGATAATTGGTTTACGGATGTTCGAGAGTTCGATGCGAAAAAATATAATGGACAAGTTGATATCATAGTTGGAGGCGCACCATGTCAGGCGTTTTCAATGGTTGGCAGAAGATTGGGCTTTGAAGATGCACGAGGAACTCTTTTTTATGAGTTTGCGAGGGTGATTAAGGAAACTAATCCAAAAGTATTTATCTTTGAGAATGTGAAGGGCTTACTAAGTCATGACAATGGTAGAACATAGCAAGTAATACATGACATCTTTGAAGAACTTGGATATGATGTTCACTTTAAAGTATTAAATAGTAAGGATTATGGTATTCCTCAACACAGGGATCGACTATTCTGCGTTGGATTTAAACAAAAAACAAAATTTAATTTTCCTGCTCCCCTGCCATTGGAATATGTAATGTATGACTTCTTGGAAGATTACATTAGTTCAAAATATTTCTTAAGAGAGAAAGGTGTCAAATTCGTAACAAGTCGTAAGAATAGAGAAAAATGTTACACTCAAATTAATGGAGATGTAGCATTATGTCAAAAGCGAAATCAGCAGTTTAATTGGCATGGCGATTTTGTATATCACCCTGTTGCCAAGGATGCTCTTCCTGAGCCAGATTTTGATGAGTTTATATTTGATGTGAGGGATGTAGAAGAAAAATACTATTTGTCTGATAAGGTAGCCAAGTATGTTCTTGCGAGTGGAACTAAGAATTTCAAAACTTCTACACAAACAGACCTCCCCATTGCTCGACCATTATTGCAATCAATGCATAAAATGCACAGAGCTGGTGTTGATAATTATGTAACACACAAAGGTCGCATAAGAAAACTAACTCCTAGAGAGTGTATGCGACTAATGGGATTTAAAGACTCATTTAAGATTGTGGTTTCAGACACATCAGCATACCAACAAGCAGGAAATAGTATTGTGGTTGATGTGTTAATTGCTATCTTGAAACAAATGGATATTACTAAATACGGCATATAGTTATGATAATTTTAGGAGAAACATACAAAGTCATCGATACTTTTGATAGCGATATGACTGTCCCTGATTGTTTGGTTGCCGCAAAGAATAAGTTGGGTAAAGGTCATGGTGAAGCTAAACTTTATGTTGCGTCTAAAGATGTTATGAGGGCATTCTACGGTAAGGAAGGTTTTATCGCAAGATGCTTTTTATTAAAAGATGACCTCAAACAATACATGAATGCTATTAAACCTGAGTATTTAAGTCCAACATACGATTATCGAGGTAAAGACGAAATGTCTCAATTGTGGAAAGATCGCATGAAAGATATTGAGTCTTTAGATGATATCATCTATTTTAATGTATACGACCAAGCCCAAATTACGGGTGCTCGTGGATATGTTAATTCAGACGATGATGGTTATCAACTGATAAGAGAAATATCGCTGCCATTAGTAAGTTACATATCAGTAATGAAGGTTACTCCCAATGGTAAAGATATATTTTACTACTGGAAGCTATTTGTAGACTATGATATGCTTAGTGCAAATGAGGCATTGGTATTCAACTATGGCAAACAACGGGAGGAGGATATCATTCAAACGCAACCTATACAAGAGAGGAAACGAGTTGAAATTGGTAGAGCTAGATTGGGGCAAGGTAAATATCGAGATGCTCTTCTAGAAGAGTGTGTATTCTGCCCAATTACCATGATTAATGATGAGCGTTTGCTAATAGCAAGTCACATTAAACCATGGGCAGTATCTAACGATAAGGAAAAGGTAGATCCTAAAAATGGGTTTATACTTTCGCCACTCTATGATAAACTATTCGATAAAGGATTAATATCATTTACAAATGATAAACACTTGATAGTATCTAATTGGATATCTCCATCCAATATTAAACGAATGGAGTTAGAAAATAACAAATATTACCCAAGGCTGCCTATTGACGAACAGCGAACAACATATTTAGACTATCATAGATCATGTGTATTTAAGGGATAAACATTGTTTACTCAACTAAAATAATTTCGCCTCTTGCGGTTATGCAAGGGGCGAAATTATAGGAGTATGCTTATTTGTTATTAATTTAGCCTACATAGAAACCTACATGAGGAAGGTAGAATCTTCGTAAAATAAATGTTTAGATGACTTTTGTACTGACAATCAGTCTGTATCTTAACAACTTAACACCTTATCAATCAGTCATTTCTTAAAATACTGCGCTGGCAGCAATCAGGAGAGGGTCTAACATTATCGATAGCGGAGCGTATATTTTTGTGTCTCTTTTAATACGATTCAATATACTTATCGGGCGATTTTTCCGTTATAAAAAAGATTGTGTATCTTTGTTCCGTTATGAATCGAGTGTTTCCTATATACCGATATATGGTCTTGTGCTGTCTGTTGATGGCATTGCCCTCATATGTATGTGCGCAGGAGGGTAAGTCGTCGTTTGATGTGCTCAATCTTCCGGTGTCGTCGCATATCAACGCATTGGGAGGCAATAATATCTCGATTATAGAAGAAGATGTATCGGTAATGTATCATAATCCTGCGCTGTTGGGGCAAGAGATGTCGATGCAGGCCGTAGCCAATTATATGCGATATGTAGCGGGGATAAATCTGGGCGGTGTTTCGTATGCTCAGGCGGCTCGTGAGCATGGCACATGGGCTGTGGGTATGCAATATGCTGGATATGGCGCAATGAAACAGGCCGATGCCACCGGTGTAGTTACCGGCACCTTTGCTCCTAAAGATTTATTGATAAGCGGTATCTATTCTCACGATATAACCGGTAGTCTGCGTGGAGGTATTCATGCCAAAGTACTTTATTCGTCATACGAAAGTTATTCGGCAATGGCGCTCTTTTTTGATTTGGGACTTAATTACTATTTTGCCAATCGCGACTTGTCATTCTCGCTTGTATTCAAAAATCTTGGAGGACAACTCAAAAAATATGAAACTCAAAATATTGCCATGCCGTGGGATATTCAGTTAGGCCTATCAAAAACATTGCGCAATGTGCCGTTTCGGTTCTCGATGACATTGCAACATCTTACACGTTGGCATCTCCCTTATGAAAAAATCAATGGAGATACAGGCGAGTTTGAAGTAAAAGATGGTTTTGTCTCCAATCTTTTCCGACATATAGTTTTCGGTGTCGATTATATACCCTCTCGCAATTTCTATCTGGCACTGGGTTATGATTACAAAAAGAAAGGCGATATGGCGTCGGCCGGACGACATATACTCTCGGGATTCTCGGCCGGTGCGGGAGTGCGGGTGAAGATGTTTGGAATAGATATTTCGATGGCGCAGCATCATACCAACGGATTTACTTTCATGGCCAATTTTAGAGCCGATATATCTCAATTCTTAAATCGATAAGTAATGAACGATACAATGCAACCGCGTAAAATAGTGATTGCCATCGATGGCTATGCGTCGTGTGGAAAGAGCACGATGGCCAAGGAATTGGCACGAAAAATAGGATATATTTATATCGATAGTGGAGCCATGTATAGGGCTGTGACGCTCTATTGCTTACGATATAATATGTTCGATGGCGAAACACTTTGTGCCGAAGCTTTGCGCGAAGCTATTGATGAAATAGAGGTCTCCTTTATGCTTAACCCCGAGACCGGGCGACCCGAAACAATGCTCAACGGAGAAAATGTGGAGCATGAGATACGTACTATGGCGGTCTCCCGGCGTGTGAGCGTTGTGGCTGCTGTGGATTTTGTTCGCCGTAAATTGGTGGCTTTACAACAGGCTATGGGGAAGGATAAAGGTATTGTCATGGATGGTCGGGATATAGGTACAGCTGTCTTTCCCGATGCAGAACTTAAAATATTCCTTACGGCATCGCCCGAAGTGCGTGCTCGTCGTCGTTTCGATGAATTGATTTCAAAGGGCCAATCGGCCTCTTTTGATGAGGTTTTACGCAATGTAATAGAGAGAGACCGCATAGATGAGACGCGAGAAATCGATCCGCTTCGTCGCGCCGATGATGCATTGTTGCTCGACAATTCCCACCTTACAATAGCTCAGCAAGATGAGTGGCTTATGAGTCAATATCATCGTGTAGCGGGCATAGAATGATTTTTAGGATATGGCGAAGGTAGAGATTGACGAAAATTCGGGATTTTGTTTTGGCGTGGTAAATGCCATACGCAAAGCCGAGGAGGAATTAGAAAAGAGTGGTACGCTCTATTGCTTGGGCGATATTGTGCACAACAATAGCGAGGTGGCTCGCCTGCAACAGAAAGGACTTATTACCATCGATCACGATACTCTTGCATCACTGCATGATGTGAAAGTGTTGTTGCGTGCTCATGGTGAACCTCCTGAGACTTATCGCATCGCACGCCAAAATCGCATAGAAATAATCGATGCCACTTGTCCGGTGGTGTTGCAGTTGCAACGTAAAATAAAACAATCGTATCAAAATTCCAATCCCGATAAAGACCAGATTGTGATATATGGTAAGCGTGGGCATGCCGAGGTCAACGGCTTGGTGGGGCAGACCGATGGTCATGCAGTGGTAATAGAGGGTGAGGAAGATTTTGATCGTATTGATTTTTCCAAAAATATCTGTCTCTATTCGCAGACAACCAAGTCTGTCGAAGGTTTGCAAAAAGTTGTCGATGAAATTACGTCGCGTTGCGATGGTAAAACTCCGGAGTATCATGATACAATATGTCGCCAAGTGGCTAATCGCATTCCGAATATTCGCCATTTTGTTCAATGCCACGATTTGGTACTCTTTGTTTGTGGTCGTAAATCATCGAATGGAAAGGTCTTGTATGAGGAGTGCCGTCGTGAAAATCCTCATACCTATATGGTAAGTGACGTGGCCGAAATCGATCCCTCATGGCTCAAAAATCGTAATAGTATAGGTATATGTGGTGCCACATCTACGCCCAAGTGGCTTATGGAGACTGTCGCGCGGTATGTTGCCACAGCCATACCCGATGTTTGATACCTCTCCGCATACTATAATTATTCAACACCTTCTCATTACTAATCCATACTTTTCTCTGATAAAACTGCATTTTTTGTCCTATGATTTTGATTTTTCAAAAAAAATAGATATTTTTGTTTCACTCTATCGATTTTGTGTCCGATTTTGGATTATTAAATTTAATGGCATGAATAATTATAACGAGCAAGCGAACGATGTAGCATATCTCGCTGCTACTCAGGTGGATATGTCGTATGGCCTTTATGTAAATACGGTTGGATTTCAATCTGTTAAAGAGGGTGAGCATTATCCGTTGAAAAATCACCCTTCGGCTTATCTTTTCAATGTTAGCAAAGGACGTGTATTGCATGAATTTCAATTGCTGTATATTACAAAAGGGTCAGGTACGTTTTCTTCAGACCTCACACCGAAACAGACGATAAATAAGGGGACGTTGCTCTGCTTGTTTCCCGGGCAATGGCATACATACTCTCCAAACGAAAAAATCGGATGGAACGAGTATTATATAGGATTTAACGGGACGGTTGCTGAATTGTGGTTTCATGAAGCCGGAATTACACCTCAAAATCCGATAATTCCGGTCGGCCTAAATTCTGATTTAGTACGATTATTTCAAAATGCTATTGAGGTTGCCAACTGCCAAAACAAAAATGCCACACAGCAATATCTATCGGGTATATTGATGCATATGATAGGTCTTGTATGCTATATTTCGAGTAATCGCATTTACGATGATGATAGTATTAATCAGAAAATAGAGCGGGCCAAAATAATCATGATAGAGAATGTATGCAGTAGTGTCGATGTCGAGGAGTTGGCCGAAAAATTAAATCTTTCATATAGTTGGTTCCGTAAAATTTTTAAGGATTATACAGGTTTTGCCCCTGCAAAATTCTTTCAAGAATTGAAATTGAAAAAAGCCGAAGAACTGCTTGTGCGCACATCTCACTCTGTGAAAGAAATATCGTATATGCTTAGCTATAAATCGGTAGAACATTTCTTCTCTCTCTTCAAAAAGAAAACGGGTTTTACACCATTAGAATATCGAAATTTCTATCGCAAAGAGGAAGATCTACGTATCGCTGAGGCCGAAAAACAGAGTGCCCTCAGATTTGAGCAGCCATCATCGCACGATGATAGTATTATTGATGATTGATTATTTTTGACTCTTTCGACGTCGTTTTATCCACGAAATCCATTCGTTCCATTTCGTAAATTCTTTGCGAAACATGATGCCTACACCTTGTGTTGTGAGCGCTGATTTTATATAATAGTTCTTGTCGTTGTAATGGTTGTAGGCTTTGAGACGGATATTCCCGCTTTTATTCAATAAGTATTCGAGATCGAAGTCACCGATGAAGGTGTTGTTGTTGACTGCGTTATCACGATAACCAATGTTCCCGTTGAGTATTAGCCGATTATTGAGTAACTGACTCGATAGTGCCAATTCTACCTCGACATCGGAAAAATCGCCTTTGTCACTACGTAGATTGGTCCCTATATTTATATTCTCATTTATTTGACCAAGCAAGTTGTTGAGTTGTGATGAAAGTGCTGATGATGCGACCGACGCTAATTCGTTATTATGAGTTTGACCCACGTTCATATAGTCGGGCGTGTAGAATTTACTCAGTGCAAGCAGATATATAATCTGCCTGTTTATCATATCGTCAGAACTTATAATACTGCGTATTCGTCGGTCTATATCTTGACTCACAGTCGGGAAATTGAGGTCAAATTTGAACTCCGGATTTTGTAAATTACCTGTCATGTAGAGCATGGCTCGTACGGGTATAGTGGTGCGATTGAGCTCATGTTCGGTTGCAAAACTTTCATCAAGGTCCTCGAGATTGGCCGTAAGCGGGTAGTATGCTTCGATTTGCAGGTTAGCTTCGAGAGGATCTCCCAAAAATCCGATACTACTGCCGGTTTTTATGATGAAGTCCTTTGTTATGAGGTCTTGTAGGTTAAACCTATAACTACCTTTATCTACAGTGTATGTGCCATGTAATTGTAGCGGTTCGTCATCAAAAGTATTATATTCTATGCGTATATTGCCTGTCCCAGTTACTTTTACGGCATCGCCGGTTGCCGGATTCATAATAAGATTCATGGAGGCCTGAGGTGTCGCATCGATCACTAATGACAGTGTCATTTGATGCCTCTTTTCCTGTGGTAACTGCGGCAAAACAACTATTTGACTGCTATCGGTAATGTCGAGGTTGAAATCTCTCGAGCGGTCAATAAATGTGATGAATTGATAATCTTCGGCTATGGCATTATTCAATAAAGCAAACGTGAATTTCGATTTGTCCTCGGTCATCATGTTAATATCTATACCCGTGTGCTGTAAATCGCCTCCGATACTTATTTTGCCAGAACCATATACTTTGCCATAATATTGTGGATTAATCTTCTCGTTTGTGTTGTATACGAGCATATTGCTTATAGAGTCGGCAAAGAGATAATACTCCATGTTTTTGAAGTTTTTATGAGCAAGATAGCCGTTTACTTTCCCTTTATGTCCTTCACTATCGCTTAGTGTCATGTCCGCGATGACTATAGAATCGGGGGTCATTCGCAGTGAGTCCGACACGTAGAAACGGGTATTGAGATAGTCAATACCAAATCCGAATTTATCGACATACGCATTCCCGCTTACGTTTAATGCTTTGAATCGTCCGTAGAAATTTATCAATCCTGTTGCATGTCCGCTGACATCTTTCAGTATTTTGTTGGTAAACGGGTTGAGGAAGGCCAATGAAACATGCTTGGCATTGAATGTGAGATTTATGGAGTCGCGTGTCGGGAAGATATATCCGTATGCCCGTGTGTCGGGATAGTTGGGTTGTGATACGCGCCCATTGAGGTATATGCCTTGGTTCTCATTGTCCCATCGGCTGTGCAGTAGTAGGTCTCCAAATACGGCATGATTGTAGGAAAATCCTTTCACATTGAATTCTCGGGTATCGACACGAGGCGTTCCATTAAGCAGGTCGGCAATGATGATGTTTCCGGTGGCTTGACCTCCGAATACCACATTTCTGAGATTGAGCGCGTCAAAAATATAGTCAAGTTCTATATCGTTAAGACTCAAATATAACGCGTCTTCCTCGCTTTTCGAGACAGCTCCGTCAAGGTGTATATATTGGTCTTTATGGCGTATTTCGAAGTCGGTGATATTGGCAATGCCTTCTTTAATCGATACAAATGCCGGTGTGACTTCCCATATCGAGTCGCCAATGATGATTTGTGAGGGAAGTATGTCGATGTAATATTGTAATCGATCGTTACGTGAGTGTATAAAAGTCGAGGCTGATAGTTCACCGCAGAAAGTCGTGTCACTGTTGTTGCTCCAATTGAGTCTGGTGTCGATAAGACTGTTCCCTATTGTGGTATTGAAACTCCAACCTGTGTACTGATTTTTTTTGTTGTACATGGAGGTTCTTACTGACAAATTCAGCGTAGAATCCGATTTGAACAAACGTATCTCATTGCCATACAATTTTTTTCTTTTTAGTTGTAGTTCGGGCAGGTCGACACGGAAACTTATATCTTGGTATTTACTGTCGAATGTGCCTTGTATATGCGCCCCTTCTGAAATATTTAGGGGCAGGTCGAATGCTGATGACAGAGATGTGGTCTTTTCTATGTCGAAGTGGCAAGTAAAACGATTTTCCGATTTTTTGTCGATGTTTGTCGTATCGGGTATTAAAGCCGGAAGATAATTGGAGAGCAAGAGCGAAAAATCATCTTTTAGGTGCTTGAATGAATATACACCTTCGATACTGCCATTGATGATGTCGGAGGAAATTCTCATCTTTTTTACAGAGTCTTCACGATGTGCAACAATCGAAAAATTACCGGTGTTAAACATTTTTCCGTCATTCTCGAAACATAATGTGTCGATATGGATTTCGCCTTCGATATTGTCTATGTGGTCTCCGGTGATGTTGCTGTTCAAACTGAATTGGGTTATTGATTCGGTGTATTGAGGTAAAAGGTTGAGATGTCCGAATCGTATATTTTTCCCTTCTGCTAATACGCGTACAACCGGATATTTGTCAAACAAATCGATAGTACCTATAAGTTGCATCTGTCCGTTGGGATCATCAATGGAGAGTATACCGTCATAATTGGTGTTATTGAAGTTCCCGTTTATAATTATATTATGATAAGTGTAATCTTTAAATGTTATGTGGCTTATCAATCCGTCGGCATTACCCCAAATATCTCCGCCCGATATATGCTGATTGAGGTTAAGTTGTGCATCGAGGCCGATATTCCCTAAAAGATGCTCGGCGGTAAAAAAACGACCGATCTGAAAGTCTGGTGTGCCTAAGCGCCCTGCAACATTGAATATTTCATCATCTTCGGTGACAGTCATAGTGATATCTCCGGTTATGTCGCCAAGTTCGCATTGTAGCGCACCGACCGCCGATAATTCTCCGGGGCGTTTCTCGGCCTTGCCGGTGAAATTCCACGCTCCGATAATGGTCGCGCGATTTATGAGAGAGATTCGCTCTGGGAGTAACTCGCTTAGTATTAATGGTAGAGCGTCGGGAGAAGCTGTGAGCGACTCTATTTCTCCGGTCAATACCATACTGTCGGGTGATAGCACATGGCGGGCAGAAGCTTCGGCCTCGAGTATGACATCGTTGATACCGTAGCGCAGTCGCAAATGATTCATTCCTATACTATCGAGCGTACCTTGCAGATGTGTGCTTATTTCTATGGGTATATTGGCATTATTCAGTCGGGGAACAAATACTTTTATGTCTGACGGGGTAATGACAGCTTTCTCCATTTTTATGTCGAGACGGCTGTGCCGATAATAGTCATCAAAATTGTCGTATGCCAGCAGATCATTGGTTGTGCGGTTGATGGAAATCTCGGAGTGTGGTAAAACGATTCTGAAATTGCTCATGGTTACCTGATCGCGATTGCCAATAAGTTTTACTCCGAATTTCTGTAATGTGAATCCCGATTGTTCTTCGAAACTTATTTTTCGAATATTTACATTTATCGAGTCGCGTTCTATTGATTTCAGCGATATGGTGGCTAAAAAATTGTCTATTTTTATATGGTTGGGATCAAATACCCCTTTTTCAGCATACCCGGCAGAGGTCACATCGTATTTAATTTTTCCTCGCCGTACCAATATGGTGTTAATTTGAGGGTGTAACTTCAATGTGTTCGATTCTTTTCTCTTGAATCGATCGATAATGAATTGTATATTTAGAGGTGATTCCCGACTTTCTCTTTCGAGGGATACATCGAAGTCGTAAAGTTGTATTGTGGTGAAAACCAATCGACGGGATAATAATTCGCGTAGTTCTATGCCGGCGACCATCTCTTGGGCATATAGCAACGTGTCATTTTGTTTGTCGTAGATACATACGTTTTTTAATACGACTTTGTTGAAAGGATATATGTGTCCGTCCTCGATGGTAATGCGGGTGTCGAGAAGTTTCGAAAGCTCTTCTTCGCCGGTACGGGTTATCGTCTCTTGTGCCCACGACATATTGAGCAACAAGTATGATATTGTTGCTATGAAAAGAAATATTGCCAATATGCTGACAATGAGTATTTTAATAAGTTTAAATAGAAACTTCATAACACTTCAAGTTACAAATTTATGATTTTTCGGAGAATAAATAGCTATAAAATTCTTTTTTATTGTGTAATTTCGCCACAGAAAAACCTATTCAGTTATGAGTATAACCATTTTGGGTATCGAATCGTCGTGTGACGACACTTCTGCCGCAGTGATTCGCGATGGGGTCATGTTATCGAATATAATTGCTTCGCAGGCTGTGCATGAGGCTTTTGGCGGTGTTGTTCCCGAACTTGCTTCGCGGGCACATCAGCAGAACATAATCCCTGTCGTTTCTGAAGCTATACGTCGTGCAGGTATCGATAAAAAAGAAATCGATGCCTTGGCATTTACAAGAGGTCCCGGACTTATGGGGTCATTACTTGTGGGCACTTCGTTTGCCAAAGGTTTTGCCACATCTCTCGATATACCGCTTATTGATGTTAATCATTTGCAGGCTCATGTCATGGCACACTTTATAAAGGTCGATGCAGAAGATAATACGCTGCCCGATTTTCCTTTTCTCTGTCTATTGGTATCGGGCGGAAATTCTCAAATAATTCGTGTCGATAGTTACAAAGATATGACTGTTATAGGACAGACCATCGACGATGCGGCAGGTGAGGCATTTGACAAGTGCGCCAAGGTGATGGAGTTGGGGTATCCGGGCGGACCGGTTGTAGATCGTTTGGCTCGCGAGGGAAATCCTAAGGCCTTTACATTAAGTAAGCCGCATATTTCGGGCTATGATTACAGCTTTAGCGGACTTAAGACATCGTTCCTTTATCTTCTGCGTGATGAGTTGAAAAATAATCCCCATTTTGTGGAAGAACGTAAAAATGATTTATGTGCTTCACTGCAAGCCACAATCGTAGAAATATTGATGGATAAGTTGCGCTGTGCCGTAAAAGATACGGGTATTACCGAGGTGGCAGTTGCCGGTGGCGTATCGGCCAACTCGGCTGTGAGAGCCGCTTTCGAGGACCATGCGCGTCGCTACGGGTGGCGAGTACATCTTCCGCGTTTCTCTTTTACGACCGATAATGCTGCTATGGTAGCTATTACAGGATATTATAAATACATGGATAAAGATTTCTGCTCACTCGATTTACCTCCTTTTGCGCGTGTAGAGTTGTAATTAATATGGTATGAATATAGAAATTATTGCTATCGGCGATGAACTGCTCATCGGCCAGGTTACAGATACAAATTCTGGCTGGATTGCCCGTCATCTCAACCTCAATGGATGGGAGTTATCGCGGGTTACTCTTGTGCGTGATAGGGGAGAAGATATTAAAAATGCAATCAATGATGCTTTCTCCCGAGTGTCGGTGGTGCTGATGACCGGTGGATTGGGACCTACAAAAGATGATATAACAAAACATACCCTTTGTGAACTCTATGGCTGCGGAATGCGCTGCGATGAACATGTGCAGGCCATGAACGAAGAGCGATTTGCCCGACGAGGGTTTGCAATGAATACACTCACGCGCGACCAAGCTCTTGTGCCTGACGCTTGTGAGGTGATTTATAACCCGGTGGGTACAGCACCGGTTATGTGGTTTGAGCGTGATAGTACCATACTTGTGGCCATGCCAGGTGTCCCTTCCGAAATGCAATACGCTATAACTCATGAGGTGTTGCCGCGTTTGCGCTCCCGGTTTGGAGAAAACTCCGTTATACGTCATGCTACATGTTTGGTGCGTGGTATTACAGAGTCGGCATTAGCTATAAAACTTGAAGATTTTGAGAATGAATTACCCGAGCAATTGCATTTGGCTTACCTGCCTAAACCCGGTGTTATTCGTTTACGATTGACAGCTGTCGCTACAATCGATGATGGTATAGAAGAAAAACTGCAATATCAGTTCGATAAACTTGTGTCGCTCTTGGATTCATATGTGTTTTGTTTGCGTGATGTGTCGTTGGCCGGTGCATTGGGCTTATTATTGAAAGAAAAAAACATGACTATTGCTACCGCCGAGAGTTGTACAGGTGGAAATATCGCTCATGAGTTGACTCTTGTCCCCGGCTCTTCATCATATTATAAGGGAAGTGTTGTATCTTATGCCAATGAAGTGAAAACTTATCTCTTGGGCGTGACATCGCAGAGTATCGACGACCATGGAGTTGTAAGTTTGCCAGTCGTTGAACAGATGGCTGTCGGTGTGCAGCATCTTATGAATGTCGATTGCGCTATAGCAACATCAGGTATTGCCGGTCCCGATGGTGGCAGTGATTCTAAACCTATAGGTATGGTGGCAATTGCTGTTGCCTGCCGCGACAAAATACAAAGTACAATATTTACATTCGGAAATGAGCGTGAAAAAAATATTGAGCGTTTTACCCATACAGCATTGTTGCAAATGGTAAATTTGCTTTGTGAATAGCGATTTGTGACATCCTTGTAGGGCTGAAAACATCGATTATTGGTGAAAAAGCACTTTATTTGAAAGAATTTAGTCCGAAAATTTGGAGAGTATTTTTAAAATCGCTTACTTTGCACCCTGATTGTAAACACCCCTACGAAAATAATAAAAAATAGATACGAGATGTCGAAAATTTGTCAAATTACAGGGAAAAAAGCCATGGTTGGCAATAATGTTTCCCACTCGAAAAGACGTACTAAAAGAAGATTCAACGTCAACCTCTTTACGAAAAAGTTCTATTGGGTAGAACAAGATTGCTGGATTAGCTTGCGTATTTCAGCTGCCGGTCTCCGCACCATCAATAAACTGGGATTGGACGCCGCCCTTAAACAAGCTGCAAGCAAAGGTTATTTAAACGCTTAATCTAAGGAGACACCAACACATGGCAAAGAAAGCAAAAGGTAATAGAGTACAAGTGATACTCGAATGCACCGAGCACAAAAATAGTGGTATGCCCGGTACTTCGCGTTATATTACCACCAAAAACAGAAAAAATACCACAGAACGTTTGGAGTTGAAAAAATACAACCCCATCTTGAGACGAGTAACCATTCACAAAGAAATTAAATAATAATACACCATGGCAAAGAAAACCGTTGCATCTCTCCAAAAAGGTGAAGGTCGTACCTATTCTAAGGTGATTAAAATGGTAAAATCTCCCAAGACAGGAGCTTATGTGTTCCAAGAAGAGATGGTACCCAATGATAAAGTAAACGAAGTCCTTGCAAAATAATAGTTCACTATTATAATACATTGAAAAGACTGTGTCAAAATCCAATTTTGGCGCAGTTTCTTTTTTTTATTATGTAATTGAAGAATTGCTTATCTTGCGCTGTATTTCTATTGCCGAGGATATGTATGTAAACCAAAAGGAGCTGCTATGCTGTTAGCAGCTCCTTTCTGATATAATAATGCCCTTAATATTCGAAATGACCAAATTCTGAATCGATAACAAGCTGTTTTTTTTCTGCGGCCGATACGTAACCTACGATTTGAGCATCTATACCAAATGAGCGAGTTATATCTATAACCTTTTGTGCGTGTTCGGGTGCGAGATACACCTCCATGCGATGGCCCATGTTGAATACTTTGTACATCTCTTGCCAATCGGTTCCCGATTGCTCTTGTATGGTGCGGAACAATGGTGGTACGGGGAAGAGGTTGTTTTTAACCACTCTTACACCATCGACAAAGTGCATAACTTTGGTCTGAGCGCCTCCTGAACAATGTACCATACCATGTATTTGAGGGCGAAGTTCGTCAAGCACTTTTTTGATGACAGGAGCGTATGTGCGTGTGGGAGATAGTACCATTTTGCCAGCGTCTATATCGAGCTCCTTGATGGCATCGGTGAGTCGCAAACCTCCCGAATATACAAGTTCGGCGGGTACGGCGGCATCATAACTTTCTGGATATTTCTCGGCCAAATATTTGGCAAATACATCATGGCGGGCTGAAGTGAGTCCGTTGCTGCCCATACCTCCGTTATATTCCTTTTCGTATGTTGCCTGTCCATACGATGCCATACCTACAATTACATCGCCGGGACGTATGTTGGCATTGTCTATAACATCGCTACGGCGCATACGGCAAGTTACCGTGCTATCGACGATAATGGTGCGTACAAGGTCACCCACATCGGCAGTTTCACCACCGGTGGCATATACGCCGACGCCCATTTCGCGCAATTCTGCGAGTAATTCATCGGTGCCGTTTATGATGGCACTTATCACTTCGCCGGGAACGAGCAGTTTGTTGCGACCTATGGTCGACGATACCAATATATTGTCGGTAGCGCCCACACACAATAAGTCGTCAATATTCATGATGAGTGCATCTTGGGCTATTCCTTTCCATACCGAGAGGTCGCCAGTTTCTCGCCAATACATATAGGCAAGAGATGATTTGGTGCCGGCTCCGTCGGCGTGCATAATATTGCAATATTCAGGATCTCCTCCCAATATATCGGGTATGATTTTACAAAACGCTTTTGGGAAAATACCTTTGTCGATATTTTTGATGGCGTTATGTACATCTTCTTTCGAGGCAGAAACACCTCGCAGATTATAGCGTTGGTCACTCATAATTTATAGGTTTATTCTTTGCAAATATATAACAAACGTGTGATATATACAAAGCTTGCCTTGATATTTCATGTAGGATTCTTTATATTCTCCGTTTGCATATAATATGCCGTGTTTATATATTACATTTCTCTTTCATTGGAGAATGAATAGGGCGCAGATGTAGGTGAAACTCCTCGTTGTCTATTGGGCTTATCACTCATCTGGTATACAATTTTTGCGCCTTTTATGAGTGTTTCGTGGGAAAGATAGTTATGGTCATATCGTTTCTTGTTTACCTTCATCTTACTTATGTATCTATTTTCATCATTATTTCCGTCGGCTTTGATGGTTATCTTATTCCCATTTTCAAGGTTCAGTTTTGCTTCGATGAATAGGGGTGACCCCAAAACATATTCATTGCTACCCGGACATACAGGATAGAATCCGAGAGCTGAAAATACATACCAAGCCGAAGTCTGTCCGTTGTCTTCATCTCCGCAATAACCATCGGGATTGGCATTATACATACGACGCATGATTTCACGTGTCCAATATTGTGATTTCCAGGGTTCTCCCGAATAATTGTAGAGATATGCCATATGTTGTATGGGCTGATTTCCATGTGCATAGTTGCCCATATTCATTATTTGCATTTCGCGTATCTCATGTATCACAAATCCGTAGTAGCTTTCGTCAAATACCGGTGGAAGAACAAATACGGAGTCGAGCATTTGGTTGAATGTATCTTTACCACCCATCAGCATGATAAGCCCTTCGGGATCGTGGAATACCGACCATGTGTAGTGCCAACTGTTTCCTTCGGTAAATGCATCACCCCATTTCAGCGGATTAAACGGTGTTTGGAATGTACTATCGATATTACGCCCTCGCATCAATTTGTGATTGTAATCAAATAAGTTTTTATAATTCAGGGCACGAGAGGCAAAATGGCTAATTTCTGATTCGGATTTACCTAATTTCTTCCCCAATTTGTAGATACACCAGTCGTTATAAGCATATTCGAGTGTACGAGCCGCACTTTCGTTTATGCCTACGTTGTAGGGCACATATCCCAGTCTGTTATAATATTCGTGACCAAGGCGTCCGGTCGACGGAGTCTGAGGATGTACCTTATTTGTGCCACTTACCACGGCTTCCCAAAGGGTCTCTATTTCTGGTACGTCAAGACCTTTGAGATAGGCATCTGTTATTACTGAGGCAGAGTTATTGCCTATCATACAGTTGCGATGGCCGGGACTTGCCCATTCGGGTAGGAAACCGCTCTCTTTATATATATTGGCAAGGCCTTTTTGTATCTTCTCATTCATCGATGGATATAGAAGGTTGAGTAGAGGAAATAATGAACGGAAAGTATCCCAAAATCCTGTATCGGTAAACATATATCCGGGTAAAACTTTCCCATTATAAGGACTATAATGAATAGGATTTCCATTGGAATCATACTCGTAGAAGGCGCGAGGAAATAACACCGAACGGTATAGGCACGAGTAGAATGTGCGCAATCTGTCGATGTTATCGTCTGTGATTTCTATGCGCCCCAATACTTCATTCCATTTCTCGCGACCTTGTTGTTTTATTGACTCAAAGTCATTATCCCCTATTTCGGACAAGTTGCGTTGCGCCTGTTCCCGGCTGATAAATGATGAGGCGGTTCGTACGTTGATTTGCTCGCCACGATGTGTACTAAAGCCAATGATTGCCCCTGCATGATGTGATGTCGCCGATGTCTCATTTGGTGTTATTTCTCCGTTGTTTACTGAGGCGAAATAGGTAAAAGGTCGGTCAAATTCGATAACAAAGTAGTTGCGGAAATTATCGGGTACACCGCCACTGTTTTTTGTTGTGTATCCGATAATTTTTTGATCTTGCGGAAGAATTGTGACAGATGAGCCGTTATCGAATGCGTCGATAATAATGTATGCATTGTCGGTTTCGGGGAATGTGAATCGCAGCATCGCTGCACGTTCGGTCGGTGTTATTTCTGTAACAACATCGTAGTCGGCCAAATAGGTGCGGTAATAATATGGCTTGGCGATTTCGGCTTTATGCGAAAACCAACTGGCACGCTCGTTTTCGTCAAAAACTGGCTTACCTACCACCGGCATGATGGCAAATTGGCCGTAATCATTGATCCAAGGACTGGGTTGGTGTGTTTGTTTGAATCCTCTGATTTTGTCGGCATTATATGTATAAACCCACCCATCTCCCATTTTGCCCGTTTGCGGAGTCCAGAAATTCATACCCCATGGTAACGCAATTGCCGGATAGGTATTCCCTGTAGATAATGAGTGCTTGGATTGGGTACCTACTAATGTATTCACATAATCGATAGGTGATTTTGTTTCTGCACTTGTTGTAAATAATCCAAAACAAAATAAGACAATTAGTGAAATTCTGCGATAAAATTGAGAAGACAACATAACTTTTGAAAAAAGATAACGAGACGAAGTGAAATATTATTTTTTGTAGGGCGATGTATAGTGGTTGTGTGTCGCAACCTTTTCTATGGGTTTGCGATTTTTTTCACGATAGTCATCGGACGAGTATCCGATGACTATATCAAGTAAGACCCTTTTGTTGCGGGGTATTCCGAGAACCTTGCGCACGCCGGCTTCATCGAACCACCCTACGATACACGAACCGAGCCCTTCATCGGCGGCTGCCAATGCGATGTGTGCAGCGGCAATGCCTATGTCGAGGTGCTGAAAATGTTTGTTTTTGACCCAGCCGCCTATGGTTGATGTGGTATTTCCTTTCTCTTCGACTATGAGTATATGCACCGGAGCTTGTTTGGTAAAGTGATTCATGCCGAGTACCCTGTTAGCTGCTGCGTCGGCTACTTTGTTTTTTATTTCGGGGTCGTCTACAACAATAAAATGCCACGGTTGCGAATTGCATGCCGAAGGGGCAAGACGTGCGGCCTCAATAATACGAGACACTTTTTCTGCCTCCACAATTCGTTTCGATTCGAATTTTCGGTCGCTCTGTCGTGTCGTTACGAGGTCGAGAAATGTATTCATATCGATAGGTTATTATTTACCATAAGTAATTATGCGGCTTATATATTTCCCTATAATGTCAAATTCGAGGTTGACCGTGCTACCTTCTACGATTTGATGGAAATTGGTGTGCTCATAAGTATAAGGTATGATGGCTACTTGGAATCCATCGGGTTGAGAATTGCATACCGTAAGGCTTACTCCGTTTACAGTGATAGATCCTTTTTCGACGGTTGTATAGCCTTCTCGTATCATTTCAGGGGTAGAATCGTAAGCAAATGTGTAGTACCAACTGCCGTCGGCCTCTTCTACGCGAGTGCAGCGAGCCTTACAGTCGACATGACCCTGTACGATATGTCCGTCGAGGCGGCCGTTCATGAGCATACTGCGCTCAAGATTTACTTTATCTCCTACACTGAGCAACCCTAGATTACTGCGCTCGAGAGTCTCTTGTATGGCTGTGACGGTGTAAGTGTCATTGTTTATGCTTACGACGGTGAGGCATACACCGTTATGAGCTACACTTTGGTCTATTTTCAATTCGTTGGTAAATGAGCAGGAGAGTGTAAGGTGGAGGTTACCTTGTTCGCGACGCAGTGCAACTATTTGTGCGGCTTCTTCTACAATTCCGGAAAACATAGTAATAGGTCTTTATGTGTGTAACAATTTATAGTGGAGATGGCGACTTAAAAGTTTGTATATAAAATTATTTGTAACTTTCTTATCGCCTGCGTTGTCTCCTATTTTTTATACAAATGTAAGGAAAATAATTCGTGATTTCGATATAAAAACGTACTTTTGGAAAAATTATCGTATATGCTCATGTGAGTATTAATCTTTAACAGAGTAAAGATGAGTCTAACGGTTTGGATTAGTGCTGCCCGTCCGCGTACGCTGCCTACATCGGTGAGTCCGGTAATTGCTGCCACTGCTTATGCTTGGGCGCAGGGTGTGGTCGATTGGTATGCGGCTTCGGTATGTTTCATATTTGCACTTTTGGCACAAGTGGCATCAAACTTCGGTAATGATTATTTTGACTACGTAAAAGGTGCTGACAAAGTCGATCGTGATGGCCCCCGGCGTGCTGTTACTTCCGGAGATATATCGCCCCGCGCCATGTTGGCGGCAACGATGTCTACATTGGCCCTTGCTTGCCTTTTCGGGTGCTTGCTTATACCTATAGGCGGCTGGTGGTTGGTAGCTGTCGGCGCGATTATTGCGGTGGCGGCTTTGGCTTATTCGGCCGGACCATATCCTCTTTCTTATTTCGGTTTGGGTGATGTCACCGTATTGACATTCTTTGGTTTGGTAGCCGTAAATCTTTCCTATTATGTGCAAGCCCATGCTTTCGATATAGATGTATTGTTATGTAGTGTCGCCATGGGATTGCTATCGGTAAATATATTGCTGGTAAACAATTATCGTGATTACGACGACGATAAGTCTGTGGATAAGTACACAACCGTTGTGCTCTTTGGACGGCCCTTTGCGCTTGTTGCATATATACTCAATGGTTTTATCGCGTTGTCGCTGGTATATGATGTGTGGTTGGCAGGTGGTGTCGTTGGTGTCGTTTTACCATTGCTCTATTTGTTCCTGCACTTGACTGCTTGTCGTATGATGCGAGTACGTACTGGTAGAGAATTGAATAAAGTATTGGGTGCTACGGCCCGCAATCAACTTGTATTTACGATTATATTGGTTATTGTGCTTATATTGTCGAAATAACTTGCATTTTAATGTGTTATGAGTAGTATATTTAATAATCGTCTCGAAGATGCCTCTTTCGGACTGAAGTTATTTGCTTTCGTCTGTCTCATAATTATGGGTTACTGTCTTATGGTGGTTATCGCTGTGTTGTGCGGACTTTTCATCGGCGAAGACGGGTTGGTGCGTATCACGATTGTGGTGCAAGATATAATCTTGTTTATATTACCGGCTCTATGCGCCGCCTCGCTTTTTGATAAAACTGCATTACATTATCTGTGTGCCCGACATGTACCTAATGCAGATCAAGTATTTCTTGTTATTGTCTGTATTATATTTTCAATGCCATTCATGAATTACGTTGTAGCTTGGAATGAGGCGATAGAGTTGCCATCGGCACTTGCTGCAGTTGAAACGTGGATGCGTGAGCAAGAAGATGCGGCAATGGCTGCAACACGCGAAATGTTGAAAATGTCGTCGTTCGGCGATTTTATTTTGATGATACTCATTGTAGGGGTGATGACCGGTATAGGAGAGGAATTTGTTTTCAGAGGCGTTTTACAACGCCTTTTTGTGGAAAAATTTCATAATCACCATATAGCGGTATGGGTTACAGCGATTATATTCAGCGCAATACATCTCCAATTTTATGGCTTTGTGCCCCGTATGTTATTGGGTGCGTTTTTCGGATACTTATTGATATGGTCGGGTAATATATGGTTGCCGGTGATAGCCCATGCCCTCAATAATAGTATAGCAGTTGTAGGTGCGTATATATATGGGGTAGAACCGATGGATGAGGCTTATATCGAGCAGATGGGAACACAAGGCGATTGGTGGACCTTGTTGCCATCATTGTTCATTACCATAGCACTTATATTCTTTACTCGTCGTACGTTATTGGTGGGTAAGATGCGGAGGAAAATTATCGACGACTTGAATTAAATAATGCAATTATTTCCCTTCGAGGTGATCAAACTTTTTACGATGGAAAATAAAGTTTCGACCCAAGTATTTTTCGCGCACAACAGGGTCGGCTGCCAATTCTTCCGAGGTTCCTTGGAATAAGATTTTTCCCTCAAACAACAAATAGGCTCGGTCGGTAATACTCAATGTCTCGGGTGCATTGTGGTCGGTGATGAGAATACCTATATTTTTTTCTTTGAGTTTGTAAACGATATATTGAATATCTTCTACCGCTATAGGATCGACACCGGCAAACGGCTCGTCGAGCATGATAAATTTGGGGTCGATGGCAAGACAGCGGGCAATCTCGGTACGTCGGCGTTCTCCTCCTGATAGACGGTCGCCCAGGTTTTTGCGAACTTTTTGTAAACGAAATTCAGCGATGAGACTTTCTAATTTCTCTTTTTGATACTCTTTACTTTTCCCTGTCATTTGTAGCACAGAGATGAGGTTGTCTTCCACCGATAATTTGCGGAATACCGATGCCTCTTGCGCCAAGTATCCGATACCGTATTGGGCACGGCGATACACGGGAAAAGTGGTGATGTCGAGGTCGTTGAGGAATATACGTCCTTCGTTTGGCGTAATAAGACCGGTAGTCATATAGAAGGTTGTGGTCTTACCTGCACCATTAGGACCGAGCAGACCTACAATCTCACCTTGCTTTACATTTATGGATACATGGTTGGCAACGGTGCGTTGACCATATTTTTTCACCAAGTCCTCGGTACGCAATACCATGGAGCCATTCGCAGCAGCTGCTTCCATCTGCTCGGGAGTTGGTATTGAACCGGCTTTTTTTGCCGATGGTAGTATCTCTTTAATCCATTTCATCGCACGCAAAGGTAATGCTTTTCGTCGAAAAGAAGTACATTTCATTCTTTTTTGTTTTTCATTTATCGATTATTATGCTTTATAATTCCCGTTGTCGGTATTAAAGATTACAAATTATCTGTTTTTTAGACGATATTTTAGTATCTTCGTCGAAATAAAGTTTACAACTATGTTATGGTTCAATAAGAAAAAGGAGCAGGTCCGGCTTTTCTATCATACCGATCTGCATTCACATATAATCCCCGGTATCGATGACGGCTCTCCCGATGTTGATACCTCCATTGAATTGTTGCGCCACATGCAGGCGTGGGGAATCACCCATGCTATTGCTACGCCGCATGTTACCGAAGGTAACTTTGAGAATTCACCCTCTACGATAGAGCCTCCGTATAAGATATTGTGCGAGACAGCAGTACGAGAGGGGCTGGATATCAAAATTTCTTATTCGGCCGAATATCGGATAGACGAGAACTTTCGCCGTATTTTTACGGCCGATGATGGTCGATTGCGTTTTGTATCTCAAGATTATTTACTTGTGGAGAACTCCTTTTTACAACCTCCCATCGACCTCGATAATCTTTTGTTCGAAATACAATTGCGAGGGTATAAACCTATTCTGGCACACCCCGAACGCTATCGATACTATTTTCGTAGTCGCGATGTATATAGCCATTTGCACAATGTCGGATCTCTATTTCAGGTCAACCTGCTCTCATTTGCAGGGTATTATGGGAAAGAGCAAAAGGAAATAGCGTGGGAATTGGCACGAAAAGGGTATGTCGACTTTGTTGGTAGTGACCTACATAGTATCGACCAAGCTTTATATATTGATTCTTGGCTCTCAACGAAGGAGTATCGTAAGTTTGAAAAAAAATTGAGCCACATTGCCAACGATACGTTGGTGTGAGTATTTTAGCTGTGCAGAGAGCAGTGTAAGATCTCTATTTTTTATTAGCAAGAGGCATTTCATATTTATCGAAATGCCTCTTATTGTAGATTATGTACAAACTATTAAATATTGAGTATGATGGTGAGGTAGATGACGGTAGCCGGAGCAGCAAGCATTACACTGTCGAGGCGGTCGAGCATACCTCCATGTCCGGGTAATATAGCGCCGGAGTCTTTTACTTGCAAGGTGCGTTTAAGTAGTGATTCACAGAGGTCGCCGAGGGTCGAAAAGATAGAAATTATTGCACCTAAGCCTATCCATTGCCATACGTTGAGTGTAGGGAGTATCAAACTCCATACCCAACCCAATGCAAGGGCAAATACAAATCCACCCCAAAATCCTTCCCATGACTTTTTGGGCGAAATGCGTTCGAAGAGTCTGTGGCGTCCGATGGTACAACCTACCAAGTATGCTCCGGTATCATTTATCCATATATATGTAAAGAATGCAATGACCATCAGTGCATTATATGGATTTGTAAGGTCTCCGGTGGGGGTGTACGCTATAAAACTGAGCATCGCCATAGGCAGTGCTATGTAGAGTTGTCCTAACAGTGATTTTGCCCAAGAAATGATCGGGTCTTCTTCTTTGAGATAGAGGCGTACGATGAATGTGTAGAGCAGGTATATCAAGTATGGTACCAGTGACATAAGTGTGGCAGGCAATGATAAGGGGACGGGGTATGCAAAAAGGAACATAATACCCACTAAATAGGTGCCGCCTAATATATCGGCCAAACGAGTCCATTGACGGGCATCGGGCATCACTAAACGATAGAATTCCGACAATGTGAGAATGGTTGCAATGAGTATAAGACCGCGAAATGATTCCTGACTGTACCAAGTTGCCCCGATAATAATGCCGACAAATAGCAATCCGGTAATGGCTCGTGTGATGAAATTCTTCATGATATGTGCTCTGTTATGTGTTTGTACGTGGGTTTCTATCCAGAGAAATATGAAAGATATAAGGTTTGTAAGAAAGGCATGATAATACCTGTTATGAGTATTATCATGCCTTGTATTTAATTGTTTTTTGTAGAAGATGCATCGTCTGAAGTAGAGGTTGTATCTTCTTGTGGGGTTTCTGCTACCGATGTAGTTATTGATTCGGTATTGGATTTCTCTCCTGTGCTCGATGATTCTTCCGCTATCTCATTCGCGCGTTCCTGAGCCATTTTTTCGTTATCTCGCAGTATCTCTTCACTGCGAGATGCCCATGGGCGTTTACCGAATATGTGCTCTACATCTTCGGTGAAAATGACCTCTCGCTCTATCAGTACTTGGGTCAGTTGTGCGTGACCATCGGCATGCTCGGCAAGAATTTTTTTAGCTCTTTCGTATTGTTCGCTGATGATACGGCTTACTTCTTTATCGATGGCACGGGCAGTTTCCTCGCTGTATGGCTTGGTAAATCCGTATTCTTGCCCGGTCGAGTCATAATAAGAGATATTGGGCAATGCGTCGCTCATGCCGAAGTATGCCACAATGGCGTATGCTTGCTTGGTGACGCGCTCCAAGTCATTGGCAGCTCCTGTCGAAATACGTCCGATAAACAATTCTTCGGCAGCGCGACCTCCGAGTGTGGCACACATCTCGTCGAGCATAGCCTCTTTGGGGGTAATTTGGCGTTCTTCGGGTAGATACCATGCTGCTCCGAGTGCCTTTCCGCGGGGAACAATAGTTACCTTTACGAGGGGATTGGCATATTGCAAGAACCAACTTAGCGATGCATGTCCGGCTTCATGTATGGCGATGGAACGTTTCTCGTCGGTTGTCGTGATTTTTGTGCGTTTTTCGAGACCTCCGATGATGCGGTCGACGGCATCCATGAAATCTTGCTTTTGTACCCATTGTTTGCGTTTACGTGCCGCAATGAGTGCAGCCTCGTTACATACGTTGGCAATATCTGCGCCCGAAAATCCTGGAGTCTGACGTGCCAGCAAATCAATGTCGACCGATTCATCTATTTTTACACCTTTGAGGTGTACTTTGAATATTTCTTTACGATCGTTAAGGTCGGGGAGTTCAACATATATTTGGCGGTCAAATCGTCCGGCACGCAACAATGCCTTGTCGAGTATATCTACGCGGTTGGTGGCGGCGAGTACAATGATTCCGCTGTTGGTCCCGAAACCGTCCATTTCGGTAAGTAGTTGGTTCAATGTGTTTTCTCTTTCATCGTTCGAACCCATATTCGGATTACGACCACGTGCACGACCCACTGCGTCGATTTCGTCGATAAAGATGATACACGGGGCTTTCTCTTTGGCTTGGCGGAAGAGATCGCGTACGCGTGATGCTCCTACACCCACAAACATCTCTACGAAGTCCGAACCTGACATGGAGAAGAACGGTACATTGGCCTCGCCGGCAACGGCTTTGGCAAGTAGTGTTTTACCTGTACCCGGAGGGCCTACCAATAAAGCACCTTTAGGTATCTTTCCGCCCAATTCGTTATATCGTTTCGGGTTCTTCAAAAATTCGACAATCTCTTCTACTTCTTGTTTCGCTTCTGATAGTCCGGCTACATCTTGGAACGATACTTTTATGGAACCTTCTTTGTCAAATAGTTTGGCTTGAGACTTGCCGACATTGAATACGCCACCTCCGCCGGCACCTCCGCCCGACATGCGTCGCATCAAGAAAAACCATAGTAGGAATATAAGGAGTATCGGGGCAAACGACCAAAAGATATTACCGAAATTACTACTCTTTTCGTAATGTGTGGGTATATCCATTCCTGTTTCTTTTTTCCAACGCTCAACTTCATTATCAAAAGTCTCATTAGGAACGGTTACATAGATTTTAGGGTTAGGCCCCAACTTTTTTATATCATTGGTGCCAAATACTTTGAGTGCGGTGGAGTCTTGGAGTATTGCCTCTACATAGCCTTCGTCGCTATATGCAATAATTTCTTTTACACCGCCTTCTCGAGCGTATTGTTTCAGTTCTGTCCAGCTCTTTTCTTGGGTTGCCGAGCCGTCGTTCATGTAATATACACCGATAAGCGATAAGGCTATGAGCGCGTACATCCAGTAAAGATTTGGACGGAACATTTTATGATTACCACCGGGCTTTGTGTTATTTGCCATAAAATATCTGTGAGAGTTATGTTTATACAAACTTGTGATGAGCAAAAATTATTCCAAGTCGGGAATTTCTGTCAATTTGGCATCACTCCATAGCTGCTCAAGTTTGTAGTAGTCTCGTTGTTCGGGTTGGAAAACGTGTACATATATATGTCCGTAATCAATAACAATCCATTGAGCATTTTGGTATCCGTCATAGTTAAATGGTTTTACGCCGGCGTTTTCCAATGTCATTTCACGTACCGAGTCGGCTATGGCTGCTACTTGCATGGCCGAACCTCCTTGACATATAACAAAGTATTGTGCCGATGATGAACTGATTTCGGTTAAGTCTACAACGGTTATTTTTTTACCTTTTTTTTCTTGAATACTCTCTATGATAGTGTCTATCAAATTTTTGTTTTCGTTCATATTATCGTTGTTACTATTTGCCTGTTATGGTTGAAACAGATGAGACTTTGCCCATTTTATGGTACAAAGATAATTCGATTTTTTTTACAAACATGCATATTTATTGCTCTAAATCATCATTTTTAAAGCAATCCAAGATATTACCTCATTTTTTAAGAATTTACCTATACGCTCTATCCGAAAATTCCCTATCTTTGTCTTATAATATAATATTGTAAAAGTCGTATGGAAATAAAAGGTCACATAATACATGTGCTCGCACCGCAAAGTGGTACGAGTAAGGCTACCGGTAAAGAATGGAAGATACAAGAATATGTTTTGGAAACTGATGGTCAATATCCTTCGAAAGTTTGTTTCCAATTAAGTGGTGCACGTATTGAGCAATATCCGGTGGAAATTGGCGATGAGGTAGTGGTAAGTTACGACCTTGATAGCCGTGAGTATAATGGTCGTTGGTATACCTCTGTGCGTGCGTGGAAAATAGAAAAAGCTTCTGTTGTAGCCGGAGCCCCCGTTCCTCCCGATATGGGTTCGGTACCTCCCCCTGCTATACCTCCTGCTGAGGCTGGAGATGACCTTCCCTTTTAATTTGCGAAGTCGTTATAATAGAAGATATTTCTGTTGAGTTAATAGCACCTTGAAGAGGCTGACCGAGAAAGTTTATTAAGTTTCTCGGTCAGCCTCTTCCTTTATATATAATGGTGCTCAGTTAATCTTCTTTCTCGGGAGCTGTGAGGTCGAGTACTTCTTTATCGCCGCTCTTGTCGAAATATTGTTTACGCAGAGGGTTTTTATGTGCTTCGCGATGTGTGATGCGGTTGTTGTACACATCAATGGCAAGGTATAAGGCGTGGCGGAACGATTCTTCTGAAGCTTTATTCTGCCCGGTGATATTGTAGGCTGTTCCATGAGCCGGAGATGTGCGAACTATTGGTAATCCTGCAGTATAGTTTACACCATTTTCCATGGCTAAGGCTTTGAATGGAGCTAACCCTTGGTCATGATACATGGCCAATATTCCATCGAAATGCTTGAATTGTCCTGCTCCGAAAAATCCGTCGGCACCGTAAGGCCCGAAACAAAGTATGCCACGACTCTCGGCTTCGTTGAGTGCGGGAATAATAATGTCTTGTTCTTCGCTACCTAGCAGCCCGTTTTCTCCGGCATGAGGGTTGAGCGATAATACGGCAATACGGGGTTTCTGAATAAGGAAATCTTCTTGCAGACTGCGATTGAATATTTCTAATTTCTCGAGCACGCGTTCTTGAGTAATAAGTGCAGGCACTTGGCTTATGGCAACGTGTGTGGTTACTAATGCGACACGTATTCGGTCATTGAGCAATATCATAAGTGATTTTTGCCCATTGCCTACTCGCGTTTCAAAATACTCAGTGTGTCCAGGAAAATTAAATTTATTGCTTTGGATGCTATCTTTGTTTATGGGGGCAGTGACTATGGCATCGATAAATCCCGCTTGTAAGTCGGCTGTGGCGGCTTCGAGTGCCAATAGTGCGGCTTCTCCGGCTTGGGGGGTAGCCTTGGCAAGATCTACTTTTAATTCATCATCGAAACAATTTATCATATTCACCTTGCCTGCTACGCATTGGTCTCCCGAGGTGATAATGTTGAAATTGAATGGAGGAAGGTCGAGGGCTTTACGATGGTATGCCGCAACTTTTGACGAGCCGTATAAAATAGGGGTACATATCTCTACAATACGAGGATCGGAGAGGGTCTTTAATATTACTTCATAACCCACACCGTTGATATCTCCGTGGGTGATTCCTATTCTCAATTTATGTTCCATTATATTTCCTTTCTTTTACAATGGTAAATTATATAAATATGCTAAGATAATATATTTTTGTTGAAAATCCAAATCGCGTGACAACTTTGAAGTTGTTTAGGCGTATGTGTTTTGTTATAAAATGATTACGCAAAAAAAACTTTGTGCCCATTATGAATATTCATTATAGGTCTGAACCTTTTTTCTTGGCCGTTGACAACATACCGCATGCGGCTTTAATATCTTCACCGCGTGATGCGCGTATGGTACAGATTATTCCTTTGCGAGTAATGGCATCGCGTATAGCCTCCATCTTTTCTGTTGTCGGACTGTGTAGGTCTACGTTAGGTATAGCATGAAATCGAATAAGATTGATGCGACAATCGAGACCTTTGAGCAGATGTCCCAATTCATTGATGTGGGTCATACTATCGTTGTATCCCTCGAATACAATATATTCAAATGATAGTCGTCTTTGATGACTGAAATCGTATTGACGCAGTAAATCGCACACTTGTTCTATAGGGTAGGCCTTTTGTATCGGCATCATAGTTTGGCGCTCATCTGCAAAAGGATTATGAAGACTTACCGCCAAATGACAACGGCTGTCGTCGAGGAATTTTCGAAGGTTGTGTGTGATTCCGATAGTAGATAGGGTGATGCGTGTTGGGCTCCATGCAAAACCCCATTCAGATGTCAGTATCTCGAGTGCTTTCATTACTTCGTCCACATTGTCGAGTGGCTCACCCATGCCCATGAATACAATATTTGTTAGCGATTCGTGTTCGGGTATTGATACTATTTGATTGATGATTTCAGTGGCAGTGAGGTTGCGTTTGTATCCTTGTTTGCCGGTCATGCAGAATCGGCAGTTCATTTTACAGCCTACCTGTGACGATACGCATAGAGTGGCGCGATCGCGGTCGGGTATATATACGCTTTCGATAAAGTCACTCCCTACGGCAAAAAGGTATTTTATGGTGCCATCGGCAGAACGATTTGCCTCTACCGGCGCGCGGTAGCCGACCTCATAATTTTCGTCGATGCGTTGTCGGTTGGCTTTCGATAGATTACTCATGGCTTCTATCGTGGTGACTCGTTTCTTGTATAGCCACGAGGCCATTTGTGAGGCTGTAAATCGTGGCATGCCATATTGTGTGGCAATGGCCGATAGTTCCGATAATGTTTTTCCTGCCAGACATTCTTTTGTTGTCATACGTCACGCTTTTTTATGTGTGTATGCGTTGCGATACGCTTTGCACAAAGGTAGGGAATAGTTTCGGTATATTCCAATTACTCTTTCATTTTTCATTTTGAAGTTTTTCCAATTTTGTGTGTCCTGCTCAATTTTGATTTCTATATCTTTCGGAAACTTCTTTTATCCCCTAAAAAATGTATGCAAATTTTCTCTATAGTGATAAACAAATTAAAGAGCGAAACCGTTGGGCTTCGCTCTTTGAGTATAGTATGTCGGAATGTGATTCTGTATTAATAGAATTTGATACGATTGTCTTCGATATCAGAGTTGTCACGAAGTACACTCATGAATTGATTCATAAGCGTATAGACTTTCTGATTGTATTTTTCGGTTTCGGCGCGGGTGTCCATAGGTTGGGTATTGTTCGACTGGTTGGTTACAGTGAACATGTACACACCTCTGTTACCGGCTACAGGGCCTTGTAATTTGCCTTTTTCTGCAACAGTGGCAGCTCCTATCAATGCATTTTCGGTACCGAGACCGGCAATTGAAGCAGTGTTGAAAGTGATGAATTTTGCTTCTTCTACTTTGGCGTTCATATCACTTGCGGCAGCATCGATATTGGCAAAATTTTTGGCTTTGAGGTCGGCGCTTAATTTTTCACCCTTCTTCTCGTTAAGGAGTTGCTGACGTAAGATGGGCTCTACTGATGCTTGCGACATATAACCTTCCTCTACGGCATTGGTTACCATAGCCACGATGAAACGATTTTCGAGATTGAAAATCTCTGACAATGTTTCGGGTTTGCTATTGAAAGCCCATTTTACAATCGAACGACCATCATTGATGGTTCCAACCATGATATCGTCAGTTCCTACTGTTGCGGTATTCACCATAAGACCTTCGGTGGTTGCATTAGCTTCGAAACTTTCTTTTTTGTTATTGGTGGCAATGTAAGAACTTACTTTGTTATAGAGGTTACTATATGTTTCTGAGCTGGGACGTACAGTCATAACCAATTGGGCTACGTTGGCTTTAGCAACCGGTGCTTTACGATCGGTTACTTGCACCAAGTGTATTCCGTATGGAGATTCTACGCGTACTACACCTTTGTTACCGGTAAGGAAACAGTGGTTGGTAAATTCTTTGCCAAATTCTACGGCATCAGTTTCTGAAATCCAGCCGATTTCACCACCGTTTTTGCCCGAATTTTGTTCGTATGAATATTGGGTAGCGATAGTAGCAAAGTCACCACCATTTTTCAAGACATTGTATATACTATCGATACGTGCAGTAAGAGCGGCATCACCTTGGAGCGGGAACATGATGTGACGTACTTTTACTGAATCGGGTGCGTTGCGTTTGCCCATCAATCGATATATTTTATATGATTCATTCTCAAAGAATGGCCCGTATACATCGTTTACTTTCGATTTTTGAACAAAATTTTTCATCTCCTCGTCCATGCCGCTTACAGCTACATAAGCTTCGCTGTAAGGTACGTCGGTATTGAATGTGAGGAATCCGCTCATATCATCGGTCGAAACAAATGCAGGACGTAATTCATTGACTTTATCCTCTGTGGCTTTGTAGTCGGCTTCGCTGGGAACGATGTCTACCGCAATATATTTGATTGTGCGGCTGGCATTTTGTTTATAGTTTTCTTTTTTTGCATTGTATGTGGCATTCAAATCTTCTGCGCTTACCGTTACGTCATCATTTGATACGCTTGTATAGGGCTGCAAAGCATAGTTAAATTCCACGGTACGACGGCTGTTGTCGTATGATGCTTGTAAGTCGTATTTATTGGGAGCCATTGTTTTTGATACGAGACCGAGGTATTTGTTGGCAAGACGTTGCTTTTTGATGTCGCCTTTAAGATTTTCCCAATTTACACGATATTCTTGAATTTGTTCTATTACATTTTCGGGATATTGTGAAAGGTCTTCACTCAATATCACTTGGAGGAAGTTGAGCAATTCGGCTTTGCTGCTGAATTGTTGTTGTATTTGCGGTGCAATGTGGTCGCCGTACAACATGTCGTTCAACTCATCGGTAGATACGATGACTCCAATTTCTTCTGCGGCATCGCTGATGAGCATTTCGTCAACGATTTGGTCGAATACGCTTTTGTTAATACGGTCGGAATAACCTTCTGGCATTGACATTCCGTATTGTTGGCGGAACATGTTTTGCATCTCTTCGGTACGGCGGCTCACCAATTCAGAAAATTCCTGCGTGGTAACTTTCGTACCGTTTACAACAACAACTTTGTCTTGCGACATTCTGAAAAAGGCTTGCGCCGAATTGAGGAAGTCGCCTATAATGAATGCGAGCAAGGCAACTCCAATAACAACAACAAGTAATCCTGCTTTGTTTCTGATTTTCTGTAAGATAGCCATTTATATGTCTGTTTTTAAGTTTTCGATTTGAGGCCGTAGCCTATAATAAGCGCACGAAGATACAAAAAAAAATAGTTATTTATGTGTTTTGCGGGCTTTTTTTGAGTTTTTCTTTTTTGTACGTATGTTCATGTACTCTTATAAGGTCGGCTTTTTCTCCTTTTTGTGATGTTATTTCGTATGTGCGATTTCCTATTTCGATGCATTCTCCTTGTCGGGGGAGTGTTCGATGGTGATACAGAATATATCCTATGATGGTTTTATATTCGTTGCTTTCGGGAATGTCGAGATTGAATATTTTATTGATTTTTTCGATTTCTGTGCGCCTCGAAAATTCATAATATCCGTTGTCACTTTTTCGCATGCTGTATCGGGTAATGTCATGCTCGTCTTCGATCTCTCCGAAAATTTCTTCTACTATATCTTCGAGTGATGCAATACCGGCGGTGTAGCCATGTTCATCTATTACAACTGCAATACTTCTCTTTTGACGCATCAGTATATGCATTAACTTTTGAGCGGGCATGCTACCGGGGACTTGTGTTATTGGGCGTATCAGTTTATGAGGCTCGCCCGCTTTCCTGAATAAATCTGAGGAGTGTATATATCCTACAATATGGTCGAGGCTTTTATTGTATACGAGAATTTTTGAGTATCCGCTTTCTGTAAATAGTGTGATCAGCTCATCCTTGGAAATGTTGTCGACTTCGATACCTGCGATTTCGGTACGAGGTATCATGCAGTCGCGCGTACTGCGTTGTGAAAACTTGAGAGCCTTTTGTAGAATTTTAACCTCGGCCTCTATGTGGGTATTGTTGTCAATACCTTCGATACTTTGTTGTATGAATTGGTCGAGGTCGCTTTTACTTATTGTCGAATTATATTTTTCGGCAAGATGTTGGTGCCCCGATATGTGTAATAGCCCTTTGGATATTCCGCGAGAAATGTAGGCGAGCGGATATAATAATATGTATATAATGTATAAAGGCAGGGCGCATGTTCTTAATGTGGTATATGGCTTGATGCGAAATATAGTTTTTGGAATAAAATCTGTGCATATGAGGGTAAATAGTGTGACAACGAATATTTGGATAAGTATGGTTATAGGTTTGGCTAATGCGTATATTCCCGAATATTCACTGATAAGTCGAGCTGTTGTAATACCAAAGATTATTATGCAAATGATGTTGCCTATCAATAATGTAGTAATAAATTGTTCGGGCTGTTTATAAAATGTCATGAGTACTCGTCCGCTTACAGAGTGGTTTTGTGCTTCAAGTCCTATTCTTACTCTGTTTGTCGCAAAAAATGCTGCTTCGGATCCCGAGAATAGAGCAGCCATCAGTAAAGTTATAGTGATGAGTACAAAAATCATTTGTTGGGAGCAAATCTTTTGGCGTTACTTTCCCGTTTTCTCGAGACTGTTTGTTTGTCGGTCCTGGTGCTGTCTTGGCTATTTTCTTTATCAATGGGAAATATACCGGTTGTATTCAAAATTTTATATCGCGTCATAGCTTCGTTCGATTTGAAACCTACGCCCTCTATTATACGATCGACACGTTCTATATGAATGGCACTATCGGAGTATATACTTTTCTTTTGCTGATCCCAAAATATTTCTTCGGTAAAAAAGTGTTCGTCCTGCATATTTTCTATGCGAACATTGCCTCTGAGACGCCACAATTGCTTTTTGTTGTAAAATGTGGCTGTGTCGCCTATTATAAATGATTCTGTGGCAAATATCGAGTCGAATTTTTCAACAAAAATACCTTGTGGAAAATACCAATAGGGTTCATCGGCTTTGTCGTAGACTTTCCACTCTTTGGCTTTGATCCGGTAACGTGTCACACCCGAGTCTGATATAAGCGTATTTACATCGAATGTCGATAGTGAGGGTACGGCTTTGGGGTCTTCAAAACTTTGAATATATTTTTTCTCTCCTTTTTCGGGTGAACAAACAGATGCGACTATAATGGTACAGAGAATCATTACGCCTGCTAAAATTGCAAGTGTGCGTCTGTCCTTGAGTTTAGATTTTATCGTCGCAAGTTTCATCGATTAGTGTAGGCGGCTCTTATAGAACCACATTTCATTGAATGTGAGACCTAATGAGACCTTAAACTCGTTTTCTGTTACCAGTGATGTCGGTGTTGTACGACGATTTTGATAGCCGAAAGATATGTTTACAATTGATTTGTTTTTTTTCATCGGGATACCGGCACCGATAGTAAATCCTGCTTCCCACAAGTCGTTATAGCTTGTCTTTGATTTGATGCGGGCATATGAGCGACCCACATTTACTCCGGCTCTATAGCGTACGCTTTGCATGAAGTTGTTAGAATATATACGAGGTAAAAATTCTGCTCCTATTGCGATATTGAGGTAGTCGTTAAAGTAATCGCTTTTGCCATCAAATTTTGCTCTGCTCCATGCCTGATAGCTGAAATCTGCACCAACAGTCAATCGCTCATCAAATACATAGCATATACCTGCCCCATAAGTATCGGGAAGAGAATAACCGTTTTTCATCGTCAGTGTGTCGTTTTCAAATACCGTAGTATTTCCACTCGATGTATTGTAGTTGCCTCCGCTGATGTAATTGTTCCCAAGTAATTTTTTCCCGGGGGTAAAAACAGCACCTATCGATAGCCTATTTTTCTCATTGATGTTTAATTTGTATTGGGCTCCCACTTCTATGCGGTAGTCCGATATATCCATGATGTTGCTGAACATCGTGGCATTTGTTGCATCGATGTTCGACGCCGACACAGAGTTGTTCTCTATTTCTCCAAAAAGATATTTGAAATTTACGCCTATAGTAAAACCTTTGAATATATGTGCTCCGAGGCCTAAATATACTTGGTTGATGCTGCCGGTACCTTCTTGCCGTACAGAACCATTCTCTATTTCGCCCATATAATTGTATCCCACAGTCGAATAGGGCATCATGCCGGCAGATGCGGCAAGCCAGCGAGCCAAAGGTATTTGTAAGGCAACATAGTCGAAGCTCCATTTGGCGCGTCTTTCCGATATGCTATTCTCGGTCATGCGATTGCTTGTGACACTTACTCCTACATCAAATAGGAATGTAAGTGTGTCGATAGCGGCATACGAGGCCGGGTTTTTGGGATTTATTTGTTTGCCGCTTTGTAGTGCGTATCCTACACCGCTTAAGGCGCGAGAAGCTCCTATGGCTTGGTTGTCGAGTATCCCGTATCCGTATCGTGAATATGGGGTAGATGTGTTGCTTTGTGCTTGTGCTCCGGTTGTCGATATACTCATCAAGAGTGTCACAAACAGGTAAAATATCGATTTATTTTGTAACATTATAATTTAATATTCTGTTTAGTCCTTTCAGTACAAGACTTTCGTCTACAAAGATGGTGTTTTTTAATTTGTCTGCCAATAAAAACGCGTCGCCACCCGTTAAAAAAATCAAAAGTTCAGGATATTTGTTTTGTAAAATCGAAATATAACCTTCGATTTCGTGACAAATGCCCCATATCGCCCCTGAACGCATGGCGGTTTCTGTGTCATAGCCTATTGCAGGAACTGCACCGTTTTTTTCTATTTCGGGTAATTTGCTTGTGTGCTCGTGCATGGCGCGAAGCCGCATTTTTATGCCGGGTGCGATGTTCCCTCCGACATAATGTCCGTCGGCTGTGAGCAGGTCATAGGTGATACATGTTCCGGCATCGATTATCAGCGCGTTTCTCGATTTTGTTCGCTCATAAGCACCGATTACTGCTGCCACACGGTCGCGCCCCAAAGTATGTGGTGTGAGGTAGTCTATTTTTATCGGAAGTGGTGTGTCGGCTGTAAAAAATATACTATCTGTTACATGTGTACGCAACATGGATAGTGTATCATCTGAGACATTGGAGACAGTAGAATATATGCATGCCGTTATATCATATCGTGTCAGAAGAGATATAATATAGTCGGTGTCGAAATACTCTACGCGCTCTATGTGCTCAGGCTCTGTCGCTTCGTTTGTAAACAAAGCCGTTTTTATGGTCGTATTACCTTGGTCTATGACGAGGTTCATATATCGAATTTATCCCGACAAAGATACGAAAGAGTGTTGAATATACCGTTGTGCGGACTTATTTATTTTCTATTTATGGATTTTTTTGTTTTTCTTTTCTCTAATTTGTTATAATAGCAGATTTTTGATTCTTCAAATTTTATTCTTCCGGATACTTTTTGTATGTTTGTGACAATAATTCTTATTTGATATGAAAGAGATTCTTCTCCGTGTCTGGACTCTGATTCGTAAAAGACCTGTCGTTTTCTGTTTTGTTGCATTTCTGTGTCTCGATATGGCGTTTTTTAGTGATTTCAGTGTTATAAATAGCTATCGTTATAGCGCTCAGATTTCACAATTACGTCGTGAAGTGGCGCGTTATCGCAAGTCTATAAATAAAGATCGTATGCGGTTGGAAGAGTTGAAATCAGATGAGGAAAGCCTTGAAAAATTCGCTCGTGAAACTTATCAGATGAAGCGTGCGAATGAAGATGTGTATATAATTATCGACGAAGAGTGATGAAAGATTCTGCCAGAAATTTTTTGTTCCAGTGCTCGGCTATAGCAGTGTTGTTAGGTGCAGTTGCATATACTTTTGTGCCAATGTTGCCGGCTTGCTTTTTGGCGGTAGGAGCTATAGGTATGTTTATTGCCCGCATTACGCGCAGATATCGCGGTAATAATATTCGTTTACGTCGCTTGTATAGACAGGAACTTTTTTCATCGGTGATATTTTTGGCCGCGGCGGCACTGATGTATTGGCGGGGTGGAGCTGATTGGGTGGTTCTCTTCATTATGGGTACTGTGATACAGATATACACCTCAATAATCATTCCTCGAGAAGAGACCAAAGAAAAAGGTGAATAATTGTCACCTGATTATAGAATTCTCAAGTTTTTTCATTGATAAGTATAGATAAAATCAGCATCTCTAATTTTATCTGATATATATATGGAAAACGGGGTTGCATCACTATTGGTGCAACCCCGTTTGTTTGTTATAAGGGTCGAAATTATTCGGCAGCAACTTCTTCGGCTACTACTTCGAACGGAATTTCTACGCTTACTTCTTTGTGCAATTTTACTGTGGCTTTGAAAGAACCGAGTTCTTTTACGGTTTCTTTTACCACGATGATTTTGCGATCTACTTCGTGTCCGAGTTTAGCCAACTCTTCTGCGATTTGGATATTGGTAACTGAACCGTAGATTTTACCGGTTGCACTGGCTTTGGTGGCGATAGTAAGAGCAACACCTTCCAATTTTGCTGCCAACTCGATAGCGTCTTGTTTAATTTTAGCGAGTTTGTGCGCGCGTTGTTTTTGGTTCTCTGCCAATTGTTTCAAAGCGGCGGGAGTCGCGATTACTGCTTTGCCTTGGGGAATAAGGTAGTTACGACCGTAGCCGTTTTTTACGGTTACAACATCGTCTTTATAACCTAAATTCACAATATCTTCTTTCAATATTACTTGCATGCTTGTGTCCTCCTTACTTTAGATTATTTCATCATATCGGTTACGTAGGGCAGCAAAGCCAAGTGGCGGGCACGTTTTACAGCTTGTGCAATACGACGTTGGAATTTGAGTGAAGTTCCGGTGATACGACGAGGCAATATTTTACCTTGTTCGTTCAAGAATTTCTTCAAGAATTCGGGATCTTTGTAGTCGATGTATTTAATACCGCTCTTTTTGAAACGGCAGTATTTTTTCTTTTTTACATCCACCGAGGGAGGGGTCAAATATCTGATTTCAGATTGTGCTTGTGCCATGATTAATTCTCCTTCTCTTCTTTTGATGATTTTACATTTCTTCTCTTAGCGGCATATTCGGCTGCGAATTTATCCATCTTGAAGGTCAAGAAACGGATTACGCGTTCGTCGCGACGGAAGTTTACTTCAAGTTTTTCGATGACAGTAGGTTCTGCATCAAACTCCAACAATTGGTAGAAGCCGGTAGATTTCTTCTGGATAGGATAGGCCAATTTGCGCAATCCCCAGTTTTCTTCGTTCACGATTACGGCACCTTGCTCGGTGAGAATCGATTTGAACTTGTCTACCGTTTCCTTCATCTGAACATCAGACAAAACGGGAGTCAAAATGAAAACGGTTTCGTAGTGGTTCATAATTTTTTTTATTGTATTGGTTAATACTTTTTTCAATTGCGGGGCAAAGGTACAACTTTTTTTCTTTACTGCAAAATTATTGTTCGTTTTATGTAAAATCTTATGATTTCGAAAATTGTAAAATGAAATGCAGTGGCAAAACACTCTAAAATGAAAATGTATTCCTTGTAAAAACAATAAGAGAGAGGAGTGTGCCCCCTCTCTCTAAATACGGATAAAAGATGGTGTTTGTTATTTGATATTGATGGTTGCATTGACGTTGCCGTCGGCTTTGATAGCTTTTACGATATAAGCTCCGGTCTCAGGGGCCTTACTTAGTTTCTGCCCTTGCATATTATAGTATTCGGTAGCGATAACCTCGGCAGCGCTTTCAACGTCTACTATGCCGGTTGTTTCGGCAACGACGCTGGTGAATGCACTCTGTGTTTCGGTCATTGTACTCACGGCTTGAACTCCGACGGTATATTCGCCGGCCGGCATGGTAAGTGAGTAGGATGTAAGTGTGGGGCGAATAGCTGTTTCGCGGTTACAACCTACTTTGATGTATCCATTTTCAATATTGGCCGGGAGCATGGTATATACACTACCATCGGCTTTCTTTACATATATATTATACACAAGTCCGGTAACGATGGCTGCGTCGATGTCATATTCCCAAGAAATGTTCAGTTTGCCGTCGGTATAATTGGCGCTTACATTGGTGGGTGCAGCCGGCGCTTCAACGACATCACCTCCACCGTTGGTATTGAGCCCTGCATATCCGTCCCATTGTCCATAACTTTGGTTTGTTTCATTCCACATGGTGAGGTCCCAGCCATAGCCGGTCACCATTACGTCGGTATAACCGTCGTTATTTACATCACCTATGCCGGCACTTTGTATATGAATCATACCGACAGGTTCTTGGCGGGTAAACATTCCTGTTTCATCACCAAACCATACTTCATCGTTGTCATTACTATTGCCACTATAGTAAATGTCCATAAATCCATCGACATTGAAGTCGCGCATATAGGTTTTGACGTTTTCACAACCGGGTAGTCCCAATGTGTTGCAATCAAAGGGGTCTTCAAATGTCGCACCATCTTCTCCGGAACCTGTTCCAAGGAATGTGTATGTATTCCAGTTTACACCGCCATCGCCCCAGCCTGTTATTATCCAATCGAGGAATCCGTCGAGGTTAAGGTCGCCTACACACGAAGATGAATTACGTAAGGTGTAAAACGATGCGATTTCAGAGGTTATATCAATGAATTTTTCGCCATTTTGGTTGAGGTATACACTACCGTTGTTGCCGGCGGCGTGACCGCTTATTTCTACATCACTCCAGCCGTTTACTAAGATGTCGAGCCAGCCATCGTTGTTAATGTCGGCAAAGATTGCATTGCCACTGATAGGTGCAAATAACCCTTCGAGTTTCTCTTTTTCTGTGATTACAATACCTTGGTCATCTGTTATTTCCGAAGTCCATACACCCCCTTTTGTGTCGGCTATATTTTGTAAGGAGAATGTACCGGTACCATTTTCATTGCGGTATAGATATACGGCACGACCGGGATAATTGTCGGCTTCTTTTTCATTGAGACATACCGAGAAAAGAAGGTCGGTGTATCCGTCTCGGTTGTAGTCGCCCACGGCAATAGGATTGAAATTCTTGTCTTCATGATACATCATGGGGAATGCGGCATCGGCAACCACTTCGAATTTCCCATCACCTATGTTTTTATACAGATAGGTATAATAAGCGGGGTGCGCATTGTCGAATATGTCCCATTCGTTTTTACCATTGATGATAATGTCTACAAGTCCGTCGTTGTTGTAATCAAGTACTTGGTATACAGAGTAGGTGTTTCCCGGAAGTCCCGATTTGGGCCATATGCGGTCATATACGGTTACTTCTTGATAGGTGGGGTTGCCTTCACCATCGAGTACGGGATTACCTGCATCATCGAGTACCTCTTGCATTTCAGTGCGGGGCATGCGTTGGTATCCGTCATATTCCCATGTGCCGTCACCGTTGTTGAGGTATAGGTTGGTTTGTATTTGCCATTCCCAGCCGGTATGGGTGTGATCGTATTGCCCGCCATAATAAATATCCATGAGGCCGTCATTGTTGAAGTCGGCCAAGATTGGAGCCGTACGGTGGGTTCCCAAGAATGTTGTGTTGTCCTGCTTCCACTGAATTTGGGCGGAAGCAGAGAGGCTGAGTGTCAACGCGCATACAGCCAAGAGAGATTTTTTTGTAAAATGTTTCATGATATCTATCTTTAGGTGAATTTTGTTCTGAAATACTATTTATAATATAATTTTTGAAGCCTTACCATTTACGATTACGATGTATGTACCTCGGCTCAGTCTCTTATTGCCGATGAAGGCTACGTTCCCGTTAGCGATTTTTTGGCCCGAAATATTGTATACCGCTACATAGGTCGATGGGTCGGTTATACCTGTTATATATATGCGACCATCACTGCCATAAATAGTGATAGATTGGCTTGTATGGGTATCTATGGCAGCCGTTTCGTTGATGATTTTGAATTTTTTCCAGTAATCGGCATTGGCGTAAGTGGTAGCTGCCCCAACTACTACATTCAACGGGTAGTATGTATATGTAGCATAAGCAAATGTGCTTAGTTTGATACTGGGGGGCTCGGGGGTGGTGATAGATACTTCTTGTATTCGTTCACATTTGTAGAAGGCACTATCGCCAATACTCTCCAAGCTATTGCCAAAATTCAGTTTGGTCATGTTCGAACAAGCCATAAAGGCTCGTCCCATTATAGTGTGTAATGTGTTGGGAAATTTCATGGAGGGTAGTTTTACACAACTGCAGAATGCATATTCGCCAATCTCACTTACCCCTTCGGGTAATTCTTTTATGGAGAGTTGTCTGCAATCTGCAAAGGCGCTTTTACCTATTTTAAGTTCTTTACACGCAATATTTACAGAGGTCATCTTGTTGCATCGGAAAAAAGAATGTCCCCCGAGTTCTGTTACATTTGTTCCTAAAGACAAGGTTCTTGTGCCGGAGCAATTCATAAAAGCTCCGAATCCTATTTTTGTGACCGATGAAGGTATTTCAATTTTTGTGAGTTTTGTGCAGTTGAAAAATGCAAAATCACCGATTGTTTCTACATTAGATAGGTCGACCGATGTGAGACCGGCGCATTCGGTAAAGGCGTTGTCGCCTATCTCTCTTACTGTTTCGGCTATGGTCAATGCCCCGCTGTACGTTGGTGTGGCGTGTAGGAGAGATGTTTTTGTTTTGTCGTATATGATATTGTTTTCGCTACAATAAGTTGTATTGTTACTTTCTACTTCGAGTGTAGCCAAAGATATACAGTGCATGAAAGCTTTTGTGCCGATATGCGTTACCGATGCAGGTATTGTAATGGCTTTCATGTCTTCACACTGCGAAAATGCAAAATCACCGATTGCTGTCAAGGTCTGTGGTAATTCTATTTTGCGCAGTGTGGTGCACCCGTGGAATGCTTTACGACCTATTGTTTTGACTTCGGGTATGGTAATGCCGTAGAGTCGGGTAGAACCTATAAAAGCGTTGTCGCCAATGGCAGTTACGATGTAGGTTTTACTTTCGTAAGTGATTGATGCAGGCACGTTCAAGGAACCGGCGTATGTATTGTACCCGTTGTTGGTGACTTCTACTTCATTTTCCGATAATATATTGAAATAGAATCCGTTGGATTCGAAATCGTATGCTTGTACTATTGTGGTGCATACAAATGTGATAAATATAAGAACCGTCTTTTTCATGGCATCTTTGTTTATAGATTTCCATTCAATACATTGGTTTTTAGCCAGCTTCTAAGTGTGCTCAGGAATACGGTGCGGTAGGCAAAGTCGTTGTATCCCCAGCCGTGGCCTCCCGAAGGATATATTTGTAATTCGGCCGGTATTCCATGGTCGATACAGGCTTTGTAGTATAAGATACTGTTATCGACAGGGACAACAGCGTCGTCTTCACTCAGGGCTATATATGCTTTGGGTGTATTGTCTTTTACCTGTAATTCGTTGGAGTAGTAATGAATATCGTGTTCTCCGGGTGTATTTCCTAATAGGGCTGTGCGTGAGCCATCGTGTGTAAGTCCCGATTTCATCGAAACAACGGGGTATAATAGTATTTGAAATGCAGGTCGTGTGTCGTTACTGAAATGGGTGGCATGAGTTGTAGCTAAATGTCCACCGGCTGAAGAGCCCATAACACCGATTTTTTCCGGGTCAAGATTCCAAGTGGCCGATTTTGCCTTTACGGCTCGCATGAAGCGTTCGCAACTCTCGAGTGGTGCTTTGGCAACTCCATTGGGCAGGGCGTAGCTTACGACGAAGATTGTAATACCCAAGTTGTTGAAGAATGGGGCAAAGTCAGATCCTTCGTAAGTCATTCCTTTCCATGCGTATGCGCCGCCCGGATATATCAGTACCGATATTCCATTGGGGGTTTCGGGGGCATACATTTCGGCATACAGATTCTGTGTGGTGTACGACTGATCGACGATTTCTCCGTCGAGATTGAGGTAGACGACATCTGCTGCCAAAGATGTCGTGATTGTAATAATCCATACGATAAGAAGGATTACTGTTTTTTTCATAGGATATTTTTTTTATTCTGTTTTCTAATTGCAAATGTGTATATAATATTATGTCACCGGTAACGCTTTTACGCCAAATTTTATTTTTTTTGTGTCAACGAGAGAATTTTTAGAGGGAAATGCATTTTGCATATAAGTTTTTCATAGTGTAATAGTTTGTTGCATTGTATTGTGAAGTCACGCTGATTTTTTTAATATTAAATTTTGAATGCAATGCTTTGTATTTCATGGTTTTATATCAATGTGAATATATTTCGGTTGTCAGTGTTTGTTTTATGTTGTAAAGGTAGAAATTTTATCGATTGTAAAATGATATTTTAGAATTAATTTTAAGAAATTTTGCTCCATATTTGAGCAAAAAAACTGCGCCTCCTCTTTGTGGGGGGGGGCGCAGTAGTTATAAAGTAATTGTCGTTGATTATTGTTCGCGCTCGAAAGCAAAGTTTTCAATATCCGTATCGTATGTGCAGTTTGTGCTCATTGTTACGTTTTTGTGGTGGCGATATTTCAAACCTTCGGTATTTCTTTTGATGGTAAAGTTGGCAAGTACGGTGGCCGAACCTCCTTTTTTGCTGATATTGATACCTTCAAATTCTCCTTTGTCATTGCTACCTGCGATTATATTGTCGGTGAACACCACGTTCTGTACTTTTTCAGAATTTTCATAGATACGAGCAGAGTAGTGATATTGGTTGTTGAATGTGCAACCGGTTATGGTCAAATTATCACCGTTGTTGGCTATCGGACGTATCTTGTTGCAGTTGAATGTACAACCCTTGAATGTAGCATTGGTCAAAGCATATGCGTAGTAACCATATGAAATATTATCGGTAAGGTCGAAAGTGCAATTTTCGATTTCTACATTGGCGTTGGTATATACTCCTACGACAGGTTTATTGCCGTTTACATGTTGGTCTACAAGGTCGCCGGCAGTGGCAGGTACGGTTTTGATGCCATTGGGGTTGGTAAGGGTGAGACCTTTGAGTTTCACGTCGGCGTTGGTGATATACACAAATCCGTCGAGAGTAGTGTTGTTACCTTCGATGGTAAGGTCTTTTTTCACGTCGAACAAGCCGTTATACACGCCTTCGGGGAGAGTTAATGTTCCACCGGCGGGTGTAGCATTGATAGCGTCTTGTACATTACCATAGGTTTTACCATCGATAACGATGTAGTTTACATTGTTACCATCGATATTAATGGTTACATTTTCGGCACCGCCTTTGATGTTCCACAATCCGTTACCACTGAAGAGTCCGTTGGGGAATCCGGTAGAGGTAGTGTTCTCGATGTTTACGGTAAATTTAGATCCACCTACGCTGTTTATATCGATGGCGGTTACAGGTTTGCCTCCTCCTGCAAGAGTTCCGGGATAGGTGTAACCATATTTTGCCGCGGTAAATGTACAATTTTTGATGTTTATGGTTTTATTGGCAACGCCGCCATCGTTATACACTTGAAGACCTTTACCTTCTGAACAATTGAATGTACAACCATCAAATGTACAGTCCGAAGCGTATGTGTAGAGATAACCATTCAAAGGATCGATGGTACAATTGGTAAATGTGTGAGGTGCGTTGCTATGAGCGTAGAATTGGCCGATAATGGTACAATTGATGTATTCTTGGCTTCTTGTACCGCCGAATCCTCCGGCATAACCGGCATTGGCTGTTTTATAAGTAAGATTTTCGAATTTAATGTTAAGCGCGTTGGCGTAATTCCCGGGATTGTTTGATGCTCCGGGCGATGGATTACCTTGTATTATCGTCGAATTCCCGATACCTTTAATTGTGAGAGAACCCGATGCATTGCCTTTGAGATGAATGCTGCCGATGTTGTATGTACCGGCTGCTGATAGTGTAATTACATCACCATCAACTGCGGCAGAGTATGCCTCTTCAAGAGTAGAATAAAGAGTGGTTTCACCGTTACTTGTAAGTGCAATATCCTTTTGTGTGACATTACCAGTTTCGAGGTCTTTGTCAATGGTTCCGATGAAAGCCTCGTCGATGGTGATGGTAAATTCTGTGGCGGTGGTCAACACATTACCCATGATG